>CAZPDM010000026.1:0-16726 GCA_964585305.1 uncultured Planctomycetota bacterium | reverse complement strand
TTAATTTATGAAACCTGATTATAGAAAAGAACGTCAAATTAAGTTTCGCAAGATGATTGCTATGGAAGCTGCGCAACTTATGTACGATCGTACCGAAACAGAATACTTTACGGCTAAACGTAAAATAGCAAAACAACATGGAACCAATCATCGTCCACAAGATCTCCCTTCTAATGCAGAAATCCGGCAGCAAATACTAAACATTGCTGATTTAAATGAAGGCTCCCAACGCTATCAAAAACTTAAAGATATGAGATTGTATGCACTATGGATGATGAAAGAACTCTCTCAATTTGACCCCCATCTTATTGGAAGTACTTTGACAGGACATATCCGAAAAGGATCTGATATTGATCTTCATGTCTTTTCAGATTCTATTGCCTCAGTTACTTCTATTTTAGATAACAATCATCTTCCTTATGAAATAGAACGCAAGCATATTGTTAAATATGGGCAAGAGAGAACGTTTACTCACATTCATATACATGGCCGATATGAAATAGAAATTACACTTTATGCAAAGAATCTAATTGGTTATAGATTTAAAAGCTCAATTACTGGAAAGACTATGGAAAAAGCTAGCATTCAAGAATTAGAAAAACTTATGGCTAAAGAATATCAAACTACAAATCTTAGTGAAGAACTCCAACAATATGCTGATAGCACAGAATGCTATGAAATGTTTAAATTACTTCTTTTGCCATTAGAAACTGTTCCCGGTGGGCCATATCACCCTGAAGGAGATATTTTATACCATAGCCTTCAAGTTTTTGATCTTGCGAAACAAGGACATGGCTATGATATTGAATTTTTACAAGCTGCTTTACTCCATGATGTTGGCAAAGGAATTGATCCCCTTCACCATGCTGAAGCTGGAGCAGATGCTTTGGAAGGATTTGTTACAGAGAGAGTACTATTTTTAATACGTCATCATATAGACGCTATAAAATATAAAATGGGAGAATTGGGACACCGTTTACGCGTATTTCTTAAAAATAGTGAATATTTCGAAGACCTTATGGAACTTAGAAAATTAGATGACAAAGGCCGAGAATCTGGAGTTATAGCTCCTACATTAGAAGAAGCTCTCGATTATCTTCGTTCTATAGAAAATCAAAATTTAGGTTCTACAACCTTTTAAAGAGTATGTTTTTTTTTAGCTGGCTTTAAAAGCCAGCTTGATTTTAGTACAAAAGGAAATTTTATGCCGATTTTTAGCCAAATTAAAGTTGGTTTATATTACGACTCTATTACTTTAATGAATTTGCAAAAAGATTTAACAAAATATCCTAAAATAACAAATGCTGCAGTTGTTATGGGAACACCGGTCAATAAAATGATCTTACGTCAGGCCAATCTTTGGCAAGATCATTTAGAAACAGCAACTAGCGATGATCTCATCGTCAGCATCCAAGCAGAACAAGAAGCAATTGCTATTCAAGCATGGGAAGATGGCTTAGACTCTTTGCGTAAAAGTAAAGCTAACAAAATGATAGAAAATTATCATCCCAAAACACTAGATACAGCAATAAAAACTCTACCACAAGCAAATATAGCACTAATTTCTGTACCAGGAAGATATGCTGCAGAAGAAGCAAGAAAATGTTTAGAACACGGACTAAATGTTATGATATTTAGCGATAATGTTTCGATTGAAGAGGAAATACATCTTAAAAAAATGGCCTTTGAAAAAGGCTTGTTAGTAATGGGACCAGATTGTGGAACAGCAATTATTTCTGGTGTTGGGATGGGATTTGCAAATGATGTACGCCCTGGAAGTATTGGTATTGTAGGGGCTTCCGGGACAGGAACACAAGAAGTTTGTGTAATGGTTCATAGCTACGGAGAAGGTATTTCCCATGCAATTGGAACAGGTGGCCGAGATTTATCACAACAAGTTGGTGGGATTACTATGTTGCAAGGAATTCAAGCATTACAAAATGATCCGAAAACTAAAGTTATTGTTATTATTTCTAAGCCACCACATCCAGAAGTAATGGCAAAAGTTATAGAAGCAACTAAACAAAGCTCTAAACCTGTTATAATTAATTTTTTAGGAGTTGATAATCCTAAATCTTTGCAAATATCTCCTTCCCCAGAATTGCCAATTACATTCGCAACTACACTAGAAGAAACTGCACTACACTCGGTAGAATACATACAAAACAATAGGAAGTTATCTCTAAAAAATCTTATAAGCGAAAAAAATTTTATGCTTATACAAAACCACCAGCAACATAAAAATTTTCAACAAAAGTATATTAAAGCGTTATATTCTGGTGGAACTTTAGCTTATGAAACTTTATTTTTGCTCAAACAAAAAGGATTTCATATTTACTCTAATATTAGCAAAGATTCTCAATATCGACTCCAAGATCCTAGCAAAAGTTTTCAACATAGTATTATTGACTTAGGTGAAGATGAATATACAGTGGGACGACCACATCCCATGATTGACAATACTTTCCGCGCTCAACGACTCATACAAGAAACTAGCATTTCTGAAACAAGTGTAATTGTTCTAGATCTCGTTCTTGGATATGGTAGCCAAAAAGATCCTTTGGCTACACTACTTCCTGTAATACTGCAAGCAAAACAATCGGCCTTAGAGGAAAGACGGCATTTGGCGTTTGTAATTTATGTTTGTGGAACAGAAAATGATATTCAAAATAAACAAAATATTCTTTCTGAACTTGCCAAACATGATATTATTCTTCCAGAAAGTAATGCGCAAACAAGCATAATTTTAGAAAAATTGCTTGAATAATTTTTTCCTGAAATGCTAAAGAAATTTTCATTGACGAAATTATGAAAATAAGAGATAATCAAATAAGTTCTTTTATAAGTTCAATTCAAGGAGTTTCAAAATGTTAAAGATTTTCTCTTTTCTTTTTATTATACTTGTTTTTTTAAGTTTAAATACAATTGCAAATGACTTAGACTTAGTATTAGCACGCGTTGAATTGGTTGGGAATGTTGAAGATGTTCAATTTCCCGTTTATAGCCATTTACAAGATTCAGGTAGCCGAGAATATGTTTTAGTGATTACTTCTCTTGCTGAATTGCAAAAAACTCAAGTAGTTTTTGAAATCTTAGATGAATGCAAAAATAAAACTGAAAACCAGTTTTATTATATTGCTCTCGAACGTATTGCTGGCAGCAGACTGACTGCTCAAAATATTGTCCACGTTTTAAGCGATGATGGAAGTCAAATTGTTTTCCGAGGAACACCAGAAGAAGCCGAAAAAATATCAGAATTAGGATTTGCTATCAATCTTTTAGATAGTCCCATGATATTTAAAAAAGTAACTCCACTATCTGATATTCAAGAAACTACTTTCAGATCAGATATTTCAGAAATGATTAACCAAGTTCAAGAAAACACTCTCAAAAATTATGTTGGTGGATTAAGTGGAGAACAGCCTGTTATTGTTGGAGGAGAAAGCTACACCATAGTATCAAGAAACACAAAATCTGGAACTCCAATTTTGAAAGCCACACAATATTGCTATGAATTTATGCAAAAATTGGGGCTTACAGTAGCATATCATGATTGGACATCTTCTTATTATGGAAATTGCAGAAATGTAATTGGAACAAAACTTGGAACAACAAAACCTAAAGAAATTATTCTTGTTACAGCTCATCTAGATTCTATGCCGTCCTCTGCTACATTCAGCCCTGGTGCAGATGATAACGGTAGTGGATCTGCAGGGGTCTTATTAGCTGCAGAAATTCTTAAAAATTATCAATGGGAAAGAACATTACGTTTTGTTCTTTTTACAGGAGAAGAACAAGGATTACTTGGCAGTAAAGCATATTCTTCTAAAGTTTCTCAAGACGGCGATAATATTGTTGCTGTTTATAACATGGATATGATTGCTTGGGATAGTAAACCAGGCGCAACATTAAGACTTCATACACGTACCAGTAGCAATTCCGGATACAAAGCTGATAAAGTTATTGTTGATATTTTCTCACAAATTAATACTACATATAAATTAAATTTAATTCCTATCCTAGATGCTGATGGAATCCAATATAGTGATCATGCTCCATTTTGGAGTAAAGGTTTCCCTGGAATTTTAGCAATCGAAGATGATGCAGATGATTTCTGTGCTAACTATCATACATCTCGCGATAAACTTGATACTTTAAATATGGACTATTTTACTCGATATGTAAAAGCGACTATAGGAACAATTGCTACACTTGCTAATCAATCAAAATAGATAATAATTGCAATTAAATAAATAGTTTCCCACGTTTTTTCGTGGGAAACTATATTTGGCAATTTTATCAAACAAAAAATTTTAAGTAATTGAAAAAAATTTTATGAAAACTTTAATAAAAAATGCTTGGATTATTACTAGCAATGACCGCGATGAGGTGATTCCTCACGGCCATATCATTATTGAAAATGAAAAAATTGTATCAGTAACAAATGGCGATTGCAAAGATGAATCTCAATTTTCTATTATAATTGATGCACAACAAAAAGTAGTTTGCCCAGGGATTGTTAATGCCCATATGCATTGTTACAGTACATTTGCCAGAGGCATGAAACCTGCTGGCTCTGCTTCTTGTTTTGTTGAAATACTTGAAAAATTATGGTGGAGATTAGATAAAAGATTACAACACGACGATCTCTATCTTAGCACACTTATTCCAATTCTAGAAGGCATTCGATCGGGTGTTACAACATTCATTGATCATCATGCAAGCCCCAATTGTATTCCAGGATGTTTGGATGAACTTGCACGTGCATTTCAAGACGTAGGAATGCGTGGAATATTATGTTACGAAGTCTCTGATCGAGATGGGATAAAAATTGCTGAAGAAGGCATAGAAGAAAATATTCGTTTTATTGAAAAAAATAGAAATTCTAGCCTACTAAAGGGAACTTTTGGGCTTCATGCTTCCTTTACTGTAGGAAAGGAAACATTAGAAAAGTCCATCTCAGCAGCAAAAAAACTGGGAGTAGGCTTACACTTGCACGTTGCTGAAGATCATGCGGATCAAACATTAACAATTTACCATCATCAAAATCGAGTAGTACATCGCTTATATGAAGCCGGCGGATTAGACCACAAAACAATTGCTGCACATGCTGTACATGTAGATGACGAAGAAAAACGTTTATTGGCAGAAAGTGGAACTTGGGTAATCCATAACCCACGCAGTAATATGAATAATGCTGTAGGAGCAATGGATTTATTGGGGCATCTTCGACTTGGTGGAAAAATTTGTTTAGGAACAGATGGCATGGCTGCGTCAATCTGGCCAGATTTACGCACTGCAGCACTTATCCATCGACATGAACATCGAGATCCTCGTATAGTTTGGCAAGAACTTTCTGTTATGCTAAAAAATAATTCTCGTCTTGCACAAGAATTTTTTCCTAATAAGTTAGGACAAATTATACCAGGTGCTTATGCAGATATTGTAATTTACAATTATTATCCTCCTACACCATTACACAACAACAATATATTAGGTCATTTTTTATTTGGTTTTGCCCACGTTCAAGCAGAAACAGTTTTAATCAACGGCAAATTGATCCTACAAAATCATAACTTTGTTGGACTGAATGAAGCAAATATTGCACAATCTTCTCGTATTCAAGCAGAAAAATTTTGGCAAAGATTCCATTGTTAAACTCTTTTTTTAAAGAGAATTTTATGTCTATTGAATATCAAGTATTGGGGCGAATTTTTTTGGATAATGCTTTATGGGTACGTATTCAAACTGGTCAATCTATTCATCGCTTACTTTTCGATTGTGGAGAATCTGTATTATACAATATTAATAATTCCGAACTTCAAAATACAGAACACCTATTTTTTTCTCATTGCCACATGGATCATATTGCCGGTTTTGATACATTTTGCAGATTAAATTATAATCGCCCCAATATCCCTGTCTGTGTATGGGGTCCTCAAGATATCACTCATGTAATCTCTCATAGACTCCAAGGTTTTACATGGAATCTTATCTCCGAACAACCAGGAAGATGGCAAATTCATGAAATAAAAAAAGATGAAATCCAAGAAACAAATTTTTATACTTCCGAAGCATTTAGCAAAAGTCATTATGAAAAAAAATATTCTTGGAATAAAAAAATTTTTATACATCCCAACTATGAGATTTCAGCAATTTTATTAAACCATGGAATTTCTTCTATTGGATATATTATTAGTGAACCTCTACGTTGGAATATTGATAAAGACATTTTGCAGGAATTAAAACTATCGCCTGGACCATGGTTAAATTTATTAAAAGATTATAATAATTCTGGCGATCAAAAAATAGTTATTGAAAATAATACATATTCTTTTAAAGAACTTCGCCAAAAGCTGTTAAAAAGTACTCCAGGAGAAACATTAGCATATTTAACAGATTTTGTTTGCGAAGAAAATACACAAGAATATTTAGCAGATGTAATTCCACATCATGCAACTATTATATGTGAAAGCCAATACCGACATCAAGACTTAGAATTAGCAAAAAAAAATTTTCATCTTACAAGCATACAAGCTGCTCAACTAGCAAAAAGAGTATCTGCTGACAAACTTATTTTATTTCATATTTCACAACGCTATAACATCACTGAAGCCTTAGAATTATTAAATGATAGTAAGAATATTTTTCCTTCTACATATTTTCCCCAAGAATGGGGATTGAAATAATCCGATTAGAAAGGTTTTTTATATGCCAAAACCTGTCTCAAAAGCTTCTTTTAAAAGAAATTTATCTATGTGGCTTTTTGCAATTTTATTAACAATATTTTCTATAGTTTTTCAACGTATAACTGGGCCATCCTATCCTGTAGAAGGTCAAGCACGAATGCCTAATGTTATATGCGATTATTCCTTAGCACGTAGTCATGTTAGTACCCAACTTTATACTATAAAATTGCTTATCCCAGATATGCAAGTTTACGGACAAGTAGAATGGCGTAATTATAAAATTCAGGGAGAACCTTGGAAAACAATTGCTATGAACAGACAAGGAAGTCTCTTAGTTGCATCATTACCGCAGAGAAGACCTGCTGATAAAATTGAATATAAAGTTATTTTAGAACGAGATAAAGCAAGAATGGTACTAAATGATGGAGAGCCTATTGTTATCCGCTTTCGTGGATATGTTCCAGAATACTGGCTCATCCCTCATATTATTTTAATGTTTGCAGCAATGTTACTAGCAAACCGCACAGGGATTGGCGCAATGTTAGGAAATTCGCTTGATCAAATTTATAAATGGTCATGGAGTACTATGATTTGTCTTTTTATGGGCGGAGTTCTTTTCGGAGGTATTGTTCAATATTACGCTTTTGAAGCATTTTGGACAGGTATACCTTTTGGGACAGATCTTACAGATAATAAAACTTTAGTTGCTTTAATTATATGGGCAATTACATTACGGAAATTATATAAAGATTCTAAAAAAGCTAGGAATTGGACGATAGCAGCTTTCTTTGTTACTTTAATTGTTTATTGTATTCCACATAGTCTTTTGGGAACATAAACAAAAATTTAGGAAAAGAATCTATGGGATTGCGTACACAATTTTTAGTATATCAATATTATGATGCACTTGATCAAAGCAAATTTTCTGAAGCCATTGCAATTATGCAAAAAGCTGCTGTAATTTCTCCAAACGATCCAGATGTTTTCGCGTATTTAGGAGAAGCATATTTTTTTGGAAGAGAATATTCTAAAACTTTAGAATCTTTCGCCAAACGCCAAATTTTGCTTGGGAAAGAAAAAGATCCATTAGAACCTTATATAAATGGCTATCGTGGATGTATTTTAGTTGATAAAAATGATTTTTTACAAGCTCAAGCATTATTAAGTGATGCGATAGAAAAAGGTGCTCAAGAACCGCATTTTTACTATAGCCTTGCTAAATTGCATTGGACACAAGGGAATTGGACAAATGCTAAACAGATTTTGGCAAAAGTAGAATCTCTTGATCCATGTTTCTGCTATCGCAAAATACAACAGCTTATGCAACAAATATAATTCTATAAAAAATCAGTTGTCCATTAAAAAAAATGAATAACTGAAAAATATTCCGTTCTTTTATCAAACTATTATTAGTGGTCTGTCAACAAAATTGTTAAGCATATCCTCTCAGTTAAATGTCAAAAAAACTTAGTTGACAGACCATTTAGATTTTAAGGCAAATTTTATGGACGAAAGCAATCAACAAAGTCAAATCCGCCGTCAACGACCAAATAATCGCGAGCAACAGCTCATTGGAAGTAGAGTTGGTAGTTGTGAAATCCTTGAATTTGTTGGGCGTGGTGGTATGGGAACGGTTTATAAAGCTCTACATACCACATTAAATCGCGAAGTAGCAATTAAAATTTTAACAAATGCTAACCAAGATGAAAAAGCCGTAGAATGGTTTTTGCGTGAAGCACAATCCATTGCACGATTAGAACATCCTAATATTATTCAAGTATATGATCTTGCGTATGATGAAAATTTAGGAACACATTATATTGTTATGCAATTTGTTGATGGAAGCTCTTTGGATGCTATGGTAAAAAATTCTCCTCAACATCGTTTAGATCCAATTCATGCTGTTAATTTTATTTTACAAACGGCTCAAGGTTTAGAATCCGCACACCGAAAAAAGATCATTCATAGAGATATAAAACCTGCTAATATTATGGTAACTTCTGATGGTGTAGTAAAAATTACAGATTTTGGATTAGCCAAAGGGGTTTCAAAAGCAGATGTTTCTACAGTTTCAAGCGGACTAATTGTAGGAACTCCTTTATATATGGCACCTGAACAATGTGTAGGTAGTGAAATCGATGATCGTACAGACATTTATTCGCTTGGAATTACTTTTTATTTTCTACTGACTGGAAAGCCGCCATTTACTGGCGCAAATTCCTTTGAAATATTAGAAAAACATATTACAGAAAATCCTATACCTCCCGATCAACTTTATCAAGATATTCCTCCAGAAATTACCAATGTTGTTATGAAAATGATGGCTAAAATTCCTAATGATCGTTATCAAAATTGTGGGGAAGTAGCCGAGGCATTAGAAGTCATCCTAGAAGGAATGACAGTAGTCGAATGCCCAATATGCAACCAACAAAATTTATTAAAAGACAGCTTTACATGTCCATCATGTAAACGGAAATATCTTTGTCGAACACATATACTTGCAGAAACACAAACTTGCGAATTGTGTGGTGTAGATGGAGATCGCTCTCAATTACAACATGTCTCCGGCGTAGATAAAATACAACTTTTATCGGTACTTGATGACATGATTTACAATAATAAACGTGGTATTCTTACTTTCCAATCAGGAGATTATCGGTTAATTATTTATATCCGAGCACAAGGACTTGGAATAATTCCTCCAGATTATGCCATCGAACAACTGGCAGCACAAAATAGGCAATATGGACCAATTGAAATGGCATCTTTATTGCTTATTCAAGTTTTGTCATGGGAACCTTTTACTTGGGAATTTGTTGAACAAAAAAATAATGAAGTTGGACAATGTAACTTAGACGTAGTTACAGAACCGTCAGTATTTTTAAAAGGCTACGCAAGCATTATTGAAACATTGGAAGCAATTAACAAAAGTGGTAGTGTTGTTATTTCATCTCCTATGGAAACTATTGGTATCCAAACTGAACGAAACCAAATTAAATTAGTAAGTCCAGTTTATGGACCAACTATTAAAAGTAAATGTCTTCTTAAAGAAGAAGCTGATATGATTTTGGAACGTATTCTATCAGGACTTTTTAAATTAGAATATCGTTCAACAGGAACATTATTAACAGAAGGAGCAACGATTGAAGATTCTCTTGCTGCTGTGTTTTTAGAAATATTATACCAATGCCCAAATTTTGGTTTTTTCTCCCATTTACAATTAAATATTCGACAAGAAATTGAAATAGATACACAGCAACATCGCTACCAAATAAATCCTGAAGAACTCAATATAGTAGCAGAAAATATTCAACAATTATTACGACAATCTATTAAACAATATTCTATACTTGAACGCATTGGAATACCTGTTGTTATTTCAGTTTCTATTTGTGCGTGTATTGTTAAAGCGCAAATTATATATATATTAGAAAAATTAAGTAATTTTATTAAACAATTTGAAGAACAAGATAGTACAGCAGCAGCCAATATTTTGTTAGAACAAGCATTGCAATTATTTCCATATAACATAAAATTATTAGAAGAACTTGCTACTGTTTACGAAAATCGCCATAAATTTGAAATTGCAGCAAATCTTTGGGTTAAATCTGGTAAAGTTCGAGAAAAATTGGGTGAATTAGAACTGGCTAAACACTGCTATAATCGGGCAATGGAATTAGATATTAACCATCTTGATGCAAGATTTTGTATATATCAACTTTCCATGCAATTAAAAAATGATTCAGATATAAAAACATCAGGTCTTGCAATAATTCCACTATTAAGAAAAAATCAAAAATTTGATGCGTTAATTGATCTTTGCCAACAGCTTCTTAAATACGATCCTGATATGACAATATGTCATAAAGAACTCATTAACCATTTTTTAGATAACAATCAAAAAGAGCAGGCTTTGGAATATTATGGGTTATTAGCAAGTGCTTATAAAAGGCAGGGCAATAAAGATGAAGTAATCCGAACATATCAAAAAATGCTAAAAATAAATCCCAATTTACAAGATATTCGTTTCAAATTAGAAAAAGAAATGGGTGTTGACGTTCCTATTGTAAAAGCAGCAGTTACTGCCACATCTATAATTCGCAAAAATATGCAAAGTCGGACAATCCCCAATATTTTTTTAATGGCAGCATTATTTATTGTTGTATTATATGTTTCTATGAGAGAATGGCATGGTTTAAACCGCATGAAATTTTTTCAGCAACAAATAAAAGCAGAAAAATTTTCTGAAATAAAAGATGATTTAGAAGAATTTAGCAATTCAACTTATTTTTTAGGAACCCATGAAAAAGCAAGCGATTTATACTATCAAGAATTAAATCGTCAGTCAAAATCATCAATAGAAAAAGCCAAGAATGAATTAGAAAAGAAAATCGATAGTTTGTATAAAGATTATCTGCCTAGTGGAAAGTACCAAAAAATATTAGACGAGCTTTATATTTTACAAGAAAAAGAAGTTCTCATTCGTCCTCCACATATAAAAGAATTTTTATTAGAAATTGTCCGAAAAAATATTGAAGATATAAATAAAAAAATTCGTAAGAATGAAGAAGAAGAACAACAACGTCTTTTTCAAGAGTCAGAAAAAGAAATCAAAGCAGGCAATTTTGAATTAGCCAGACAACTTTTAAAAAGACTCCAAATCCGAGATGCTAATACTTGGTCAGCCAAAGTAGAACAACGGCTTATCGAAATTAATTCATTAGAAGAACAAGTCTCTCAAGAAACTAAACGAAAGCAAGCTGAACAACAAAAATTATATGAATATGGAAAGACATTGGAAAATGAAGGAGAATTAGAAAAAGCATTAGAAACTTTTTCTAAAACAATTCGAACTCTTCCTAATTCTAAAATTGCTGGAGAAACATTATTTCACTTGAATAATGTCAAAGCACTTTTAAAACAAGCAGAAGAATACTTGTCGTCAGCGGAATCATGTATTTCAGAAAATAAATATGAGGAAGCTTTACAAAATTTTCAAAAAATACTAAATGATACACGTTGGAGCAATACAAATTTAGCCAAGAATATTTTATTACCCTTATGGATAGAAACAACTCCTGTCAATAATATTGAATGCTTTTTAAATAGCAAATCTATCGGCTCATCACCTATTTTATATCGATATAAACCTAAAACTTTTTTAGGAGATATTGATATACAAAGCCCTTCTTTTAAAATAGTGAAACGTGAAGAAATCAAGTCTTCCTCAGGTACCTTAATAAAATTAGTTTTACATCTTAAACGCATTCCAACTTGGGAATTTAGTACACGAGGAATTATTCAATCTCCAGTAGTTGTTCATCGCCAAAATATTTACATAGGAAGCCGTGATAGCACCCTTTATTGTTTAAATAAAGATGGTAATGAACTATGGAAATATAATGCTGGATCATTTGCTGAAATTATAGGAGAAATGGCAATTGCAAATAATCAGTTATTTTTTTCTACTAAAAAAGGATTGGCATATCTTTTAAAACTTGATGGAACCTTTGCTGACCCTCAAGAAAGTATTGTATGGAATTATAATTTTAAGAATCCGATTTACGCAGGACCTTTGATTTCAAATAATACAGCATTCTTTCCTTCTTCAGATGGAAATGTTTACTCTATCAATACAAGTGGTACTTTTCAAGTACAACAAAATTTTAATGTTGGTAGCCAAATTATATCTTCTCCTATTATAATCTCTGATTCCTCTCCTAAAATTATTATCAGTTCCCAAAATGGGTTTATTCATTGCTTTGATTTATACCAAAAGAAGCTTCTTTGGAAAGTAAATGTAATAACACTTTGGAAAAATATCCCGGCAAATATTTATATTTCATTACTTTATTTTCAAAACAGCCTATATATATCAACCTATCCCGGAGGTATTGCTTGTTTAGATATTACCACTGGCAATAGGAAGTGGTCTTTAGGAATATCAGGTGGTGTAAAAGCAAAGCCAATTATCTTTAATAATCTTCTTTGGGTCGCAAGTAATGAAAAAAATATTTTTTCTATTCGTCCCCAAACAGGAGAAATTGTATCACGTATTTTAACAGAAGGCGGTTTTTCTGCAAATCCATGTAGTTATGAAAATATAATATTTTTTGGCGGGGAAGATTTTAATATTTATGCTATTGATGCAAACACATCCAAAATAGTCTGGAAACAAAGTCTTCCAGAAAAAGTTTTCTCTCAACCATTTTGCAATGGAACATATATCTATATTGCGGCTGGAAGAACCCTTTATAATTATTGGATAAAGGACATTTTCTCGCGATAATTGGAAAAACTTGACAATCTTTTTTTGTAAGATATGCTTAAAAGCATTTACCATCAAAAAATATATATTGGAGCAGCATAATAATATAATATATCTTTAGAAGATAAATGGTTTGTCAACTAACTTTTTTGATATTTAATTGATAGGAATTGAACCCGCCACTGCATTTTTTTCTTTAAAGCCTTCTCTTATAAGAGACGGGTTAATTCCTACCATCCATATATGTGGATGGACGACTGCAGGTAAGATAATAAAATTATGTCTAACAATTTTGTTGACAGACTACTTAACTAAATTTTATTAGTATTACGCTGATAAAAATATCATGACTATTCAAATATCTTTTATACTAAATCAACATCCCGTTGTTGCTGAATGTCAACCAGGTCAAACATTACTAGAATATTTACGAGAGCAAGGTCTTGTTAGCGTTAAATATGGATGTGATCATGGAGAATGTGGGGCTTGTACTGTTCTTGTGAATGGGGAAGCTCAGAATTCTTGTTTACTTCTCATGCCTATGATAGCAGGTAAAAATATTACAACTGTTGAAGGTTTAGGAAATCTACAAAAACTACATCCTTTGCAACAAAAATTTTTGGATCATGGGGCAGTACAATGCGGATATTGCACACCTGGAATGATTCTTTCAGCTCAAGCTCTTTTGAGCAAAAATCCCAATCCTAGCGAAGCCGAAATACGAGACGCACTTGCTGGCAATCTTTGCCGATGCACAGGGTACGTCAAACCTGTTTCCTCTGTTGCTAATGTAGCATCTCAAAATGTAAAACAAGATGCTCCAGAAGGGAAATAATCATGAAACAAATTGGAAAAAAAACGATACGTGTAGATGGGCCATCTTTAGTAACAGGGCAACCTGTTTTTACTGACGACATTCCTCATCTTAAAGGAATGCTATTTATTAAAATATTACATAGCCCACATCCTCATGCACGCATTGTAGAGATTGATGCAAGTAAAGCCTTAAAAATACCTGGTGTTGTTTGCGTACTAACCCATAAAGATTTTCCTATACATTATTATACAACTGCTGGACAAGGTTATCCAGAACCATCTCCTCGCGACACTCGCATCCTAGACGAAAAAGTACGATATGTCGGAGATCGTGTAGCTATTATTGCTGCGGAAACACTAGAAGCTGCTCAAATGGCTTTAGAAAATATTGATGTTAAATATGAAATGCTTCCAGCAATATTTGATCCTCGTCAGGCATTAGACAACAGTACTATTTTACATCCTGAACCAGGGAAAACTACTTTTGGAAATATAAAGAGAAATCTTCCTGCACATCTCGAAGCAAAGTTAGGAGATGTTGATAGTGCTTTAGCCAAAGCAGTATACTGTTTTGAACGGGAATATAGTACGCCTTATGTACAACATTGCCATATTGAACCTCATATTACAAAAACATGGTTTGATGAAAATGGGCGTTTAGTCATTCGAACTGCTACACAAGTTCCATTTCATGTCCGCCGCATTGTTGCAGAAGTTATAGGATTTCCTATTTCTAAAATCCGTGTAATAAAACCACGAATCGGCGGAGGATTTGGGAATAAACAAGAAATTTTAAATGAAGAAGTATGTGCAGCAGTTACTGTAAAAACAGGTAGACCTTGCCGTATAGAATATACAAGAAAAGAAGAATTATATTGCGGAAGATCACGACACCCTCAAATTCTTAAAATAAAAATAGGGCTTAATCAAGATTATACTTTAACTGCTATTGATTTAAATATTTTAGAAAACGCAGGTGCTTATGGACCACACAGCCTTACTGTTATGTCTGTAACCGCAAATAAAGCACTATCTCTATACCGTTGTCCTAATGTTCGTGTTATTGGTCATGCTGTTTATACTAATCTACCACCTGCTGGCGCATATCGTGGATATGGTGCTCCACAAGCATTTTTTGCTCTTGAAAGTATAATGGACGAAATTGCGTACGAATTAAAAATTGATCCTATTGAATTCCGACATAAAAATTATGTCAAAGTTGGTGATCCAGTTCCAATCGCACAAGTATTAGGTGAAGGACGCGAAGGTTTTCCAGCAATGATACATTCTTCTGGAATGAAAGAATGTATTGAAGAAGCTCGAAAATTATCAGATTGGGACATATTGTATAATTCTAAGAAAACTTCAACTATACGACATGGAATTGGTTTTGGGATCTGCGGCCAAGGTTCTGGAATTCCAGGAATTGACATGGGTGCTTCATTCATTAAGATGAATGAAGACGGCAGTTTTAATCTTCTAGTTGGAGCAACAGATCTAGGAACTGGTAGTGATACATGTTTAGCACAAATTGCAGCCGAAGTATTAGAAGTCCCAGTTGAAAAAATTATTGTATATTCTTCTGATACAGATTTGACTCCATTTGATACAGGCGCATACGCATCTAGTACAACATATATCTCTGGTGGAGCAGTTAAGAAATCTGCAGAAAAATTAAAAGAGCAAATTTTAAAAATAGGCAGTGAACTTTTGAAATGTAATGAAAAAGATGCGAAAATTTGTGACGGTTTTGTTCAAGATCAGAATAATAATCACATAAGCTATGCTGAAATTTGCATGAAAGCAATGTATACCGAACATCAACAACAAATTATGGCCTCTGCTTCTCATCTTAGCTATGACTCGCCCCCACCATTTAATGCTACATTTGCTGTCGTAGAAGTAAATACAGATACTGGAATTGTAAATGTGAAAAAAATTGTTTCTATTACCGACATTGGACAAGTCATCAATCCTGAAATGGCTGAAGGACAAGTTGAAGGGGGTATTCCACAATCGCTTGGTATGGCTTTAACAGAATACATGCAATTCGATAAACAAGGACAGCCACTAAACACTGATTTTTACAACTACCACATTTATACTGCTATAGACATGCCAGAAATTGTTGCAAAATTTGTTGCTACCCACGAACCAACCGGACCATTCGGAGCCAAAGCGGTTGCTGAAATTCCAATAAATTGCCCAGCAGTAGCTGTAGCTAATGCTGTATTTAATGCTTGTGGTGTACGCATTCGAGAATTACCAATCACTCCTGAAAAGATTTTACGTGGATTAGGCAAAATATAGATTCTATTGAGGCGCGGAAATCCGCGCCTTTCTTACATTTTATCAAAATAATTTATGAAAAAAATACTATGTCTCAATTGTTTCCACGAAATTCTACCAAATAATGTTTACTTTTTATGCCCCAATTTATGCCGAAATTGCAGTTTAAAAAAAGCCAAACCCGAAGAAAACAAAAGATTTTTTAAAATTCCATTTTTGCAGAGAATAAAAAACAATATTTTAGCTAAAGTACCTCTCAAAGCATCTTGTCCTTGTCCTATAAGCAAAGAAGAAGTTCGTATTCAATATAGTATTGAAAGATATTGTCCGTATTGCCTTGCTCCTTTACATAAGGAAGCTGGAAAAAATGAAGAAATTATTTTTTCTACTATTGGTATGCAAGGAAGTGGTAAAACAGAAATATTAAGATCATTAGAATTTTCATTATGGAAAAATTTCTCCCTGCGTCGTGTGCTATTTAATAAAACCATGGGAAATCAAAGGCTAGAAATAAACAAACATTCAGGACCAACACCTGCTGGTTTTGTTTACCCACCTCAAGTTTTTTGCTTAGATATATCAAAAAGCCAAAGCAATATGTATACCAGCATAAAAAAAACTTTTCAATTTTTAATGACTTTTTTTGATATTTCCGGCAATGAAT
>CAZPDM010000025.1:0-49841 GCA_964585305.1 uncultured Planctomycetota bacterium | reverse complement strand
TATGCGATGAAAGTCGCCTGTACGGTTTGGAAGGGGGGAAAATGCAGAGGTATAAAACCAAAGCATTACCTATCCTTATATGGTCGTAAAATTGCCGCAAAATATAATATCCCACATCCTGCAGTTATTGGGCATCGTGGGGCTGCATACTGGGCACCAGAAAGTACACTTGCTTCTTTCAAATTGGCTGTAGCAATTATTCCTAATTACATTGAATTTGATGTCCAACGTAGTAAAGATGGAATACTTTTTGTTTTTCATGATGATACTTTAGCACGAACCACAAATGTTTCAGACCTCTATCCGAATCGGGTAAACGATCCAGTAGGAAGTTTTACTTGGAAAGAATTGCAACAACTTGATTCTGGGAGTTGGTTTAATAAAAAATTTCCTCAACGTGCTAGAACATCATTTGAAAAACTTCCTATTCTTTCCTTTGCTGAAGTATTAGATATTTTTAATACAGCGGATTCTAAAATAGGAATCTATTTAGAAACAAAATCTCCAGAACTATATATTGGGATTGAAGAACAAATTATCAACTTACTCAAAGAGAAAAACATTATTTCCCCAGAAGGTACTTTATATAATCGAAATATTATTCTAGAATCTTTTGATGCTAATAGTGTACAAAGATTTCAAGAGCTTGTTCCACAAATTCCACGTTCTTATTTGTTTAATGCCAAAATGCTCAAATCTTATGGGAAAGAACATTTATTACAAAAAGCTAAGGAAATTGGAAATGGAATTGGTCCAAATGGCTCACTTGTGTACCCATGGTTAATACATTCTGCTCATAAACAAAATTTAATTTTACATACCTATACCATCAATCAACTTTGGCAGATGAGAAGTTTGCTTTGGCTGGGGGTAGATGGTTTTTTTACAGATCGTCCTGATCTTGGAAGAAAAATTTGTCATAAATTAGATATTAGTGTAGACGAATTATGGGAAAAAATTGGATTCTAAAAAAAATATCCTTCCTAAACTAAGGAAGGATATTTTTTTACTATTTATCGACGAGTTTCCGAAGCAACTTCGCGACCAAAATTATCATATAATTTTACTTCAAAATATCTCTTTGAAAGGGCATCAAACTTGCCATTTAAATAAACAACTTGGCCATCTTTGCAAGATTGGGCATCAATTTCTTCCACTCCAGAATGTTTTACAACAAATAGTTTAATGGTTTGGAGACGGTGTCCAAAAACTTGAGCAGTAACTTTAACTTTAGGGGTAAACATATTTCCACCTACATCAAAATCAGTAATTACAATACGAGCATTTGTTGGTTGGGGAGTAGGAGGATTGGGAGGATAATAGCCACCCATAACATTAACACGTGCGAAGCCTTGTACTCCACTTACAGGATCACGAGCAGTAATGGTATAATTCCCTGCGGCACAATCTGCGCGATAAAATCCACCTGTTTGAGAAATAGTTCCGCCATCTGCATACCACATAAAATTGCAATTGATAACACGATTGTATGCGTCATAAGCTACTGCTGTAAATTGAACTGTTCCATTTCTTGAAACAGAAGAATTTTCTGGATTGATGAGAATACGAGAAACACTTGGTGTGGGATATGGATATGGATTTGGATTTGGATATGGATTTGGGTTAGGAGATATAGAACGAACATAAACTTTTGCTTGTCCTTCACCATGTCGCCCGCGAACTTTAATAGTAACGTCGCCTGTATAATAGCTAGCTGTATATGAACCCTCTTGGCTAATTTGACCAATACTAGCACTCCAAATTAAATTATCTGGAGTAAACACAGCATTATTATTGCTATATGCAACTGCGGTAAAACGTAATGAGGAGCCACTGTTCATCGTTACATTATTAGGATAGATTTCAATACGGGAAAAATGTCCTACTTGAGCTTGAATGCCTATAGCAAGCACAACAAATAGAATCGCAAGAATGGAAAATGTACGCATTTTGATACTCCTTATTTTATAATAGAAAATACTTTTCTCTTCTCAATTGGATGAAAATGAAAAAAAAATAAAAATTCTAATAAAGCTGTTGAAAATTTTTAAATTTCTATTATAAGTATGATATATTTATATATGTTTGTCAAATAAAGGATTCCAAAATTTCATTTTTTTATATAAAATTATATAACTTATTATATAACATATTGTTAGTTTATATTTATATTATTATAATCTCAAAATTAAGAAAAATATTTTGTTAATTTTTTCTAGGTTTGCTATAATTCATAAGCAAAGTTGCTTGCTAATTTAGCCAGACTGTTATATCTATTTTTAAGAAGGTTAAATATGGTACTACCTGTTGAATTATTTAAAGCCTGCTGTGGATCAGTAGCCAAAATTACTGGCTTTGCAGCATTAGACCCTATGGCTGGGACTGCTAGCAAAAATACTTTTGAATATTTAGCGCGATACAATGTCTCAGCAGAAGACTTGCAACTCATGTATTGGGCTGCACTCCAACGCGCACCATATATGCTTGAACTTTCTTTACAAGATTTTGAAAATATAGAAAAAAAATTAACTCCGATAGCAATTGAAGGTAAAATAGATGTACGTATCTTACAAAATAAGATTATCCAAGTTTGCCAAAAATTACGTACTCCAGAAGTAGTAGATGAATTAGGAACGGGATTTGATGCACCTCAAATTCAAAATGCTTTTCTTGAAGTAACATTAGGAAAAGAAATTTTTAGTATACCAGATACGTTTGTTTTTTATTTAAATAAAATTACAGGATTTGATCCTTCTGACGCTTCATTTAATTTTTTAGTGCAAAAAGGAGTGCTTTTTCATACGATAGATTATCAATTTCGTTTAATTTTATTAAATGATGCTCGTATGAAAGTATTAAATACATTTAATAGTTATACAAAAATGAAATTGCGTTTAAATTTACTTGGAAAGCAAATTACAGCAAAAGAAAAACAACGAGTACAAATTGCCTCAAGTAATGAAAAAGAAGCCAAAATATTAGCAGAAGAAATTATTTATTATCAAAATGCTTTAAAGAAAATGACAATTTTTGTTGAAGATCAAAAGAATGTTTTAGAAACTCTTCAAAGTATTGCAGATACTTTAGAACACCAGACAAGTACAGATATTTTAGATAAAGTAAAAGATTTGCCACTTCAACAAAATAAAGTAAAAAAAGATAGTAGTGAAGGTGGCGAAGTGTCAGATTCTGTAGAAGAAGTATCTCGTTTAACCAAGCAAGCAATGGAATTTTTAGGTGCAGATCGTATTGAATTTTCTCATAGTTTACTTGGGCCAATTTTAGAAAAAGAAAAGCCTAAAATAGAAAAAGCACGTACAGTTTTTGAAAAAATTCCTAATACATATACACAAAAACCTTTCTTTGCTAATCGACTTGGAGTAATTCTTAATGCTATTGGTTATCCAGATAAAGCTGCGGAATACTTTCGTCGTGCTTTAGTTTTGCTGCCTAATTCTAATAAACAAGAACGTGGGCCTATTGAAAGCAACCTATTTCACGCTCTTTTAAATCGTGGTAGTTTTGATGCTGCACTTCGTTATATGTTAGAATCTTTAGAAGCTGGCAGTGAAGAATGTAATTTATTTGATGTGGAAAGATATGTTCCTCAAAAGATACTTGGTGTTGGTGGCATGGGAGTTACTTTTCTATGCAACGATCTTTATGAAGAACGTAAATCTGTTGTAAAAACACTTTGGAGATATGCAACTGGTGGATTAAAAGAGACATTTGCAGAAGCCTTTATGGCAAAAAAAGTTGATGATCCAAGAATTATAAAAATTTACGATATCGGTCGCCATCGCGCCAACCGACCGTTTATTGTAATGGAGTTTTGCTCAGGTATTGATTTGCAACGATATATTCAGGAAGTAAAGCAAGGAAAACCATTAGATATTTCTGAAGCATTAACTATTATTTTAGAAGTAGCTAAAGGATTAGCTGTTGCGCATAAACAAAATCCTCCTATTATTCACCGAGACATTAAACCTAATAATATCTTATATAGTCCAGAAAAACAAACTGTCAAAATTATTGATTTTGGAATTGCTTGTATGCTTCCAAATCCAGAAGAAATTAGTAGATCTATTACTCGCAGCACAGCTAGTGTTATTGCTAAAAATATTGCAGGAACTTGGGGGTATATGTCTCCAGAACAACAAAGAGGAGATACGGAATTAACAGCACGTTGTGATATTTTTAGTATGGGAAAAACTTTAATGTTTTTACTTACTGGAAAAACTCCCCCTCCAGAAAATATTTTTGCTTTAAATCCTCAAGTACGTGAAACTATTGGAGAGTTAGTTGGATATTGCCTTATGCCTCATGCAGAAGAACGATATACAGCAGAACAAGCAATTAGTAAAATACAAGAGATTAAAGAACGGTTACAAAGAAAAAATAGTATGGCATCTTTTAATAGTGCAACAGTTGTAGAAGACTCTAATACATCTGTTTCTTCTTCATTCCCATTACCTCCGTTAGATATAATTGAAGAATTAGCACCTTTGGAAGCATCGGAAGTTGAAGATGCTATAGAAGCAATACCAGAAGAAAGTTCGCATTCCAATAAAGATATTGATGATGTACAAGTAGAAGAAATTCAAGAAGATAATTTAGCCTCAGAACCTGAACAGGGATTTGGATTAGAAGAAATTATGCAAGTAAATAAAAATACTCCTAAAATTCCTTCTGCTATGCCGGTGGATATTTCTGCAAAAGCAGCACCACCTTCTGCAAAAGCAGCACCACCTTCTGCAAAAGCAGTACCACCTTCTGCAAAAGCAGCACCACCTTTTGCAAAAGCAGCACCACCTTCTGCAAAAGCAGCACCACCTTCTGCAAAAGCTGCCCAAAGCGAATCAAATGATGGAATGGAAGCCCTTTTTGATTCAGCAGATTTAGTAGCGGCGGAAGAAGAAACTACTTCTCCTAGTATGGAAATACAACTTGATGCTGATGCTTTAACTCAGGAAGCAACTACGTTAAAATATCCTAATGGAAATTTTGATTTGTCTGGTGGTATGGATTTAGAAGAACCTCCTCAACAAATGAGTATTCCTCAAAATCTGCAAGAAAATGAAGAATCGCAAGAAAATGATTCCCAAGAA
Source organism: uncultured Planctomycetota bacterium (assembly GCA_964585305.1). Taxonomy (GTDB): domain Bacteria; phylum Planctomycetota; class Uabimicrobiia; order Uabimicrobiales; family JABWCH01; genus CAZPDM01. The sequence continues at coordinate 44,733 of CAZPDM010000025.1, read as the reverse complement.
AATTTTGAACAAATGTCTGAAAGCTCTGATGAGGCAAATTTCGATGAACAACCCATGAGCAATGTTCTTTATGATTTGCCGGAAGAAACAGTGCCTGCCGAAGCGGCGTCCGAAGTTTCAGAATCTACAGAGGCAGAGGAACCAGCCGAAGCTAATGTAGCAGAGGACGATTTTGATGAGGCTGGCGAATATCTACGTCCCAAAAAGCCATTACCCAAAATTGACTTACCCGCGGGGTATAAATGGGATGGAAATATTGTTATCTGTGAAAAAGATGGGGCTACAATGTTTTATATTCCACCAGGAGTTTTTACCATGGGATATTTAGGCGAAGATGGTGCTACACCAGAATCTCCTGAACATGATGTGAATCTTGATGGATATTTAATTGATGAATGCCCTGTAACATGGTATCAATACAATATATTTTGCGATGAAACAAAGCGAAAAAAACCGCCTCAAGAATGTTGGGAAATGGATGAATCTCAACCTGTAGTTAATGTTTCTTTTGATGATGCACAGGCTTATGCTTCTTGGGCAATAAAATCATTACCAACAGAAGCCCAATGGGAAAAAGCTGCTAAAGGTGGCCATTTTTTTGATGGCGATACCAATATGATGCTCAAAAATAAAGAACCAAAACGGCGGTATCCTTGGGGAAACGATTTTCCTAATACTAATGATGAATGGTTTGCAAATTGTCTAGGAGAGCCTAAATATGGTTGTAGGATGCCTTCTCCTGTTGGCTCCTTTCCTAAAGGATCTTCTCCTTATGGATGTTTAGATATGGCTGGAAATATTTGGGAATGGTGTTTAGACTGGTATGATGAAAATTATTACAAAACTTCACCCGCATCAAATCCACGTGGTCCTAAAACTGGTAAAGGAAGAGTACTTCGTGGAGGATGTTGGAATAGTGAAGTAGATAAAATTACTACTACATTTAGATGTTGGATGGAACCTGATTTATGGTGGAACATAGTTGGTTTCCGTACAGTGAAAAATTTTATGATCACTAAATCTAAAGGTGAATAAAATTTAAAACAGGTATGTTTAAACATACCTGTTTATCTATATAAAGGAACTTGTATTGAAAATATTACTTAGTAATGATGATGGTATTCATGCGTTAGGTTTAAAGATTTTGCATAATTTATTAAAGGAACTAGGCCACCAGATATATGTTTGTGCGCCTCATCGGCAACATAGTGGAAGTAGCCATTCTATTACATTATCCACACCTTTATTAGTCCATAAAATTTATCATAATAATGATTTTTTTGGAATTGCTGTAGATGGCTCGCCATCAGATGCAGTAAAATTAGGGCTTTCTCAGTTTTATCCAGAAGTTGAAATGGTTGTTTCTGGAATCAATCTTGGTCCGAATGCTGGACCTTCAGTATACTATTCTGGAACTGTAGCCGCAGCTTTTGAAGGTGCTATGCAGCATAAAATTAGTTTGGCATTTTCTTTTGAGTCTTTTTATGAAAAAGATATGAATACAGTTGAAGAAAAACTTCGTCCATTTATGCCCCAAATTTTATCTGTATGCCAACAGAAAATGCTTTATAATATAAATATCCCATATACACCAATTATTCAAGGGATTAAAGTTACTCGACAATTTCGAGGATTTTTTGGTGATGAGTACGAAAAAAGAACAAATCCTTTAGGACATGAATATTTCTGGTTAAAAGATATTACTTATACACAGGAAAATAGCTCTGTTCCAGCAGAATATAAACAATATAATCATGATGTTGAAGTCTTGAAACAAGGTTATATCTCACTTTCTCCACTTCAATTTGATTTAACAAATTATCATCAGCTTGTTTCGCTACAACACGATATAGATAAGAAATAATAACTCTAAGTTAAAAAGGCTGGGGCTTCTACCGTAAATATTTTATGATAATTTAAAAAACAAAAACGTGATATACAAAATTTTAGTATATCACGTTTTTTGTTTAGAGAAAAATATTTAGTTATTTATTTTCTTCTAAGCATAAACTTAAGCAGAGAATTGAATAAGTTGTTACCAATTGTGGCTGTGTTTCCCACCAACGAGGATGTGTGTTTTTCCAAGATCCATCTGAATTTTGTCGGCTTACTAATGTTTGAATTAGATCTTCTCTCCAATTGTGTGCAACACCTTGATTATCTGTAAGTGTGTCAAATTGAAGTAATGCTAATGTTTTTGCAAAAGTATGATAGTAATAAAATAATCCTTGTAATCCAATACCAGGATTTTGGGAAAGATCATAATTCTTTTTGATCCAATCTAAAGCTGCTTGAAATCTAGGATCGTCCTGTTTCATATTTGCATAGATATAGCTTTTAATCCCCGCGTAAGTCATACTTCCATAAGAACGATATCCTATTTTTCCATTGGGAAGTTCTACTGTTCCAGCAGCACTATTTCCTGGATAATAGACAAAACCGCCATCGTTGCTTGCCCATTCTAAAGAATTACTTTCGCTACGATTTTGGCATCTTTGTAAGAAAACAACAGCTTTTTGATAAGCAGGGTCATCGTCTGGTAAACCTGCTGCTCGCAAGGCTTCTAGAGCAAATTGAGTATTAGATAAATCAGGGCGTTCGCTACTACCATACCCAAATCCGCCATAGAAAATGTCTTCTTCTGGAGTATAATTTTCTCCCTCATCACATTGGAGTCGTACTAAAAACTGTTTTGCTTTTTCAATATTTGTAGCATATTTTTTAGCCACATCAGGATGTGCTGTTAAGGCTAGTAGTGCAATACTTGTATTATAACAAGCAAGCTGATCTTTATATATTCCACCATTTTCTTTTTGAAGACTAATCAAAAATGCTAGCCCATCACGAATCCAAGGTCCATCTGCTGGTCCATATTGACGAGGAGATTTCATAAATGCCAAAAGGCCTAATGAGGTAATTCCAGGATCCCCTAAAAGACAACCATTTACAAGTTGTCCACGAAGATATCGAATGCCTTTATCAATTGCTTTGTTAGCAGCTTCACGACTTTCTTTTGAAAGTGGTTTTGCTGTTGAAATACTCTCTTGGGCAGATACAAAAACCAAAAGAAGTAATATCGAAAAAATAGTAATTAGAATTTTTTGTTGCATAGAAAAACCCTTCTCATACAAATGAAATTTTTACTAATGCTGACCAAGTAAAGAATTTATAGAATCAACTAGCATTCTAGCGCGTTCTTGATCTGCAGCATTTTCAAATCCCCAACTTTCAATAAAATTAATAAGCTCGTTTATATCATCCATTGGTGCGTATTTTAATTTGCTATTCCAATAATAGCTTCGTACCATCTGTTCCAAAGCAATCATAGAAATACGATAGCCTTCTTTTATATTTTGTTTGGCTAGATATTCAAGATGTTTAATAAGTAAGAGAACATCTATTTTTTCGGCTTGAATAAAGCTATTTTTGATAGAAATAAATGGTGTAGAGTTGTATAGAAATCCTGCAATGCTTCTTAATTCTTTAGCTTCTTGTGGGACACGAACACTATGATAAAAATTTACGCCTCTTTTTACAACATCTAAAAGATGTGGTTCAATTTCTTGTCCATCTATATAATACTTTAATGGATATTTTATGCCATCAAAAGTTTTTTCTACTTCTTTTGTAAAGAAATCATATTTTACTAATTTTTTTAAAGGTACAGAAATTGTTAAATCGTCTTTACCAAATCCCAAAAAACCGTATTTTTGTACGGTTTGATATTCTTTAAATTTTATTATCATATTATAAGCATATCCAGGAAGAAAGAGATTTTGAGGAGTTATTTTTTCATTGTTAATCCAAATTTCATAAGCACGCGCAACTCCTTTGCCACCTTCTTCTAAAATATCAAATGAAACTGGTTTAGATCTGATAGAAATATTTCCAATAGGTTTGTATGTACTAACCAAAGTTTGGAATCTTGTATCTTTTGTAAAAGCACCTTCTTTAAAATCTTCATTAAATTCTATCCATTTTTGAAATCCTGCTTGGAAAACCTTTCCTAGACATTGCAACATTTCTGCTACATCTTTTTGATATTGTGGATCATCTTCGGCAAGGTTTTTTAAACGTAAAGCATAATTAGTTGCTAATTCATATTGAAATTCCATATTCGCAGGAGACATTTTAACGGCGGCTTGATAATTGGTAATTGCGTTATTATAATCCCCCTTTTTTTTATATTCTCTACCTCTTTTCGCTAATTCTTCTGCAGAATCCTCTCGCTTTAATAATTTCCAAACTTTTGTAGTATTATCTCTACTTGTACTTAAAAGAAGTGATTTATCCGGCCAAATTGTTAATCCAATAATTTCATTACTGTGGCCTTCTAATTGATATAACAAAAATCCATTTTCCATATCCCAAACGAAAATTATATTATCGCTGCCTGCACTTGCTAACCATTTGCCATCATTGCTGAATGTTAAAGTTTGAATGCTACGAGTATGTTTAGCAAATCGAAATACCTGCTCTCCATTTGCTAAAGACCACACCAAAACAATTCCATCACTGTCGCCACTAGCTAATAATTTTCCATTAGAATTTAAGGCGAGAGCTTTAACAAATCTCTCATGCCCCATAATTTTTACAGTTGCTTGTCCATCTTCTAAAGAAAAAACTTGTATACTATTATCTTGTAGTACAGTAGCAACTCTTTTATTATAGTAATCTATTGCAATAGTTGATAAATTGCTTGTATTTTGTGGAATATTTATCCATGCTTCTGAAATAACGTCCTGAGATAGAAGCATATTTGTTAATAAAACAATACTTAAAAATAAAAATAGTGTATATTTATATCTCATAATACTTTCTCCAATAACTATATTGCTGCATTATGTGGGTGTTTAGCTATAAAATTAAAAAAATTTTCTAAGCTTTACGTTTAGAAGATTTCATAGAAGTCTGTCCTTCACGAATTTTTTTCCACATTTTTTTAACTTCTTCTTCAGGATTTCTTTCGCAGAAATCGTCTGTCTGGATGCGAAGTTCATTCATTATTTTTTCAAGTTCAAGACGATGTTTTTCAAACTCATCTTCTGTTAGTGTAGCAGGAACATAAATTGGTTCTGCTATATTCAAAAGTGCTTTGCCGAATGGCAAAGGCAGAAAAAAACGATCCCAACTTGGGAAAAAGATTCCTTTTGTACTACAAAAACATACTGGTAGTATCGGAGAACCACTTAATTGGGCAGCTCGAATAACTCCAGGTTTGATTTGATATTTGGGGCCACGAGGACCGTCTGGAGTAATTAAAACATTATACTTATTACGTAAAAGTTCGACTGCATCCATCATAACTTCGTGTCCATTTTTGGAAGATGAACCACGAATAGATTTTATTCGTAATTGATGTATTGTATTTGCAATAATTTGGCCATCTTTACTATTGCTGATCATAGCTGCTGTCTTAGAACCACGACCATAATAACTGAGATAAAAAAAACGACTATGATAAATACAAAAAATTACTCCATTCTCCCATTCAAAAAAGTCTTTTTTACCGTGAAAAAAACTTGGGGCAAAAATATGTAATTTTGTTGTATACCCTACTATTAAAGAAAATGCAGCCGCTAATCTAGGAATAATATAAAAAAAAATGGAATTTAACCAACGAATTTTCATAAAAAAAATGAATACTTTCTTTGCTCCCACAATTGTGTGGGAGCATAGATTAAAGTACTTTGCAATTGCAAAGATATTCCCATAAACTAGAAAAACAGAAAAAAATAAAATAAATAATCTGTTTACATCTTAAAAAAAGTTTGTCATATAAATTTCGCGACTAAAACGAATAATTTCAATACGTTCAAAGACCTTTAAGATAAGAGAAATAGCTAATTCTTGTGGTTCTAAACTGATTCTCGGATTATTGGTTTCGCTATTTGCGCGTCGAGAAATTGCTTCTAAAAATTTTTCATAACCTTGAAATTTTTCCGGAGAATTGCATCGGAAAGAAACATATTTTTTTCCACGCAGCATTCGTAATTGAACATCATGTTCCTGAGTTTCACCAGAAAAAACTCTGATTGCTTCATAAATAGCAGGAATAATAACATTTCTTTTCATTATTCCTAATGGCGTATTCTTCAAAAAGGATTCAGTAATTTCGTTAATTTTTCCTAAATTTTCTTCGGTTGGGAAAAATTTAATCATAACATCTTTAATATTCGCATAGTCCAAATTTTCTTCATTAGATAGAGATATTGTAGCTTCTGGAGAAGATGGAAGTCTTTCCCATATAAAATATAAAAGGGAAGTGCCTATTTGTATCTTGTCGCCTTCTTGCAATTTGTAATGTGAAATTCTTTCACCATTAACAAGTGTACCATTATTACTATTTGTGTCCTCTAATATAGGAACATCATTTAATAAGTAAAATTTAGCATGATAACTGGAAACAATTCGTTCTGGAAGAGTAATAATATTTTTTGCATTTCTACCAACAGTAATTTCTTTTCCTTGAGTAAGGTAAAAGCATTCAATAACATTATCTAAATATTTTACTTTAACAACAGGCACTTTAATTGTTGCTTCAACAGAAGTTGCTGTTGCTGGAACTGAAGTAACGCTTTTATTTTTATCACGTTCTTCTCGATAGTTTTTACGAAGTTGGTTAACAACTCCAGAGCCTTTTCTTTCTGCTAAAAGTCGTTGCCCAATGCGAGTAAAGCCTTCGACATTTAGTGGCCTTTTTAGACATAGATTGCCATTTGCATCTTTTAAAAAAGATAGTTGTTGTAGTTCATCTTCATTATATTCTTGAAAATTGCTATTAAATATATCAATATACGAAGCTAAACTATTATTTGTTGGCCCAAAGCCTTTAGCATAGAGATATTCTTTTTCTAAATCACTAACAACTGCTGAAGCCCGTTGATAGCGATATTCAGGAGCTAGTGATAACATCTTGCAAATAATTTTGGAAAGTTCTTGAGGAACATCATTCCGAACAGCATGTGGAGGAAGGATGTCATGTTCCATTTGATACCAAACAGTGCGGACTTGTTCTTCAAATTCTATATTAGGTGCAGCATAAAGCAAAGGAATTCCAGTAACAATTTGATAGGCAACTACACCCAGCGCGAAAATATCCGCACGTTCATCGATTTTATCATTTCGTATTTGCTCAGGTGCCATATACATGAGCTTCCCAGCCCAATAATCTGGTTGTTGGTGAGCAATAACAGCAATGCCAAAATCAGTAAGTTTACAAACACCTTGCTCGCTAATTAAAATATTCTCGGGGGAAATATCACGGTGGACAATATATGTATGAGCATAAGAAAGAGCACAAGCAATGCGGCAAATAATAAATGCTGCTAAGGGAACAGGAATTAAAAGATTATTTCTTAAATGGCGAATAGCCAAACTATATAGATCAGTACCTTTAATATAGTCCATGACCATCATTAAAAGCATCTTATCTTGTTTTTTCTTTGATGTAAGACGAGAAAATATCGAAACTTTTCTGTCTTCTTCTGATGGATTTTCTTGTTGAATAAGTTTTGAAAATTCTTCAGGAAGACGCGACATTTTAACGGTTTCTAGACCATAAGTTTTAACAACATTTTCATGTCGCAGCATAGTCGCAATGCCGGCCTCTTGCTTGAGTTTTTCTTCTTCCTCGGAGTTAATAACACGTAAGCATTTTAAAACTACCTCATCCACAACATTGCCCGTATTTTTTTGTGCTAAAAAGATAATGCCCATACCACCACGAGCAATTTCTTTCACAACACGGTAGCTGGAAGTTGACTGGAAAGATAAATTTTCTAGACCAGCGTGTTCCGTTTGTATCATGCGATAGTTTTCTCCTTTGGCAAAATTAATTGTTTTTCCTAGCTTTTTTTAAGCTAGGAAAAACAAGATAACCATACAAAAATTTGGGTAATTTACTTAGAATTTTTCTCTACTGCTCAAAATTTCCCAACGTTGATACAAAGGAACAATTTTCTTTTCTAGAATATGATTTATACATTGGTAGCCGGCCATCCAAACTTCTTCTTCTATAAATAATTTTCCTTTTCGTCCTACAATAGGATCTACCAATCCATTGACTACAATGGCCATAAAATCTGTTCGAACTGGAACGCTAGCAAAAATTGCAATACCTTCTTGGGCAGAATTTTTCGGAATGACATGTCCTTTAAAATCATATTTCTTTTCTCCAGAACCAAGAAGTTTTCCTTTGTATACTCCACGAACATTTGCAGCACTTACTAAATAAGGATCTCTTTCAAATTGAATTTTTCCGCTTTTAGTATAGCTGCTTTCTACAAGCATCCCTTGTGATAGAGTATTTAATATATTGTTCTTTTTCAAAGTAACTCTATTTTCTGTACAAGAAATTATTTGCCAACCATTAATAGTTTCACCCATTCTTATTGTATTTTCTTGGTTATAAATAAGAAAAATAGCATTACCATTTTTTCCTTCTATAAAGGTAGAGCTACCTTGAACTTCTTCTGGAATTGCCAAATTTTTAATTACAAGACCGTCTAAAATTGTACGAAGTTCCTGATAAGACATTTTAGCTTTTTTCATTAAGTCCATAGGGGACTTTGGTGTTTTATCTTCTAGTAAAGATAATACTTTCTTTTCTTCTATGGATAATTTGGGATAAATACCAAGACGGGTTAAAATTTCTTGTTTTACTAAGGGAAGATCAGTATCATAAAAAGTTTGCAAATTTTTTAAATACTGAGATTTATTTACACCTTCTGGAAATTGAGCTTGATAAAAGATATTTGGAACATCACGTTCTAGGACTCCTGGAGCATTTTTATCTATAACTAAACGAATTTGCAAATGGCATTCTTTAATATCTCTATCTGTATCATTTGTCAATTTATAACGGAAGTACCAGTAATTTTTTTTCATTCCATCTGGTTCAATAATAGTGATCATTTCTGGAGCAGTATGTTCGAATTTTAATCTCCAACGTTTTCCTTGAGCTTGAACCATTGAAGCAATAATTATTATGACACAAATTAACTGAAAAATTCTATTATACATTCGCAACTCCAATCTTCGTTAACTTTGCTTTTATAGTTTTAGCAAAAACTTTGAAGACTTTGAGAGATTCTCTGAAAGCCTTTTTTAATATAATTTTGTTTATTTTGATGTTTTTGCTTATTTTATTTCTTTTTTATTGGGCCGAATATTAAAAATGGCAGTTGTGGGACAAACTGCAATACATTGTTCGCAATTAGTACATTTTGTGTAGTCAATAACAGCCACATTATTTACAATTGAAATCGCTTGAACAGGACATTGTTTTACACATTTGCGACAAGCAATGCAAGCACCTTTTTTATGTACTTTGGCTTTGATTTTTGGTAACTCTGTTGAAGCACAAAGAATATGAACATGATGATCTCGTGGAGTCAATCTGATAATCTTAACAGGGCAATTTTCCACGCATATTCCACAACCTGTACAATGATCTTCCAATACAACTGGCATATCTTCTTCGTTCATTACTATTGCCCCAAATGGGCAAACAGTTGAACAGGTCCCCATTCCAAGACAAGCATACGCACATTCATAGATGTTACTTCCCAATGTTGCTGCTGCACGACAATCACGAATTCCTTTATATTCTTGATTTTTCTTAACATCTTTTTTTCTTGTGCATAAAATAGTTGCAACAGGGGCAACAACGTCAGATACTTTGACACCCATAATTTCGCCAATTTTTTGGGAAACAGCATTTCCCCCAGGCAAACATAAATTCCCTGCTGCAGTACCTTTCGCAACAGCTTCAGAGTATGCAGCACATCCAGCATATCCACAAGCACCACAATTTGCCTTTGGTAAAACATCATTGATGGCTAGTGTTTTAGGATCAACATATACTTCAAAAACTTTTGAAGCTATGCCTAAACCAATTCCGGAAAATAATCCCATAGCCGATAAAGCTAAAATAGAAGGAAGGATTAACGTCTTCCAAGGTAAACTTGATTGCTGTTCATTTTCGGCAAAGATGGCAACATTAGCGAAAAAAAATATAAAAAAAAGAATACATATCTTTTGGGAAAATTTCATAGAAACTTAGCGAAAAACTTCTAAGTAAAATTAGAAGATGTGCGCTACCTCCAATTATTATGCAACTAAATAAGTCCCAAAAATCCCATAAATGCAAAAGCCATCAAGCCTGTGCATAAAAATGCAATTGGCATTCCTTCCATTGATTTGGGAATATCTGCTGTTTCTAAGCGTTCTCGAATTCCTGACATCAAAACTAAAACTATGGCAAATCCTAACCCGCCAGAAAATCCTTGAATAACAGCATAAAGAAAACTTTCTTGTGTGATTTGAGTTGCTAGCGGAGCATCAGTAGTATTTAATAATGCAACTCCCATAATTGTACAATTTGTAGTAATTAGTGGAAGATAAATACCTAAAGATTGATATAAAGCTGGCACCATTTTTTTTAAAAACATCTCAACAAATTGTACTAATGATGCAATAACTAAAATATAACTGGATATTTTTAAAACTGGCCCTAGATCTGATGCACCTAAAATATTACCTTCTCTTAAAAGATAATAATAAACTACCCATGTTACAGCCGAAGAAATAGTAATAACAAAAATAACCGACATTCCCATTCCTATAGCGGAATCCATTTTTTTAGATACACCTAAAAATGGGCATAATCCTAAAAATCGTGCAAGAACAAAATTATTGATCAGTGCCATACCACCAATAATTGTTAATGTAAGAGACCAATCCATATTTTTATTTTCCTTTAATTTTTTTAGGAATTATTTTTTATTTTTTTATTCCTTTTTCTGCCATTTCCAGTGCAGTTTGTTTTGCTTGTTTTTTTAAATGAAGATATTTAAATAAAGCTAAATAGCCGCCTACGACTAAAAACGCTCCTGCTGGTTGGCTAAATACCGAAATAGGTTCAATAAATGAAACTAGATTCCCTGCTGCATCTTTTTCACTAGAAAAATAAATAGATATTTGATAGTTTAACAATGTACCATTGCCAAGAAATTCACGGATAGCTCCTAACATGCAAAGAGCTAAGCAGAATCCGATCCCCATTCCTAAACCATCTAAAATTGAAAGCCATAAATTGTTTTTTGCAGCAAAGGCTTCGGCACGCCCTAAAATAATACAATTTACTACAATAAGAGGAATAAATATTCCTAATGCTTCATAGATAGCATTTGGCAAAAAAGCATGCATACTTAAGTCAACAATAGTAACTAGAGAAGCAATAATAACAATATAGCATGGAATACGTATCTCATCTGGAATGATTTTCCGTACTATTGAAATAATAGCATTGCAAGCTGTTAAAGTAAAAATAATAGCAAGTCCCATACAAAAAGCATTGATCAAACTGTTGGTAGTTGCTAAAGTTGGACATATTCCCAACATCATGACAAAAACAGGGTTTTCTTTCCATAAGCCTTTTGAAAATTCTTTAAAAGCTGTCATCGAAAGACTTCCTCAAAAAAAAATGCAAATAGTTAAGAATAAAATCAATTTTTCATAAAATTATACGGCTTGTGATAGTTGGGCATGTCCATTCCTGTATAGGCATGGAAGTAACTAATCCGCCCTCTTTAAAAACAATTTTGAATTCATAAAAAATATCTAAAATGGGCGGGTTTAATTCCGTAAAGTAGGTTTTCTTTTCAACTAGCACAACCCGTAAAATTATTTTAGAAAATTGGGAAAAGAAATGCAAGCAAAAAAAATACTATTTTACTACGATGATTCTTTCATTTTTTAAACCATGACAATATGAACAAACAACTATCTTTCCTCCTACGTATTGTGTACCCTGGCCAGAGCAATTTGGGCAAGTTTTTAACTCCTGTCTGATTAAATCAAAATTATGTTCAAAATAGTAAGCAGATAGCCATTCTTTACGATTTGTACTGCTAGAACTTTGCCACCATTCTTGAGGGGTAGCTAAACGAGAATTTCTTAATATTGTATTGGAATATCCTCTTCCTTGTATTTGTCCTGATGTATTTTGGCCTTGCATTCCAACAATAAAAGTTCCATCTCTGTAGCTAAAACGATATTCGTTTGATTGTTTGCGGTTTTCCCAATAATTTTGGACATTTTCTTCTGATATTTTTAATTCTTCACTCAATTCTTTTATAATTTCAGTGTTTATAGTTTTTTTGAGATAATCTTGTACCTCAGCTAAATTTCTCTTAGAATCCATAGCAATACTACTAATTTTTTGGCCAGCTTTCTTTGCCCAACGTAAGGATACATTCTCCAACATAAAATCCTTTTGTTGCTGAAGTACTTCATCATAATATTGTTGCCATGTTTGCTCTTCAAGAGAATCTTTTAAACTTTCTAATACTTGAATTGCCTCTGTAAATCTTTTAGAATTTCGATACATGAAATATTTTTGTAAAGATTTTTGTTGTTGATTTTCTTGCTCTGTTTTACTAATTTTTTGCAATAAGGTCTCAACTTTAGCACGATACCCTTCGTCTAATGATTGTGTTTTTTCCAATAATTGTTTCGCTTTTGCACTATCTCCTATAGAAGTAAGAATTTGTGCCAATTCCCAATTTCCTTCTGCTTTAGAAAGATCGAATCTCTTATAAATTTCATTGTAAACTTCTAATGGTTTAAATGCCTCAAGCAACGGTATCTCACAAGGCTCTTCTTTCATAATATTATTTAAGGGAATAGGAATATTCCCAGACTTATTTTTTAATATAATCACTTGAGCCTTACGTTCTATAATTTTCCCTAGCATATTGCCACCGTTTTTGAAGTAGATATTTACTCCAGAAATTGTTATATTGTTTTCGCTAGGTGCTATTAAACCAACTTTTTGCTGCAATTCTGTTTTTTGCTGGTTATGTATAAGTGCCCAAGGGATTTCCAAAATACCATCATTATCCCATCTGCGAAAAACAATTTTAGATTCATCTTGTTCAACAATTTCTCCTAAAATCAATGTTCCATCATTTAGAGCTAAAAACATTGCTAATGTTGGGATATTTACTGAGGAAAGTAATAAAATTACATAAAAAATATTTTTTAGCATAATCTTCTCCAACTTATCAATTCTTTTCAGATATTTTTTTCTATTTATAGCATTTAAATGCCAATTATTGTAAAATCTTTAAGCGTTTATAGCAAGAGAATTTTCTAAAAAGAAAGGCGAAAATTATGGATAAAAATGATCGAAGTTCATTATATTTTTTTATAATTATGATTGTTTTATGGTTTTTATTTCAATTTTATCTACATAAATCTGGAAAAGGCTCCTGAATTTTTCCTAATGAGCCAGGGGCTTCAACAACTTGTACAACAAATGAATAATATTTAAATTTATATTTATTTTCAAAGGTAAGCTGTAATGGCTATTTCTTCTATCATTTCTGATGAAATAAAAAAAATTGAGCTTAGTATAGATTCTTGTCTTCGTAAAGATCGTCCACAATTTATAAAACGATTGCAAAATATCAAAAATAAATTGAGACGTGGACAAGGAATTGAAAACTCATTGATAAATTTAATGGCAGATGTTGAAAAATCTATAGGAAATCGAAATTTACGACAAATCTTCGCGCCGAAATTTCGTTATCCTTTAAAATTACCTATTTTAGAAAAAAAAACGGAAATAATTTCTCTTATTCAAAAACATCAAGTAGTCGTAATTGCTGGTGAAACTGGATCAGGAAAAACAACTCAACTCCCCAAAATGTGTGTAGAATCTGGACAAGGGCGTGAAGGAAAAATTGGCTGTACACAACCCAGACGAGTAGCAGCAACTTCTATTGCGCGCTATCTTAGTAGTGAAGTAGTAGAATGTGAGCATGCCGTCTCTTACAAAATTCGTTTTGATACTAATGATTCTGATTCAGCTTGGATCAAAATCATGACAGATGGAATTTTACTGGCAGAAATTCATGAAGATCCCTATTTATATGAATACGATACTATCATCATAGATGAAGCTCATGAACGCAGTCTAAATATAGATTTTATTTTAGGCTATCTAAAAACTCTATTGCCCAAACGTCCTGATTTAAAAATTATTATTTCTTCTGCTACAATTGATACAGAATCTTTTGCCCGTTTTTTTGATAATGCGCCTATTGTTGAAGTTTCCGGTCGTATGTATCCTGTTACTCTTTATTACCAACCTATAGATAAAGAAAAAGAAGAGGCCGGAGATATTACGATTATTGACGCTGCAATTGAAAGTGCAAAATTTATTTTTGAATCAGACGATACGGGAGATGTGCTGATATTTATGCCTGGCGAAGCAGATATTCGCGAAGCTATAGATCGCCTCAATGGTGCGTCATGGTGCCAAGCTGATGTAATGCCCTTGTTCAGCCGCTTAAGTTCCTTGGAACAAAATCGCATTTTCGAAAATAAACAAAGAAAAGTAATTGTTGCCACAAATATTGCTGAAACTTCTATTACAGTGCCAGGAATTCGTTATGTTATCGACACTGGATTAGCTAGAATTAGTAGGTATTGCTCCCGAAGTAAAACAAAACGTTTGCCTATAGAATCCGTATCTCAAAGTTCTGCAGAGCAAAGAAAAGGTCGTTGCGGTCGTGTTCAAGATGGAATATGCATCCGCCTTTATAGCCAAGAAGATTTTGAATTACGTGATAAATTTACTGCTCCAGAAATCAAACGTTCAGACTTAGCTGAAGTTATATTGCGTTTAGCTGCTTTAGAAATGGGAGATATTGAAACTTTCCCATTTATGGATGCCCCCAGTCGATCTGCAATTAGAGATGGAATTCAAACTTTAATTGAATTAGGCGCGATGGACAAAGGCAAAAAACTTACCGAATTGGGGTGGGAACTAGCTAAGATTCCAACGGATCCTCGAATGGGACGAATTTTGCTAGCAGCATTGCAAGAAGATTCTCTTAGTGAAGTTCTTGTTATTGCTTCTGCACTAAGCATTCAAGATCCACGAGAACGTCCTTTTGAAAGTGCTTCCAAAGCTGATGAATGCCATCGTCAATTTATGGATAAAAATTCAGATTTTCTAAGTTTTTGGAATTTATGGAGTCACTTTCATCGTACTTGGGCGCAACTTAAAACACAAAATAAAATGAGAAAATTTTGCCATCAAAATTTTCTTTCTTATACTCGTATGACAGAATGGTGTGACTTACATGATGAATTGTATGATCTTTTACAAGATTCTGGGAAGCTCAAACTTAATCCAAGTTCAGGGACATATCAAAGTATCCATAAAGCAATTTTAAGTGGGTTTTTAGGGCATATATGTCATAAAAAAGAAAAAAATATTTATTATGCTCGGCAGAATCAAGAAGTTATGCTTTTCCCTGGATCAGCTTTATTTAATGAAGGATCTGAATGGATTGTTGCCGCAGAAATTGTAGAAACTTCAAAATTATTTGCGCGTACATTAGCTAAAATTGATGTAAGTTGGATTGAACCTTTAGCGCATCATTTGGTTGAATATACTTATACAGATGCACGATGGAATCCTCAATCGTGTCAGGTCAATGCAAATGAAAAGGTTACTCTATGGGGGTTAATCATTGTTCCCCAACGTACTGTTCATTACGGACGTATCAACCGAAAAGAATCTCGTGAAATTTTAATACGGCATGGTCTTGTTCGTGAAGAAGGAATAGGAAATTTTCCTTTTTTAAAGACTAATCAAAATTTAATTTCTAGCGTACGACGTATTGAAAATAAACTCCGAAAACGGAATCTCTTAGCAGATGAGACAGTTTTGGAACAATTTTATTTGGAAAAATTGCCGGATGTTGTAAATTTTCATGAACTTCAACAATGGTGCGAACAGCATCCTAAAGAAGACTTTTTAAATATGAAGTTGTTAGATATTCTTGCTCAAGAATTACCCAAATTAGATGAAAAAGAATATCCTGATTATATTCTTTTAGGAAGCCAAAAGTTAGAATTAGTCTATACTTTTGATCCAGAAATAGTGGAAGATGGAATTACTGTTCGCGTTCCAACTGACATGATCCATCAGATTACTCCGGAGCCTTTTAGTTGGCTAATTCCAGGATGGTTGGAAGAAAAAATTAGTGAATGCATGAAATCTTTGTCAAAAGATTTACGAAGAAAACTTATGCCTATAGCAGATCGCGTTCGCGAAATAATGAAAGAAATGATTCGAAATCCTGTTATCTCAATTTTTCAAGCCATAGAAAACTTTGTCTATGAAAAATATCATTTAAGAATTCAACCAGAAGATTGGCATTTAGAAGAAGTTCCCAAACATCTTTTTTTTCGATATGAAGTTATTGATGCTTATAATCGTCCAATAACTAGTGGTAGAGATTTAGCCTGTTTGCAAGGCCAAATCAAAATTAACCGTCCCAATGCAGCATGGGAAACTGTTCGTCAAAAATGGTTTCTTCCCAAATTACGGACATGGTGTTTTGGACAGTTACCTGAAAGTATTGAGATTACTCCTTTCCAAGGTGGGCTTCCGCATCTTGGCTATCCAGGGTTAGAGATAGTACAAAACGACATCAATCGAAATTTATTTCACACCCGAGAAGAAGCTGAAGAAAATATAAAAAAATCAACCCAACTACTTTTGGAATATTCTTTGGCAACGGAATTTAGTAAAATTCAACGTGCGCTTTCAATTTTAGAGCCTTTGCAAAAAAAATTCATTCGTTTAAATTGGACACGCTATTTAGAAGAAGAAAGTCTAGCTGCTGCAAAAAAATCTTTTTTAACTCTTGAAGATAAAGTAATTCGCTGTGAAAAAGATTTTGTACAACTGAAGCAAGAAACTCATACAAAAATTTGGCAATGGTTCGATCAGTGGCCTAATTTATTAACAAGCATTTTGGAACAATATGAAAAAGTAATGCTTATGATAAGCAGCGATCCCTATCGCCAGGCTCAAGGATATCAAGGCGATTGTGTAAGCGACGTAAAAAAAAGTTTGCAAGAGTTTTTTCCCAAGCATTTTTTATTAGATATTCCTTTAGCTAGTTTGCAACATTATCCACGCTATCTCAAAGCTCTGCAAATTCGTTTGCAACGTGTTATTACAGATCCTCCCAAGGATCATAAACGCAGACAAGAAATTTCTGTACACCTTGAAAACCTTGAAAATGGAAAAATGATCTTGGAGGATACCCTTCATGCAAAAAAACTACTGGAAGAATACCGTTGGATGATCGAAGAATTTAAGGTTTCTACTTATGCACAAGAGCTAGGAACTTCTTTCCCCATTTCTCCCAAGAAATTGCTCCAAAAGTGGGCAGAAGTAGAAGAATATATTGTTCGCTAGTTAAGTAGAAACAATAACTCGCATAAAAAACTGTGCGAGTTAAAATAGAAAAAATAGTATTTTAGTACCAAATTTATAAGGTGGTTCTATATGAAAATTCTTGGCGAATCTTTACTCGTTTTTTGGCAATCTTTGGCTGAAATGTCTAGCTATTTATTGCTTGGATTTTTTTTAGCCGGGATCATTGCAATTTTTATTACGCCAACTTTAGTGCAACGTCATCTTGGTAAACCTGGTTTACTTGGAATTATTAAAGCGACTCTTTTTGGGATTCCTCTTCCTTTATGTAGTTGCAGTGTGCTTCCTATTGCAGCGTCTTTTCGAAAGAATGGAGCTAGCAGAGGATCGTCATTAGCCTTTTTAATTTCTACTCCTCAAACTGGTATAGATAGCATACTAGTTACGTTCAGTTTACTTGGGCCAATGTTTGCTATAGTACGACCGCTTGTAGCACTGCTAAGTGGTATTATTGGTGGTGTGTTTGTAGATTTTGCTTATCGAAAAGAACCTGAAACTGCTCCAGAAAATTCTTTTAATAGTGAAAATAATAATCATCAAACAAAACAAGGCCTGATAAATACTGTCATTACTAAGTTTTTGTATGCACTCCATTATGGATTTTTTGTTTTAGCAAAAGATATTTCTAAACCATTATTATTTGGATTATTTTTTTCTTCTGCTTTAGCAATATTTATTCCAGATAATTTTCTTGCTCAAATTTTTGGGCAAAATGGAGGCATTTTAGGAATGCTAGTGATGATAGCTGTTAGTATTCCAATGTATGTTTGTGCAACAGCTTCTGTCCCTATTGCAGCCATACTTATTGCAAAAGGAATTTCTCCCGGTGCAGCATTAGTCTTTTTGATGACTGGTCCAGCAACAAATATTGCAGCAATTGCAATTATTTGGAAAGTTATGGGGAAAAAGGCTGCAATTTGCTATCTTATTACAATTATTGTTTGTGCTTTAGTTGCTGGACTTTGCTTAGACTATATAATCGTTCCACGTTTAGGAGAATCTTCTCATTGTTGTCCGTGGAAATTGCCTGGATTATTGCAAAATATCAGTGGCGTTGTGTTATTATGTATTTTAATTTATGGAATTTTTCCGCAAAAAAATAAAAAACAAAATATAAACAATCATAAACTGGAAGAAAAATCTGAAAATACTCAAGCTCCAGTATGCTGTTGCCATTGTAAAAAACATGATGATTGATAAAGTCGATAAAATTGGTAAAAACAAAAACGTCTGGAAATTTCCAGACGTTTTTTAGTTAGAATTTTTTATTTTTTTTGAAAATTTTTCTCAATTTCATCCATTACTTGATTCATACGTTTCATTGTAAGATTGAAAGCATCCATAGAAAGTGGATCAAGTAATCCAGTTTTTTGAAGCAATTGGACGGGATAATCACTGCCGCCGCCTTTGAGTAAGCTCAAATATTTAGATATTGAGCCTTCTTCTTGATCAAAGACTTTTTGTGCAATAGCAGTAGCATAAATTAGAGATGTGGCGTATTGATAGACATAAAAATTATAATAGAAATGGTGGACATATATCCATTCGTAAGCAATATAAGGATCTACAATGCAAATACCTTCATCGTGTCCATAATATTTTCTTACCAAATCCAAATATAGTTTACTTGCACTTTCACCAGTAATAGGCTCGCCATTTTCAATTTTTTGATGAACAAGCAATTCAAATTCTGCAAATAAAGTTTGTCGGAATATAGTCGTGCGAAGACCTTCCAAATAACTTCCTAGTAAAAATAATTTTTCTTCGTCGCTTCGAGCATTTTTTATTAAGTATTCATTTAACATAGCTTCGTTAAATGTTGAAGCAATTTCTGCGATGAAAATAGCATAATCTGATTTTGCGTAAGGTTGGGCTTTATTAGCAAGATGACTATGGAAAGCATGGCCTAATTCATGTGTCAAAGTACTAAGAGAATTATAATCATCTGTCCAATTCATCAAAATAAAAGGATGCAAATCGTAAATGCTACCATTGCAATATGCACCATTTCGTTTTCCTTTGTTAGGAACAAAATCTATCCAGTTTTTATTAAATGCATTTTCGAGCATTTTTTGACATTCTACACCAACTGGTTCTAAAGATTTTGTGATGATTTTTTGTGCATCTTCGAGCTTGTACTCTAAATTAAGACTTGGTGTAATAGGAACATAAAGATCATAGTAATGTAATTCTTCAAGTCCTAATGCTTTCTTTTTGAGTTTCAAAAAACGATGCAATACAGGTAAACTTGCATGAATTTGTTTGATTAGATTTGCATAAACTTCAGTAGGAATATTTTCACTATATAGTTTAGCTTCTAAGCAAGAATTATATTTACGAGCTTTGACAACAAAAAATTGATTGCGTAATTCCGCAGCCAAACTAGCAGTACAAGTGTTTTTGAAGCGAGCATATCCTTCAAAGAAAGTTTGGAAAACTTTTTCACGATCTGCACGCACTGAAGATTGGCGATGTTTAGCGTAATTAGGAACGGTCAGTTGAATTCTTTGTCCATTGCTTAACTCAACTTCTGTCCAAGGAAATTCAGCATTTGTAAAAGTTTTGTAAATGTCAAAAGCTCCGCGAGTTGTTAAATCTGTTAAAGCAAGAATTTTTTCTTCAGCGTCTGAAAGAGTATGTGCGCGTTTGCGTAAAATATTTTCAAGAAGCATTCTGAAATCTTCTAGTTCAGGCTTTTCTTGTAAATATTTTTGTAAAGTATCTTCCTTTATTTGAGATAATTCTGGAAGAAGAAATGCTGTTTTTTCAGAAAATAAATTTCCTAAATTTTCGGATTGTTGATATAAAGATTGATTTTCTGATGAACGAGTATCTTGATCTTTCAAGAAACTTGCGTAGCTGTGCAATTTAGAAAAAGCCTTGCTTGCTTCAAAATATAATTTTAAACCTTGATATAAGGTTTCAGCATCTTTGGTAAGAATGCCAGAATATTTTGTAATTGCTTCAATATTTTCGACAATTTGAGCTTTATCTTTTTGCCATTCTTCATTGGAAGAATAAATTCCGCTTAAATTCCATTTATACATATCAGGAATTGCAGAACGTTCTGGCTCTTGAGCCAATATACCACTGACTAATAAAGTCATAACAAAAATTCCAATCAATTTTAAATTCATAAAAATATTACTCCAAAATGGAAAAATACAAGATGATCAAAAACTATTATAGATCTATAGATTATATCATATTCTTTTAAAAATTTTACAATAATTTTTTTTCTTTCAAAACATTGAACATTGTTTGTCCAATTTCTGCAGGACTAACAGCCAAATGAATTCCTGCAGATTTTAGCATTTCCATTTTACTTTGGGCATTGCCTTTTCCCTGTTGAATAATAGCTCCGGCATGTCCCATTCTTTTTCCTGCTGGTGCAGTCTGACCAGCAATAAAAGCTACTACAGGTTTAGTAAATTTCGTTTTGATATATTCAGCAGCTTGTTCTTCCATATCTCCGCCGATTTCTCCGATCATGACAACTGCATGAGTTTCTGAATCATCTTGAAATTGTTGAAGAATTTCAACAAACTGAGTTCCAATAATTGGATCGCCACCAATACCAACGCATGTAGATTGTCCTAGCCCTAAAGAAGTCAGTTGCCAAACAGTTTCATAAGTCAATGTTCCACTTCTGGAAATTACAGCAACATGTCCAGGGCGATGAATATAGCCAGGCATAATTCCAACTTTTGCTTGACCTGGAGTAATAAGACCTGGGCAATTTGGACCAATGAGGCAGCAATTTTTATCTTTAATAAATTTTTTTACACGAGCAGTATCTAACACTGGCATACCTTCTGTAATACATACAATAAGTTTGATACCGGCATCTGCGGCTTCCATGATAGCATCTGCACTATATGGTGCAGGAACAAAAATAATAGAGGTATTTGCTTGTGTTTTAGAAACAGCTTCTTCTACAGTATTAAAATAGGGATAATCTTTTTTATTTTCTAAGGTAAAACTAGTGCCTCCATAACCAGGCTTAACTGCTCCCATAAATTGAGTCCCATATTCCACGCATTTACTACTATGGAATAATCCTGCTTTACCTAGTCCTTGGCAAATGAGTCGAGTTTCTTTATTGACTAAAATACTCATTATATTCTCCTAAAATTTTTTTTCCTTTAATTTTTATTGGCATAAGCATGAGCTGCTGCAACAACTTTCTCAGCAGCTTCTTTCATATTGGAAGCAGTTATAATAGCTAACTTAGAATTTTCCAGCAATTCTTTCCCTTCTTTCATGTTCGTACCTTCCAGCCGAACAACCAAAGGGACTTTCATGCCAATCTCTCGTACTGCGCTTAAAATTCCTGATGCGATAATATCGCAGTGAGCAATGCCGCCAAAAATATTAACTAGAATAGCTTGTACACGAGAATCACTTAAAATAATTTTAAACCCTTCAGCAATTTGATTTTGATTCGCACTTCCTCCAACATCTAGGAAATTAGCTGGTTGCCCGCCTGCATATTTTATAATATCCATTGTCGCCATTGCTAACCCTGCACCATTAACCATACAACCAATATTACCATCTAAACTAATATAGGAAAGATTTCCTTCTCTCGCACGAATTTCTGCAGCAGGGGTTTCTGTGTCATCGCGGAAACTTTCATATACTTTTTCATGTCGAAAATGAGCATTATCTTCAAAAGCAATTTTAGCATCTAAAGCATAGATTTTCTCTACGCCATCAATTGGAGGAGTTTTTACTAAAGGATTGATTTCCAAAATTGAACAATCATATTTGAGATAAGCCTGGCTTAATCCAAGAAGTATTTGAGTAGCAATTTCAATGTGTTTTCCTGTAAAACCCATTTGTAAAGCTATTTTTCGAGCTTGGAAAGGATAGAGTCCTTCGACAGGATCAATAAGTTGTTTAATAATTTTTTCTGGATGATTTTTAGCAATTTCTTCAATATCAATACCACCTTCTGCACATGTAATAAGCATAGGGCATCCTGCATTCCGATTTAAAATAATCCCTATATAATATTCGTGAGCCATGTCCACAGCTTGAGCAATAAGTAATTTGTTTACAGGAACTCCTGCAGGTCCAGTTTGAGGAGTTATAAGTGGCTTGGATAAAATGCGATCTGCAATTTCTTTTGCATCTTGAGCTGAACGAAGTAATTTTACTCCGCCTCCTTTACCACGCCCACCAGCATGAACTTGGGCCTTGATTACTGCTAAAGAAGCTCCAATTTCTTCAAATGCTTTAGCTGCTTCGTTGCCATTGCGTACGATCTTCCAAGGGATAATAGGGATTCCAAATTGCAATAGAATTTCTTTTGCTTGATATTCGTGAATATTCATAAGAACCTTTCTAAAAAGAAAAAATATAAAAAATCTTTAAAAATTTTCTTGTAAAGATTATCCTAAAAAAAGTAGATAGTCAAGTGCAAAACTAAAAAAAATAAGCGATTTTCCCTATAGAGGCGAAAATATAACATAGAAAAAAAGTTATTAAATACTTGACAATCTTTTCTATTTTTGTTATTCTTTGTTAAAAGGATTTTTTTATCTTATTTTTTTAAAAATTGAAGTTAAAGAAATCAAAATGGAAGATACTATAAAACTTACTTGTAGTGTTAAAGGTGCGGGCTGAGCATCAAAAATTGGTCCAGGGGACCTGGACAATGTCTTATCCCGATTAGACGTATATCGTGATGCTAGAACTTTAGCTGGGTTTGAAGGGTTTGAAGATGCCGGAATATTTCAAATCACAGAAGACCAGGCACTTGTTCAAACTATAGATTTTTTTACACCTATTGTAGATGATCCATATATGTTTGGACAAATTGCCGTTGCCAATGCTTTAAGCGATGTCTATGCTAAAGGTGGAATTCCTCTAACAGCGTTAAATATTGTTTGCTTTCCCATAAAAAAAATGGATGTTAAAATTCTTCAGGATATTTTACGTGGTGGTACAGATAAATTGCGAGAAGCAAAAGTAACCTTATTAGGTGGCCATAGTGTAGAAGATGATGAGTTGAAATATGGTCTATCTGTAACGGGTGTTATTCATCCACAACATATTATTCGTAATAAGGGTGCACAACCTGGAGATTCTATAATCCTAACAAAGCCAATTGGAACAGGAATTATCAATACTGCCATAAAAGCTAATTTTGTTGATAACAACACTATAGAATTAGTACAAAATAGCATGGCCATGCTTAACATGCAAGCCAGTCAAATTATGATTCAATATCCCATTACTTCTGGAACAGATATTACAGGGTTTGGACTATTGGGGCATCTTGGAGAACTTTTATATAATAGTAAAGTAGGTTGTCGTTTATTTAGCAAAGATATTCCTATTTTTCCAAGAGTTTTAGAATTCGCAGAAATAGGATTGATTCCAGCAGGTGCCTATCGCAATCGTAAATTCAAAGAGCATCAAGTAAATGCATCTTCAAATGTTTCTCTTGCAATTATGGATGCCTTGTACGATCCACAAACTTCCGGCGGATTATTATTTACTGTGGAAAAAAATCAAGCTAAAGATATGATAGAAAAATTGCGACAAAAGGAACTTTCTTCCGCAACAATCATTGGTGAAATTGTTGATGAAAAAGATTCACTAATTTTTGTTGAATAAACTTTTTATTGCGTGATCTGAAAGGAATTTGCTATGCCTATGGAACGCACATTAGTTTTACTTAAGCCAGATGCTATCCAACGTGGTTTGATTGGCGAAATTATTCATCGTTACGAAGCAAAAGGACTAAAAATTATTGGTCTGAAAATGTTAAATATGACCGAAGAGATGGCGGCACGACATTATCGCGATCATGTTGGAAAAGAATTTTATGCTGGCTTAGTAAAGTTTATGACAACAAATCCTATTGTGGCTATAGCCCTAGAGGGTGTCGCTGCAATTAGTGTATGTCGTAAATTAAATGGTGCTACTTTTGGAGTAAAAGCCGAACCTGGCACAATTCGAGGCGATTACGCACTTTCAACAACTTGCAATGTTGTCCATGCGTCAGAAAATCTTACAACCGCAGCTTGGGAAATCCCTATTTTCTTTAGTCCATGCGAATTGATAAATTATACACGATATATTGATAATGTGATTAGTACAGGTGCAGATATTGCAAAATCTGAAGAAATAAATAAAGAAAAAAAATAAAATTAGGTTTCTGTTGAATTTACCATGCCTTGATTGGCATGGTAATAGCCAAATATTTTAGGCAAGAATTATCTCATTAGGAATTCATTTATGAACTTTGCTAAAAAATATTTAGCAACTTTTTTTGGTGCAGGGTTTTGCCCAGTTGCTCCAGGAACAATGGGAACATTGGGAGCAGCAATATTGTATATTCTATTGCACATGATAGGTTATGATCAATTTATAATTTTGTTGAGTATACTTATTTTATCAAGCATAATCAATATTTGGGTAGGTGGTTGGGCAGAAGATTATTTTAAAACTAAAGATCCTCACCAAGTTGTTATAGACGAAGTTGCTGGATACTTTCTCACTATAATATTCTGGCAACCTAATTGGCAAGTATGTCTTTTAGGCTTTTTAGCATTTCGACTTTTTGATATAACAAAACCTTTTCCTATTCGCATATTTGAACAATGGCCAAAAGGCTGGGGTATTCTTTTTGATGATCTGATGGCCGCCGTCTATGCAGCCTTATTATTGTTACTTATCAATTATTTGCAATCTCTTTTACAATTTAATATAGGAATTGTTGCAATATGGCAATAGGAATCAAATAAGCATCCACACACCAAAATTTTTCTCTGCATTGCAGAAAAGTACAAAGGAGATTCTATGGCAATTGAAAGAAAATCCCGACGCCCTTCTTCCTCACGATTAAAAAAAAGTGGTATGGATGTAGATGAAATGAGCAGCTCTGAAGGCAGTATGACTACTATTCTAGAGGGAGTAAAATCTGCTGGGATAAGTCGTAAGAGTGGTAGAGATAGAAAAATGAAAGGGGTTTCTTTAGCGGTAAAATTTGCGGCAGTAATTAGTTTAGTTGCTACATTGCTCTGTCTCGTTTCAGAAGTTGTTGTTTATTATAAAACAGAATCTGCACTACTTTGGGAAGTCGATAGAAAGGGAGCTGCATTAGCTAAATCTGTTGCAACTTTAGCAGAACAATATTTAAAAGAATTTCAAGATTTAGAAACTACCAATAAATCATCAACAAATAAACCTAATGTTGCAACCGAAGGTACTATAAAAAAACAAGAAGATATTATCAGATATTATCAGTCAAAAATTGATCAAATTCGTTTTTATGATGTCCAAAAACAGCAAGCTAATGAGATTATCAATATCGCATTTAAAAGTCATGTTACAGGAATTCCTGACTTATTAGCAGGAGAACCTGCAAAAGAAGTTACTGGAAGCGGTCGCCAATTTCAAATTAAAGGGCGTAAAGAAATCCTTCCTATAGATATTATCGATGGTAGTATGAAAACAGAATCTGGAAGAGTTGGCGTAAAAAGCTATAAAGCTACTGCTGTTCCTAATAAGATTGATGTGTTGGTTATGCTTTCTGCGCAGGATATTACAGATACAACAAATGCTTTATTATGGAATATTATCATTACAGTCATTATTGCAATTCTAATTGGTATTGGAATATCATTTATTTTAGCAAACCAGGTTACAGAGCCAGTTCGAAGACTTATCAGGGATATTGAAATAGTCTCGCAAGGCAATCTGAATCATACAACCTCAGCAACTTCTCAAGATGAAATAGGTATGTTAGCATATACGTTCAATATTATGACGCAAAATTTAAAGTCTGCTCATGAAACAGAAATTGAAAATCAGGCACGCGCACATGAATTAAAAGTTGCAACAGAAATCCAATCTAATTTACTTCCTAGTGATATTCCTAAAATTACTGGTTATGAAATTGCAACATATTATCATCCTGCTAAAGAAGTTGGTGGAGATTATTATGATCTAATTGAAATCGATCCAGAACATCTTGGTGTTGCTATTGCAGACGTTTCAGGGAAAGGTATTCCTGGATCTATGCTTATGACCATGACACGAGCTTTAATACGTATGGAAGCCTCTCGAAGTAGTTCTCCTGCCAAAGTATTTACTGAAGTAAATCGTATTCTAGCAAAAGACATCAATCGTGGAATGTTCGTAACTTCTATGTATGGAATTTTGGAAATAGCTACCCATAAATTTACTATTTCATCTGCCGGTCATAATCCTATTATTGTTGCAAGAGCAAATACTAAAAAGAATGAGATGATTAACCCTAAAGGGATGGCTTTAGGATTAGACAAAGGTTCAATCTTTGAACGTACCAGCCATGATCAAACTATTACTTTAAATCGTGGCGATCGTGTTGTTTTTTATACGGATGGCGTTCCAGAAGCTATGAGTCCAAGTAAAGAAGAATTCGGAGACGATCGCTTCCTAGACATTGTTTCTAAATGTACAGGAAAAAATACTCAGGCTTTTGTAGATGTTCTTGTGAACGAATTAACACAATGGAAAGGCAATGCGCCACAAAGCGATGATATTACAATTGTTGCATTTAGTCGCTTATAATTTTTTTCTTTTGAAAAATATTTTTATTTTTTTGCATTTTTTTCTATTTTTTAGAGAAAAATGCTTTTTTTTGTGTCATAATTATAAAAAGATATCTTGTTAACTTGTTTGTTTTTTTTTAAAAAAAAACCAAGCTAATATATTTTCTTAGCTTTTAGGAGATTTATTTATGAATACAATTAAATTTTTCATAGTTTTTTTCATAGTTTTTTCTTTAAGTATTTGTTTTGTCCAAGCTCAAAATACTGGCCATCGTCATGGACAACAGCCAAATAATGAATGGCGAAATACATACCCAAATAATCCCCAAAATACACAAAATCAAGAAAATTGGCAAAGAAATAATAATAACAATAATCAACGACATGGCCAAAACTGGAATAATCCGCAACATAATAACCGCCATAATTATAACCATCATAATCCATACTACTATAATAATCAACATAACTACCAATGGAATAAATGGAATTATCGATGGTATGGTTGGCAAAATTATAACTATCAACAACAAAGAACTTGCACTGCTTGTTCCGGTAAATGTGGAATATGGGTGCGTTGTGGATATTGCCGAGCCAGTGGAAAAGTTTGGAATGGCTGGGGATATTATCAATGCTCTGCTTGTGCAGGTCGTGGATGGGCATGGAATGTTTGTGGATATTGCAACGGCTCAGGCTGGATTACTTGGTAACAAAAAAATATGCGGAAGTTCTTAAAACTTCCGCATATTTTTTTTGTTGTCTTTTAAAAATAAAAAAGCTCAAATTTTTTGACTCTTTTATTTTTTTTTTGACTATTCTTCAATTTTAATTTGAGTAAAAGCATTCTTTTGGCCAAAGTTAAAAATAAAAATTTTTCCTTCAGCATCAAAAGCTACTTTTTTTCCATCAGGGGAAACAGAAGGATTTTGTGCTTTTTGAACAATATCACGGGTCAAATTAACATGATCTGTCCATTTGGAATCTTGCAATGTTACCATATAAATTTGGCTGCCTAGAATTTCGTGGCCATTATCTTGAGATACATCAAATAAAATGCTTTGACTATCTGGTGTCCAAGATGGATGATTGCCAGCACCTAGTTTTGTATGTTGTTGATTTGCTACGTTGTACACATATAACCCCGTAGACAGTCCTTCATAGACAATCCATTTGCTATCTGGTGAAAGTACTGGATTATAGAACATATCTTCGCCATGAGTAATTTGTTTTTTCTCGCCGTCTAAAGCAAACCAAATTTCATTTTCTTCTGACCAAACAAATTTATTTTGTGCAGAAGAATCACGAGTTTGGATTCCTTCAAGATTGACGAGATTTTTTTCTGTATGGAGTTTTCCATAACGAATTTCATGGGAAGAAGCCCATTTAGCATGATAGCCTACATGAGGAGCATGGATAATAGGTTTTACTTTTCCGCCTACTGCAGAAACAGTATAAAGACCATAATAGCCTGGTTTGCTGACAAGTAAAGTTGTACCATCAGGAGACCAACGTGGTGCAATATAACTATTAACTTTAGGCTCTTGAGTAAAATCTACGCTAGTTAATTCTACATTAACAGCTTCACGACTATTATCTTGTCCTCTTTTTAAGGCTTCCGCAGCTTTTTGGCGATAATATGCATCGCCTAATTTAGCAGCATCACCAGCATTATCAATAAATGCAAGTTCTGCAAGAATTGCTGGCATATCAGTATATTTCAAAACATAAAAATCGGCTGTTTTGCAACCGCGATTATATGTGCCTAGAGCAGAAACAATTTGAGGATTGGTTTGGTTACGCATACTAAAAGAGAGATTGCCGCCGTTTCCATAGCAATAAGTTTCTGTACCATTAGCACTACCATTAAAAGCATTGCAATGGACACTGACGAAACGATCTACCCCAACATTATTAGCATACGTTGCACGGCTAGAAAGACTGACAGTTGCATCACTATTACGAGTAATATAAGTAGGATGCCCAGCGTTTTTCATCAGATTGTAAAAACGTAAACTAACATCTAAGTTAATATGAGCTTCTTTTAACCCGCATCCTACAGCTCCAGGATCGCTTCCGCCATGTCCGGGATCAATGCAAATGCTTTGAGCATATAAAAGAGGAAAACTTAAACAAATCACAATTGTCAAAAAAAGATAAATCTTCATAAATTTCCTTTCTTAAAGAAAATAATTAAAATTATTAAGAAGTCATCTATATAAATGATTATATCATAAATTTCTTTCTTAAAGGAAAATTATTTTGATTTTTCTTTGTTACCATATTTTATATTGTAACATTTTTTCTATAGCTTCAAAATTTTATGATTTTGTAGATTCTTTAATAGATTCAGTATCTTCTACTTTAGTAGGTTCTCCTACTTTGACAGGTTCTTCTGTTTTAGCAGGTTCTTCTATTTTGACAGGCTCTTCTGTTTTAGCAGGTTCTTCTATTTTGACAGACTCTTCTGCTTTGGTAGGTTCTTCTATTTTGACAGGTTTTTCTACTTTAGTAGGTTCTTCTATTTTAACACGTTCTTCTACTTTAGTAGATTCAGGTGCCTTGATTTCTACTTCTACTTTTTTTTCTACCTTGATTGGCTCTGGAGCAATTATATATTGAGAAAAACCAGTTTCTAAATTTTTGTAGAATTTAATATTTGGGAAACTATCAAGATATTTTTCTAAATTTGGCGATGTATTTAAAATAACTTGTACTCCTGCTGGCCAGGGGAGTAGACACCAATTGTTATCAGGATGTGGAGCAATTATTTTTTGCGTTTTAATATAATCCACAACAATTTCTCTAACTTCTTCAAGAGAACTAAATACAATTTTGTCTTTTAAATATCCAGGAAAATTTCCTCCGCCATTAGCACGATAGTTATTTGTTACAAGGATAAATTTATCTTCTTTTGTAATAGGTTTTTCATTATAACGAAGATCAACAATACGAGATCTTTTTTTAGTTTCTTCAGAGTCATAGTAGTAATAACTAGCATATCCTTGAGAATCGTATCGACTTGTTTTTGTAATATCAATTTTATATGTTACACCATCAATAATGTCAAAATTAAAAGAATAATAAGAGTTGTTGAGTAATAATTGTACATAATTTTCATGAAGATATATTTGATTAAATTGTCCTGCGGACATTTCCAAATATTCTCGTATTTCATTTCCATTTAAAATTACAGCGTAAAGTGTATTATCATAAGGATAAAGGCTTGCAATATCTTTTATTGTCAAATTTCCTGCTGGAATATCAACATAATTTTTAGGGTCTCCGCCACATTTAAATGGAGCAGTCGCAGATAATATAGGATATTGCTCTAGTTTTAACTCTTTAACTTTTTGTTCCATATACCATTTTTGGCTTTTGTTAATCAATTCAATACAAGGATTATCATAAACTTGAGCTAAATAAGTATGTAATGGAATTTCTGTTGTTCCGACAGATTGCCGAATATATTGTAATGTGCTTTCATGCTCAGATTTAATAAGATTTACTAATTCTGCAACTGGCTGAGTATTAGCTGTAATTTTAAATTCTTTAATCGTTTTTTTTACGATTGCATCTTTTTCTTTTACTTCTATTTCTTTAACGATTTCTTCTTTTGTTGTTAAAGGACGTAACCAAGATCGTCCCTCTCTTACATGCCATTTCCCAATAGGACTGCGTTCAATTTGAAGTTCGATGCCAGCTAGATGTTTTCCATACGCATCCGCTAAGGCTACAGGAGTATGTTTAATGGTTCCACGACTGAGATTTGCTCCTGAAATATATTGATTGGCAGGAAATGGATTATTATGAGTATGTCCTGCAAAAATGGCATTGACATCAGGAATTGAGCATAATTCATATACCATATTTTCTTTTGTAGTATCTGGGCCAATTCCGCAATGTGCTAAAATAACAATGATGTCCGCTCCATTTTTTTTCATTTCAGGAACCCATTTTTTAGCAGCTTCTTCTATATCTTGAACTGCAACTTTTCCTGTAAGATTTGCTGTATCCCAAACCATAATTTGAGGAGGGAGTACAGAAAGAACTCCAATTTTTATGGGATAAGATTTTCCTGAATTAGCAACAAAATTTCGTTCTAAGATCGTATAAGGCTGAAAATATGTTTTTAGAAATTCTGTGGGTTTTTCTTTGGAATCATTATTTTTCTCTGTTTTGGAAGCATGATATACATTTCCACAAACGTATGGGAATTTCATTCCTGAAAGGACTCGTTCTAAGTATTCTAAACCGTAATTAAATTCGTGATTTCCTAGCCCTGCTGCGTCATATTTCAAGGCATTCAATATTTTGCAAACAGGATGAACTGTTCCAGTAGGCAATTTTTGTACTTTGGCAATATAATTTGCCATAGGATTGCCTTGAATGAGATCACCATTATCAAATAATAAAGTATTTTTAAATTGCTCACGTGCTTTTTGAATTAAAAAGGCAGTACGTACTAATCCAAATTCTTCTGTTGGCATATCGCGATAATAATCATAATCCATTATATTGCAATGAATATCTGTTGTACTAAGAAGTTGTATTTCCATTTTGGCATTAGGAGAGAACAAAAAAATAACAACTAAAAATAATATAACAAACAATATCATCAGAATTTTATTGACCATAAGGAAACCTTTCAAAAAAATATTCAACATGTCTTGACGCCGTTTAATAAATATGCTACACTTTATCTAATTAAATTTCCATCTTTTTTTCTTGCTCTGGCAAAATTTTCCAAAAATATTGATCCAAGCAAGACTTTTTTTCGAGAAACCATGAAATTAAAAACTTTGTACATTATTTCTACGCCAATCAATGGCGATTTGCAGGAAATGAGTCCTAAAGCAATACAAACTTTGCAAGAAGTTCCAATCATTATCCTGGAAGATTTTCTTGTCGGCAAGAAAACTCTTGATCTACTTAAAATTGATTACAGTCAAAAGACTTTATTAGAACTAAATGAACACACGGAAGCTAGAAATAGCCAGGCAATTTTTGATCAGATCAAAGAAGTTTCTAGCTCTGCTTTAATTTCCGATGCTGGAACCCCTTTAACCGCAGATCCAGGATATACTCTCATTCGTACTTGTATCAATAACCAAATTGGATTGCGTCATATCCCAGCTATTTCGTCGATATTATCGGCTTTAGTACTTTCTGGTTTTGATCTTCACAAATATGATTTTGTAGGCTTTCCACCACGTGAAACAAAAGATAGAAAAGGTTTTTTCTATGGTTTGGCCAATAATTCTCGAGCTATGGTAATTTTGGACACACCATACCGCTTCAACAAAACCATCGATGAGCTTTCTCATGTCTTTCGAAAACCACGACGAGTTTGTATATGCTTTGATCTTGGGACACCTGATCAAGTTATTTACCGCGGTACCCTGCGCGAAGCTAGAGAATACTACAAAGACAAGCCACTTAAAAAGAAACCCTTTGTAATTGTTGTTGCTAAAGAAAGAGAATAATCGAAATCGGGGCCAATGG
This sequence comes from uncultured Planctomycetota bacterium, assembly GCA_964585305.1. Classification (GTDB taxonomy): domain Bacteria; phylum Planctomycetota; class Uabimicrobiia; order Uabimicrobiales; family JABWCH01; genus CAZPDM01. The sequence goes on along the minus strand of CAZPDM010000025.1, from coordinate 12,369 downwards.
CCCCAAATATTTTTTCGATTGTGTTTCAAATTTACAAAAAAAATTGCAAACTTAAATATTAGGGAGAATTTTTTATGATACGAAATAGCGATATTTTATTCGGTCGAATAGCAGTAAAATTTCGTTTTGTAAGTAGGGAAAATACTCGTCAGGCAATTAAAGAAGTGAGTGCATTACAAGTTTTAGGTATCGAAAAACGTTTACCACAAGTGATGTTTGAGCGTGGGTATCTTATAGAAGAAGAAATTTATGCAATTTTAGAAGCATTATTACAATCCAAGCAGATTAGCAGAATTCGAACACTATCAACTTATTTATTTACAGAAGAAGATGAGAGAAAATTTTATGCTTATTTGGGATTAGAATATCAACCAAATCGATCTGAGGCTTTAATATCCTTACCAGAACATTTACAAAAACGATCAGATTTGCCCATTTCTTGCGAAAACTTATTAGCATGTTTAAATATAAAACATAATCTTAATAAAGCCAAGATCTCAGTATTTTTATTAGATATTATCTATAATAAACAATTTTTAACAAGAAATTTTTCAAAAATTATATCTGATCTTGATAAGAAAAAACATATTATTATTAAACCTTCTAAGCATGAAAATAATCAATTTCAACATAATGTAGCCGTATTATTTTGGCAACTTGGAATAATTCAGGGAAAGTTGAAACAACAAGATTTAAAAAAAATTATTTTTATATGGGAATCTTTGTCTAGTTTAGAGATTTCTCTACATATTTCAGACTTATTATTTTATATGGGAATATTAGATAAAAAAAGTTTAGAAGAGATTTCAGAATCTTTAGCAAAATTTACTGGGATAGATCAAAAACCTAGATTTCCTTTATTACACTTAAGTGATACTGAACAATCTTGTTTTGAAAAGTTACTCAACAAAGGACTGTTCCCTGAAAAAAATATTGAAAAAGCAAAAACTATTTTCATGCGTCTTCAACAAGAAGGGCTTAATTATATTAGGCTATCTGATGTAATGATTTTGCAAAAAACTTTAACACGAAAACAAATTATCCAACAATGGGCCAATTTACGCAAGAAAGAAATTGAACAAGAAGTAGAAAAAATGCAGATTGATAGAACTCAAGAAATAGATCGGGATTCCGTATTTGGAGAGAATTTAGGTGCAGAATTAGCACATAATCAAGAAGCCGTGTTGCAGGCAGAAGCAGAAGAAAAATTATATCAAGAAGAATTCAAACGTAAGATTGTTGTACAAAACTCTCCTGAAGATAATTTATTAGAAAAAGAATTTGATGAAACATTCCAACAAGCGCAAGAAGAAAGATTAAAAGAAGTAGAAGAAAATGTTCAGTTCTTTCAAAGTGAATTACAAAAAGCAAATGTTATTGACTCTCGCAATATACATACTGTCCTTTCACATATACGACCTACAAAATATCTTCGCCCAACAACTGTTTTGTTCCTTTTTCTTTTTACACTGACGGGATTAGGAATTTCAATTAGCTTTTGGTATGTCTCTTCGAATATGAAAGAACGTGAGCCGATTGTGCCAAATCATCTCTCCCAGCCAGAAATATCAACACATATTACTGTTACACCAGAATTGCCAACTCATTCAGAAAATGAAGGAAATACAAATTCCACAGAAATTTCTCATACAAATTTAAATCCTAATACTCCTTCTCCAGATAATAATGCTATCACAACATTAAACCCTACTATATCCCCTACAGAAAACTTCAATATTAAGCCCGAAAATCAAAATAATCCTCTTCCTCCAACTGAAATAATAAAAGTTCCTAACACCATAGCTACAAATACATTACCACCTACTATAGTTCCCCCAGTAATAAAAGAAAATGAATATTTACCAAAAAATATTGTTGTAGATTGGGAAAAATTTCATCATTTACAAAACAAAATGTTGCTTGCTCAAAAGGAAGCATATAGTGCATCTCAACAAAAAGCTAAAGCTCTTTGGCAAAATCAACGCTGGACTAGTATGGAGTTGCTATCTTGGGAGCGTTCTTGTTTAGAAAATATATCAAAAAATCGTATCTTTTTTAATGGGGAATGGCATTCTAAGGAATCTCTTGGGATATGGAATTCTATAATTCTAAAAAAAGATAATACACATCTTTTAGGTTTTTTATTACGAAAAAAAGAATTGTATGAATTTCGTCCAATTTCTAATGATCTTAATGCTCCTACAGAAAACGTACAATATTTCTCTGAAAAAGATTTTCTTAGCAAAAAAATAAGTACTTATCCATGGGAATATTATTGGCATTTAAGAAATTGGCCTTCTAATATTCAAGAACATATTACTCTTGCTAGATGGTGTCAGGGAAATCTGTTAGAAAATTCAACAAAAATAGAATGGGAAAAAGTATTAACTCAATCCCCTAATCATCCTGAAGCCAAATATAATTTAGGATATAAAATATCTGGAGAAACTTCTGATAATATAGAATCTTTTTATGATCTAGTTTTAACTGAATATCGTAATCATAATACTCTTTCTCAAAATTCTTCTAATGAAGAACCCGAAATTGCTAAAAATACCGATGGAAAATATAAAATACAATATAATTTTACTGCTCAAGAAAATACCAATCTTTGGTTTTTAGATGAATCCAGCCAAATCCAAAATGAAACTTTAGAAATACAAGCTCCGTCATCCTCTCCAAGTCTAGCTTATTATAGTATTCCCTTTACTGGAGATTTTACTCTTTCTATGGATTTTTACTTTTCAAAAAATCCTTGCCAAAATCTTATGATACGATTCTTTTTCGATCCTGAAAAAGGCGAAGATAATGGCTATTTGTTATGTTTGAATAGTTCTCAGGTGAATTTGCCTAAAGGACATTGGCTAAAATATTATACAAATTCAGATAAAAAGATATTAGCAAAAGCAGAAGCCCCTTTACTTGCACTTAAACAATGGCATAATCTTACAATTAAAGTCATAGAAGATACAATTGAAGTCTTTCTTCAAAAGAAATTATTATTCCGAGTTATTGATAAAAACTTTCGTAAAGGCATTTTAGGTATTGGGGGATTGGGAACATTTATACATTTTGATAAAGTAAATATATTAGGCACTTTTGAATCTGAATGGTATGAGAGCCAAATAATTGAAATACAACAGAATCGAAACTTAAAAAAAGAAGTCTCTGTTAAATCTATACCAATTTTTTCTAATCCTGTCTTTACAAAAGAATCCTATCATTATAAAATAATTGGGGATGCTGATCCTATTATTGGGGATGCTATTACTAAATGGGTACAAGAATCATATATCTATTATCAAAAAATAATGGGAAAAAATTCTTTTCGACCATGCAATATATTTGTTTTTTCAACTCAGAACGATTTGTATAACTACTTGCAAAAAAATAGCGAACATATTCCTCCTATTTTACTTAACCAAGTTGCACTATGGCTACCACTGGATCAAACAATTCTTTTATGTGTGGAACACCATTATTCTGTTTGGGCTTCGGAATTATTTCGATGTTTGATGCAAGAATGGTTGTCATATATAAATAATATGCCTCCTTGGTTATATTTTGGACTTTTACAATATAGCCATAATTGTTTTCTTGAAGAAAATGTTTGGAAGTGGCATAATATATCCCAATTTTGGCAAAGACAAGTCAAGAAAGAAATATCAACCTTTTCTATTTTAGATTTGATCCAAAATAATGGCAATACATTAACTAACTTTTCTGAATTTTGGCAAATTCAAGTTCAAAGCTATGGATTAGTACATTTTTTAATTCATTCTCCGCAAAGCCATTTTTTTTTAAAATTACAAGAATATTGCCAAAAGTTGAGACAAGATTTTTCCTATCAAGAATGTAATACTGAAATATTAAATCCTATTGCTACTGAATTAAAAAAAGCCTGCCAAGAATATTGGAAAAAATAATTTTTGGAGTTTATATATGGGACGTCCTCCTTTTCATCCAGGTGATCGCATTCAAAATTATGTCATTGATAAAGAATTTATTGTTGGGCCATTGGGAGCTATTTATACTGTAAAAGGAAAAGATATTCTTCTCAAAGCACCATTTTTGGATGCTGGAAAAGCTATAGAAAAATTTCGTAAAGAAGCCAATATTCTTAAGAAATTGCAGCATCCAAATATCTTGGGCATTTTAGATTGTGATTTAGAAAATGCTATTCCTTGGATTACGCTTGAAAAACTATCTGAAGGTACACTGCGTCAGGCAATGGAAAATGGCCCAATTTCTGTTGTTACAGCATTACGATGGATGTTTCAAATTACGCAAGCTATTGGTTATGGTCATTCCCAAAGTGAGCCACTTTTACATCGCCAAATCCGACCTGAAAATATTTGTTTTCGCAATCAGCAGCCAATGATTTTGGATTGGGGGCTTACAGAGTTTGGAAGTACTTCTGGTGTTGTTTTTCCAAATGAAGCAAATATTTTATATCAAGCACCTGAATTATTCGATCTGAGAAATAAGTTAGATCTTCATGCGGAAGTCTATGCTTTAGGTGTCATATTCTATGAATTACTTGCAGGACACCCACCTTTTGGAAGCATTGAACAAATTTATGATGAAGAACAAAGAATCAAAATCATCGAGCAAATTGTGAATCCGCAAGAACCTATTCCACGAATTACAGATTTACCTAAACTTTTGCCACGTATTTTACAAAAATCTTTACATCGTTCTCCATCCTATCGTTATACAAATGCAGAATCAATATTATCCGATATTAGAACAGTATTTAAAGATGTTCTTGTTATCGAAGCGACCAAAGCTGAAGAACAAGGAGATTTCGCAAAATCTTTAAGTCTATTAGAAGAAGCACTATCTATTGGATTAGACGAAAAAATATATAATGAAAATCGTCAACGTTTGCTTTCGCAACAAAATTCTAATTTAGATAAATTCATCATTCAAGCCAAACAATTCCGAGTAAGTTTAAGAAATCTTTTGCAAATTTTTAATATGCAAATAGATTTGGCATCACAACGTAAAATTATTCGGGAGTGTTTAGAAATCAGTGATGATGCAAAGGATTGGCAAATCTTACAGCAAGATTTAAGAATCTTTCACAAATCGCTTCTTTCCTATTTGCCTAAACCAGTAAGTTTGTTTTTTTCTAACATAGAAAAAGAACCAACGCTTGAAATTACACCTCCTACACCAGAACCTCCTCCATTATCTCCATTATCATCCACTGCTATAAGATTATCTGCCTCCCAAACAATGGCAAAAAGCTCATCAGAACCATCTGCAATGGTTCTTTCTGTTTCCCATTCTTCTCCTATGCCCGCACTTAACGTTTCTCCTACAACTGCATTTTCTATTGAAGAACCATCGCAGAAAAAAATATCTTCAGTAATTCCCAGTTTACCTTCTTTAAAATCTCCTGCAGAGGAAATAAATTCTAATGATCCAACTCATTCAGAAAAATATAGCCCCAAAGTCATTGTTGTTGATGATGGAAGTTATCAAGATGATGATGCGCCAACTATAGTTATAAAGAGTCTTAATTTAGATGACGATCAACCTAAAGTATCTCAAAAAACTGGAGAGCCAGATAAATTTGCGGATGATGAAGAAATTATCATTACTGATACCAACAAACCACAAACAACCGAAACCTTGACCCATCCCAATATTGTACTTCCGGATGGTTTTACCTGGATTGATCACGAAAAAGTTCTTTGCCAAAAAGATGGTTCAGAAATGATATATATTCCTTGCGGGACTTTTATCATGGGTTCTGAAGCGATTCATGCTTTTGATGTAGAAAAACCGGAACATGAAGTTTTTCTTGATGATTATTTTATTGATATTAACTTAATTACTTGGAAGCAATATTTTAAATTTTGCGAAGAGATGAAGCAACCTAAACCAGAAATTCCTGAATGGGGAAGTCCTGATGATCACCCTGTTGTAAATATTACCTGGGACCAGGCACAAAAATATGCAGTATGGGCAGGCAAAACAATTCCCACAGAAGCACAATGGGAAAAAGCAGCTCGCGGTGGAGTCTGGTTAGACGGCGATCAGAAAAAACGCAAAAGAAACCCTAAGCCAAGACGTACCTACCCATGGGGGGATGATTCTCCAAATGCCGGTGGAATTTGGCGTGCAAACTATAATGCAGAGCCTAAATTTGGCAAAAATCGCGGTGCTAAAAGCACTTCTCCAATAGGGTATTTTACATCTGGAAAATCTCCTTATAATGTTATGGATATGGCAGGTAATGTTTGGGAATGGGTGCAAGATTGGTTTGCTTCGGATTATTACAAACGCAGTCCGAGACATAATCCATTAGGCCCAGATATTCCTGAAAGTGGCCATGAAGATGACACGCCGGGGAGAGTATTACGCGGTGGCTCCTGGTATATTGGCAGTCGCTTATTACGTGTTACAGCCCGTCGCAAACGTCCTCCGGAAGGGCTTGGAGCCAGTTGCGGAATGCGTTGTGTATTAGCTATAATATAAATTAAAATATTTTTATTGTAGAGGCACGTTAAGCATGCCCATCCTAAAATGCAGGAAATCAGAGCATGCATAGCGTGCCCCTACAACAATATAAACTATTTTTATGGTTATGTGTAAATGAAAAATTGTTATCAACTCATTTTTTGTTTTTTGGCTTTTTGGTTTCCTATTTTACTGAATGCTCAAACAACAGAGCAAAAGATAGAAGATAGCACTATAATAGAACCTCAAGCCAAATTATTATCAGAACCTCAAGCCAAACTATTATCCGAGCCTAAAGCTAAATTATTAACTGAAGAAGATTTAGTTGGGCAAGAAGAAACTTTTGTTGACCAAGAAACATTTGGCGTTCCAATTCCAGTTGTTGGAGCTAGCCCCAATTCCGGTACAACTTATGGTGTATTATTTGCAGTTGTTTCGGAAACTGATGGACACATTGATAAAATTTTAGCCCCGGTTGCTATGTATAACGGTTTAATTGGTTATAGTGCTGACATGAATTACTTAGGTTTTCCTTCTGAAAACTTTTCTTATCAACTTTATTTTTCTCATAGTACAGAAAATTTTTGGGAATATAACGCTGAATACCATGTTAAAGAACTATGGAATAAGAAAAACTTATTTTTAGATGGAGAATTTGAATTTTCGCGTGAATCAGCCTGTCGTTTTTTTGGTTTTGGTCCAGAAACAACTGAAGAAGATGAAAGTAGTTATACAGCTCGAAATATTAAAGGACATGTTCGTTTACGTTGGGAATTTACGCCGCACTTATTTCTTGGATTTGCTATAAAAGGTCATCGACGTTGGATCAGAAAAGGAATTCTTGAAGATAACGAAAATGTTGATGAACCAATTGTTTCTACATTAAAAAAATATCCCCATATAACTGGAATCAAAGGAAGTTATAGTCTTCCCTTAGAACTATCTTTAGTATTTGACACTAGAGATGATGATGTCTCTCCAACATCTGGAATATATACCCGCTTTTTTTTAGAAGGATCTCCAGAGTGGTTCATGAGTTCATTTTCCTATCGTCGTATTGGGGGCGAAATTAAGGGATATATTCCCTGGGATAGCGAGGCTAAGTTTGTAACTGTTCTTCGTGGAGCCTTTCAATATTTAGATGGAAAAAATATTCCCTTTTATGAATTAAGTATGTTAGGTGGCGGGCAAACTTTAAGAGGATATGGCGAAGGACGATTTTATGATCAGCATTTTATTTTATTTAATGCTGAACAAAGAATTCGTATTGCCCGATTTTACGCAGGTGAAATTTTGCTCGATTTAGAAGGAGCTATCTTTTTTGATGCGGGCCAGGTAATGGATTCCTATAGCGATATTCGTTTAAAAAGCATTCAAAAAGTATTTGGCGTTGGAATTCGCTTTGTTGTGCGCTCTCAAATTGTTGCCAAAGTTGATATTGGCTTGGGTGATGATGGAAATGCAATATTTGCAGGATTACATTATCCCTTTTAACACATTTGCTTAAGACATGTAAATAAGAAATAGAAAATTTATGACATTTACTGATCTTTCCCATATTCCACTATCTTTAATCTTGGAAAAGATTAAAAATTTTTGTTGTTTAGAAAAGGAAGAATTTGAATGGCTTTGGGCGCAACGTAATAGTCCAGTCATTATCTCCCGTTGGATGCCAGAAGAAAGTAGCTGCGAAAAAAATAATTTCGCCAATATAATATCTGACTCCAAACCAGTTGTATTCCAAGATTATTATGCTTTATATCCAATTGGAGCAGGAGCTAGTGGAATAGTTTATAAAGCATGGCAAGTTAATACACCTAATACAGTTGCTCTTAAAAGACGTTGGGCAGATTCGTCAGATATTTCTAATTACTCAAAAACAAGATTTCTACGAGAATTATCACTTTGGCAAAAATTAGATCATCCACACATTTTGCCCCTTATTACTGGTGGGATTCAAAATAACGAATTGTTTCTAGTTACTCCCTATATTGAAGGCGGTTCATTAGAACAGCGTCTTTTCAACTTACCTATGCAAAGAACAACAAAAGATGTTGCGCCCTTATTTGATGTTGTCCTACAAATTGCAGAAGCCTTAGCATATTCTCATTCACAAAATACCCTTCATCGCGATGTTAAACCTGGAAATATTCTCATCAACAGGCATCACGCGTATCTTATGGATTTTGGGCTTGCACGCGAAATCAATACTATTGGCAATACTGTCAACATCACAAGAGGAGCAGTTGGCACACCATTATATATGGCTCCAGAAATATGGGAACTTCATCCTGTTTTACAAAGCGACTTGTATTCTCTTTGTGTTATTATTTATGAAATTGTGAGTGGAACATATCCTTTTACAGCCCCAAATCCTGAAGATATTTATTTAAAACAACTTTCTGCACGTTCTCCTAAACCTCCTCCTTCTTTATTTCCTTTACCTCCGGGGTTTAATGAATTTTTATTAAAAGGACTGCAAAAAAATTACCAATATCGTTATTCTTCTATGGAAGAATTTATAGAAAAACTAAAAAAAATAATCAAATTATTCTAATTTTTTTACTTTTTATTTTGGATAAAAATGGAACTTCCTAACTTAATAGACTTTAGATTAAATTTATCAGAGGAAAACCCGACACTGCCAAGTCCGCGGCAATGGTCAGAAATTTTTCCCAATCCCCAACCTGTAAAAGTCGAAATTGGACCAGGTAAGGGAGAATTTTTATTAGAAATGGCAAAAAAAGAGCCAAGTAGCAACTTTTTAGGTATTGAAATACGTTTTCGACGTGCACAAAAAATTGCTGGAGCAATTACACGCAGTAATTTACATAATGTGAAAATTATTGCAGCCGATGCTAAAGTTGCTCTTAATACAGTATTCCTTCCAAATTCAATTCAATCATTTTTTATTCATTTTCCTGATCCATGGCCCAAACGTAGCCATGAAAGACGTCGTTTATTAGAAAATGACCTCTTTGTTACTATCCATCGTTTGCTTATTCCAGAAGGACTTATATTTTTAACAACAGATGTTGCTTATTATGCGACTCTCATCCAAGAGATGTTAGGTCAGAATACTGATTTTACTCAAATATATCATCATACTGGAGAAGGTACAACAGAGTATCATAATACTCTTCATGCTGCTAAATTTAAAGCTGCTGGAAGAAAAATTGCTTATTTTTGTTTTGCCAAGAAAAAAAGCTCTGCCTAATAGCAAGACAATTATATTTTACAATTGGAGAGTTCATCATGCCTACTGCAGATGATATGGAATTTAAACAGCAAGTTCTTGCTAATAAATTAGCCACCACAGATCAAATAGAAGAATGTCTTACTACATTGCATTGCTACGAAGCTGCAGGAACAATTAAGCCATTAAGCTCAATATTTCTTGATAAAGGCTATCTTACAGGTAAACAGGTTTATGCAATCTACCATTTTTTAGATAAAGCTCAACGATATTTAATTCGTGGTTATACAATTATAGAAACTTTAGGTCAGGGAGGATTGGGAACTGTATATAAAGCACGACAAGATGGAAACGGTCGAAATGTAGCTATTAAAATAATGTTTCCACATTTAGTAAGTAACCAGGACTATGTGCAAAGATTTATGCGTGAAGCCAATCTTTCTGCAAAACTGGATCATCCTCATATTGTCCGAGGACTTGATTTTGGAGAAACAGAATCCGGGCTATTTTATTTTGTTATGGAATTTATAAATGGTCGTTCTGTAAAAACTATCATACAAGACTCTGGAGCATTTGAAGAAAACAAAGCAGTTCAAGTTATTTTGTGCGTAGCAGAAGGTTTAAAATATGCAGAGCAACATAACCTTATTCATCGAGATATTAAACCTGAAAATATTATGATCACCCAAGATGGAGTTCCAAAGCTTTGTGATCTTGGACTTGCAAAATCGCTTTCTAGTGATATGTCAGTTACTACAACAGGAATTATGGTTGGCACTCCATATTATATTTCTCCAGAACAAGCAAGAGGTCTTAAAGATTTGGACATTCGATCTGATATTTATTCACTTGGGGTTACTTTATTCCATCTTGTAACTGGTGAAGTTCCTTACAAAGGTGAAACTGTAATTGATGTTATCAACCAACATCTCAATGCAGAAATTCCTTCTCCTCGTATGTTAAATCCCCATCTTTCTGAAAAAATTTGCCAGATTATTTCTAAAATGATGGCCAAAAATCGTGAGCAGCGATATTCTAATTCCCAGTCTTTAATTGTTGATCTTCAAGAATTTTTAGATTCTGGATTTCAGCTTGATGTAACGCAATCTTTATCAGATATCTCTGAAGATAAAACAGTAACTATTTCAAAAGAAGCTAAAAGCGTTACTGTCCGTCCTCCGACAACTACGAAAAAAACAGCAGAAGAAACAAAATTTGATATAAAATCTGCTCAAGCATCTGTACCACAAAATATTTCAGGAGATTTGGGTGGAAATACTCCTTACAGTTTACCACAAATCAATTCTTCAAATATTCCTCCAGAGATACCAAGCACTCCAATTCCAACACAATCTAGTAATTTCCCACAATTTCCCCAACAACAAAATTTTCCACAAGGTGCTTATTACCAACAACCGCCAATTCCTAATATTCCTCAATCTCCCAATATTCCACCCAATGCTTATTTTCAACAGACTCCTACTCCTTTGCCTAATATGCCTCAACAAATTATGCCTCCAAATATGCCACCATATTATCAACCAACAATGCCTCAACAACAATATTTCCCACAATCTATTCCACAAAATCCTAACCTTTATCCAGTGTATTCTGATACTTCTGTCCAAAAACAAACAAATACTACTTTGACAAATGAGATTTCACAAAAACCAAGTAAAACTTGGTTAGTTATGAGACATCTTTTTCTAATTGCTCTATTAGCCGGAGCAATAGTTATATATAAAAATCAGCAAATATGTTGGGATTATATAGAAAAATATCTCCCTCACCATCAGACTGTTGAAGCTCCTCCCAAGCCTTTTGTAGAGGAATATTATCTAGGGCTGGCAGATGAAAAAATATATACTCTTTATGAAAAAAGAAAGGCAGCTATTATACCAAAAGTTTTAAAGCCAAATGAACACTTTGAAAATATGGTATATATTAAAGGCGGATCTTTTTTAAAAGGCTCTGGATTAGGAGACCCTGACGAAGAAATCAAATCCATTCAAGTTAAAAGTTTTTGGATGGATACCTATGAAGTAAGCAATTCCAAATATCGTGAATTTTGTTTAGCAACCAAATATCCAGTTCCTGAAATTTGGAAGAAAAAAGGATGGGATAAGCAAATTCCTTCAGAATTTGAAAATCTTCCTGTAACTTTTATATCATTTTATGATGCAAGCTGCTATGCCCATTGGCTAGGAAAACGCCTTCCAACTGAGGACGAATGGGAATATTCCTCTCGAACTACTGCGGACTTTGATTATCCTTGGGGATGGAGATATTACCACGATATTGGCAGTAAAATAGCTGAATACGCTAACATCGGGACTCAAAAACCTGCGTTTGTCAACTCGTATTCCAAAGGAAAAACAGCAACAGGAATATTCCATCTTTGCGGTAATGTATGGGAATGGACAAGCAGTAATTTAGGCAAAGAAAACCATGAAGTTGTGATTAAAGGCGGTAGCTTTACTTCAACAGTTTATCAAGCGCGTGCTTCCTATCGCAATGGTCTCAGCCGCAATGCCCAAAAATCTGATGTAGGCTTTCGTTGTGTCCTAGACGACCGCAGCGACGATAAATAATATAAAAGCTAAATAACTTGCACATTTCATAGTCAAGTTATTTAGCTTTTTAGATTAAAGCGAAGCAGAAGTATGGTCATACTTTTTGAAAAATGGAAAAGAATTAGAAGA
>CAZPDM010000024.1:16258-50338 GCA_964585305.1 uncultured Planctomycetota bacterium | reverse complement strand
TATGCACCACCTTTAGATAGTGCTAAATCATTAAACTCCGGATCGGGTTGTGTACAATTTACAACAGGCGGAACTTTTTGGAATTGCAGACATTTTGCGGCCACAGCATCTTCAATAGATGGACCCATAAGATGGCCTGTCATACCTTTAGTATTGCTGATAAGAATTTTTTGATAGCTCTTTGTAAAGGCAGTACGTAAAGAATGTGCTTCAGTTTGCGCACAGCCACCTCTAGGAGGTGTATAGGTTTCATGGGAGAGGTATACCATCTTAGGTGCTATTGTGTCTCGATTAAGATGATGTTCTTGTTCCATCTTTGACATAAAATAATTCAATTCTTCAGCAAAGGCTTCTTTATCAATTTGAGCAGGATGCCGAGTAGTATTGAAACTATGGGAGCCTAACAATTCACATACACCAACCATACCACGTTTTTTGACTTCAGCATCTGTCTCAATAACTATGCCAACCGCACCTGCGCCCATCAGCATACCATTTCGACGTCGATCAAAAGGAACAGCACATTCATATAAATCTTCAGCATTTGCTGCTGCTCCGGTGCATAAGAAGCCTGCACCTAACCAAGGAAGATTGGTAGATGAACTGGCATCATCAGCACCAATAATAATCATTCTCTTCATTTTTCCTGTTTTAATAAGAGATTCGGCTAATGTAATTGCGCAAACTGTAGAAGAACATGCTGCGTTCAATTGGAAATTGATCCCTTTTGCGCCAATCATAGAAGCCAAATGATTATTAGCTTGAACAGCTACCTGATCCATGAAGTGATGATTAAATTGATATACCTCTGCTTCTCCAGGAGAATGTGTTAAGCGGGAATAATGTAAAGTGTACCAATCTGATAGCAATTTTTTAATATTTGGATCGGTTACTTTGTCAATGATTTGTTCATAAAATCCTATTAAATCCTGACGAAGTTTACTTCCATACTTATAAGCAACATATCGGGAAACTTCCTGGATAAATGGCTCAATCATTGGGAACCCATTAGCAAAAATAATTCCAGTTTCATGCTGCATTTCTGCTGGAAGCAACCAACGATGAGTAGGCAACTTATTTCCTGTGCTGGTAATAATATTTTCGCGAATTAACGGAATTCCTGCATCACAAAGAGCTTCATAACCCGCAGCTACTCCATATCCAATGGTGCTGGTCATTTTGCGAATTTCTTTTTCGCTGATATGATAATCTGCCAAAAGGTCTATCTTACCAATTTTTCCTGCGAGTTGAATCACTTCATTAAGTGAACTTAATAACTTAAAAGCAGGATTATCAACACTACTTTTTACCAATTTAGTGATATTCAAATCCACTAACTTTTGCTTTTCTGCATCGGTAAGACGCTCAATAAAGTTGCGACCTTCAAAAATTTGCTCAAAGTTATCATCGCGGAAAGATTTTTTAAATGAGCCTGGTAAGCCAATTGAAACTCCACTATATACAATTTTTTCCTGGCTAAATTCTTGGTGTTTTACTTCTATCTTAGGAGCAACGTCAGAGATAGCAATGTTTTTTTGAACTGTTGGAGACTCTACTTTTGATGTCCCAATGTTCTTGTTTTGTTTCGTTTCAACATTGGTTATTTCCAATGCAGGCATTTCAGAATTTTGTGGAATTTGCATTCGTGATGGAGCCAGTTGTAATTGAATACCTTGTACAAATAGCCCGGCTAAGAATCTTTGGAAGCATTCAAAATCATTCTTCCCTTTTGTATTAAGAGTTAGAATAGAAACATCAGAATGATTAAGAATATCTTTTACTAAATTACTAAGGATTGAATTTGGGCCAACCTCAACAAAAAGTCTCACACCATCTTCATAAAGCTTTTGGATGGAAGCGACAAAATTGACAGGTTGATATATTTGCTCTTTCAACATTGTCGCAATTTGAGAAAGATTTTCGTTCGAATAATATGACGCTGTTTGATTAGCAATGATCTTATTTAGAGATGGAGAAAATTCTAAGTTTTGAATCCGCTGATAGAATAAATCCGCAACAGGTTTCATCAGATTAGAATGGAAAGCATGGGAGACGTATAAAGGCGTATGAGAAATTCTTTTAGATTTCAAAAATTCTGCAAATTTTTGTATCTGTTCTGAACTTCCACTTACAATGATTTGTTTTAAGGAATTGATATTGGCAATGCCAACTTCAAGATTACTTTCTTTAACCAAATCTTGTATATGTTTCAGCTCTCCACGTACTGCAAGCATTCTTCCAAAATCCGCTAATTTAGCATCTTTAAATGCAAAGCCACGTGATTCAATAAGCGTCATAGCATCAGAAAAAGAAAGCATTCCACCAGCTGCCAAAGCACATACTTCACCAAGACTATGCCCAATCATATATCGGGCAGAAAATCCCATTTCCTGCAACAAACGATAGGAAGAAAAATTGCTGGCAAAAATAGCAGGATGTGCGTGGGAAGTATCTTTAAGAATCTCTAATGCTTTTTCTTCTGGCTCTTGAGAAAAAACTAAGGAAGATACACTATAATTACGACGTGCTGTCCAGAAGGCATCAATCTGACTATATATGCTCGATAAAGAAGGATAGGCTTCCTGTAAATTTTTTAGCATATTAGGATATTGCGATGCCTGACCTGGAAACATGGCTGCAATTTGTTCAGACTTTCGATAATCTCCTTGTTTAAGGAAAATATCTTCCTTTTCCAATTCCACAATATTTTGAGAATTTTTTGTAAAGAAAGCAAACTTACTTTGGAGGGTTTGATAAGAACTGGCTAAGATAGCTAAGCGAATTTTTTTCCGAGCGTTAATACTGGAGTTATGTAAAAAGGCAGACTGAGCAAAAGAAATCTGACTTTTTTGAGAGAATTTATCAAAAAAATTTGCAACATTTTGATTGAGTTCTTCAAGAGAATCGCCTGAAAAGAAGAAAGTATAAGAATTCGAATTGGTTTTATTTTCAGGAAGAGGATTACTGGAAATTGTTATACCTTTATCTTGTTTTTGATATGTGGTAGAAATTTCTTCATAATCATCAGCTCGATATTCTTGTAATGTAACATGTGAATTCGCGCCACCAAAACCAAAAGAACTCACATTAGCGCGTCTTGGATGTTCCTTAGCTTCCCATGGTTTAGGATCGGTAACAACATAAAAAGGTGAATCTTCTAACTGAAGTTTAGGATTAAGCTGCTTAAAATTTGCAGTAGGGGGTAAAATTTTATGTTCCAACGCCAATACAGCTTTGATAAATCCAGGTAATCCTGCCGCAGATTTTAAATGCCCGATATTGGATTTTACGGATCCAATTCCACAATAATTTTTTCGGCTGCAACCCAGAGCAGAAAAGCTCTTCTTCAAAGCAGAAACTTCTACCACATCACCTACTGCTGTAGCAGTACCATGAGTTTCAATCAATTCAACAGTGTCAATAGGATATCCTGCCATCCTACATGCTTGTTGAATGGTTTGAGATTGCCATTCTTCATTCGGAGCAGCAATATACTTCCCTTTTCCATCACTGGTTTGCGAATATCCAGTAATCACTGCATAAATATGATCTTTATCTCGGACAGCATCAGAAAGTCTTTTGAGTAAAACAGTTCCTGCTCCTTGACCAATAACAAAACCATCTGCACGGCTATCAAATGGAAAAGACCCGTTAGGAGATAAGGCATTGATCGCAGAAAACCATATAAAACCCAATGCCAACATACTCATATCAGAAGCTCCAGCAATTGCTAAATCACATTTGTTCATATTCAGACTATCAATGCCAGAGATAATAGCAGCTAGTCCTGAAGCACAAGCAGTATCTACAGTATAAGCTGGACCATGAAAATCAAAAACATTAGCAACTCGACCAGCAACTAGATTTGGTAATATTCCTGGTGCACTATCCTCAGTAATAGGAATTGTTCCCTTTAAACAAATATCTTTTAAATATTCTAAAATATTTTCTTGTTCTTGCTTAGAAAAACGTTCAGTAAAAAGAGGATTGTGCTTTAAAGTATGTTCGAAATGCTGAAAGTTCACTCTTGTAGTGGAATTAAAGTATCTATCCCCTACCATACCATTGCCCATAATTACAGAAATGCGTTCTTTAGAAACTTTACTCCAATCAAATCCTGTTAAAGCCTGATCTGTGGTATAAAGTGCAGCATGTTGATTAGACTCCATGTGTTGGGCAACTGCTGGAGGAATTTTATACTTGCGAACATCAAATTTGATATCTTCAATCCAGCCAGCAACATTGGTATATGTTTTATCTTGTTTATAAGTTTCTCTTAGCAATTCAGGACGATAGTATATATCTGGCTTTAAAATTTCATCAGGTAACGGACGAATAGAAACTTTTTTCTCAAGAATATTTTTCCAAAACTGAGTAATATTTGGAGCATCTGCAAAAAAACATCCTAATCCAACCACCGCAATTTTTTTACTAATATCTTGTTTCATTAAAATAAATCCCAAAATAAATTAAACAAAAGATATTTAAGTAAACACATTAGAAATCTAATTCTAAAGATTGTATTAGCATCCAATCATAAGGCATAATACCATTAATACTCTTTTTAGAACCGTAAAAATACTCTCCTTGCAATTTTATATTAGCATAACTAAAAAATTTCCACTGAAGAGAAAGACCTGCATGTCCACTAAAATCTTGCATACTTAAAGCATTCACAAAGCGAAGTTCGAAATCCCGTTGGCGATCAGATGTCCATGTAAATGTAGCAGTATTAAGAAGATAATGTTTTCCAATGCGATCAGGTCGGTATCCTGCTAATATTTGTGAAGGAAGCGAACTGTAATATTGTCGAAGCTGCTGTGTAAGTTGAGGATTAAATGCAGTAACATTTTTAGACATATAGTCGATATATTCCATATCATCAAAAAATTTATCAAGCTCTTTATTGGATAATCCATTGCTATTAAAATAATATTCTGTTGTTAACTTCAGCTTTTTAAAACTGCTCCCCAATAGCCATTCAAAAGGCTCTTTTTGTATAGTATATTCAAGAGAAAAAACACTTTCAAAAGCATCGCCTTCTTGTTGACCAAGAGCAAACCTTCGATATATTTTAGGCGGTTTTGGAGGAGGAGGCCCTGGAGTAACTATTGCAAGAGGAGAAATTTCTTTTAATCCATAATAACTGGTTTTATTACTATGATTCAATTCAAATTTAGCAATAAATGCCTCAGCAAATTCAGCATTCCAGACTAAACCCAAATTCCATTTATCTTGATATTCCAAATAACTAAAGACAAATTCTGGATCTGCAGGAGAAACTTTAAACCCCAAAAACTTTCTTACAGGATCATTAAGTTTTTTCCAAATCTTTTCAGTTCTTAAAGTAAAATTTAAATAATAAATATTTTGAATATTATACCGAAATTCGTTTCGATAAAAAGGCGTTTCTTCACGCCTGGTAACTAATCTCCCTGTATTTTCATCTATGCTGCTGTAATTTCCTTTATGATTGATTTCAGGAGAGAAAGCAAATGTAACATCTCCAAATGGCAAATTCATTGTACTACTTGCCATATAGAGACCTAATCGATAACCTCTGCGTTCTCGAACACCAGAGTTTGCTGCGTAAATGCTTGCGTATTCAGGGAAATATATTTCATTATGGACAAAATATGGATCGAAACAGTCTGTAGGATGCCAAGCATCTCCACCAGATTCGCCAACAAGGATCTTTTGTTTTCCTATATTAAAAGTAATTCCTATATCACCTTCATATCGTACTGTAATGAGTGCTTCCCGTAGAAAATTTTCAAAACGATGATCAGCTAAAGCATAATTAGATGATTTAGATGCTTCCGGAGAAACAATTGCATCTCTGTATAATACAGTATCTTGAATATGAAGAAGCATCTTGAGATTACTTTCTTCATAAATAGTCCAATCAACTTGAGCAGTGAGTAAAATCCTATTATAATTTTCAAAAAGGTTGTATCTATTATCCCAATTGAAAAATGAATCTTTTCGTGTATTAAGTATGCTATGCTCAAAAAGTGCATTCATTTTTACGCGAACTGTTTCCCGCTCTGGTTCTTCAATTATTTCTTCTTCCAAAGAAGGTTCTGAAACAATTTGTGGAGTTTGGGGAGTCTGTGGAATTGGGGAAGTTTCTATCGGCTTTGTTTTTGATGGTTCCGGAGTAGGCAATATTGGAAGGGGCAAGGGAGATATGCCTGGAAGGATTTCTGAAGTTTCTGCAATTTCTTTAGTTGGCAATGAAATTTCAGCAGGCTTTTTTTCTTCTTGTTCAGGCTTTTTATTCACATCTTTTTTTTCGTCTTTTTGAGTAGTAATTATAGGTAAGACAAAATCTCCAGAAATAGATAATTCTTCCGGAGTATCTTCATCTATTTCAAAACCATCATCTATTTCTTCTTTCTGCTTTTCTGGAGTTTGAGGTTTTGTTATTACCTCTTCTTTTATTGGCTTTTGTGAGATTTCAGGCTTGCTAAGTTCTTCTTTTTTCTTTTGATCCTCCATAATTTCAGCAGGGGTTTCCAATGGTATTCCTAATATATCTGCTTCTATTTCAGGAGGAATAAAAAATTCCTGTTTAGTTTCCTGTTTAGTTTCCTGTTTTGCTTCTTGCTTTGCTTCTTGCTTAGTTTCTTGTTTTGCTTCTTGCTTAGCCTCTGATATTTGATCTTTTTTTGATGTTTGGGCTTCTTTTGCCAGCTTTTCTTTTCTCGCAGCTAAACGTTTTTGTCTGATCGATTTCTTTATTATTTTGTAATCTTCGTAGGGATTAAAATATCTAATATAGGATTCTAGTTCCTGTTCTAAGATTTCAAAAAAACTCACAGTTATAACAGGTGCTTTAGGTTCGCTTGCAGAAGTTTGAGTTGGCGTTGTTGGTAAAACTGCTTCCTTTTGAGGTTTAGCAGAAGCACTTTCGCCTTCTAAAAAACCACCAAAAGGGTCTTCTTCAGAAGTTGGAGAAGAAGTAGTTGCAGCAGGAGTAGTACTTTTTACTGTTTTTTCCCCTTCTGAAAAACCGCCAAATATATCTTCTTCAGTTTGCAATGTTGCTTCTTTTTTTCCTTCTTCAAATCCTGCAAATGGATCTTCTTGTGCAAATAATGGAGACAAAATAATAACAAAGAACAGACAATAGCTAATTCCCATCAAATGGACAGGCTGCCCTTTCTTCATAATTATTATTCCTCTCTACTAATATTTGCCATTTGGCTTTTATCAAAAAGATATGTGGGAAATTCTTTTTTCTTTAAATCAGAATATGATAACTGAAAAATATAATCTGGCTCTTTAGCATTTTGGACTTCTATGATTTGAATTTTTTTTCCTATTTCACTTTCTTGATATTTTCTGAAAAATATAGTTCGCAACACTTCTTTTTTATTGCTTAAAAAATCCATTTTGACAGGAACATACTCAATTTTATTATCAACAGTATTAGTAACTAAAGATATTTTAACATAAGAATCAGAATTTTCATCAGGATCTATCAATTTTAAAGTAACAGTATAGACCTTAGTATCATTTACTGTAATCATTTCCAAAGGAGCTTCCATAGAATATAAAAATAAATTAACATAATTCATTCTAGTTGTAATGTCTAAAAGCCGAGATTTATGATCCGTTGCTCCATCCTGAGCAAAATTAGTACTTGCCAGGCGTCCAATTTGTCCACTTACATTATCATAATACCAAAATTGATCATCCTTACGTAATAATACTTTGCCATAATCTTCTTTTGGAGTAAGAGTTTTTCCAACAAAAAATCTTTGCTGCTCTTTTCCTATTCCAACAATTAAACTTTTAACACGAATTTTGGTTTGGTATACAATCTTAAATTTATCATCAACACCTTTTTTATAAAAAGAAGCTCTTAGGATAAATTCTAAAGGAGAAAGAGAAAATAATTGATATATCTGATCAAAGTTTTTTTGAATATCTACAAAAGTAGGTTCTAACGAACTAGGACTTGTTGCAACAGGAGACGTAGTTGGTGTTGATTTTTCTATTGGTTCTACAACAACTGTTGCCGCTTTTTTTTGCAAAATAGATTTTATTTCATTCAATGAAAAAGCTGATTGAGTAATTTCGCTATTTATTTGACTGACATTAACAAAAACTTTAGTAAAATCAGATTCCCCCTCAACAATTGATTTTTGCAAATCTTGAATGTTTGTTTGTAAAGAATCTAACTTATTTTCAATAGTTTTTTCTAGTTTAAATTCCTGCATTGCAATAAAAAGCAATTCAAAATTTTTTGCCATTTCATTTAAAATACTTGCTAAATTACGAGAGCGACTTAAGGATAAATTGATGTATTCTTGATAAGTTGTTTGTAGTTTTTGTTGTAGTCTATTATGATTATTTTTTTCTGCTTCTAATTTTTTTACTATTTCTATATTATAAACTTCTTTATTACTGCTTTCTAATTCTTGTCTAGATTTAGATAAAGTATCTAAAGTTTCCATTATTTCTTCTAAATTTTTAAAGTTGAAAATTCTCGCACTATAATATTCATTCATCATCATACAAACAACTTTATTTTTACTTTGTATATCTTCGGTAACTTTTCTATAAATATCTAATAAACTATCTGTGCCTTGTATAAAAGTTGCAAACTTTTGATAATCAATTTTATAGCTGTCAAAATTTTTATCAGATTTAATAATCTGTTGATGAGATTGGGATACTGTTTGAATGAGATTTTCTACTTTGCCTTGTCCCTTTTCCAATTCTTTTAAAGTAGTTTGGATTAAATTCACTTTTTTACTATAGTCCTCTATAGCCGGTTGCTGAATTTGAAGGATTGATTCTTTATCTAAATGTTGTGGCATGAGAAAAATTTTCGCACCAATACTCTCAATATTATCCACAAATAATTGTGAATTTTGTTTATTTTGATAAAAAAGCAATCTTAGTTCTCCCAATTCTCTTTTTAATTGTTCAAACTTTTCCTTAGTTCCTTCTGCTTTTTTACCTAATTCACTATAACTCATCGCAACTACTTTTTTTTCTGAATTCAATAGTTGTCTTTGAGATTCTAAAATTTTTTGCTCTTTTTCTCTAATTTGTTTCTGGCTAAGATTTATCTTTTGCTCAGTTTGTGTCAATTTTTGGGAAGTTTCTTGAACTTTTTTTTCAGCTTCTGCAACTTCTTTTTTCTTCTTTGCAAGTTCTTCTGTTGTCTCCCCTATTTGTTTTTCCTTCTCTTGCAATTCCTCTTGTTTTTTAGATATGATGCTATAATATTCTTTCCATAAATATTCTTGTACTTCTAACTTTTCTTTAGGAGAAAGAAGAAATTGATAATACGCGCCTACAGAAACAGAAGAAAAAAGTAATACTACAGCTACAATTTTTAAAATAAAAATTGATTTTTTCTTTTTATCTAAAGTTTTAGAAGCACTGGTGCTTAAACTTTCAATATAATCCATTTGATTTTCGAGAATATTTTTTAATCGCATGGTTTCTCGAAGCAGTGTTTCTACTTCTGGATTTGTTTCCTTTTTTTGAGCAGTAATTTGTTTCAATGCTTGTGTAGTATGTTCAATAGCTTTTCTACTTGTCTTCAAAACTTCTTCTGTTCCATCTTGGATTTTATCCTGATTAAGATTCGCGCCCATCATTCTCATTTGTTGGGTTGTCCGACGAAGTATATCTGATGATTCAGGGCTGCTTGTTGATAATATTTCCTTTAGTTCAGGTGCAATCTCATCATTTTTTTTATTTTTTTTGTCTGACATATTTTAATCTCCTTTTTTTAGCCACTTAGACGAAATCCCCAAGTTTTTTTTATAAACTTGGGGATTTTTTATTATGTCATGAATATTTAACTATTTAGGGGATTGTGCGGTTTCTAAGTTGGCTTTACGGAAGAATGTTTCTGGCATTTTTTCTTCTTTGATTCCACTATATAACATGCGGGTAATATGACCTGGTTTTAAAGGATCTACGATGAACATTTCATGTGGTTTTACTGTATTTAATGCAGGTTCTTTTGAATTTTCATCTTTTACTTCTTTAAAATCACGGAAGTAAGCTGTTTTCAAAAGTTTATCAGAAACAGCATAAAATTCAACTTTAACTGGATTAAAAGTTACTTTTTCTACCCAGTAAACTAATTTGAAATAGGCAACTTCTGGATTTTTTTGAGCAAGTTCAAGTTTGAAGCAATCTTTTTTCAAAAGTTGTTCTTCGCCAATAATTTTGCCATCATAATCATTTGCATAGTTACTGGATGCAATATCAGCAGCAGAAACTTGGCCAGCCATGCGTTGGGCACCAGAAACTCTAACTAAATTTTTGGTTGATGGAAAAAATTGCCAATAGATTTGGCCAGTTTTTAAATTTTTTTGTCCTTCAACTTCTTTAGGGGCTAAGAAGAACGCAACTGCTTTGTATTCGGCTTCAGGATATTCTCCTTCGGTAATAGCAGTAACGCGATAGTTGTTGGTACTAAGGACTTTTATCTGGTCCCCTTCCTTTTCATAATCAATAATTTCAAGAGAGAAGCCCCAATTAGGAGCAGCACGAATAATGTCGGATTTTTGAATAATTTCTAATGCTGTAGGTTGTGCAAAAGACATAGAACCAATCAACAATGCAATGAACAACAATGCAGAAATTTTTAACATAAAAAAATCCTCCGATTAAGTTGTAAAAATAAAGCGTTAACGTTCTATTACTCAGAAAAATAATAACAGTTAATAAACTTAAAAACTTAAAAGAACATTTAAGATAATGATATAACATAGAAAAAAATAGTCAAGTATATTTTTAATATATTTACAAATTTTTTAAAAAAAGAATACAATTTTCTCTCAGAGAAAATTGTATTCTTCTTAATATTTCAAACAACTTGGGTTAAGATTGGGAGCGAATTGTAAGAATCACAGAATCGCTAATAATTAGTTTCAGGCTATCGGCAAGAGGAACTTTTGCTTCATCTTCTTCAGAATGCAAAAGGCGATGTTCATCGTCTTTTTGAGTATGCCATGTAGAACCTTTTCCAGATAAATCTTGGAAATATAGTTTTCCTTGATTTTCAAAGAAACGAGCATGTTTTCGAGCAATGTATTCATCCCCATCATTAAAGAAAAATTTCCATAAATCAATATCGGGATAAATTTGATCTTCTGTACTATGACGACCAACATGCAAAGCTCTTTTACCATCTGAATCTATTTTCCACTCATTAGGATTTAATTCTATTAAATTAGTGAAGATATTTTTAGATTTATAAAAGATCGGACGTTGCGTTTCAATTTCAAGAACAAAATTAGGTTGTGGTTCAGAAGGATCTTCTTTTGCTGCTTCTTTAGCAGCTGCTTCTTTAGCAGCTTCTTCTTTAGCAGCTGCTTCTTTAGCAGCTTCTTCAATTTTTTCTAATTGTTCTTGAGATGTCGAATCTTTTTTAGAAAAAAATTCAGTAGGGGGAACATCTTGAATTTCATTACCAACATCATCTTCTAATATTTCATCATTTTTCATACCTTCTTCATGCTCAGAAATTTTTGAAGGTTCTGAATTTTTCTCAGCATTTTCAGATGTTGCAGGCAAGTTTTCTGATGCTGGTGTAGTTAAATTTTCTGATATTGGAAGGGATGATATATTTTCTGATGGAGTTGCAAGGGTGGCTTCTACAAACCTAAATACGATTGATTCGCTAATAAAAATACGTGCTCCTGGAGTAATCTCGTTTTTTTGAAGATTGAGGATTTCTGCCTTTGTGTTAACAGATGTAGAGTTATTACGACAAATATCTTCAATATAATATTTATCTTCACTACGTAAAAATCTGGCATGTCTTCTAGAAATATATGGATCTTCGCCTTCTAAACGGTATTGCCGTAAATTTATATCAGGATAAATATTATTTTCTGGATCTAGGACTCCAATTGTAATCTGATCAGAATCAAAAGGAATTTCAGTGACCCAAGCACCTTTATATAAAACTAGTAGGCCACCTTCTACAATCAGCTTATATGGTACATTCGACATAAATTATATTTCAATAACGAAAGATAAAAAATATCTCGTCATTGCCTCCAATATTTTGATGTCCTTAGAAAAATATTATAATATTATTTTTGCTTGTTTTGTGCAAGGTAGCGGAATTCATTAAACATCTTATATAGAGCATTTATATCACGATTTTCTAAGCCCACTCGTGTAAAAATTCTGCGCATAATACCTATAAATAATTCTGGTTTTTCATTTTTATGTTGAAATCCCAATAAATCTAAAGTTTGCTGTGCATTCTGAAGAAAGCGTTCAAGTTCTTGATCGGTTACAAATTTAGGAAGCACAACAGAAGATGAATCCATGGATGTTAAAAATAATTCATAGCATACTATCATAACAGCTTGAGATAAATTTAATGAAGGATATGATACAGCAGCAGGAATATGCGTAAGCCAAACACAACGATTTATTTCTTCATTACTTAAACCACTTGGCTCACGACCAAATAAAATAGCTACTTTATTATTTTGGCAATAAGGAATAAGTTTTCTTCCCAATTCTCGTGCTGTAAAACTATCTTTATGATCGCGATTAACTTTATGAGAAGTTGCGACTAAAAATGCACAATCTGCAACTGCTTCATCAAGTGTATCAAAAATTTTAGCCTGTTCCAAAAGTTTTGTTGCACCATGTGCTAACATATATGCTTCTTCAGCTTTAGGATTAGCAATCGGATGAACTAATCGTAAATCATTGAACCCCATATTTGTCATCGCACGAGCTACAGAACCGATGTTTCCAGGCGTAATAGGTTCTACCAATACAATCGCAATATTATCTCGACAAATTAAAGAAGATGTATCCACTAATTTTACCAATTCTAAAGATATTTGCAATTTTTGTTAATTTTATAAAATTTTCATCTAAGAGTCAATGTTACTTATTCTACTTTTTTTGTAAGATTAGATAAGGGTCTATTCGCTAACCCATGATTTAAAATATGATTGCGTACAAATTGAGCAAAAGGAACTATCTTATTTTGCCCCAGTTTTTTTTGTTTCTCTTGATAAGTTTCATTTTCAATATCTTTGCATTGCTCTAAAGCAATTTCAATACTACGTGTAAGGGGATGAAAATCCGTTGCTAAAATAAAATCTATTTCACAAAGTTTGGTATAAACTTCAGAATAAATAGGAATTTCAAGATTATCTTTTAACAATAACTGAGCAAAAGTAACCTCTTTAGGAAAATGTTCTTGTATTTTAGGGCAAGGCTGAAAGCAAATACCTTGAGATTCAATTTTTCCAGAAAAAGAATACAACCTACAAATCATAGGACGAACTTCATAAATACCACAGTGATAATCTTGATTACTATTATAAAATGGGCATAATATATCACTATCATGATTATTAGGACGTGCCAAAAATCTTTGATATGTTTGAGGTTGCTCTTCAAAATAATTCGCTAATATCAAACCTTCTAACACAGTAATATATGGTTCAAAACGATTGCAGCAATCCCCACATCCTGGAATACAATTTAATCCAGTTACTTTCTTAAAAATTTGATTTTTGGTTTCAATCTCCTGGTATAACTGTTTTATAGTGCGAATAGTTTTAGGAATATCCATATATGTATGCCTTGCTATTTTGCAATAATTTCTACTAAACCTTCAGATATTCGTTCACTTTTGCATTTTGGACATCTCGAAGGTTTTTGCCATTTATCCCGATGAATAAATTGAAAGCCACAACTTTGACATTCTGGAGCATATTGTTTTAATCGATATTCAGATTTAATACTTCGTTCAATATGGCTTAAATCGTCAGCCATGACTTTAAATGGGACACCAAATTGACGACATAAAGATTCTAGTGAGCAAGAATGCTCTTTTAAAAGAGAAATAATTTGCTCTCGACGTGTTCCATCCATAATTTTTACTTTAAAAAAAATGAAGTTCTTTAAAGAAGTAAATTCTATCTCATCTTTATATTTCTGTCAATAAATATTTTTTCAAAAAAAAGACATACTCTCAATCCTTTTCCAAGATTTGAGTAGGTTGCAAATATTCGACAAAGATAGATTTAATTTTTGTCTTTTCTTTCCAAGCTCCTTCAGAATAAGCATTTGATTTATAACGAAAATATACCCGAATTTCTAATGTATCCCCTGAACAATGAAGCAGATTTGTCCCATCATATTGAGTAAATTCATAAATACCACCAGGTAAATTAGTAGGTGTAGTATACCATGACGGTTGCCCATCAAATCTTGCACGGATTACGGTTTGCAAATACTTCGGGCTAGGATTTTCTTCCTTCCAAGTTAATTTTTTCCAAAAAGCTCCTGGAGCTGTTTTAGCGCATTCAAAATATGCTGATTTGGAAGAGTCAAAGCCAGATAAATATCTATCCCAATATCGTACAGGAAAAGTTGTTATAAGACACCCTGCGGCATGACTTGCTGCCTTTGTTCCATACATACCACGTAACAATCCTAGTTTGTTAGTTGTTACTTGTTCATTTGTTGGCATAATTAAGTTTGTACCAGCAGATTTATCTGTATAACTTATAATTTCATCTTCACAGATAATATATCCTTCTGTACTAAAATCTTGCGCATTATTTAAAGGCACTACAGAAGCACTTGCAGTAATAGAATCCCTTAAATATGTTACAGGCAAATAAAACACAGGATACATTTGAGTAGCATAAGAATATATTCCTTTAGAACTCTTTGCAAAACCTCTTATCACATTTTCACAATGATTATCTACTATTTCCTGATAACCAATATATTCGTCCCCTATTTTCCATATTCCAGCGTCTTGAATCAGACCAACACTATTGTTAATATAAAGCTCTTCTTCGGTTGAAAGTAATTGTTTAGCAAGTAAATATTCGGATCGTCTGAGATTTTGCACAATTTTTAATTCATCAAGAATAAATGCTTCGCTGTTTGATTTTCCCCAGGTAAGAGGAATATTTTCCGTTTGTATAGGCAATTCCCCAGAAGGAAATTTTAAAATGCGGGTTCCACTATCCGGATAATAAATTTCATCAACATCTGACAAAAATGATGCCCATTGTCCACTTGCCCAAGCAATTTGATTGCTTTGACGTTGTTGGGGATTTTTTCCGCTAACAATAGTAACCTCATCATATTTACCAAGCCAAGCCTTTTGAGTCTGAAATACAGGAAAAACTTTTGTCCCATACCCATGCTGATCGGATATTGTAAAACATTTTGCACGAAAATCCTGAGCATACTTCCGTCCTGCTTGAGTTTCTTTGATCCATTCACGAACAGTTTCATCAGAAATATTGCTGCTTAAAAGAAGAATTCTTTCATTATATTTCTCTTCGTAAGCAACCCATTCTCTATCAATTTGAACCATCCCATCATTGGGATACTCTTTTGTATCTTTTAACATAATAGAAATGGGAAAAATCAATGTATCTGCAGCAGGAAATTCAGCAGCTTTTGTATTATATAAACCACGTTTACAATTTTGAAAATTTGTCCCTGTAGTATCATCATATTTGACAATCTCTTTAGTAAGTTGATTTGTCATTTTATTGATAGACGCAAGTAAAATAATTCCAGTGGGAGGAAAATTTTGTGTAGAAGCATTGATATTTTGAGAATTGATTGCTAAATCTGAGCTTAGTTTGGTTGATAATCCTCCCGATTCCCATACTTTAGAAGAAAGTGTACTTGCAGGGAAA
Source organism: uncultured Planctomycetota bacterium (assembly GCA_964585305.1). GTDB lineage: Bacteria > Planctomycetota > Uabimicrobiia > Uabimicrobiales > JABWCH01 > CAZPDM01. The sequence continues at coordinate 34,646 of CAZPDM010000024.1, read as the reverse complement.
ACTTTTGAACGTAAAGGATCTGTATAACCAAATTCCATAACCCAAGCACCTTGTGGATGATCTTTTGCAAGAGTACCTCTTGCACCTCGTTGAATTTTTTCCAAAAGATAATTAGGATATTTTTCTCGTACAATAAGTGTATTTCCAGAAATGTTGCTATATTCAATTACTTCATCTCCAATTTTAACAACACCTTCGCTGTCCAATCCTGACGCATCACTAATAGGAATACGTGTATCTTTATTTGTAATAGTTTTGCTAAGAGTTGCCTTTTGTCGCAGATTTTGTGATCTATAGCAAAATTTTCCTTTTGATTGTCCATCTATCCAAAGATCAAGACCTCCAGCAGAAGTACTATGCCATCCTACTTGAATATGATACCAACGAGGTTCTAATTCTATTTCAGCCCAAACTTCCGCAGCTTTTTTTTGATATGTAGTATCTGCGACAATAAAAGAAAGTTCTCCACGATTATAAAGTAATGCCATACGATCTTGCCATTCACTTATGCCTCTATCAAAAATCGTAAAAGAATTTTGTCTTTTATTGGGATGAAACCAAAACGAAATAGAACCTGGAGCAATTTCGCCATTTGTAGCAGAAGATAAAATAATCTTAGGCTCATTACCACCAGGGACAGTGATTCCTTCATAAGTATTGTTCCAAGGAAAATATTGGCTGGAAAACATTCCTTGTGGAGTACTAGGATATAAAGGGACAGTATCTAATGATATTGCTACATCAGGATTTTCTGGATTATTTTCAGGAAAAACTTCTGCCGGAACGAGTAAATTTGGCCAAGTAATAACACGATACCCTGATAATCTTTGCAAATACCATGCAAAATCTTTTTGACTTTCTATTCGCCATCTTAAAGGTTGATGAGGAGCAACTCGTACAATCTGTCGAAAATTAGATTGTGCTAAAGGAGCACCTGAATCATTGCCAATGATAGCAGATGTTTCTAAAGTATACGTATCATAATTACGATATTCTAATGGTACATTAGGGGGCCAAATAGGCCATATTCCTTCATATTGACACGGTGCAGAGATCCCAACAAAACGAGGACGAATATTTTCTCCAACATTCGCAGCAATAATAATCGCATTTATCTCTGTATTATCAAAAGCCAAACGTTTATAGAAATCCAAAACTTTATCAGTATTTGCCTGCTGTTGGATATTTTTGAGGAAATTTTGAAAATCCGAAATACTTTTAAAAAATCCGCCTTCTTTTCGATTTGCTGCAACAGAAGACGCAAGTATATCAGCCTCTTTTATATCTAATACATTAGGATTTCCAGGACTTCCCAATCCTTTCCAAATACTATACAAAACCTTTGGAGAAGCACTATTTATATTGATAGGATGGGATTGTAAGATACTAATTGTTGCGATATTCTTTTCAAATTTTTTTGTGAAATGACTATCTAAAATAATAGATTGTCCTTGTACTTCAAGCACCATAGCATATTCTTGAGTTTTCTCTCCATTGCTTGCAATTTGCTGAATTCGAACAGTTTGCCCCGGATAAAAAATAGAGCTATCTGAAACTCTTACAGATTCCGATTTTTCTGGATCCATACTACTTGGCAAATCCTGCAAAATGATTTGCTCATGTATCCAGCCAGGTTCTTGATCACGAGAAGAATGCACCGTTAAAAATGGAGAAATCTTATTATAAAGATATACATCAATACTATAAGCTCCCAAATCCGCAATTTGTCTAATTTCTTCTAATGTTTTATACGGGGTAAATTTTCCTTCTTGTTGTATTAAACGATGTTTACATATACGATATGCCCGCGCATCTATAATCAACATTCCTGGCAATAAAGTTTTTGGCTGTGTAAAACGAGGAGAATTTCTGTATAAACCACGCTTACATTCTAAAAAACGATCAGGTAAAGCTTTTTGATAAGAAATAAGTTCTCCATTTGCCCAAAGCATCCCTCCATTAGGAGGAAAAGCAATGGTAGTATCTACCATAATAGTTTCTTCCTGTGGTTGCGTTATCTGAGAAACCATTGATGATCCAATAAGATTGCCTAATATCCAGGGTGTAACTGAATTAAGATTGATTTTTCCCTGCTCATCTTGAACATGCAAAGACCAAATATGGCCACGAGGATTTGTAATATTTAAACCAGGGAAATCTATCGTTACTTGATATTCTTCCGGACTATCATAATCAGGAGTTTTATATAACTTGGGTTGATTTGCATAACGTTCCAAAGTATCACAACTTTGACTAAGTTTTCCCACAGCATATTCTGCTATTCCTTGGGCGGCTAATTGAGCTTGAGTTTGAGCAAGAATATTTCGACTCGTTCGGCTGCTAATACGCATAGAACCTGAGAATGGGATTGCTAATAGCACTAAAATTGCTAATACTATTAAAACCATCATCAATGCAACACCAGAAGTATTATGATAATATCGTATTGAAATTATAGAAATTGGGAGTAAATCTTTAGAACGCCAATATCTCATAAAAAATTCCTCATAAATTTTTGTTTTCTATGAAAAGACCCAGCTTGTTTAGCCAGGTCTTTAGAAATTTTTTTAACGATATTGAAGTGCGCCTGTAGGACAGAACATAGCACACATCGGATTTCCCTTGCACAAATTACATTTCCCCATCTGATTTTCTGGAAAATCTTCTGTGATATTGCCAAAAGGACAAGCAGCTAAACACATTTTACAATGAATACATTTATCTTGATCAATTTCAACAATACCTAATTTTTCATTGCGAAAAATAGCACCTGTTGGACAAACTTTCATGCACGCAGCTTCTTCACATTCTAAGCATACTATTGGTATTCCTTTATTTTCTGCAATTTTATGGACATGAATGCGTGTTTTATGAGGATCTAGCCCGGCAGCATGTTGAGCAAATGCACAAGAAACTTGACATGTATTACAAGCAACACATTTTGAAATATCGACAAATAATTGTTTCATAATCAAAACCTTTTTTATAAAAATCAAACTTTAATATTAAGGTTATTAAAATCGAATTCCAACAATATCTTCTAAATCTTCAATTTCTTTTGGTATATACTTTGTAAGAACTTCGCAACCATTTTTAGTGACTAAAATATCATCTTCTATTCTAATTCCTATTCCTTGAAAATGCTTAGGAATTTTTATATTTTCTATAGGAAAATATAATCCAGGCTCAACAGTACATACCATACCTGGATGAAAATATCTTGGCATATTTCCATTATAGTATGTTCCTAAACGGTCGTGGACATCCAATCCTAGCCAATGGCCTGTACTATGAGGATAATATGCTTTATATTCTTGCTTTTCAATAATTTCGTTTGTGTCTCCTTGCAAAATCCCCATCTTTTTAAGTGCTTCTACCAATTCTTTTACCGCAGTAAGATGAAAATCTGCAACTTTATTACCTGGCTTAATTGCTTTGATAGCACATTTCTGCGCATGAAGAACCGCTTCATATACCATTCTTTGATATTTATTAAATTCTTTGCTTGCTGGAAACGTTCGTGTTACATCTGCACAATAATGTCCATAAGAAGCACCACTATCTATAAGAAGGATATCTTTTGGCTCAATATGACGATCATTTTTATTATAATGTAAAATTGTAGAATTTGGACCGCTTGCAACAATAGGACTAAAGGAATTTATTGCACCGTACATACGATAAAAAAAATGCAATTCTCCTTCAATCTCATATTCGTAAGAATCTTCCCAATCTCTTGAGATAATAGCTAAAAAGGCATTTGTAGTAATATCAACAGCAGATTTGATAAGTTTGATCTCATCTTGATCTTTTTTACTTCGAACATCTTGCGATAGTAAATCAAAATCATAGATTTGTCGCGGAATTTTTTGAGGAATACTTAATTTTTTTAATTCCTCAGAGCGTATTTTATTGATTGTAGTAAATAAATTATCCTCATATCCAGACGGATAATATAATATTTCTGCACCTTTCAAATATTCAAGAATTTTAGAAGAAAATGTTTCATAAGGATAAACAGCATCTGCCCCGGTTTTTTCTTTTATTTGGCTACATGTTAATTTTGGGCCATGCCATATTTGATAATTAGCATCAACTTCTTTCCAAAATAAAATATAATGATGTTCGGGATGAACATTGGTAAAAATTGCAATGGTATCAGAGTCTTCCAAGCCACTATAATAAAAAAAATCTGCATAAGATTGAAATGTAGTAACAATATTATTTCCATCTGGATTTACAGATCCAGAAGGTAATATAGCAACTGAATTATTTAAAGATTTTAGAAGTTTTTTACGTCGTTGAATAATTTTGGGATGTTGGGAATGAAATTTAGGAGCAAAATTATTTGAAACATCTGACATAAAATTTATTCCTTAATAATAATGTCTTCTCAAGTTCTGATTGAGAATACAGCGTCCCAACTTATCTATTTATCTATGCGATAGTTTATTTACCAACTCTTTAATCTTTTCTGCCTGCTCTTTAGGTACGATCAATGTCTTATTTCCAGTTCGTACCACAATAAGATTATCAATTCCTATTAAAGCAACAGTTTCTTGTGGATTTTCAGAAAATACAATATTATTGTTGGAATTTACTGTAATAAGTTCTCCCTGATAAGCATTCTGACAAGCATCATGCGAAAGATACTTTTCGAGTGCTAACCATCCCCCTACATCACTCCAGTAAAATTGAGAAACAATACCTGTACAGAGATTGGCGATTTTTTGCATTACAGCAATATCAATGGAAACAGACGTTAACTCAGCAAAGTTCTTTTTTAAAATATTTGTCCATTCTGAAGTATTATAACTTAGTACAGCTTGATTTAAAAGAGCATAATGCTGAGGAAGAAATCTTTGAATTTGTTCAAGTATCATACTTGTTTGCCAAACAAACATTCCGCTATTCCAATAAAAACAGCCACTTTTAACATACTCTTCTGCTGTTGTAAAATTAGGCTTTTCATGGAATTTTAAAAGTGGGAAATGGATAATTCCTTCCGATGTTATATTTTTGCTGCCAGCTTGCAAATATCCAAATCCTGTTGCGGGATATTCTGGCACAATACCAAAAGTATAAATACGGTTCTCTTGAACTGCTGATTGAATTGCAAATTTCATTGCTTGTTCAAATAATTCTATAGGATGGATAATATGATCTGATGTTAATACAAGCATTACAGAATTTGGGAATTTTCTTTGTGAGAGAAAAGCTGCCAAAGTAATCGCTGCTGCTGTATCTTTTCTCATTGGTTCTGCAATAATATTTTCTTTTGGAACATCCGGCAATTGTTCTTCAACCAAGTGTATAAAATTTTGATTTGTAAGAATGAGAATATGATCCGCAGCTACAAAATTTTTAATTCGATCAAAACTTTGCTGTAATAGTGTTCTTTCTCCAAACAATTTAAGAAATTGCTTGGGTTTACTATCTGTACTCATCGGCCAAAAACGGGTACCTGTTCCCCCTGCCATAATACAAGCTACAACAGAATTATTTACAGATATATTTTCCATATTATAGACTCCTAGCTAAAATTTATCAATTCTCATTTAAAAAATTTTTTGTTAGCAAAGAAAAATATATTTTCCCTGCTAACAAAAGTTAATCCTGCATTTGTGAATGTTGCTGTGCAGGGCCACTTTCTTTGATACTAATTAAAGTGGAAAGAGATTGTTTCGCAATCGCCCGTACTTCTGGATCAGAATCCATTTCCTGCACTTTTTCTAACAAAGATAATATTTCTGGGGAAGTATTTTCAATCTTTTCTAAGCACCATAATACAGCACGACGTACTAATGAATTAGAATGCTCTAAAAATGGTAAAATATCTGGAATACAATTTTGATAGTCAGGATTGACCATCTTTAATGCTTGGATTGTTAATTGAGAAAGTCTAGTATTTTTATCGCTAACAAAGGGTAAAAGTAATGGCAAAGCCTTTTGCTTCATCTTTTTTAAAACTTCTATTGCCATACTTAAAAGTTCTGGATCAATATATGACATATTAGAATTTGATTGTTCTTGCAGCATTCTTAAAAGATATGTAGCTGCTGCACGACCATTTTTTTCTAATGATCTGGCAATAGCACGTCGTACCCAAAAATCGTCGCAATCCATAAGCGATACTAATTTAGGAATTGCAGCTTCCCCTAATCCCCCTAGCACATCAACAGCAATACGTCTGCGATTAGCAGAAGAACCAACTAACATCTGGATCATTTCAGGAATAAGTTCTGGACCCATTCGTATTAAAATTTTAGTAATTAAAAACCGAATTTCCACTGGAACTTTCGTTCCTAAAGTAACTAAATGACGACTACAATTTGGCCCTATTGCAACAAAAACATCACTAACTTTAGATAAAGTTTTTACATCTTTTTCTAGAAGCAATGGCAATAAATGTGGAATTGCAGGGCTACTTAATTCTTTTAATTGTACTAGAAATCCTAATGTTGCAAGTTGCACCTGTCCAGGGATCTTAAGCATCTCTAGAACCCAGTCAAAATCAACATTTTCTGCTGCTCTTCCCAATTCTTTTAATGTTGCCAAAACAGTTAATTGAATTTCTTCCGTAGAATATTTTTTAGCAATATCAATTATTTTAGGAACAATTTTTTTCGCATGATTTTGTTCTGTAGATAAAGCGATCATCGCAGCTTTTTGTACATTAGGATTTTCATCATCCAAAAATTGTATTAAAATAGCCGCAATATCAATATTCTGAGCTTCGGAAAAGATTTTCTGTGTTTTAGCTCCACTTTCTCCATTTATAATGTCATTTTGAGGAGCAACATCATTTTGTAAATCATATTTTTCGCGGTTGATTTTACCCAATAATCTTACTACGGCTTCTCTGATTTCAGGATTATCACTTTGAGCTAAGAAAAAAATCCTATGCAAAGCCTCTGGGACAGGGTAGATATATTGATATAAAGCTTGAAGACTTGCAATACAAATGTTTTCATCTTTATCTTCCAAGCCATTTAACCATAAATATTTTGCATCAATTCCAATCCGACTAATAGCGACAAAAGCTGCACTTCTTACGAGAATAGAAGGATGTTCTGCTAATTTGCGCAAAAGTAAATCAATTTCAGGAGTTAATGTAGGTTTCAAAAATCCAAATACTTTGACAAGATTACTTAAGAAAATCGGCTCTTTTTCTTCCTGTATCTTTTTGATTAAAAGAGGAATAACACTATCTCCCATATTACTAAGTGCCCATTCCAAAGACTTATATAATTTATCGTCATTTGTATTTAAGCAGTCAATAAGTTCTGGAAGAATTTCTAAGGATTCTTTAGGCCAATTTCCTAAAATCCAAACAATGCTAATTTGTACTCTAGAAGAAGAAGCTACTAAAATTTTTCGTAACCAAGGTAATGATTTTGGCCCGATTTTAGATAAAGCATGAGCTGCTGCTTTACATACTTCCGCTTTGGGATCTTGTAATGCTTTTGCTAAAATAGGAATTATTTTGCTATCATGTTCTTGAACATTATACAGCATAAGCATTGTATAACGTCGGACTTCCGGATTATGGTGCAAAACTAATCTTACAAAAAAACGAAATAGTGGTATAGTAATTGTTCCTCGAATATACGCTAAATCTTTAGGATCTTTTGGCTTTTTTCCATGCAAAAGACTGGCAATCGCACTTTTAACTTTCAGTCCTAAAACGTTTTGCATAACGTCCCAAATTGTATGTAATATCTCTTTTCCCAAAAAAGGATGGCGTCGGTGTTGAAGCAATAACTCTCCTATCCAAATCCAAATTCGATCTTGTGGATTTGTAATAGCAATATGAGAAAAAATATTTGCAACAAACTTTTCATCTGGAATTTTACTAATCATCTTAGCAAATTCTAAAATAGTTGGAGTATCTAATGCAACTATTTTAGCATGGATAGTACTTGCAATTGTTTTTAATGGAAAATTACTTAGTTTTATAAGTAATTGTTGAATTTCTGAAATCTGGCCTGTTTGTATTGCAGGAAGAAGTTTTTTATCAAAAATATCATTAACTTCGCACAAAATTTGATGTTTTTGACGGCCATTTTTTTTATTTAAGAAAGCATTCCAAAATGCCATAATTTTACCTCTATTTCAACAAAGTTGAATCATCCAAGTTGCTATGGCAAAGTTACGTTGTTTAAGAGACAAAGAGTGCACCTTTTTTGTTAATATATTTTTTAAGCTTAGAAAAGCTATAAAAGTCTATTCTAAAGCTATTTTTCCAAAAAAAAGTAAATATATATATAATATTGGAATATTTTACTATTTAACACAATTTGACTCAAGAAAATTTTATGATAAATTCAATATGCTAGCTTGCATTTTTATTTATTCTAAGGTAAAATCCGCAAATAGGGAATTTTATATATTTTTTTCTTAAAAATATTCGAAAGCATTATATGGAAATTAAAGATAATATACTACATCTTCTTTCTGAAAAAAATCAAGCCCTACTTAAAGAAGAAATAACTCTTTTGCAAGAATTTTGTAATCTTCCCACTATCCAAGCACTTCCTAACAACCCTCTTCTTGATACTCTAGAACATATTGAAGAACTTTTTCTATTAGTTGTTGTTGGCGAAGTAAAATCAGGGAAATCAAGTTTTGTAAACGCTTTATTGGGCCAGAAAATATGTAAGGAAGGCGTTACTCCGGTTACTGACAAAATAAACATACTACGTTATGGAGAAACGGACAAAATTTCAGAATTAGAATCTTTTGTTATACAAAGAGAATATCCTTATGAACCCTTACACAATCTAAATTTAGTTGACACTCCGGGAACAAATTCTTTAATTCGGGAACACCAACAAATCACAGAAAAATTTATTCCAAGATGTGATTTAGTACTGTTTATTACTTCTATAGATCGCCCATTTACAGATAGCGAACGAAGACTTTTAGAATTTATTAAAGATTTGTGGGGCAAAAAGATAATTTTTATTCTAAATAAAATTGATCTCAAAGAAACAAATGAGGTTTCTGAAGTTTTAGAATATATCAAAACTAATTGCCAATCCTTATTACATTTTGAACCACTTATTTTTTCTGTTTCTTCCAAACAGGCTTATGAAGGCAAAAGTAAAGGCAATCCTGAACTTTTAAAACAAAGCCATTTTGCAGAATTAGAAGACTACATTTTTAAAACGCTGTCTCAAGAAGAACGATTAAAACTAAAGTTAACAGGGCCAGTATTTACAGCCAATAAAGTTTTAGATAATCTTTTAAGAACCCTACAAAAAGAAAAAGAAGTCATTGCTCTTGATTATGAAGTTTTAGCTGAAATGCTACGTATATTGCAATATGAAGAGCGACTCCTGAAACAAAATTATCAAAATGATCTTCTTCAGACAAAAAATCTTATGCAAGATTTTTCAAATTGGGGACAAGGCTTTTTAAGTGAATATTTGCAATTAAAATACGCTTGGAAAATATGGCGTAAAAATAAAATTTTTACAGCAGATGAAGAGCCTCTCCACCGTACCCAAAGCACAATTTTAGAACTTCTTCATAAAGCATGGGATAAATTAAATAATACTCTTGAAAGACTGCATGCGCAAATCATCAATATTGCTAAAAATAAATTTCATCACTCCCAATGCACAAATATATTGCCAGAAGAAGAAAAAAACTTTATTCCAGAATCATCAAAATTGTATCTTCAACAGACTTTAGATATTTTACGAAGCGAAATAGATATATCCAATTTCGTTGAGAAAATCAATCAGATTGGCAATAAATCCACTCAACGACAAGGAATGTATTTTGGCTTTGGTGTTGGAGGATTAATATTATGCTGGCTTCTTGGTAGCTTATTTTTTACAGCATTTTTTATCTTATTAGGTTTTGTAATTCTTGCTGCTGGATTGGCGTTGATTTCCTTAGAAAAGAAAAAGTCTTTGACGTGCTGGACAAATTACATTACACCTAAACAAGCTAAAGTTTTAGAACTTATTACTCAAATTGGACCCCAATATATACAAGAAACTTTACCTAATACTCAAAATCTGATTACAAAAAGACAATCTATTGTTCAGCAAATCGAAACTAAAAATAAGGAAGATATTCAACTCCTTGAAAATTACAAACAAAAATTTAGTGCTCTTGATACAAAAATCAAATCTATTTCTAAATAAGATTTTTCGTATAGTACAAGAAAAAAGGAAAACATAAGATATGGTTCCTATGATTGACAATTTTGGAATAATAGATTTAATTCTTTTTATTGCCATTTTGCTTTTTTCCTCTGCTTTCCACGAAACAGCTCATGCGTGGGTTGCATATCGTTGTGGGGATGAGACTGCATATAGAATGGGACGGATAAGTTTTAATCCATTGGTTCACATCTGTCCTTTCAATACAATTATACTTCCAGCACTCCTATATTTTACAGTCGGTTTTATATTTGGCGGAGCAAAACCCGTTCCGATTGTCCCCATGAATCTAAGAAAGCCTGATAGAGATTTGGCCTTATCTTCTGCAGCCGGGCCAATTTCCAATATGATTTTAGCTATTTTTTCAGTAGTTATTCTTTTAGTTTTCAAGAAAATTTTTGGAATGTTTTCCCTATCAACATTATCAATAGATATTCGAATTATCATTGTTCATATCCTCACTAACATTATCTTACTTAATCTTATCTTAGCTTTTTTTAATCTTATTCCTATCCCTCCTTTAGATGGATCACGTATTTTACGCTATGTCATTCCTGTTTTACGAGATTTATATGATTCTATGGACACATTTGGTCTTATTATCCTTATTATGCTGTTAAACTTTTTTCCAGAATTATTAGGGTTTATTCTCAACTTAGTAAAAATAGTTTGGAAATTTATTGAACATTTGTATCGTATAGTATAGTTTGGAAGAATTTAGAAAGGTCTTTATGGACGCTATTGAAGCTATTCTCTCTCGACGAAGTATTCGTAAATACACAGCAGAGAATATTCCAGAACCTATTTTACAAACAATATTACGTTCTGGAATGAATGCTCCATCTGCTGGAAATCAACAACCTTGGCAATTTATCGTAATCAATGATAAGTCTATTTTACAACAAATTCCTAGCATTCATCCTTATTCTGGGATGGCCGCAGAAGCTCCACTAGCTATTTTGGTTTGCGGCGATGAAAAGCTAGAAAAACATAAAGGGTTTTGGATGCAAGATTGTTCTGCAGCAATAGAAAATATGCTCATTACAATACGCGCTTATGGTCTAGGAGCTGTTTGGGTAGGAATTTTCCCAAGAGAAGAACGCGTGGAAGGATTCAAAAAACTTTTTGGACTTCCCAGTAATATTCTACCTCTTGCTTTAATTCCTATTGGACACCCTGCTGAAACTAAACCTAATATTGATCGATATGATGCTTCTCGTATTCATTATAACAAGTGGTAAAAAAACTTCTAGCAACAGAGAGAAAACTTTCTTCTCTCTGTTGGTCTTTAAATAGAGGGAGAAAATATGAAAGACTTTTTATTATTTATCCTGGTGTTTTTTGTTCTTGCATTAGCTTGGGGACAACAACAATTTGCATACATTGGGGATTTCTCCTTAGAAAATGGAAAAACTATTGATCATTGCAAGATAGGATACCAAGTATTTGGAAAACTTAATGAAGAACGCAGTAATGCGATTGTATGGCCAACTTGGTATGGTGGAAGCAGTACTGCTATATCAGGCTTAGTTGGCCCAGGAAAATTTGTTGATACCAATCGTTATTGCCTCATTGCTATAGATGCTTTAGGAAATGGGATTTCATCTTCTCCTTCTCATTTAAAAAATCCTAACGAATTTCCTATTTTTTCTATTGCGGATATGGTACGAGCCGGGCATTGTTTAATTACTCAATATTTAAAAATTGAGAAATTACATGGTATTATTGGCGGTTCTATGGGTGGAATGCAATCTCTTGAATGGTTAGTAAGATACCCTGAAATGATTAATCGAGCTATTGTTTATGTTGGAACACCTCGCCCTACTTCCTACGACTTACTTCTTACCAACACACTTATATCTACTATTCAAACTATGCACAAATATAATTGCACGGAAGAAGAAATTTTATATCACACACGCATGATCATGGCACTATGTATGGATAGTGCAAACTATCGAATCAAACAAACTACAAGAGAAACTTTTCCAAAATTTCTTTCTTTGCTTGCTCAAAACTCTTCTCAGATGACAAGCTATGACTTCTTAAGACAATTGCAGGCAATGGAACAACATGATATTAGTAAAAACTACAATAATGATATGCTCCAAGCAGCTAAAAGAATCCAAGCTAAAATTTTTTTAGTCATTTCTGCTCATGATCGGATTGTCAATCCTCAACCAGCATTAGAATTATCTAAAATTCTTCAATGCCCTATTTTGATTTTAGATAATGAACTTGGCCATTTAGGTGTGGGGTATGAATTCGCTCGCCTTGCTCCAATTTTTAGAGAGTTTTGGGAAACAGGGATGTATAGAGAATAGCAACAAATATTTTATTCTTGTACAAAAATTTTCAATGGCTATTCAAAGGAAGATTTATGTCAGATCACGATGAAAATACTAATGTTCCAACATTAGATCTTTCTAAAATTTATATTATTATTATTTCTGCACTCAGTGTGCTATCTATTGTAGGGATCATTTATAACTACTACACTCTTTCTCAATATAAAATGCGAATCAAACAAAGCGATATACATATTGAAAAAATTCTAGAAATGGAATCTCAATTGATTCCCAAGTCTGATTCTCAAGATAGCAGAGAAATTCCTGATGTTTTTCAATTTTTTAAACGGAAAGCATATAATCTCTCAGAACCACAAATAGAAGAAAGCCCTTGGGAGCCAAGTAGCCAAAGTGGTGTAAGTTTTAAAGAAAAAAGATATACCATAAGGTTTGATGGGGGAGTAAGTCGTCAAGATTTGGTTGATTATATCTATGCTGTTATTGAATCCAAACCCTTTCTCAAACTAAAACAGCTTAGCCTCCAAAAGATAGAAAATACACCTCCGCATCAAGATAGCTGGAAAAGCGAGCTTGTTTTTGCCTATCGAGAACCTAGCGAAAAGGATTAGTTTGAAATATTTTCTTATCTTGAATAAACAGATTATGGAACGACATCTTCTTTTCTAAAAGGTAAAAAAATCATGGGCACAGATATCGCTATTATTGGAATTAGCGGACATTTCCCAGGTGCAAAGAATGTTATAGAATTCTGGCAGAATTTAAAAAAGGGAGTAGAATTCTCCAATAATAGTGAACCGAATCAAATCTTATCGTTTGATCCAACATTCTTTGGATTAACAGCACAAGAATCTCAAATCACAAACTCTCAAAACCTTATTTTCTTGGAATGTGCTTGGGAAATTTTGGAAAGTGCTGGATATGCGCCAGAAAAATATCTTGGAAATATCGGTGTTTTTGCCGGATCAGATGAAAATACGCAAAATTCTACCAATCCTATCAACAATCTTGCTTATTTAACTACGTTTGCTTCATATAAAATGAATCTTCGTGGCCCTAGTATGACCATACAAACAGGATGCTCCAGTTCGCTTGTAGCAGTTCATTTAGCCTGTCAAAGTTTATTCTGCAATGAATGCGACATGGCTTTAGCCGGAGGAATTGCAACAGAATATATTTCTCCTAATGAAAATAATAACAATCTTGATTCTGAGGAGAAAACAACAATATTTAACCGAGGAAGTCTTGGATTAGTATTGCTGAAAAAGTTAGATAAAGCTATTCTTGATCATGATTATATTTATGCTGTACTCAAAGGTTCTGCAGTAAATAATGATGGAATTTCAAAAGCTAATTTTGCAACACCAAGTCTTCATGGACAAATAAATGTAATAGCATCCGCTTTAGAAAAAGCACAAATTAACGCGGGAACTATTAGTTATATAGAAGCAGATGGAAAAGGAAATATATTAAATGATTTCATAGAAATTAAAGCTCTTTCAGAAGTATTTGAAAAGAGTACAAATAAGAAGAACTTTTGTGCGATTGGTTCTGTTAAAGCAAATATCGGATATACAGGATCTACTTCTGGAATTATTGGAATGATTAAAGCAATACTTTGTCTAAAGTATGCAACTTTAGTACCAACTTTACCCTATCAAAAATCTAACCCTTATATTGACTTTGAAAATAGCCCATTTTATGTCAACACAGAATTGATAGATTGGCCTAAAAACGAATTTCCGCGGCGTTGCGGAGTGAGTTCTTTTGGAATAGGTGGAACAAACTCTCATGTTATTCTTGAGGAATTTTTACCAAACATAGAACAATCAGGATTCGAGAAAACCATGATAGAATCTATAACAACACGGCCTTGGAAAATGATTACATTATCTGCAAAAACTCCAAGTGCGTTAGCAAATATGCGAACAAACCTTGCAGAATATCTAAAAAATCATCCAGAATCTTCTTTAGAAGATATTGCCTATACACTACATATCGGACGTGAACATTTTCCTCATAGATGTTATTTTACTTCTAATAGTCGCGAACAAGCCATTGCCCTTTTAGAAGATACTGCAAGTAAAAAAGTCTCAATAAGTCATGTCCCTGAAAAAAAAGATCGCTCAATTGCCTTTATTTTTTCCGGACAAGGGGCACAATATATTCAAATGGGATGTGAACTATATCAATCTGAACCTGTTTTTCATAATGAAGTAAATAATTGTTGTGAAATTCTGAAAAAACACATTGGTATTGATCTTCGACAAATACTTTATCCCGAAAAAGAACACGAATCTGAAGCAGCAGAAAAAATCAACCAAACCTCTCTTACCCAACCTTGTCTTTTTGTTATTGAATATAGCTTGGCAAAACTATGGATGTCTTGGGGAATTCGCCCAAGTGTAATGGTCGGGCATAGTATTGGGGAATATATTGCTGCTTGTATTGCGGGTGTTTTCTCATTAGAAGATGCGTTAGCAACCGTAGCTTTACGCGGGAAATTGATGCAATCCATGCCAACAGGTGCTATGCTAGCAGTTACACTGCCTAAAGAAGAAGTATTGCCACTTTTAACACCCGAACTATGTTTAGCAACAGTCAATATGCCTAAATTATGTGTTGTTTCTGGTACATATCAAGCAATTGATGAGCTTGAAAAGAAGCTTGCTGGGAAATCTCCTAAAAAATTACAAACATCGCATGCCTTCCATTCTTTTATGATGGATCCTATTCTTACACCTTTTATAGAATTTTTACGAACAATTAAATTAAATACGCCACAAATGCCTTATTACTCCAATGTGAGTGGAAAACTTATTCAAGCTGAAGAGGCCACTAATCCAGAATATTGGGGAAAACAATTAAGACAGACTGTTTATTTTGAGCCTGCAATTCAAGAAATATTTAAAAGCAATCCTACTCAAGTTATCCTGGAAGTAGGACCCAGCAGAACCCTTACAGGTTTGCTCCCACGCCATCCAAATAAAGGAAAAGAACATACAATTTTAAGTTCTATCCGCCACCCAACAGATCCAGAATCCGATGCCCAATTCACTTTGGAAACGTTAGGAAAACTCTTCCTTGCAGATGCAACTATTGATTGGCAAGGTTACTATCAACATTCAAATTTTACTCGCTTGCCATTACCAACATATCCTTTTGAGCAAATCGAACCGTAAATTTATCCAACTTTAAAAATAGAAGCCAGCTTAGTTAAAAATAAGCTGGCTTCTATTTTTAAGAATATATTTTTTACTCTCGAATTTTTAAAACTTCTACCATATCCAATTTTTTCAAGCGATAACGACAAGCCCATTGTGAAATTAAAACATAGAAAAATATTTGTAAGGTAGTTTTGATCAAATTGCTATTGGAAATATAAACTGGCAATCGGTATATTTCTGTATCATAAACACTTGCAATATATTCACAGATATATAGGCCCATTGGAAAACCAATCAATATCCCTATTGAAGCTAATAAAAAATATTCATGGAAAACAACTTGGGTAACTTCTTGATTATAAAATCCCATGACTTTAAGCGTAGCTAGTTCTCTTTGACGTTCGCTAATGCTTATGATAGCACTGTTATAGATAATAGCAAAAGCAATAATTCCAGCAAATAAAGAAATAATTGTTGTCATAACATACATTGAAGCACCAATAGTTTTTTCAAAATTTTGTATAATTGATTCTTGAAAAATAACAGTAGCAATACTAGAGCGTTTTTTTAATTCAGCATGGACATTCCATAATTTTCCACTTTCTACTTTCAGTAGTGCTCCGTTTATTAAATATCCTTCTTGGAGAAGTCTAGAAACTGCTTTAATGCTCATGTATGCACTAAGACCTAAATATTGAGGGACAATTTTTTTTATCACAACAGATTTTTCTTTTTTACCACGCTGTAGTGGTTTAATATGCAATCTCTCTCCAACACGTAGATCTAATATTTCTGAGAGTTTTTCTGAAACAACAATTCCTTCATCTTCTATAGTAATACTATTCCCTTTTGTATCCAAAATAGGTCGTAAAAAACTGTTAGGTTCTATTGCTGTAATAAGTGCAATTTTTTTACGCCAACCATTTTTGAATTCAAAGGCATATTCATAAACTGGCTCTACACGTGTAACATAAGGAATTTTTCGTAATTCATATAAAACACGATGCTCGTGATCATCAAAGAAAAATATTTTAATATCCTGTAATTGTGTAGAAGCAAATTCATGATGAATAAGCCCATCCATTGCATCCATAATAAAAAAAGCATAAATTAAAATTGCCGTGGACATTCCAATTCCAACAATAATAAATAACGTGCGTCCTGGGTGCCGAAACATATTTCTAAAGATAATTTTCCAAACAAAAGATGTGCGACGCCAGATCCACGGCCAAGATTCTAGAATAATATGCTTGCCTACAACTGGCGGAGAAGGCCGCATTGCTGTCGCAGGAGAAATTTGTGTAACCTGCCAAACAGCAAATACACCGGCAAGCCAACAATAAAAAAGAGAAAGTATTGTAGTAATAAAAAAAACATCGTAATAAACTATATTTTCCATAACTGGAAAATGATAAATATCTCGGTACATATCGAGAACAGTTGTTCCCATATAAGTACCCCAAACACAGCCAATTCCACTGCCTAATAAGGAAATTAAACCCGCATATCCAAGATAATGCCATATAATTTGCCAATTACTATATCCTAAAGCTTTAAGTACACCAATTTGCATTCTTTGATTTGCAACAATTCTACTTAACATAATAAAAATAGTTAAGGCTGCAACGATTAAAAAAATAGTAGGAAAAATACGTGCGGATGCTTCTAATCCACGTAATTCATCAGAAATAAATTTATAGCTTACTTGATCCTTTCTAGTAACTTTTGCTAAAAGGCCATAAGGTTCTAAAATTTCTTCAATTTCTTTTTTGATACTTTCAGAATTTCTTCTATCTGTAACAGAAACAACAATATCATTTACTGATGCCTGATACCCAAACGCGCTTTCGCAGAAAGATTCTTGAGCATAACAGATTGCGAATGTTTGAGGATTTGGCAAAAAATCTTGTGCGGTACGAATAGCATAAATATATTCTGGGCTAAGACTCGTACCACGTATTTGTAATTTTCGCTTTCGATTGTTGATTGTTCCCCATATTGAGTCGCCAACTCGCAAATTATTTTTTGCACAAAATACAGGATTTACTAAAATTCCTTGTTCTTGGCTAGGGCTAAAATATTCGCCTTGAACAATATGAACATCATTTAAAACTCGTACTTTTTTATCTGGCAAAGATATTATTCTTCCTACAAGAGCTTCTTTTGTATGCGGTAAATCCAGTGGAATATCAAAAACAATTCTTCCGTTAACTGCTGCTACACCCGGAATTGCTTGAATTTTTTGAAGAATACTACGAGGTGCTCGATCGATAATAAAAAAAAGATCGGCAAAACGGTATTGCTGGCAATAGCTATCTCTTGAGGCCATAAGATTTTTAAAAGCAAAACTAATAGTGATATAAGAACCTATTCCACAAGCAATTACTAAAGCAACAGCTAAAAATTGTCCTTTAGCACCAGAAATATCACGTAGCAATTTTTTCCATAATGAGCCCATATTTACTCCCAAACATATTTTCAATACATTGATAACGTATTTTATAGGAATATGTTACTAAAAAATCAAAATTTTTCCAAAAAAAATCTTGACTTTTTCAAAAAAATATATAAAATACATCTACTTTAAAATTTAAGAACGGCCTCATCGTCTAGCCCGGTTAGGACATAGGGTTTTCAACCCTAGAATACGGGTTCAAATCCCGTTGAGGTCAGTAGAATTACAAAAGGCCTCATCGTCTAGCCCGGTTAGGACATAGGGTTTTCAACCCTAGAATAC
>CAZPDM010000024.1:0-16158 GCA_964585305.1 uncultured Planctomycetota bacterium | reverse complement strand
GTTAGGACATAGGGTTTTCAACCCTAGAATACGGGTTCAAATCCCGTTGAGGTCATAGATTTTATAATTTTCATAAGCATTTTCTCTCCTAAAAAAGGCCTCATCGTCTAGCCCGGTTAGGACATAGGGTTTTCAACCCTAGAATACGGGTTCAAATCCCGTTGAGGTCAATAAAAAAAGCTCTGCCCAAACAGAGCTTTTTTATTTCTACACATTTTTTTATTGACTTACAGAATTTTTTTTGCGAAAATAAAAAAAAAGTTAAGCATTCTAAATAAAAGATACTTCTAGCTATAAATAGCAGAATCTTTTTATGAATGAAATTTCTCCTTAATGGAGGATGACGAATTAATTTTTCGCATGTTTTATTTAACAAAATTGGAGAGAGAATCAGTGCCTAAAAAAAATAACAAAAGTAATAAATCATCCTATGCTCCAGAAGTCCCTTTGGAAATAGATCCAGCAATTAAAACAGCAGAAAATGACCAAGGGTTCAGGCCTACAGAACACGGAATTTTAGTAGATGGCGATGTTACAGAAGCTTTACCTAATACACGCTTTCGTGTTAAATTAAACAATGGCCATGTTGTTTTATCTCATCTTTCTGGGAAAATGCGCCAAAATTATATTCATATAGTCCCAGGTGATAGAGTTACAGTAGAAATATCTCCTTATGACCTTGAAAAAGGACGCATTGTTTACCGACTAGCACACCACTAAAACATAATTTTCTTGGTCAATAAAAGAAAAAGACTTCGAATATCTATCGAAGTCTTTTTCTTTTATTTACTATTTTTTTCCTAAATTTGTTGACTTTTATGTTAAATATAGATAAGATTTATTATGTTAAAATTTTTATAAATTTTTCCCAAAAAGGAGATTATTGTGGCTAAAGTTAAAAAAATTAAAAGAAAAGCAACTTTAGATGAAAAAAAGAAGCAACCACAAAATATTGAAAATAATATAAAAGAGGAAGAAGATATGCAAGAGGATAAAAAAGTTATAGAATCCGAATCAAAAGAGATTTCTAAAGATACATCTAAAGAAGCTTGTAAAGAGACAAACGAAGATTTTAAAGAAAATCCCATAGAACCTAAGCAAGAATTAGTAGGAAAAAAGAATAACGATTTTCTAATGGGACTCATCCTTGGTTTAATTATTGTTATTGTTTGTGCTTTAATTGTTTTTTTGTTTGAATTTGAATACATTTCTTCCCTGGAGAAAAAGATTGAAAAATTAGGCAAAGAACAGGCTTTTAAAGGGGAATTCGAGAAACTTTCTCCAAGTGTAAGTAAATTAGAAGCTAGCAATATAACATTAAAAGAACAAAACGAAGCAATTAAAACAAGCATGGCTAATATGCAAGAACGGTTGAATGTATTAGAAAATCAATTAAAAGAACAATTATCTAAAGCGGATCTTGAAGTTTTAAATACTCGTATAACAGCATTGGAAAATCGTATTGGTTCCCAACATAACATTCTTAAAGAACAAATAGATGTAAACAAAGAAACATTTACTAAAGAACTTTCTGCAGCTCAAACAAAAGTCGATGATCTTATCAATAACATCAATGTTCTTATGTTAAACCGTTTGTCAGCATTAGAAAATCGCATTTTATCTCAAAACGAGGTAAGCTCAGAAGAAGCGATTGAAATGCAAGAAAAATTGAATGCTTTAGAAAATCGCTCTAACATATATGAATCCAAAATGCAAGAGTATATCAGTATCTCAGAAAATCAATTATTCAAAGAATTGATGGAAGAAACACGTGTCAATCTTCCAGAAGAGTTGAACAAAATAAGAAAACAAATAGATACATTGCAGGCGGCTTTAGATACTCTCAAAAAACAAGTAGAAACTAAAACAACCCAAGAATAATCTATCTACCGACTATTTTTTATAAATTAGTAATAAAATTTATAAAAAATAGTCAGTATATGTACTGTTTGTCTCATCTTAGGGGCATTATCGTGGCTCAATTGGTAATTATCACAGGATCAGACCCTAATTTAAAAGATAAAAGTTTTGCAATACGAGATGGGGATACAATCGGCAGTAATGTAACAAATACAATTGTTTTCAATTCTCCAGAAATATTACCACAGCACATCAAATTTCAAATAAACGAAAATCATACACAATTGTATTCTAATACTCCAATATTAGTAAATAATGAGGTGGTAACAAAATGTAATCTTGTTCATGGAGACATGATAGTCATTCATGATTTTGTTTTAATGTGGAAAGACGATGCTGCTGATCAACAAATTGCTAAGCCTGCTGAAAATATTCTACAATCCCGGATCGAATCACGTCATAGATATTATGATAGCACAAAACATATTATAGACAGTCTTGGTGATCATGAAAAATCTCAACTGCGTTTAATTACACTTTACAAGATTTCAAGTGCTATTGGTGGAATTTTTGATTTAGATGAGTTACTCAAAAATCTATTAAAAATTATACTATCAGAATTTGGTGCAGATCGTGGATTTATTATGCTATATAATCCACATTCACAAAAACTTGTTCCAAGAGCAGCTATAACAGATAAAGGTGATATAATCACACCCAAAATTAGTGAGCGCATAGTTCAAGAAGTTTTTTCAACTAAAGAATCTTTACTCTGCGAAAATGTTTTAGAAGACGCCAGATTTTGTGCACAAGACAGTCTTATTAAGCAAAATGTCATGGCAACCATGTGTATCCCGCTCATCCGCAATGGTGAAATTTTGGGAATTTTACATATTGATTCTCATCAGAGAGGGAAATTCTCTCAGAGCGATCTAGATCTTCTTACAAAAGTAGCAACGCAAGCATCTATTGTCATAGAAAACGCACGTTTTTATAAATCAAAACAGGATTTTAATCGAAATCTTTTATCTTTAGCACAAGCAACTCAATCTTTATCTGTATATTTACGTTCTGATTTGATTATTGAAGATGCGACAAAATATGCCTGTAAAATTTTTGATTGTAATGTTTCGGTTCTATTTTTAGGAAGTAAAGAATCTCTTAAGTTAGCTTATGCACAAGGGATTCCTCACGAATCATGGCAACAAATTGTTATTCCAGAAACATTTAAAAATGTTGTACAAAATAATTCGCCAATTTTACTCAATAAACATAATCTTGCAAATATTTATCAGATTATTCCTAAAGGAGAATCTCTCATAGCTGTTCCTATGGCAGTTCATCCCGAACAACAATCAAATATTATGGGACTTCTATGCGTTGGAAAACGAGCAGAAGGTGGAGTATTTTCCTCAGAAGATCAACAATTGCTGATGCTCTTAGCAAGTTACACAGCAAGTGCATTATCTAATGCTTCATTTTATGAAGAACTCAAACATAAAGAGCAAGAAATCGCACAATGGAACCAGCAACTCGAAAAGAGAATTGCAAGCAGAAGCGAAGAATTACGTATCACTCAAAATAAACTTATTCAATCAGAAAAAATGGCTGCAGTTGGACTTTTAGCGGCTGGTGTATCTCACGAATTTAATAACATTATTGCTGGAATGTACGGTTTTGCTCAAATGGCAAGTAAAAATGAAAAATATAAAGATAGACTTATTCAAGTGGTAATTGAACAAAGTAAACGAGCTTGTCAAATTACAGAAAGTTTGCAATCGTTTTCTAAGCAACGTGGAGAAATTAACGAATTAGCGGATATGTGCGAATTGATTGAAACAGTATTGCGACTTAGTGAGACTGCATTAGCTAATGAAGGTATTAAAATTATCAAACAATATAACACCTTACCAAAACTTTTAGTTAATATCACTAAGATGCAACAGGTAATTGTAAATATTCTTGTTAATGCTCGACATGCTATTGAAAAAGATGGGACAATTACTATTCGCACCTATACCAGCAATGATAGCCAAACAGCATATATTGATTTTGAAGATGATGGAAAAGGAATCGATCCTGATAAACTCAATCGAATTTTCGAACCTTTTTACACAACTAAAGGAAGTTTTGGTAGCGGAACACAACCTGGAACAGGGGTAGGGCTATCTGTATGCTATAATATTATTAAAGCCCATGGCGGAGATATTTCAGTACGAAGTCAACTTGGGTTGGGGACATGCTTTACTATTAGCCTTCCTGTCCCTCCACAAAATAATATTGTTACAGATGAAATCTATAATGCTCGCCAGGAAAAATGGGGCAATGGCCAACGTATTTTAGTTTTCGAAGATTCTAATGATGTTCGAAAGCAACTTGTACAAATCCTTACAGATAAAGGATTTTTAGTTTATCCTGTAGATAATGCAAGTGCTGCAATTGAACTTTGTAAAAAAGAATTATTTGATTATATATTCCTTAATATAGGAATTCCAGGCTGTCAAGATAACTTTGAAATTTTTAAAGAAGTTACACGTTTGGAACCGAATACAAAAATTATTTTACTTACTGGACGTGTGGAAGATGCTGCGTTTATGCGTTATGTTGGTTTAGGTCATGGATATTTACGTAAGCCATTTGACATTGCAGATATTTATCGCATTTTTCATCCCAAAGCCAAAACTTAAAAAATTATGAAAATTATATTTACTTCTCCTATTTTAGAACATCCGGCTGCTGGCGGACCTCAATTACGTATAGAAAATTCTATCCTTGCTCTTAAAAATATTTGTGAGCTTCATATTATTTCACGTTCGAATTTAAAATATCTAGGCGGTTTAGAATCTGAAAATTTCTATCGCCAGTCTTGTCATTCTTTTTGTTATGCACCTTCTGCACAAAGTAATCTAACGAGTTTAGGATTTCGTATTACAAATAAACTCATTCGTGCAGCAAATAAAGGATTATTTAAAATTAGCAATCGAAACTTGCTTTTAGATAAGCAGTTCTTGCGTATTCAAGAGGATGCCAAATTTTTAATTGACTATGCTCGTCAACATCAAATATCTATAATTTGGTTTGGTTATGGAAATATTTCATATCTTCTAATGAAACTTGTCAAACAAATCGCGCCAGATATTAAATTAGTTTGTGATACAGATAGTGTATGGTCGAGGTTTATTCTCCGAGAATTACCTTATCAAAAAGACCCTATTCGTTATGATGAATTAAAAAGAGAAGGGGAAGAAAAACAAAAAGAAGAAAAAGAATGGGTAGAATTTTGCGATATAACCACAGCCGTTTCCAGTATAGATCAATCGTATTATCAATCTCTTACATCTCATCCTGAAAAAATTAGAATTTTTTCTAATGTGATCAATCTTAATACTTATTCCAATATTCCTCCTGCAGTAGAAAATTTCCATGAAAACTCAATTTACTTAGCAGGGTCGTTTGGTCCTGGGAGTGCAATGGATCAAGCTGCACGTTGGCTTATCAATGAAGTATGGCCAATCCTTCACCAGGCTTCTCCAGATTTATATTTCTATATTGTGGGAAGAGGTTCAGATACTACTCTTCAAGATATTCAAGATTCTCATATTATTATTACAGGGCAACTACGTTCTGTTTTACCATATCTTGGACATGTACGAGTATCAACAGTCCCACTTAAATTTGAATCTGGTACTCGTTTTAAAATTCTAGAAGCTGGTGCATGCGGAATACCTGTTGTTTCAACAACACTCGGAGCAGAAGGCATTCCAGTAACCCACAACGAAGATATTTTAATTGCAGATAGTCCACAAGATTTTGCAAAAGCAATACTTGATATTTTGCAAAATCCTGAGCTTGCTTCTAAATTATCTTATAATCTAAAAAAACTAGTTGAAAAAAACTATAGCCTGGAAACATTATCAAAAGAGGGACAATCTATTTTAAATTTGCTTGTTTCCGAAAATTTGTAATAACTCAATAGTATGTCAAAAGTATTTGGACTAAGAATTTATTATACATTACTATCTCAATACTAACTTTAGCTAAGTAAACTCGTCCATGCACGTAGTGCATGTAGGAATTAACCCGCCGTTTATAAACGGCGAGCTTTAACAAAAAAAAATTTGCAGCAGCGGGTTCAATTCCTCACAGTTGAATTTCAAACACGTAATTGGCATATTGTTTAGTCCAAAAGCTTTTGTCTATTCATTTAAATAAGGAATTATTATGTTTCAACATATTACTGACTCAGCAAACCAATTACTTTCGATTATTGTTTCGCATCGTTTTAATAGTCCTGGAATCCATTTTTTTACAGATAATTCTTTATCTCAACAACTAGCCTACATGAATCACCCAAAAGGAAAAGTCATCGCACCTCATGTTCATAATCCTGTAACAAGAGAAGTTCACTTTACTCAAGAAGTGCTGATAATTCGTAAAGGGAAATTACGTGTAGATTTTTATGACGAAAAACAAAATTATTTGCAAAGCCATATCTTAGAATCCGGAGATGTTATTCTTCTAATCAAAGGCGGACATGGTTTCGAAGTATTAGAAGATTTAGAAATGTTTGAAGTAAAACAAGGCCCATATACTGGTGAGCAAGATAAAACAAGATTTGCAGGAATTAGCACTGCTCAAACTAAAATTATAGAATAGACACAGACATAATAATTAAAATTTTGTTTAAAAAAAAATATGCGTTGGATCCCAACGCATATTTTTTAAAGGTGAAAAATTATGGAAAACTTTTCATTAGAAACAACCAAACAAAGAAAAATAAGCTTTTTCCTACTTTATCATCAGGAAGGTAAAATTGTCAAGCGATTTACAGAATGTATTGTTTTTTCTCATACTTCTCTTTTAGATATGCTTCGAGATCATCTTCACCTAACTGGGGCTAAAGAGGCTTGTGGAGTAGGAGAATGTGGAGCTTGCGCTGTATTACTTAATGGACAAGTAGTCCGTTCTTGCTTAATTTTAGCCTTTGAATGTGAAGGTGCTGAAATTATGACCATTGAAGGTTTAAGCTGCGGAAAAAATCTTCATTCTGTACAAAAAAGTTTTATACAAAATGACGCTGTGCAATGTGGGTATTGCACACCAGGTTTTTTAATGGCAGCTGCGCAATTATATCAAAGAAGTCCACATCCTAGTGAAGAAGAAATTTGGGAAACGATGAGTGGGCATCTTTGCCGATGTACTGGTTACCAATCTATTTTTCATGCAATTCAAGATGTTGAAAAAAATACAAATTTATAAAAAATACCGCCTAGAAGTAGGCGGTTGATTTGTCTTATAAATTATCTTGATAATCAAGAACGAAAAATTCTAAAGTAATTTCTACTAAGGGTAGCCTGGATTTGCTAGGATTATTTCGGAAGTATTCTTTTAATACTTCTTCCGGTGTTTTTTTCCAGGGAACTTCTAAAGAGATAGTTTCTGGACGATAGGAATTATCACGTTTGATACTAATTTTTCTGATCTCAGTAACAACATATTTATTATTAAGAACTTCTTCCAATAAGAAATTAAGATCACCGTATTCTATCTGACCTGTAATTTCAATCAAACGTCGGAAGAAAATTTCATTAGGATTTATTACTGCTGGCCATTCATTTTTAAAATTATATTGATAAATTCTCTTCAATTTACCATCTTCAAAAACTTCTAACAAATTCTTAATCAGCCAAAAGTCTTTTTGGGCATTTTTCATTTGATCAGGGAGAACAACTTCTCTTAGCTCATTGTATTTTAAAGGTAAAATTCTTTCAATATCGCGCATTCTGTTTTTAATATCTATAGCAGCAGATGATTCATCTAAACTAGTTAAACTCATCTCTTTTACAGGGCGTGCAATTTTCATCCCTTCAGTTCTGCTAGCATAATATTCTATTAGTTTATTACGTTCTGTTGAATAAACCGCAAAGAATTTTTCTTTAAATGGGCTTTTAGTTTCTGGGTTTAAAGAATTTTCTGGAATATCTTTAAACCATTGTTCTAGCTCGCTATCTCTTTTTTGCAGCGTCTTACGAATCTCTTCTATCATTTTACGCAAAGTATCCCCTTGCTTTTTGTGATAATCAATAATAAAAGAATTCGGCAAATTTGGAGCATTATCTAAACGTTCTTGAATAGCAATTTTGCTTTCACTCATATTATTAAAATTTTTTAATATTGTTCTTGCGTCAGGAGAAAGCAAAAAATAAATGGCCACATATAGCAACAAGACTGCTGCTAAAATTAAATAAAATCCGTGTTTCCGAATGTCAATATCTATACCTGTCTTCATCAAATTTTCTCCTATTTGACGATTCGATAGACTCGTAACGGACTATCATTTCCCATAGTGTAGATATGATATTCCAGGTTCTTATTGTCACGATCAATAATTTTCCAGAATATATTTCTTATTTCTACTTGGGGTCTAACATTAGGGCTTAGAGGAATTTGATTCTTTTCAAAAATAGCACGAATGTCTTTCCAAACACGTTCATATTGTTCATTTTGTCGATCTAAACCTGCTCGAAGCTTAGAATCTAGTTCAAGCGTTGCAAATTTATCCATATATGCAAATAATTTTAATGTTACATGGCAAATTTGTTGGTTGGAACGCATATCTCCTGGGAATAATATTTCTTTTGTTTCTAAAGAAATATTAGTAAGACATTTTGCAAATAGCTCATTCGAGCCATATTTTATGCTTTCCAAAGGTTTTCGCAAATTTGTTTCTGCATAATCAAGATTACGTACTTCATCACCCATTGTTTCAAATGCTACTTTAATCACAACTGAAATGTATGGGACTTTTTCATCCAAAATTATACGCTCTCGATCTTTGGCTAGATATTGATCTAAACCACTTTCCATTTCTGTATCAAGAATCCAAATTTTTTTAGCGTTTTGATCTTTTATTTTCTGAGAATTATCCAATAAAATACTGTTGATAGCTTCTGTAATTGCAATCCATATTCCACGATGTGTTCCAACTTGAGTAAGCATATCGAGTCTTTGTTTAATATGATCGTAGTTTAAAACTCTCTTATATGCTTCTTCTTCTTCCGCAATAGGTGCAATAGCTGTTTGAACTTCTTTTGCAACTGCACCAGCTTCTTGGACTAATTGCTTCTTCTGAAAAGCAAGAAAGAAAGGAATTATAGCTAAAAGACCAACTGCAACAGCAAGTGCTGGTTTTTGACGCTGAAGAGCTTGTTGTAAAGGAATTTCTTCCGGCAAAAGACGGATTTTATTAACTGATAACCCAACACCTTGAATTGCTAACCCCATAGCTACAGCAAAACTAGGAATATTTGTTTGGAAAAGATTAACATTGATTTTTGGGGAAATACGAATATTTTTGACTTCTGAAAGGATTTCAATTTCGTATTGCAAATTTTGTTCAAAAAATTTGTCAAATTCTGTTAATTTGGTAACATTTCCCATAAATACCATACGTTGGAATTTAATATCTTTTGCCATAGATTTGTAGAAGCCAACAGAACGATGAATTTCACCTACAATATCTTTTAAAATAGGCTTCATTACATCAAAAATTTTCTTGGCCTGACGAGTTTTGCCAGCTTTTAATTTTAATTGTTCTGCTTCGGAATAAGGAATATTAAAACGTTTTTGTAAAGCTTTAGTAATATCATTTCCGGCTGCAGGCAAAGCACGTAACCAAAGTTTTTCAGCATCTACAACTACTAAATCAGTATTTTCTGCACCAATATCCACTGCAACTGCTGCAGTTAACTCCGGACGTTCATATCGCATAAAATTATAAAGTGCTAAAGGAGCAATTTGAATGCCTTCTACATTTAACTGAGCATTAGAAAGATTATTTAAGAAATTATTGATAATTTCTCGTCGTACAGCGAATAACATGACTTCGCGTTCTTCTACAGTTTTCTCTTTAACACCACCAATAAGTTGATAATCCCAAAGTACTTCATTTATAGGGAATGGAATTTGTTGTTGGGCTTCATACGTAACAATTTCTTTGATGCGTTTCGCTTCCACTGGGGGAATCGTAATAAGACGGTTGAAAGTAGCTTGCCCAGGTATTGAAGCATAAATCCGATCGTTTTTTACTTTATTTCGAGTTTGAAATTCTATTAAAGCCTGACGAACCTGAGCATCTCGATCGACATTCTCTGTATCTGCTGGTTGGGAATATTCCACAACATCAATAGCTATAATTTCAACTTGGTCTTTTACCCGGCGCATCTTAACCGCTTTTAGGGCAGATTTGCCGATATCAATCCCCCAAACTTCATTACTGGGCATGAACATTGCCATAAATCTTCCCTTTTTAGATAAGATGTTACAAAATAATATCTCCTAAGTTTATTACGATTATTTTAATTTGAAAACTTAGGCAATAAATTTTATATTATCAGACAATAAAAAAAAAGTCAAGGTAATTTTTTTTTATCTATTGCTTGCTTTTTTAGTATTTTTAAGATAAACTTAAAAAAATCCCTAGCTTTTGGAGACTGCAGCGTGAGTCAAGACAAAAAAGAAAATAATAAAAAAGAATCAAAAAAAATAGCCATACCTGCGGAAAGAACACCATCTTCCACTGATTTAAGCGTTACAAAAACACCCTATATAGATTTAACACAAGGCGATCCTCAAAAAAAATCTACAGCAGCAGCACGAATTTTTAATAGACTACAAAAGAAAAGCGAAGAAGGCTCCGCACCGCCAGAATTAGAAATTTTGCCAGAAATCCCAGAAAATAAGGAAACTATTCACGAAATTATTTTAACAGAAGAATTGGCGCAAATTCATCAAGCCTTACAACAAAAATTTCTTACTTCCCAACAAGTAATTGATATATTTCTCCGCAAATTTCAACTGGAAAAAACTGGGCAACAATCTAATTTTATTGAGATTGCAAAAAATGAACGCTATATTTCTCAAGAAACCAGTGAAAAATTATCGGCGATTTCAGAAAGTAAGCAAAAATTTACAAAAGCATTGCCAAAACCAAGCCAATGGGATTTTGTATTAGCCCATCGCTTAGTTGAAACTAATCTTATCGATCGTAAAACTATTCAGATATTTTTACGCATTCTTAGTAATATTTATACGCTAGGGCTAGAAAGTTCGTTAAGCTATCTTTTAATTACATCTAAAACATTAGCTCAAGATATTTTGAATCCTTTTGTCGAACAATGTCGGAAAGAAGCTCAAGAAAAAGCACAAGAAGCTGCTGAGTCTGTCCAAAAAATAGAAGTCAGTACTAAAGCACTTCAAAGTAAACCTGTTCGCAAATATCCTGTTATGACAATTTTAGGCCTTATTTTTATAATTTTACCACTCTTTCTTATTTTTAAAATATGGGACGATACTCCATCACAGAAAAAAATCTATTCTCCTCCGCAAACATCTCCTACAAAACTTACTCCCATTGATAATTCCCAACCTCAAATTGTAACTCCTGATATTCCTCCTACACAACATATTAAGCCTATTCCAACAACACCTGATCCTAAGGAAATTATACGAGAAATGGAAGGAAGAGGACTGGCAAAATGGGGAGAATACTGGATTCCTATTGACCAAGAAAAAATTCTGAAGCAAAGATATAATCCAGGAAATAGACCTCAACAAGTTTTATTCCAATGGATAGATGTAGAAATTTATCTCAATTCGCTTTCTTCTCAATTAGAAATTCAAGGAAAATTAGACATTCCAGAATTGCCAGATTTATTATCTCAAACAGCTAAACCATTCCACATTATGCTTTCTTTTGAGTTATTTTATGGTATCCAAACTATACCATTAGCACAAAAAACATTTCCTTTAGTTCCTAACCGTCCCTTTGAAATTTCATGGAAACCTGAATTTAACTTGCCTTTGGGAACATATTGTGTAAAAATTACAGCTTTTCCAGAAAATCAATCACCCTTTTCACGCTTTTTTCTCTATTTGCGAGAAGTAAAAATTTGGGAAAATTGGTTTGTATTAGGACATCCTACAGAAATTAGTAAATATTATGAAACTTGTCGAACAGATTGGGATGCTTTAGCAGATGTTTTATGGCAAAGTTATGAAAAAATTTCTCCTCAAACACCAAAATCTAAATGGCCTGAATTATTAGAAAATTCCAAAATTAAAATAAAATATGTCGAAAACCAATTGCAAGCAATAAAAATCCATCCATTTGCTATTCTTATTCCAGTAGAATGGAAAAAACTTGTTGTTGACTTGCAAAATATTTTTCAAATATATGAATCTTGGCAAAAAAATACTGAAACTATTCCTCCTAATACATGGCAAGCTCAAATGGAATGGGAGGTTCATTTTGAAGAACTCAAAGCTGCATTTTTTATTCAAGAGCAAAAAATGTTAGAAATTTTACAAAAACCAGGATTAAAAGCTATTCAGAAAAAATAAAAAAACGCAATAGTATATACTATCGCGTTTTAGCGCGCCCAGCAGGACTCGAACCTGCAACCTTTGGATTCGAAGTCCACGACTCTATCCAATTGAGCTATGGGCGCATTTCATTTATTAGGATGCTATTATAACATAAAGTTCTTAAATTTCAATAAAAAAATCTAATAAAATAATAAATTTTTAGGAGGTAAAGCATGAAACGTCTTAACAAAAAGCAAGCCAATGCTTTAATTCTAACTGTTTCTGTGCTTTTTATCCTCTCTTCTGTGGGTATTAGCTTTAGTCAATTGATGATTATGGAAAGTAAAGCAGCAGTTAATTATTGCGATGCTTTTACTGCTTCTCTCTTAGCACAAGCCGGAATGAATTATGCTATTCAAAAATTGCGTGATGATTTTAGTCGAGATCCGACTAAAGTTACCAGAGATTGGCTATATCGAACATTAACAGATATTGCTACATTTAAACCCCTCACAGAGATCGGAATTGTTCCCATTGAAGGACAAACTTCCTCAGAACCAGAATGCTGGCCTTCTTATTGTGTCAATATTTCAGATGAAGACACTTTTGATCCTCTTTTAGGACGAAAAGTTAGCGGACGTATGGGAGAAGATCCTACCAAAGTTTATACGTTGAAAATTTTAGGAACAAGTTCCCAAATTCATTTAAATAGCATGATCGATGTAACAAATACCTCCGACGATTATGGAAAAGTTCCTATGGGGAAAATTTTAAATACATTAAGCCAAGCTATTTATGATGATACTACGACCAAATATAAATCTTTACCTAATGCACATTCCAAAGGACCGCTGCGGGGATTAGGCGAGGAAATCATAGCATATCGAAATACCTGCGGAGGATTTTTAAATAAAAACGAAGTAATTGGGACCTATGGTAGTGAAACAATTACGCCTGAAGATTTTGAATATATTAAAGACTATCTTACTGTCTATCCCGTAGTAAACGAAATGGCGAAGATGTCCATTTCCCGTAATATCCGTCCTTATACAGGGAACGAAACTTTTCAAAAGGATTATCGAATTCCTGTTGATATAAACAGTGTTTCAAAAAATGTCTTATTTTCCCTCTTACATAATATAGGAACATCTTCAGTTATTTTAAGCACTACAGAAACAACGAATCTTGTTAATAATATCATTACAGAAAGACAAACAAAAAAATTTGCTTCTTGGGATGATTTTTATAAATTTATGGATTGGCAAAATAAAAAAGTTAGCAGCACTCAAATTGGTGCTTTTTATGACACCACAAATAATAAACCTGTAGATGATGCTTTAATTAAAATAGCCATTGTTAAAGCAAATGCTGATCCTAATGTTACTTTACGCCGTACCAATCCCGACGCTCCTATCTATCAAAAAGTGAATAAAACTGATTTTACTCATCGCAGTTTGGAATTCTGCTTTTTCCCTATTGGACTTTTTGAAATTACGGTCTTAGGACAAGTTTTAGACGCTAATGGGACGCCTAAAGTTGCCAAACAACTTTATTCTACAATCCGAATTTATGATCTTATCAACTATCATACTCAATATGACTTTGAAGGAGGTAATAGCTCGCTATTTTATCAAGACACATCTTCTAATCCATCTCTAGTAAATAGAATTTTACTTGATAAAACAGTATCTGGAGAACTAATTACAATCACCAAAGGTTATAACGGATTTAGTTATGGCAATAATATTCAAAAATTATACAGCTCTGCTACTGATATAAAAAATGCCTGTGCAGATAGAATGGGACATATTCTACCATTAGGTTATGCTCTTTCTACCGCAAATTTCATCTATAATACCAGTCAAAAACAATATAGCGAAGTTGATAATAATATTGAATATTACTACCGATTTAAATCAGATTACAATGGCACAATGGACGGCCTTTACGCTCCTTATGAAAATAGCAATGGTACATGGTCAGGAACAAATGTTGCCGCTCAAGGAAGTAAAGCAAATTATTTTAATGCTACCACACAACGCCTTATTCCAGAAGATGGTTCTTCTACAGCATATTGCGATCTTTCTCCAGATGGAGTTCTTGTCCGTCCTGGCGATACACGAGAACTTTTCTATATCACCTCAACAAGTACAGCAGCAAATAATACCGCAGGCTTATTTCCTCAAATTTCTAACAGCACAGTAACAAAATGGGATTATAATTATGGAACCATGTTATTTTGGTTCAAAATAGGACGAGAGTGGTTAGATCAGGATTACCCTATTGGACATCTGGATCGCGATAAGGAATTTCGTACTGTCTTTTTAGCTACTACATATTTTAAAAATACGATTTCAGGAGTTGAGTATAACTGTGGATTCCAAAGAGAGATCCAAATGTTAGTATGTGGTATAAAAATGCAAGCCAGCCCGCCTGTAGATCAACCTTATGCAACAGAAGAACACCCCAATATGCCATTGCTAAGAAAAGTAAATATTCGTATTCGCTATAAATTTTTCTGCTATAAACAAGGCTCAACAACCCCAGTAAACCCTGAAGAAATTCCTTCTGATTACATTAAATATGAACAAGAACTCCAATTCGAACCTGGGGTACAAACACTTGGTGATGTCCCTTTTGGTATGCATGCGCAAGAATGGTATCATATAGCTATTCGATGGTGGTATGGAATTAGTCCTTATATCGAAAACCAACCTCATGATTATTCTATTTTAGTAAATGGCGTTTTCTATAATTATGCAAATTCCTTTAAAACAAGCGAATCGAATAAAGCAGAAGCTAAAAAAGTTGCAGATAAGGAAGTTGAAATATATTCTACCTACGTATCAAGCGGTGGTGGTGATGGAATGGAAGGAAATGTTCCTATTGCTAATGATCAGTTTGCAGCAATATATCCTGATGAATGCCTTAAAAATCGTTTATATGTAGGCTATTTCCCTTACAGTAATGGCGGAACAACAGTTGTTCCAGCTAAACACAGTATAACAATGGACGATGTCAGAGTTTCTGATAGCGCACTTGGTATGAGCCAAATGACTACAGGCGGCAACAAAGTATCCAAATACAACCCGTCTCGATTTCCTCTACCCGTTGATATAAACAAAGGTAGTACATTAGGACCAAATTTCTGCTTTGGGACTTTTGAAGGAAAATTTAAAGGGCAATTATCGGGTACTGTAGTTTTTGTTTATTGGACAGCACGATCCTGGGGAGATGTTACTTTGATCCCCAAGACAACATCTAGCCAAAATGTTCCAGGCACAGACTATCCAAGAACAGTATGGTTGGAATTATGGAATATGATGACCGACGCAGCTTCTGCAAGTTCCATAAGCTTTAACGATCGTATTAAAGATCTCTCAACAAATTTAGATTGTGGTATATCAGTTAAGAAAAAGAAAACTAAAAAAGGTGTAGAATATTGGGCAAAAGAAGTTCGGCTTTATAAAGCTGGCAAATACAAAATTATTCCTGAACATCACGATTGGGACCGTTTATTACATGATGAATATCGTCTTGCAGATTCCTATACACCTAAAGAAGGTACTGATCTTGCAGCTGAAGCGACTACAGTTGATGGAGTTCTGACTGCATACAACTTTACCTGTTTCAATCAGCCATTATACAAAATATTACGTGCTTGGTATGATTTTATGAAAACTTATCCTTCAAGTGCTGCTGCTGAAAACAAATACTTTGCTTGGGTTGCTAAAATAAAAGATGCGGAAGGAAACGATACAACTGAAGACGATTTAAATTCACTAGTTAAAGCTGATGAACACGGCTATACACCTGGTCAGGCAGATAAAGCAGAAGTTTTGGATAATAAGAAAGAATATACTTATACTGTAAAATTCCCTATCACAGATCCTGCAGCCCCGACAATTTTTCAAAGCCCTATTGTCGATGACA
>CAZPDM010000023.1:0-50656 GCA_964585305.1 uncultured Planctomycetota bacterium | reverse complement strand
TCATAAAAGACTCCTAATTAAATATAAATAAAAATAAGTGATGGGAGATGGCGTCAAATTTTTTCAACTATATTTTTTCTGCTTAAGCAGTTATGCAGCAAAGATAGTGATTCTTTAATCATATTTTAATGGAGATATTTTTTTTGTCAATTATTTTTTTCTTCCAATTTGCTCAAGAATCTTAACTATTTCTGGTTGTTTGGGATCAAGAGATAGAGAATATTCTAAATCTTGGATTCCTTTTTGAAAACATTCTTGATTGTTTAGATTTAAGTATAATTTCCCCCTAGTATTAAAAAATTCTGTATGATTGGGAATCAGATTTATGGCATGGTTTAAAATATTAAACACTTCATGGTATTGGTAGGCGTTTTTTACTTGTTGAAGCATTTCTTCTATTTGAGTAATATATAATTTTTTGCATTCTTTGTAATGATTGCTTTCAGGGGGACAATATCTTAATGAAAGTTCTAAATAAAGAGCAGCTTCTTCTGATTTTCCGCTTAATTGAATATATTTAGTTGCTTGTTCTATAATCTGGTGAAAAGAGTTTTCTTGAGTAAGTTCTAAAAGCAACTTTTGGAAATTTTTTCTATCTTGATGATTAAAATAATCTTGAAAGTAATAGAAAAAACTGTCAAATTCTAACGGATACTCAGAAAGCAATTTTAGAAATAATTCTTTGGCATGTTTTATCTGAGATTGCTTTAGATAAAGAATAGCTTGTAGAAAAAGATTTTCTGAAAAAGCTGGAGTGTTTTTTTGTATATTTTTACTTATTTCTAAAGCCTGTTGAATTTTTCCCTGATAAAGCATAAGAGTAGCTTCATAAAAAGAAGAAATATACCAAGATGGAATATTGTTTTTTTTGAGTTCTTTTAGTTCTTTTTCCATATAAAGAAAATTTTTCTTAAGGAATAATTCTCTCCATCGAGCTGTTTCCTGGCTTAAAGAATATTTTTGTTTGGCAAAAGATAATGATTGATAAATTTTATTTATATATTGGTTGAAATCATAAATACATTTTAACTTTCCTAAAGTATCAAGAAACACAAAATCTTTAATTCCATTATTATTTATGTCCTCGAAAAGAAAAAATCCAGAAAAACTTGAGATATTTGCAATATCTAATATTCTATTTCCTTCTCTTGTTGATATAACAGAAAAATATGGAAAATTGATCACCATATAGTCCATATAACTATCTTGATCAATATCTTCTCCCAAAGGAATAATTTCAAAAAATAAACGATCTAAATTTATTTCTTTAGCTATTCTAGGTTTGGGAGAGAGTGGTTGAGTCCAATGAATATTTCCATTGTGGGCATCTAAACAAAAATTTATGTTATCAATATTATTACAAATAACCTCGATTTTTCTGTCTTTATCCCAATCCCCTATCAAAGGAGGAGAAAGAATTGATCCACCAGGAAAAAATTTTTCCCAAATTAGATTTCCATTTTTACCATGAATACAAGAAATATATCCCCCAATTTGGCAAACAAAAATTTCTTGAATTCCATCATGGTTTATATCATAAGTTCCTACTACATGTGATGATTCATTAAAAAAAATTACGTCTGAAACCCATTTATTTTGACCAGTAATTCCATTGATACAATATATAGGAAATCTATTATTGGAAATGTAAGCAAGAGGCAGAATAAGAATTTCTTTTATATTATCTTGATCCAAATCAGCGACTATTGGAGTTACAAATGTTCTTCCAAGTTTAATTCTCCATAAAATTTTTCCTGTATTGAGATCTAAGCAATAAAATGCACCACCATTTCTTGAGACAATAAAAATTTCTTGCTTTCCATCATTATTCATATCTGTAATGCTATGGACTATATATTCGCTTTCTTCATCAGGTAAATTATATTCCCACACAATTTTTTCATTTAGTGGATCAAAAGCAAAAACTCTATTTTTATCTCCTGCAATCACTAAAGGTTGTTTTCTATTTTTTTCTTTCCATTCTTTAATATTACTTACGAAAGGAAATCTATATTCCTTGATTTTATAATTTTGCATGTTAAAAGAAAAAAGTTTACCTATTTTGTTAATGCAAAATATTTCTTTGTATCCATTGCCATAAATATCAATAGCAGTAATTGGTTCTGGACCTCTTCCTAGTAATGGTAATTGATCAAATACTTTTAAAACCGAAGGATGCGTGGCAATAGATAAAATTTCTTTTTCTGTTAAGAGGAAAACTTCTTCATTTCCATCTTTTTCTATATCATATAGAAATGCGGAAATAACAGGAAGCTCAGAACAAAATTTTGTAATTTCTTTTCCTGTGTTGGCCTCTATAACATGTAAAGCAGGTATATTGGAAGCGACAAGAATTTTTTCAGAAGATTTTTCTTGTAGTTTTCCTAAGAAAAATAGCGAACTATATTCCGAATCATCAAGAGAAGACTTCCATCTTTCTTTACCTGTTTGTAAATCTAAGCAATAAAGTTTGTCCAATTGCAATAAGATTTTATCTTGTTCCTCATATACTTTTAGGATATCATATTTCATATAAGCAGGTGCGGATTTTAAATATCCAAGTTCCCATACAACACGACGAGTTGAAGCATCTATACATAGCAAACCCATTTCAAAACCGTATACAATAATCAACTTCTTATTTCCTGAAGTAACAATTTTGATACTTTGAATGGGTGTCTTATATGATAAAAAATCTTGAATATTTCCATTGTGCAGATTTAAAATTGCCAAACAATATATTAAAACATTAGAAGAGTCGTGAATTTGATAGTTAAATAAAAGATGTGTTTGATCTATCCATTCTAAACACGCACCAGTATTTGCAATATTTTTCTTCCAAAGTGGTTGGTTATTTTTAGAACTGTAACATTCAATGCCAGGATAACGCGTAACAATATAGTCATCATATCCATCTTGGTTTGCATCATATAAAATACATTTAGAACCAAAATACGAAGGAATACTAAAAAGTGTGCGTAAAGTTCTTCCACAAATAGAAATAAAATGATTTCTATTCCCAATAATAAAATCAAAAAAACCATCTTTGTTAATATCATTTACGATAAGTTGTGTTGCAGGATCAGAGGGAAATGTATTATTGACTTGCCATATTTTTTCATGCGAAAAAAAATTATATGAAGCAAGACTTCCATTTTCAAAAACGCAAACAATATCTAGTTTCCCATCTAAGTTAACATCTACCAATTCTGCTTGAACCAAATTAGAAAGATTATGTGTTCTATATCTTTCTAATAGCATGGGTTCTAATATAAGATTTATTTCCGCTGTTTTTTGGACTTCAATAGTTGCTTGCATTTTCTGTGGAAAATAGTTTTGCTTTTCAAAAAGAACATCATATTCTCCTATATCCAGCAAATGTTCATATATTGGAGAAAGCACATTCGATTTTTCATGTGTTGTTTTATTTATCAAAGTTGTTCTTATCCCTGAAAGTGTTGCTGCAATACTAATTTTACTTTGTTCTCTTTCAAAAATAGGCTCGATTTGTATTTCTTTTCCCGGAGCTATTTCTACTAAGCGTTCTATTGTTTTGTAATCCTTTAAGGACATTTCTAATTTATAATATCCTCTAGAAAAATTATATTTTATTCCTGATTGAATAGCAAAGTTTTCCCCATTTATTTTAACGATTGGAGTTACTATTTTAAGTTCTCCATGTATTTTAGCTTTAGCTGTAATAATAAGGCTTCCAGGAGAAAAGAATATAAAATAAAAAAAACTAAATAAAATACATAATAAAGTAAAAATAGAAAAGCATATCTTTTTTTTACGCATTATTTTTTCTAAAAATCCTGGCAATCGGGCAAGAACATTTTCTCCTCTTAAATATAAATCAATATCATTAGCTAATTCTTTTGCACGTGCATATCTTTTTTCCGGATCTTGCTCCAAACATTTCATTACAATAGCTTCAATATCTCGCGAAATATTTTTTCTACGTTTAGATAAAGGAATAATATCCGTATGAACCCTTTGATATAAAACTTGTAAGGCAGTATTTCCATGAAATACAGGTTTTCCAGATAGAGCTTCATAAA
Source organism: uncultured Planctomycetota bacterium (assembly GCA_964585305.1). Taxonomy (GTDB): domain Bacteria; phylum Planctomycetota; class Uabimicrobiia; order Uabimicrobiales; family JABWCH01; genus CAZPDM01. The sequence goes on along the minus strand of CAZPDM010000023.1, from coordinate 46,595 downwards.
GAACTGCTCCCAAAGAATAAATATCGCTACGAGCATCGAGTTTTCGAGTTTTTCCTTCAATTTGTTCGGGAGACATATATTGCGGTGTTCCCAAAACTTCGCCACTTTTTGTAAGAGCGTTTTTTTCTTTTATGGAGGTCGCTAATCCAAAGTCCATGAGATAAGGATTTTGCTTAGAATTAATAATAATATTTGATGGTTTTATATCACGGTGAACAATTCCTTGAGAATGTGAAAAATCTAATGCTAGTGCGATTTTTTTTATGATTTCCAAAGTATGATGCAAGGAAAGTTCTTTTTCTGTAATCTTACAAGCCATATCTTTGCCTGTAATATATTCCATGACAATATAATATTTCCCTGATTCTTCTGCTACATCGTGGATTTCTACAATATTTGGGTGCTTTAAATTTGCAGCAACTTTTGCTTCTCGTAAAAATCTTTTGATATTCTCCGGTGTACTTTTTTCTGCTGCAATTGTTTTAATTGCAAAGTATTTATCCAAACCAGGATGGTATGCTTTATAAACAACCCCCATCCCTCCAGCACCTAATTTTTCCGTTAAAATATAACTTCCTAATTTTACTCCATCTGGAATTTTTTTTTCCCGATTTTCCATTTCCAGTCCCTTTTAAAGTAAGTTATAATTTTTTAATCATGGAAAGAACTCTTCGATTATATCAAAAAAATAAAAATATTTATAAAAAAATTTGAGAAGCTAAAATGGCTTCTCAGAAAGATTATATAAACTAAATTTGAGATTTCTTCGTCAAAAAACCTAAAATAATAAGCAATTGTCCTATGTAATAAGTAGGACAAATAAGATACCCTGCAAATGGAATATTATAAATAAAAATATTCATTGCAATAATGGAATCTGAGATAATATAAAGTAAAGCTCCACAAATTACAGTTTTTCCTAATCTCGAAAGAATGCTAGCAATAGCCATACTGGTAATAATAGTCAGATATAAAATTATAGGAATGAGCTTATTACTAGGAATTTTTGTAATAAGAATTCCTAACATTCCTAAAGTAAAAATGACTAATATTGATAACAATATTTTGCGTTTTAAAGATATTTGAATTGGCTTAGACTTGTTCTGCAGAAATACCATGCTATATCCTAAATGGCCTAAACCAAAAGCCAACATAGCAGGAAGCAGATAAAACATTGGATGGATTTCTAATAGCAAATCCCCAATACTATGACAAAAAATAGATGCGGAAAATAATAATACTTGCCTAGAAACAGGATTGCATAATGCAAAAAAACTTAACGCACCTACTGGCAACCATTTTAGAATAATAGCATTCGTATAGGGACGCCAGGGAATCAATAATGCAAATATAAATGCTGCCACTAATGATGTGAGTAACAACATCTTTTGCACTAAAGATAATGAATTAAAGTGAAATTTTAACAAGGACATCACACTCTCCATAGAAACGTAAAATAATAAAAATTAAAAAATCTAAAGATAAAATGATTTTACTTAAAAAAAATAACCTGTCAAAGGTTAATAAATTTTTTTAATAAAAAAAATCAACACATTAAAGTGTTGATTTTTTTGTTAGTTATGACAGTTGTCACCATAATTATATTATTTTTTTTGAAAAATTTGGTAGGATTCTAGAAATGGTTCTAATACTCTAGGAAGTAGTCCATTGACCCAAGCTAGAAAAAGCCCATAATTTATGGCATATATTCCTAAGCTCTTAAGAAGGTTGATTCTATACATCATTTGTCTTCGTGTTACCATACATCCTGCGCAATTGATAACCATATAATATTCTTTTAATTTTTCTTCTTCTGGAATTTCTCGACTGAAATCAAAGTGAACTGTTGGCTGGACAAGTTGGCGAAACAATCGTGGAATTTTAACTGTGCCAATATCGTCCGCCTGACGATGATGGCTGCATGACTCCAGAACAAGAATCTTAGCATCTGCTGGTGTTTGAGAAAGTGCATGTATACTTCTTGTAAAATAAGGCAAGTCTCCCTTTTTACGGGCAAAAAGTATTGAGAATGATGTTAATAATTGCTGGCTAGGAATGTCTGCAGATACTTTAGAAAATGCTTGGCTATCTGTAATCACAAGTTTGGGTTTTGTAGGCAAATTTGAATAAAAATAGCCAAGCTCTCGTTCTTTAACAATCATTGTACAGCAATCTTTATCTAGTGCATCTCGAATTGTTTCAACTTGTGGCAAAATAAGCCTTCCTTTAGGAGCTGCTAAATCAATCGGTGTTACAAGAACAATAAAATCATTTTCTTGAACAAGCCCTTCTAATGGAGTAATTTCATAATCAACTTTATCGGATAAATCAATCAAAGATGTTTTAAGCTCTTTGATTCCAATCTTATTGATATTATCGATTAAAATTCCTTTATATTCGTTCAAAAGACATTTTTTTTCTGGATGTAATTCTTGATCTACAAAGGTTACAGCTAAGACAAGGTTCTGACCATTTGTTTTGACTTTTTGCAAAAAATCTTTTTCAGAATCTTGCAAAGGAATGTTACCCTTAGTAACTAATATGATAATATTTGCAATGTCTGTTTTTCGATGTGTTCTTTGTATTCTCAATTGTCCTAGCATTCCTTCATCATCAAAACCAGCAGTATCATGAAATGCAACAGGGCCAAGCTTTCCTAATTCCATGCTTCTTGTAACAGGATCTGTTGTAGTTCCTGGTTGATCAGATATAATGCTCACATCTTTTTCAAAAAGATTGTTCATTAAAGAAGATTTTCCGCTATTTCTAATTCCACAAAGAACTATTTGTATTTGTTCTGATAGAGGAGTTTTGTTCATTTTGAGCTTTCTTATGATAAGAAAATTTACAAAATTTGCTTGTATTGAGAAAAACCTGTAAGATAAAAAGGTTTTAGATATTCTGTAAGGGATTCTTCTTTTATATTTGTTTTCTCAATAATATATGCTTTAAATTCATCAATAGAAGAAAATCCCTTTTGGGGTAGATTTTCATATATTTCTTTTACTTTATTATAGCCAAATAGTGGGACTAAAGAGTTAAGTAAAACAAGAGAATTGGCTAAATTTTTTTCTATATTTTCTAATTTAGGTTGCATTTTAAGAAAAAATTTATCTATAAGCGAAGAAATTCCTATTTTTAAACTCTTATAAATTTCTATAAGAGATTCCACTATAAACGGTGCAAATACATTAAGCTGAAGCTGTCCATTTTGATTAAAAAGATGGATTTTATGCACTTCTCCTTGCACCACAATAGCCAATCCACGAAGATATTCAAGAATAACAGGGTTAGTTTTAGCCGCCATAATAGAGGAACCATATTGTAAAGATGGGTGGCTTAATTCGCTAATCATAGAAGAGGTATACAGAAGTAAATCTCCTGTCATTTTAAAAAGATTTTCTGCCAGCAATTGATACCCACTAGCAAGCTCGGTTATCTTATCATAATTAGAAATCTCATCTGGCAAATTTTGGCTTCGACTCAGAGGCAAAGATGTAATTTCTCGAAGTTTTCTTTCCACGGAGAAAACATATTCTCTTGGGGCAAAAAAGCATGTTCCTAATGCAGTTCCCCCTAAAGCAATAGTCCTAACCCGTTCTTTTAGTTTATTTAAACGCCATCGATCTCTTGCAATTGCACCTGCCCATGCTCCAAATACTTGACCTAAAGTAATTGGCAAGGCACTTTGCATTTCTGTTCTTCCTGTCATCAATATTTCACTGTATTGATTTTCTTTAGTAATGAGCAATTCTTGGAGTCGAATGACTTCTCCTTCTATTTCAACAAGATGCCGATACGCCATAATAGTAAGGGCAGTAGGAAATGTATCATTTGTGGACTGATATAAATTTATATCCTGTAAAGGATCTAGTTCCATTTTTTTTTGGTATTGTAATTCGTAGAGAGAAGCTGCGATTTGGACAATGGCTTCATTAAAATTCATGTTAATGCTCGTACCTGCTCCGCCTTGTTTTAAAGGCAAGGGAAATTGAGCATCATAATTTCCAGAAATGATCAAATTGCATGTGGATATAATACAACTAAAAATATCTTCCGAAAATTTTTTTTCATATTCTTGAATTGCTTGCAAAGTTGCTTTTTTTACTTCGCCATAAGCCTTAATAAAATCACGAGGAAGTTGTCCTGTTCCAAAATTTTCTAATGCTCTTTTCGTCTGCTCTCCATAAATTTTTTCATTGTCCATTACTTCGATCCTTCCAACTTAAAGAATCTCCACGTTCCCAAGAAATACTTTTTCCTGCGGCTTCAACACGAAGGTTAAGGCACCGCAAGCATTTTAATCCATCTTCATCTAAACATATTTTATCAGGATATAAGAGATAGTTTTTCTTATAATCTACTGGAGTAATATTTGGCATAAGAACATTTGCCCCAGCTTGCAGAACTTTCTCTCTTCCATCAGCAATAATACTTCCAACCGCGGTTGTAGCAGGAATATTTGCTTTCGGTAAAAGCAATCGTATTAAAGCAACCGCACGAATAGCCATCTGAAGATTTCCACCTCCTTGACCTGCTAAAGGAGTTTCCTGATGCGGAATGAATGGTCCAATGCCAACCATATCCAATTGCAATTTATGGCACAAAAGAGCATTCTGAATACGTATATCTTCTGTTTCTCCTGGTAGTCCAACCATATAGCCAGATCCAACTTCATATCCACATTCTTTGAGTGAAGAAAGTGCTTCCAACCTTTTTTCAAAGGGAAAACCATTTCTCATAAACTTATGTAATTTAGGATCGCTTGTTTCAAATCTCATCAGATAACGATTTGCTCCGGCTTCTTTTAATTTCGCATACTCTTTTTTAGGACGTACTCCACAAGACAGTGTAATTGCAACATCTGGACTAATTTCTCTAATTTCCTGAATAATTTCACAAAGCAAATCACAAGTATAATAAGAATCTTCTCCACTTTGTAAAACAAAACTTTTTAGTTGATATGAAATTCCCCGTGAAACAGTTTCAAGAATTTGTTTTTTTGTCATCCTATATCTCAGAACTTTATTATTGCTTTTGCGTATGCCACAGTATAAACAATCCATTTGGCAATAATTGGAAAATTCAATTAGCCCACGCAAATAAACAGCTTTTCCATAATATTGCAGACAAACTTTATTTGATTTTTGAATTAAAGATTCTGTTGTGCTATTCTGATAGAAATGAATAATATTATCTGTTTTTTCTGCTGTCATATTTTACCTTATTGAGCAAGGGAAACAGATATCCCCTTGCTATAAAATTTCGTTTAGAAATATATATCCCGTTCTTTGTTGACAATCTTTTCAATAGATTCTTGCATTCTGTGTTGTAATCCATTTTCTTTTACTTCTGTAAGACATTTATGAATCAGTTGATACCCGCGTTCTTTTGTTGTAACAGAAGCAAAATCTTCAAGATATTCTGCAAAAGTAAAAATAGCATTTGGCATACAGTATTTTTGAATAAGTCCTGGTTTGGCCAAATCCATAAAATCTTTACCAACTCGACCTTTGCGATAGCATCCTGTGCAAAAAGACGGAATATATTCCATATCTATCAACCTGCAGATGACTTCTTCTAAACTTCGATGATCTCCAAGAGAAAATTGAGCACCACTCTTTTCTGCTCCACACTGGTTATACGCGCCAGGGTTTGTACGTGATCCTGCTGAAATTTGGCTTATTCCATAGCGGAACAATTCATTTCTAAGAGTTTCACTTTCTCGTGTACTTAAAATTATGCCTGTATAGGGAAGTGCGATACGTAAAATTGCAACGATTTTTTTGAAATTTTCATCGCTAACAGGAAAAGGAATATTTTTACTTAATGGGGTATTTTCTGCTGGTTCAATTCTTGGAACGCTGATTGTATGTGGGCCACAACCAAAAACTTCTTCTAAATGATGAGCATGTTCTAACATTGCTAAAACTTCAAAACGATAATCAGCTAATCCAAAAAGGACCCCTATACCAACATCATCAATACCACCTTGCATAGCACGATCCATTACAGTAAGACGATATAGATAGTCAGCTTTGGGTCCAATAGGGTGATATTTTTTATATAATTCAGGTTCATAAGTTTCTTGAAAACAAGCATAGGTACCAATTTTTGCTCCTTTTAACTTGGCAAATTCAGAAACTTCCATAGGAGCAATTTCAATGTTGATTCTTCTAATTTGGCTATTATTTATTTTGACGCTATATGCAGTACGAATGGCTTCAATTATATAGTCAATAGAATTTTCTTGCGATTCCCCACAAAGCATTAAGAGTCTTTTATGTCCTTGCTTAAGAAGAGACTCTACTTCCTGCTTAATTTCTTCCATATTTAAAATACGACGTGCAAGAGAGATATTATCTTTTCTAAATCCACAATATAGACAATTATTGCTGCATACATTTCCTGTATAAAGAGGTGCGAAAAGGACTATTCTACGCCCATATATTTTTTGTTTTACTTCTCCAGCAGTTTCAAGAATCCTTTGTATGTCATCAGGTTCTTCAATTTGCAAAAGTTTGGATACATCTTGTAAGGACAACCCTTGAAGCTTTTTAGCCTTTTGCAATATTTGACTAATTTCTTCTGGAGTTGGTTTTGTTAATGATGCCAGTTCTTTAAGTTTGTCTACATCAATAAAATTTTTTTCTACTTTATTCTCCACAATTGTCTGTGGCATTGATAGATTCCTTATAATCAGTTAAAAGAGATTTCACTCGAATTCCTGAAAGTTGGCCTATCTGTCATGGTATTGATCTGGTTTGTGCAACTCTCTGTTTATAATAAATTCTTAGTTCAAATGCTTTTACCAACTTACTTAGACATTTACTCCTTTGAACTTAGAATGATCAATGATCTTTGTTCTTAGTTAAAATTCTATAAATTTTAGTATTTTGTATATATTTTACTATAATATACTAGTTTTGTCAAGCTATTTCTTCTTTTTATAAGAAGAAATAGCTCCTTATAATTCTTGATTGATTTTTTTTTTATGGTAAAATAAATTTATTAGAAAGAATAATTCTTAGATTACTAATTTGGAGCGCAATTTCTCACTAATTTGTGAAGTTTTGCGAATTTCTATGAGTGAAAAAAAAACTGTTGAAACTGAAAACGAAGAATCTATTAACATTCAAGTTCCTTTAATTTATGAACTTTCTAAACCTGGCCGTCGTGCTTTTGAATTGCCCAAGCTAGATGTTCCTGAATTACCTCTTCAAAATTTAATTCCAAGTGAATATCTTCGAACAGAAAAAGCGCGTTTACCAGAATTAGACTCCTTGGAAATTGTTCGTCATTTTACAGCATTATCTCGTCGTAGTATTGGCGTGGATACTTCTTTCTATCCTCTTGGTTCTTGCACAATGAAGTATAATCCTAAAGTTAATGAAGTTGTTGCTGCCATGCCAGGTTTTGCGAAATTGCATCCCTACCAACCACAAGATAGTGTACAAGGTATGCTAGAAGTTTTTTATAGTATGCAAGAATATCTTCGTGATATTTCTGGTCTATCTCAAGTTAGTCTTATGCCTGCTGCAGGTGCACATGGTGAGTTAACCAGTCTTATGGTTATCAAAGCCTACCATCAAAGTCAGGGGCGCAATCCTAAAGTTGTATTGATTCCAGATTCTGCACATGGGACAAATCCTGCAAGTTGCACAATTTCCGGCTATACAGTAAAAACAATTAAATCCGGAGAAAATGGACTGTTGGAATTGAGAGATCTTGAGGAAAATCTTTCAGAAGATGTAGCCGCATTGATGATTACCAATCCCAATACACTAGGTCTTTTTGAACCCAACATCAAAGAAATTACAGAACGTGCTCATAAAGTAGGAGCATTGGTCTATATGGATGGTGCAAATATGAATGCCCTTTTAGGCGTTGCCCGTCCAGGGGATTTTGGTATTGATGTAATGCACTATAATCTTCATAAAACCTTTTCTACTCCCCATGGTGGTGGTGGTCCAGGCTCAGGTCCAATTGCTGTTTCAGAAAAATTAGCAACATTCTTACCAGGGCCGCTTGTTGCGAAAGAAAATGGCAAATATAGTTGGAAGATTCCAGCCCATAGCATTGGAAAAACACGTGGATTTTTAGGAAGCACAGGAATTATCCTACGTGCATATACCTATATCAGAAGAATGGGCAAAGAAGGTCTAGGGCAAGTTGGTAAAATTGCTGTATTAAATGCTAATTACATTTTCACTAAGATCAAATCTTTATTTGATGTTCCTCATGATCGCATCTGTATGCATGAATGCGTAGTTTCTTCAAGTACTCTCAAAGAAAAATATCAGGTTCGTACTTTAGATATTGCAAAACGGCTTTTGGATTTTAACTTCCATGCTCCAACAATTTATTTCCCTATGATTGTTGCTGAAGCAATTATGATTGAGCCGACTGAAACTGAAAATAAAGAAACTCTTGATGCTTTTATTCAAACTTTAAAAAACATAGTTGAAGAAGCTAAAGAAGAGCCTTGGAAAGTTCAAGAAGCTCCTTATCTAACACCTGTTAGTCGCTTAGATGAAGTTGCTGCTGCCCGAGATCCAATGCTGTGTTATAAATTATAAAAAAAATAAAAACGCCAAGAAAAATATTCTATTCCCTATTTGCTTAAATTAAAACAATTGGGAGATTATTGTCTTGGCGTTTTTTTCTAGGATTATAAAATCAGTCAACAACTATTCCCCATATAAAAGAGAGTTTATATGAAGATTAAAAATATTTTTTTTGGATTTTTTTTGTTTTTATCTTTTCTTCAATCCCAAAATGATCCGCATTTTTTTTATGTTCCTTCACAGTTATATGAAGTACATATTCCAGCAAATACACCTTTTTTTTCTATACCAGAACCTTTTTATAAAAATTTACAGTTTGTTTCTGGACAATCTATGAATCTTGCAGTAGAAGATCAAGGAAGTTATTCTATTGCTGATATATTTGGAAAAGGCTATACACCTTTAGTCCGTAAAATAGAAATGTTTTTCATTAAATTACCAAATGGAAAAAAGTTTTGGGTTTCCCCTAATTTAGAGATAGAGAAAAGAGAAAATCAAAAAGAAATTCAATATAGAATAATCTTTCGAGATTTTTCAAAAACTAAAAAACAAGTAACTTCAATATGTTTTTTTCTGATTGCTTTATTTGGGTGTATATGGGGATTCTATAAAAATCCTAAAAGAACTATTTTGCTTTTGTGTATTTGTCTTATTTTATTTCAATGGTCATCCTTATTTTTCTTTTCCTCTATTTATGGTTCTTTTTATTCAGGTTGGGTAGATGGGCAAGAATATGTGGCTATTGCTGAAAAACTATGGAATTTAGAAAAACCACCTCTATATGGAAAACCAATCGGATTCCCTTTAATCTTAACTCCATTTGTAGGATATTTTCAAAATGCCAATATTTTTCTAATGGGAGATATTATCTCTACGATTAACTCATTTATTATAAATACTGGGAGCATTCTTTTATTATTTGGAATAGCTTTATATATTACAAAAAAAAATGCAATATCTTTTGGGATTGCTTGTATATATTATAATGCCATGGGTATATACTACCTATCGGGTGGGAGAACCTCAATCATTAGAATTTTTGAGCTATTCTCAACAATTTTCAGGATTTTCTATTTTTCATATATTTGAAGCTTCTGGTGCTTTTGACATTCTACTTTATCAAGTTTCACAATGGTTGGGAATTACTACTTTAAGCGACACATTAGGGGTTGCACTATTATTATTATCTATATTCTTACTTTTATCTTCCAATATAAGTCCACAAAAGAGATTTGTAGCCGGTCTTATTTTAGGATATAGCTGTACGCTTCGAATTATTTACGTTGTTGTTATTCCATGTTTTTTACTTTGGCAATTTAAGCAAATAAATAGTAAAAAAAAATGGAAAGATATTTTCCTTTTTTTCTCTGCAATTTCTTTAGGTATTAGCCCTCAAATTTTAGAAAATATATGGTTAACTGGTTCACCTTTTCTTACTCCATATTCTTTGCAATCTCTTCCTATAAAATTCGATTTTTCTTATATACCATTCGGCGCAATGTTTTTAACCACTCTTCATTACTCTTTATTCTTTTTTAGTTCTCTTGCTGTTTTTTTCTATAAAAACAATCCCTTACGATTTATTTTTTCTTCCTTTATCTTAGTTTATTTTCTTTTTTTATCTGGATATAGCTATGCTACTGCAGAAGAAATTCGCTATATTTACCCATGTTTAATATTCATGTTTCTATATTTAGGCATTACTTGCTCTCATTTTATTTTTTTAGCTTGGCAAAATAAGAATAAATATTTATTAGGAATTATTTTTATTTCAGTTTTCCATTTTTTATGGATTACGCCAATCAATTCTTCAACCAATCTTGTATCCCCAGCTTTATTACAGCATTATCCAATAACATATATATCTCTTGCCTGTATCATTACTTTTCTTCTTGGCTTGAGATATGCAAATCTTCTTGGCGGTATTATTGCTACAATTATTTTGATATTATATCTTTCTGGAATATGGATTATTCCTTGTATAGGGATAATCTGTAGTAGCATTTGGGCCATTTACAAAGAAATTAAAAATTAAACAATATCTGATTATAATTGCTGCAAAGGAAACGTTATGGAAAATTCAGAATTAGAAAAATCTCAAAAAACAAGCACAAATCGCTTTCCTCAAGATAAACCTAACGAATCTACAAGAAGAAATATTCAGCCGCCTCGTTCAGAGGCAACCAAAAGTTTAATTTCCTCTGCCAAAAACTCTCATACAAAAGATTCTTCCTTAGAAGAAATTTTATCAAATAACCGAAAGAAAAATTTTTTAGGAAAATCCTTAAAGTCTGGTCAATATAGAATTGAGATAAAGATTGGTCAGGGAGGTATGGGAGAAATATTTAAAGGTCGTGATTTTATTAGAAAGCAAGATGTTGCAATTAAGCATATTATTGTAAGTTCTGGTATTGATACAGAAGAAATGTTAGAGAGATTCAGACGGGAATATTATTTTTTAAGTCAAATACATCATCCACATATTGTAAAAGTATTTGATTTCTTGATCGAAGAAGGGGAATATTTTCTAATAATGGAATGGATAGATGGAGTTTCTTTGAAAAACTTATTAGAATCTTCTCCTCATGAGCTAAGTTTTTTAGATCAAATTGCAATTGCTCATCAAATCAGTGAAGCTGTGAATATTTTAAATATGTCTGGCATTTTACATCGTGATATAAAACCGGCTAATATTATGATAAATTTAAAAGAGAAAAAAGCTATTCTTTTAGATTTAGGATTAGCAAAAAGTATCTCTAATGATCTTCAGGGTTTAACGGCAACAGGAACAATCATGGGCACTCCGGAATATCTCAGTCCGGAGCAAGTAAACGGTACGATCTCTCAATATAGCGATATATTTTCATTGGGAATTACTTTATATCAATTTTTTTTATGGGAAAAAAAATCTCCTTTTTATAGCGAACGAATGATCGAATGTATGGATAAAATACTTAGTTATAATCCCCCACTTATTTATGAAAAAATATCTAAAAATATCTCAGAAATAGAGAAAAAATCATATTTATATCTTTCCTCTATTTTAGCTAAATGTTTATCTAAGGATTTTAATTGTCGACTAAATAGCACAAGTCTTCTAAGTAAAGAATTAGAAAAAATTTATCAAATACTAAGTCAAGAATCTTCCAAAAAAACATATTGGAAACTATCGGTAAGATTGGATGTAACAGAATTAACAGTGATAGAAAAACTTATTCAAGAATATAAGAAAGAACCAATTTTTCAGAATAAAAAAAACAGACGGAGGGTTCGGAATCAATATCAACATCCAAAATTTACTCTTCCCTCGTGGACTTTAAAAATTGCAATGTTTATAATCTTTATAATAAGTATACTGCTTGCGTTTGCTTTAGGCCAAGCAAGTCAGGAAAATGGCGTTAATCAAGAAATTTCTTCCCATATTTCAAAAGAAATAGAAAACAATAATATGCTCAAAGATAAGAATGTTTTCGAAAATAAGAATATTTTAGAAAACAAAAATATTTCAGAAACTAAAAATACTGATCAAGATATTTCACAATCTTTTAAACAAAAAGAGCTATCTATTTCTCAAGTAGAGAAGCAAGAAGAAATAAAAAAATTGCAGGAAGAAATAAAAAAATTGGAAAAAAATAATGCCCCAGCAGGAAACTTAAAAGTTCGATTATATGAAATAAGAAAGGAATATTTAGTTTCTGAGTATTATAAATTATTAACACGTAAAGAAAAATATCCTCAACCATCCGAAACATTACCATTGTGGCAATTAGAGTTAATGGTAAAAAAAATACAAAGTGATATACGATTTAATGAACGCGATAATAATTTTATGAGGCTTTCTGAAGCAGAATCATCTCACAACATTCAAAAAACTACAGAAATTTTGGAAGAACTTTCAGAATTTTATCAACTTGAAAATAGTTATTTAGATGCTATAAGAAACCTCCACAAAATACCCCAAAAGTCTTATCATCATATTTTAAAAATTATTGAATTTTCAAGAAAAGCGAAATTAGAATCATGGCTTTTATATTATTTGCAGCAATTTTGTCTTCTTTATCCTAAAGATGCTTTAGTTTCTAAATTTCAAGCAGAAATTGCAGTCATAGAAAACTCTTGGAATAATGTATCAATTGAACCTAGAAGAAAACACCTTCGTAGAATCTTTCAAAATTTAGCATATCTCGATATAGCGAAATGGGAAATGCAGCAAGAAAATTGCTATAAGAAGTTTGAAGAAATCAATCTTTCAACTCAGAAATACGCTCCGGATCTTGCACCTATCATCAAATGTATTTATGCTCTCGTTATGATAAAAGAGAATAAATTAGATTCTGCAAATGCTGAATTAAACTCCATTGTTCCCCCGCAAGAATTTCCAAATGCTTTTTTATCAAAATTTTTTAATCAATATTGCTGGCCGGAAATACAATTTACAAAAGGTGTTTTCTTTTATAAAAAAGGAAACCCTATTAGTGATTATTATTTTGATGTATTTTCAAACCATTGTTTAAACTACCCAGATTATGAACGATTTAATCCTCATATTCTTTCTTATAAAGATTTTAAGGGAGATGAGGAAAAATGGAAAGAAAAAATTTGCTGGCATTTACAGGAATTTTTAACTACTTTGTCTATACGAATTTTAGTTACGGCTAATCAAACGCTTTCTAAGAATCAAGATTCTAAAACTATTCAATCTGTTCTTGAAATTTATGAAGATTCTTTAAGTTTGCAGCAGAACTTTCATTTATTTGCTATGAAATTAGGGGCATATTTGAAATTTTCTTCTCCTCAAGCTGAGTATTATCTTAATATTGCCAGAATAAATTGCTACCATTTTTATGAACCCGACTTTCATTTAGGAGAATTTTATTTAAAAAATCAACGATTTAATGAAGCACGAGAAAAATTTAGATACTGTACAGTTTTTCAACCTGCATGGATGCCTCAGGCATCAGAAATGAGCCGCCAATATCTACAAAAACTTTTAAATGACAAAAAATAACTATTTAAGAGTTATAGATTTTTTTCTTGACGCTTTATGATTATTTTGTTATATTCCAATAACAAAAATAAGAAATATATCCCTTTAAAGAGAGTAGATATTAAATTATTTTTTTAAGAAAAGATTTATTTTAAACAAAATTTTTTATAAGATTTTATTATCCCATCCTTAAAAGGTTTAAATATGTCAGAGAGAGCCAATTTACAAAATATTCTCAAAAAGATGCAAACAGTAGATGCCCGCTTTCAAGAAATTGAAGATTTAATCCAAAAGCCTGAAATTATATCCAATTCAGGCTTATATAGCCAATATATGAAAGAACGAGGATCTTTATTGCGAATGATTTCTCCTTATCGAGAAATGCAGAAACTTGATCAAGAAAGAAAAAAATTAGAAGAAATGTTATCTGTTGAAGTTGATGCAGATGTTAAAGTCTTAATTCAAGATGAAATCAAAACTTTAGATGCCCAAGCGTTAGAATATTACGAAAAAGTTCAAGATGCTTTAATATCTGATAATGAAACTGATCAAAAGAATGCTATCATTGAAATTCGTGCAGGTACAGGCGGAGAAGAAGCATCATTATTTGCCCGAGAACTTTTCGAAATGTACGTAAAGTATGCAGAACGTAAGCATTGGAAAGTTGAAATAATGGATACTGACGCATCTGATCTTGGAGGGCTAAGAGAAGTTGTGTTTGCAATTCGTGGTAAAGATATTTACAAATATATGAAGTTTGAAAGCGGTGGACATCGTGTACAACGTGTTCCGGTTACTGAAAATGCTGGCCGTATTCATACATCTGCTTGCACAGTAGCTGTTTTACCCGAAGCAGAAGAAATCGAACTTAATATTGATCCAAAAGATCTGAAAATTGACACACTACGAGCTTCAGGTCCAGGTGGTCAAAATGTTAATAAAACAAGTTCTGCGGTTAGAATTACCCATTTGCCTACCGGAATTGTTGTAAAATGTCAGGAAACTCCAGAACAACATAAAAATAAAATGAAAGCTATGCGAGTTTTAAAAAGCCGACTTTTACAAAAGTATGAACAAGATGAACATGATAAACGCAATGAAATGCGTCGTTCTCAACATGGGTCTGGTGATCGTAGCGATCGTATTCGTACCTACAACTATCCTCAAAATCGTGTTACCGATCATCGTATTAACCTTAGCATTTATAATCTTACAAATGTTATGCAAGGCGATATAGATGAATTTATCAATAGTATGTACAAATACGAACGCGAGCAACTCATTAAACAGTTTGAAGGATAACATTAGAAAATTTTTATTTCAAAAACAATATTTTCCTTAAAACAGGAAGAAAAATGTTTATTTCTTAAAATAAAAATTTAAAAATAAACACCATTTTTCTTTAAAAATCAATGGATATAAGCCCAGGCGTTATTATCGAGCAAAAATATCGTATCGAAGAAAAAATTGGTGAGGGCAGCAGTAGTCTTGTTTTTAAAGCATTGGACTTGGATTTAAACAAAATTGTTGCTTTAAAATTTTTGAGAGAAGAATTAGCTGTTTTGCCATCACGACGAAAACGTTTTTTACGAGAATCTCGAATTGCTGCGAGATTTATTCATCCGGCAATACTTCCAGTACGTGCAATTGGCGAATGGAAAAACACTTTATATTTAGTCATCGATTTCCATTCAGGAAAAACTTTGCGAACTTTACTAAGAGAAAGAACGATAACATTAGAAGAAGTTGCTTCATTATCACGCCAAATGCTTCTTTGTCTTATAGAAGCTCATAAAATTGGGCTTGTTCATGGTGATATAAAACCTGCAAATCTCATGATTAAAGAAGAAAGCGATGGCTTAAAACTTAGCATTGTAGATTTTGGACTCGCCTCTTCTGCAGATGATCCAACTTCTTCACAAAAGGCTTCTGGAACTCCTAATTATATGGCTCCGGAAGTACTTTTGGGAGACGTTCCTACTCCAGCAAGCGATTTATATTCGGCAGCATTATGTATCTATGAGATGATTACCAAAACTCTCCCATTTTTACGCAGTGGGAATGAACATACTCCACTTTATACAATTTTTCACCAAGACCCAACTCCTTTATCCCACTATCGTCGTGTTCCTAAAATGGTAGATAAAATAATGCAAAAGGCACTTGCTATTTCAGTTTCAGAGCGTTATCAATCCTCCCAGGAATTTTTAGATGCTATGGAATTAGCATGGCACAGTCGTTATAATTTTTCTTCCCACCAAAAGGCATCGTTAATTTTTATAGCTATTGGATGTTTAATTGGTGGTTATTTATTTTTTCACTATCATAACATTTCTCAACAAAATCAGCACATTCAAAATATTGAAAGATTATTGTCGGAAAAAAAATTTAATGAAGCTCGTCAATTGATTTCTATTTATTCTCCTCAAACAAAAGAATTTCTTTGGCAGAGTATTTGGGAAGAATTTTTGCAGCTTTTAGAACAACCACCAGCTAAAATGGAAGCATTTTTTAGGGACTCAATTTGGCAAAAAGAAGAATTTTTTGTCTTGCATCAATATTTAAAGTCATACTATATACAATATCTTATTACTAAAAATTACAATCAACAGCAATATCAAAAGGCTATAGATTATTGTCATAGTTTTAATGGAACTCCAGCCCAAAATATTCTCTTACGAAATATTCAAAGAATATTAGAATATTATATAAAACAAAAAACATCAGATAGTTCAACTCCTCCTAATTAAAAAGGAACATCTTTGTTCCTCAAAATAATTGATTGTCTGTGAATTAGACAATCAATTTAAATTTATAAAAAAGCATTCTTTTTAAGGTAAATATCCAAATGTTTTATAAGTTAGAATTCTTTTTTTTCTTTATTTTAATCACAATTGGGAATTGTTGTATGCTTATTTCCTGCGATAACAAAAATAATTCTAAATCTGATTTAGCCTTTCTAAAAATAGGGGAGCATACTGCTTGGATTGAAATAGCTAATACTGATGAAAAAAGGACATTAGGCTTGATGTATAGACAAAAATTAGCAAAAGACTCTGGAATGCTATTTGTTTACCACACTTCAGAAATTCTTTCTTTCTGGATGAAAAATACTCATGTTCCATTATCTATTGCATTTATCAAACAAGATGGAAAAATTTCTGATATTTTAGATATGAAACCTTATGATGGCAGCCCGGATTTTATGCTTCCCAGATATGCTTCTACTCAGCCTGTACGCTATGCTTTAGAAATGCAACAAGGTTGGTTTCAGGAAAAAAATATTAAAGTTGGTGATGTTGTAACATTTCCTGAAAAAATCAAGCCGCTTTTAAAAAAAAATAAATAGAAGGACACCAGCTTATATATGAAACAAATCATTTTTATAGGTGTCATTGCTTTATTCTTACTTTCCTTTGCTTCTATTTTTTCTATCAGAAGTATTCCCCATATTAAAGAAATGCAGAATTTTTCTAAGGATTTAAAACATCAATTTGATTTAGAAAATGTTTTACTCAGTCGTATTAAACAAAAAAATAGCATTGAATATAAAATTATAATCACCCAAAAAGAAAACTTAGGAAATATCAATTTTGCTAAAATAGGCGAATATTTTTTTATACATTATGTGAATAGTTCTGAGGCTTCTAAATTAACTATTGTCCATGAAAAAAGAATGGGAAATGGCTGCTATCAAAATATTGAGCAACAATCCCAAGAAATTCCTTTGCCAACTAAAGTAAAAATTTATCCCAAAAAAAAGTAAAATATTGGGAAAAAAATTTATTTAATTAAGAAACATATTTATGCTTCTCGTGGTAGCTTCTTTCAAATCTTTTTAAGTAAGTTGTCAAAAATATTTGGACTAAGAATTTATTACACCTTCCTATCTCAATACTAACTTTAGCTAAGTCAACTTGTTCATGTATGTAGTGCATGTAGGAATTAACCCGCCGTTTATAGATGGCGAGCTTTAACGAAAAAAAAATTTGCAGCGTCGGGTTCAATTCCTCTCAGTTGGATGTCAAAAAACTTATTTAACAGACCATTTAGGAGGTATTACCGTGAGCCAGCATCATCCTTATAAATTTTCTGAAAAATATAAAATTCGCCATGCAATAGAATTTGCTTTAGTTTTAAAAAAAGGCCAACGTATTGGGCAAAAATATTTATTAGGTTTCTATTTAAATAATAGTTTGAATCATTTTCGTCTAGGAATAAGCATCGGAAAAAAATTTGGATGTTCCTGTGAACGAAATTATTTAAAAAGAATGATTCGTGAGGCATTTCGAATATCTTCTTTTCGTCAACTCCAAGGCATTGATTTAATTATTTTAGCATCAAAAAAATACAAGACATTGGATTGGAAAAATATCCAAAATGATCTACAAAATATAATGAATAAAATTATTAAAACAACATCTCAAACTACTACTGAAGACATTCCGATTAAAGAAGAACTAAATATACAACAATCTAATAATTTACAAAATGATATGCCAAGCGGAGACGATTCATGCAAAAAATATTGAGAATTTGTATAGAATCTCCATTTATATTTTTAGGAAATTGTATTAAATATATAATGATCTCACTCATTAAATTTTATCGTCTGTGTATCGGGCCATTATTGCCACCCGTTTGCCGATTTCAACCTTCCTGTTCTGCATATTTCTTAGAAGCACTTCAAAAAAAAGGATTGATTAAAGGCACTTGGATGGGAATTTATAGACTTCTCCGATGCCATCCATTTTGTGAAGGTGGATACGATCCCGTAGAAAAAGAAGAGGAAAAATAATTTTTTTAAAGCAAGAAAGAAAAAATATGATTGGTTTATTTCGCCGTTTTACATTTACTATAAGTTTACGATATATTCGCACGCGAATGATTACTTGGTTTTCTATCATTGGCGTTGCACTAGGTGTAATGGTACTTATTATTGTACTAGCGGTAATGGATGGCTTTCGCAAGGAATTCATTTCCCGACTTCAAGGTGTTCTTTCTCACATTATCGTTACAGTTCGCAGTAGCGAAAAAAAATACGATGATATTGAAAAAGATATTTCTCAAATCTCTCATATTAAAGGATGTGCTCCACATTTACGCGGAATAGTTTTGTTAGCAACAAATCAATTTTATGTTGGTGGCATGGTTATTGGAATTGATTACGAAAAGGAATTTAAAGTTAGCAAATTACAGAATTATCTTCTTACTGCTCATAAAGAATTAAGATTATGGACAGAAGAACTTTTAGAAGATAATATTCGTAATCCTATAAAAAAAGAAATTACCTGGGATGTGTTAGGAGGTGGCGAAGTTGCAGCTCAAGGACGATTTCCTGCTGGAATGCGTTTAATATGCCGACAAAATTTCATTAGTAAGGCAAAAGAAGATAATATTCCATTTTGGGAATCGTGGTTTTCTAAAAAATCTGCCCCCAAAACAGAATATGCCACAGCCCAATATCTCGCATATACTCTTAATGAAAAAAATCAAATAATTTTTGTAGAACAATTACCTTCTACAGAAGCAAAGAAAATAAGTCCTTTAGCTACCACATTACAAGAACATTGGCAAAAATTTTTCGATGGTCTGGGAGAAGCAATCAATACTAGAAAATTGCCAGAATTCATGGCCTATTTTTCAGAAGACTTAAAAATGGCTGATGGTAGCCTGGATTTGCAAAATCCATTTTTCTTACCTGTAGATGATGAAGAAGAAATACAAGAAGGTCTTCGTCCCATTATCGTAGGCTATGAACTCATGAAGCAATTGAGATTGCGACGAGGAGAAGAAATCACTCTTATTACAGGCCGTCAAAATCCTAAAGATAAAAAACTGAACACATATAGTCGTAAATTTCGTATTGTAGGTTCTTTTAAATCAGGGTGGCAGGAAATTGATGCTCATTTAGTTTATGCCAAACGAAATGATCTTGTAGATTTTTTAGATATGGCAACAGATGTTAATGAAATTTCTGTTGAATTAAATGACTATAAAGATGCTGATGAAGCTAAACTATTGTTAGAGTCAAAGCTGAATAAAGATTATCTTTATCCCAAACCATATCAAATTCAAAAATGGGAAGAGTTAAGAAAATCATTACTTTCTGCAATCCGATTAGAACGATTAGTAATGACAATTATTATCTCTCTTATTGTAGTTTTAGCTGTTGTTTCAATTATGATTATTTTGATCTTATTGGTGACAGAAAAGACTAAAGATATTGGAATATTAAAGGCAATGGGAGCTAATAGAAGTGGAATTATGGGGATTTTTCTATTCAATGGACTTTTTATTAGTCTATTTGGCTCCATTTTAGGCAGCAGCATTGGTGTGTGGTTCAGCTTAAAAATTAACTCTGTTGCAGATTTTATTTTTGAAATGACGGGATTCCGACTTTTCCCAAGAGATGTTTACTATCTTGATCGAATTCCTATTGAACTAAATTTTCAAACGGTTATTATCATTGTCATTACCACACTTACTTTAACAGTGTTTTTCTGTTTGATTCCTGCTTATAAAGCAGCACGATTAGATCCTATTGCTGCTCTTAATTCAGAATCACTTTCTTTAAAATGGCGAACACATAAAAGACGTTCTAAAACCAATGACAAAATCAATAATTTATTCTTTGGCGTAGAAAACGTTGCAAAAGAATATATCATGGGACATCAGAAACTCAAAGTTTTTGAGAATCTCAGTCTTGATGTCCATCCGGGCGAAATCTTGGTTATTTTAGGCGCGTCAGGAGTAGGAAAAAGTACCTTGATGCATATTATGGGGCTTTTGGATACTCCAACAGAAGGTGCCGTCTATTATAACGGAATCAATCTAAATAACTATAATTCTAATCAACAAGCACGTATTCGCAATCGTGAATTGGGATTTGTCTTTCAATTTTATCATCTTTTGCCAGAGTTCACTGCTTTGGAAAATGTGATACTAGCCGCTATGATTCGCTACAATTTGGTAGAATGGACTCATCGCCAGGCAGAAGTAATTGCGGAAGCGAAAGATTTACTTGAAAAAGTGGGCCTAAAAGATCGTATGCACCATCATCCCATTGAGCTTTCGGGCGGTGAACGACAGAGAGTTGCTATTGCACGTGCCTTAATGTTAAAACCTAAGATTGTATTATGTGATGAACCTACTGGAAACCTTGATGAAGATACCTCTCTTTCTATCCAAAATTTAATTTTGGACTTAAATCAAAAACTTGGCCAAACCTTTATCATTGTTACCCACGAAGAACGCATTGCTAGAAAAGGCAATAGAGTATTCCGCTTAGAGCATGGGAGATTAAATCCAGTACAATTTGATCGCACTGGCGTTATCAATCAAAATACTGAAAAAGTTGTAGAAGTTCAGGAAATTGAATGTTCTACAGAAAATTCAGAACAAAGTAAAAAAGAACTTCCTAAAAGTGAAAATTTAGAAGAAATCGATCGTAAACTAATGGGAATTGGCGGATTATTATATTTCCCTGCAATTGGTTTTGTTGTAGGAATTCTTTTTGCCCCTATTTATATAATTCTTTATATGATGCAAATGGATTCTCGTTTTATAGCATATCAAATTCCGGCTATTTTAGTCCATGTCGGATTATATATATGGCTTTGGGCTGTTGCTATGGAATTTTTTGCGAAAAAAAGCTCTGCCCCAGAGTTTTTTATTGAATATATGGTTGCTCAAACTATAGCATGTATTACGCTATTTATACTTGCTCTCTTTGTTTTTGGAACAGGAGATGTTCAAAAATTACTCATTGAAAATAATGTTTTAGGCGCAATTATTGTCGCTGCTATATGGATCCCATATTTCAAAAAATCCAAGAGAGTAAAGGCAACTTTTATAAATTAGCTTATTTTTTTAACAAAAACGATAAAAAGTCATTCTTGTTAACTAATTTTCCTTGACCTGAGAGGTAAATTTTGTTGGAATAAAATAAAGTATTTCCATTTGTTCGCACCCCTTGCGGGCGTGTAAGTTGAAATAACCGGAGGCGCGGTAGTTTTCTGTTTTTGAAATTTCTTCAACAGAATGTTATTGCGAAAAATTATGAAAAAATTGTTTCTTATTCTTGTTCTAATTGCTCTTGCTTTTACCATTATAGGATGTCCATTTTGGGTAAGTCCCGAACATAGCCAAGCACATGCTAAAGCTATAGATATTCATGGCACAGAAATCCATAAATTCGTCGATCGTCATTTTTGGTTATATGATTGGGAAGATCCTTATGTAAATTAAGGTTTAACAAAAAAACCTCGCCTTTAAGCGAGGTTTTTTTTTTTGATTCTTATTTTTTTGGAAATTGAATAATTACATAGCTAATATCGCTAACACTATCTTGTAAATTTTCTACAACACGAACTTTTCCATTTTTTCCATCAACATATAATGTTATACCAATATCTTGGTATTCAACTACGATTTCTCTCTGAGAAAATAAGATAAATTCTGAAAATACCGAACTTATATCTATTCGATATTGTTGATTATCTAATATAATGCAGCATTCCCAATTTTCTGGAGTAATTTTTGTAGCTTTTTTGGGAAGACGAATTTTTTCCCATATTGTTGCAGAATTTGCTGTATTATTTAGAAAAAATTGACCTTCCAAAATTTGTTTATTTGTTAATATTTTTAATTCTTCGCATTTTTTTTGAAAGTCTAACCAAGAATATTTATTGTTATTTCGATTTTCATCAAGATTCTTAATTTGCATAAAAACATCATTAGGATTTTGTACAGGAACAATATGTTTAGTAGGTTGCTGGGGAATTGAAGAAACTGGCCATAACCAAGCTAGAATCATCAAAAATACTATAATAAATAAAAATATTTTTAATGTATAAAATAACTTTTTAGTAAATAATTCTTTTAAAAAACTCCAGCAACATGGCAAAATTTTATCAGGATGTTCTCGAAAATCTTTAACTTGTGTACAAGCACCTTGCCAGATTTCTTGACGATGTTGCCATACATAAGAAACAGATTGTTTAGAATTTTTTGCCAATTCTTCTTTATGTTTCCAAAGATTAGGAAAAAAATTCCATAATGGACGCAAATATCTCAATATTTTGTTCAAAATTTTTGAGAGAACCCAATTAGCTATTTTAGGTAATATTTTACATATTTTTTCAACAATCGGCAAAAGTTCAATTTTAATTGATGGAAGATTTTTTTCAGTTTCTGGATTATTTTTTTGAGGTTCAAAAATAGGAAGTGAAATATTCCAAGCATTTAAATCAGTAATATTTTTAAAATCAAACTCTATCAATATTTTTTGCAGCTCTTCTTTAGTTGGTAAAATAGCTTGTCTATCTAATAAAATTGCGCGAATTTCAATAAAAGAACGTCCGTGATCTTCAATTCCTCCACAGCGAATAATTCCCCAAAGATAATACATAGAACCTAATTCTATTTGTCGAAATAAAACTTCATTTTCTTGTGGACACCGAGGATCATTCCATTTTAGTACTTCTTCTTTAGCCCATTTTAAAATTTGAGCATCATGAAATTGGCCACTTAATAAAGAAGCTCCGCGTCCTTGTAGCCAAGTTTGAATAATCAAAGGATATAGACGTATTTCAGGCATGGCAACTCCGATAAATTAAATCCATTTCAAAATTCCAGCAAATACAATAAGACAAATAATATCAAATATATAAATAATCCCAACTACAGTTATTTTTTTTCGAATACTTTCCATGTCAAAAACCCAAAACGCTACTAAAAAGAAATGCAAATATCCAAAGATAACAATTAAAAATGGAACTTTTGCACACCACCATGAATAATCCCAAGTTAAAGCATTTGCTCCGTTTAAAAAAATTTCTACAATCACACAAAAAATAGAATTAGCTATAGCAAAAAAAATACGATTATTTATCCCACAAATTTTCATATTTTTGTCTTGAGGAAGCATTTTGGAAAAAACAATTCCAGCAACTGCAAACATGAAACAAATTTCAATATTAAGCCCAATTAAAATAAGAAATGCTGTTTTTCCCGGAGCACCCCACACTGGAGCATATTGAGAAAAATGAAAAAACAAACCGTTCCATATTTCGTTAAACCAATCCATTCCCCAAAAAGCTAATCCGGCAAATACTAAGTTCCAATTTTTACGTTCAATTTCTACAGCATATACATATACTACAAATGCTAACAATGGTATGATATACCACTGAAAAAAATCACCCGAGCGCAATATCGCTAAGGCTTTGGAAGCATATTCTGACATTCTAAACTCCATTATAATGTGTGTTAATAGAAGAATGCTTATTATAATAAAATCTCTATTCTAAGTCAATTTTAAATAGTTATTTGAGGTTTTGCCATATTAAATTATTTCCGTCCGCTGATAATATAATAAAGCTTTGTAAATTCTTTTTTACAAAATATTCTGGGGACTGGATAAAGCGGATTTCCTTCAGCAAATGCGCGATTGACCATTTGGGGAATATCTTTTTCTTGAATTTCCTTGACAAATTCAGGGATATTCATTTCAAAGTTCATTTTCTTTATAAGGTTGATAAATGCTTGAGTTGCTTCGGAATTAGATAAGTTGTTTTCTATTACTCCAGATTTACGTCCCAATATAGCAATTTTTTCTTCAATTGAAGTTCCATAATATTTAAGCAAATGTGGCAATATAATTGCATTTGCCAGACCATGTGGAATAGAATAAAACGCGCCTAATGTATGAGCAATTGCATGATTATATCCAATATATGCCCGCGTAAATGCTTTACCTGCAAAATATGACGCCTTAAGCATTTTTCCTCTTTTTTCAACATCCATACTATTTTTATATACTGCAACCAAATTCTCAAAAATCAAACGAATGGCTTCTATGCTATCTTGTTCAGTTTTTTTTGTATTACTTTTTCCAATAAAGGCTTCAACTGCATGAGTAAGAGCATCCATTCCTGTAGTTGATGTAATATGTGGAGGCAATTTTAAAGTTAACTCAGGATCAAGAATTGCGAAATCAGGAATAAGCGAAGGATCGCTTATCGCATATTTTTCATGCGTTGCAGGATTAGAAATAACTGCTGCTAAAGTTGCTTCACTCCCAGTCCCGGCTGTTGTAGGAATGACAAAATGCAATGGCAATTTTCTTCGGACTTTAAGTATTCCACGCATAGAAGATATTGGCTTGTTTGGCCGTGTAATTTTTACGCCCACTCCTTTTGCACAATCTATAGAAGAGCCTCCTCCAAATGAAAGCAACGCTTGGCAGTTGTTATTTACATATATATTTGCTGCATTCTCAATATTTTCAATAGTTGGATTTGGAACCGTTTCGCTAAATATAAAATATTCAATATTACTCTCTTTAAGTTTATTAAGAAGATTTTCTATAAGTCCAACCTTTATTATCCCCTGATCTGTTACAATAAGAAGTCGATGAATCCCTTGGCTTTTAATAAGATTTGATGCTTGAGATAAACTTCCAGCACCTTCAAGAAGAGCAGGTTCTCTCCAAGGTAATAATGGAGAAACTATTTTCAAAATAATTTGATACAATCTGCAATACAGCTTAAATAAAAACATAAATAACTCCTAGAACTTAGATTTAAAAAAATAATCCCTTCTAAAAATTTTCTTCAAATTCAACTACAAAAAACATTTTATGCTTGACTAAAACTTAAATTTCGGATAACCTATAGAAAAAGATTATATTTTAAATTAGTAAAGTCAACAATTATTATTTAAAAAGGACACTGTTTTTCTTAATTGATTGCCAGTGTGAAAATTATGAATAATAATAAAGATAATGAAGGTAGAAAAGAAAACTTAGAACAAGAACTCATTTCTCATAAAAAGAAAATTCAAGAATTAGAAAAAAAACTTTCCACTTGTCAAGAACGAGAATCTTTTTATTGTTTTTTGATTGAAAATACTCCAGATATTATAGCCAAAATTTCTATTGATGGTACGATATTATATGTAACACCACCTGTTTTTAAATTACTAGGATATTTACCTGAAGAAGTAATTGGAAAAAAAGTTTCCCTTTACATTCCATCCGATGAATATAACGAAACATTAAATTTAATAGGAAAAAGTATAAAAAATGGAGAAAATCAATATCATATTGAACATAGGATGTTTCATAAAAACAATAAAATTATATGGGTAGATGTATATGGTCATCTTCTTTTTGATGAAGAAAAAAAACTAACGGAAATACATTGTCAAATAAGAGAAATTACTCAACGAAAAGAAGCAGAACATCTCTTGCGCATTCAACATAATTTAGCCTTAGCATTAAGTTCCGCAAAAGATTTACTTACTGCAGCTAATTATATTATGAATATCTTAATTACAACAGAAAATATTGATTGTTGCGGAGTTTACTTATTTAATGAAAAGAAATGCCAATTAAACCTTTTGGCTCATAAAAATTTACCGGATAAATTTATAAATAATATTGTCTATTATGATAATCATATAGACAGAATTAATTTATTGATGAAGGGCAAGCCAATATATTTAAACTATATAGAATTGCAAATAGATTCTCCTTTATCTCAAGAAGGGCTTCGTTCTGTTGCAATCATTCCCATTAAACATCAAGATAAAATTATCGCAAGTTTAAATTTAGCCTCGCATAAATATGACTCTATTTCAGAAAATACTTGTAAAATATTAGAAACTACTGCTACTCTCATTGGCGATACTATTGCAAGAATAAATGCTGAAAAACTACTTGCAGAAAATATCGCAATGTTAAGTGGTGTGATCAGTAATGTTCCCGTAGTATTGTTTGCTACAGATCATAATGGAATTTTTACTCTTTCAGAGGGACATGGTTTAGCATTGTTAGGACTCAAACCTGGGCAAGTTGTTGGAAGTTCTGTTTTTGAAGTTTATAAAAATATTCCAGATATAATCGAACATATTAAAAGAGCTTTATCCGGAGAAGAAATAAAAAGTTGTATTGATGTACAAGGGATTACTTTCCAAGCATGGTATGCTCCTGTAAAAGATATAAATGGAAACATAACAGGAGTTATTGGAATTGGTGCAGATGTCTCGGATAGAAAGAAAAATGAAGAGCTTCAAGCACAATTGTTTCAAGCTCAAAAAATGGAATCTATTGGTCGTTTAGCTGGCGGTATTGCTCATGATTTTAACAATATGCTTTCTGTAATTATAGGACATGCCGATTTAATATCGTTGCAAATCGATCCGAATTCATCTATTTATGAAAATATTTCTGAAATTAGAAAAGCTGCTGAACATTCTGCTGCATTAACTCAACAACTTTTAGCCTTTGCAAGAAAGCAAATTATCAATCCTAAAATAATAGATATAAATGAAGTAGTTTTCGGGATGCAGAAAATGCTTAAGAGATTGATTGGAGAAAATATAGAACTATTATGGAAACCTTCTCCTATACTGTGGAAAGTATATATAGATCCTGTTCAAATAGATCAGATTTTAGCAAATTTAATTGTCAACGCTAGAGATGCCATTATAAAATCCGGAACAATTATTATTGAGACCGAAAATGTAGTTTTGGACAATTTATACCAGAACAGACAATTAGATTTTGTGCCTGGAGAATATGTTATGATTGCAGTAAGTGACACTGGAGTAGGCATTGGAAAAGAAGCTATGTCTCATATATTCGAACCATTTTTTACTACCAAAGATTTAGGAAAAGGCACAGGATTAGGATTGAGTACAGTTTATGGTATTGTCCATCAAAATAAAGGATTTATCAATATTTATAGTGAATTAAATCAAGGAACAACATTTAAAATTTATTTACCACGTGCTTTAAAAGAAGAAGAAAATTTAAAGCAGAAAAATATTATAGAACAATCTTTTTTAGTTGGAACAGAAACAATTCTTTTTGTAGAAGATGAAATATCTATTCTCAATTTAGGAAAAACAATACTTAAAAAGTATGGTTATACAGTCTTAGCAACATCAAACCCAATAGAATCTATATCTATTGCTAAAAATTGGCCAGGAGAAATTCATCTGCTTCTTTCAGATGTTGTAATGCCTAAAATGAATGGAAAAGAAATTAAAGAAAAAATAGAATCCATACGTCCAAATATCAAATACCTTTTTATGTCTGGCTATACTGCAAACGTTATTTCAGAACATGGCATATTATGTGAAAATCTAAATTTTATTGAAAAGCCCTTTTCACCTATCTTGCTTATAAAAAAAATACGAAGTGTTCTTGATAAAAAATAAAAAACGTACTAGAATTTTTCTAGTACGTTTTTTTTAACATTACTCTTTTTTCCCAAAATATTTTTCCAATTTATCAAGTTGGGTATTAAGATTATTTTGATATTGTTGTTGTTGTTCCTTAATAGATGCTAGCCATTGTTCCATAAATTTTTTACTTTCTGCCTGCACATTTCCGCCTTGTTCCATAATCCATTTTGCAATATGCTCGCTTTGCTCTTGAAAAAGAGCAGTAGATTTAGAAGATGTTTCAAAATTTTTTTTCATAATATTGACGAATTCATTGAACATAGGATTGAAGTTCATTTTTTTCTCCTTGACAAAATCTTAAATTCAGGTAAAAATATAAAATATATAAATAAAATTATTTTTTTTGTAGATTAGTTTATTTTGCACTGCAACATAAACTACGAACAAAAATATAATATATTTCTCACTATTTGTCAAGAAAAAAAATATTTTTTTTGAGAAAAAAAATGATTTTAATTAAAAAATACAGCAACAGAAGGCTTTATGACACTGAAAAAAAATGTTATATTACTCTTGAGGAACTTGCTCAACTTATTCGAGACGGACAGGAGATTAAAGTTTTAGATAATGATACTCAAAAAGATATTACTCAAGAAACATTAGGACAAATTATTTTTCAAACTTTGTCAAATTTATTTCCTGCTTCTACATTACATCAACTTATCCGAATGCAACAAGATCAACTTCATGAATTCTTTCGAGTATATCTAACAAGCGGTCTTGACTATTTTAGCAATTTAAAAAAACAAATGTCCCAACAAGTCGATCTTTGGAATAAATTCTGGATGGCAACACTACAACCATTCTCTTCTGTTAAAACTATTTCAGAAGCTGATGTAATAGAACTAAAGAGAAAGTTAGAAATCTACCAGAAAAAAATTCGAGAACTTGAAGAAGAGCTGAAGAAAAGCTTTATAAAATCAACCACACCTTAATTAAATATCAAGGAATAAAAAATATAAAAGAATTTTCATTGGGAAAAATTATGCAAAAAAAAACATGCCCAAAATGCTTCAAAGAGTTAGAAGTCCCAGAAAGTTCAACAAACTTATTAACTATCTACTGTCCAGTATGCGGAGAAATTCCACTTACTGAAGATAGTCAAATTATTAGCATCTCTGACGGCTATGTTGCAGGCCCTGGATTACGGAACTTAGAAGAAAAAGAGCAAACCTTTGCTATTAGCGATGGAAAAGCTTTTAGAGAAAATAATTTATTTTACGAAGAATCTGTAATTGAAGTTTTGCAACAGCCCACAATGAAAGTTGAACCGCCAAATTTAAACCCTTTGAACATGCTTGCTACAGCATTAGTCAATTTAGACATAGATGTTCCAAATCAAGCCCAAAAATCTAAATCAAGCGAAATATCTAATAAACCAAGATACAAACAAGAACCAAAACAATATGGAACTCCTGTAGGATTAGCTAAAGTAACCAAACCAGTCGCTTCTAAATCAATTGCTTCAAATGGCTCAGCAAAAAAAGAAAATGCAAATATAAATAGTACTCGTCTAAAATTGGCAGCAATATTTGTTGTAATCCTGGCTATTTTAGCAGTAGTTTTGATGATCGGTTTCCTAAAAGATAAGACAACTCCAGATAAAACAACTATTCCTAATATTGACAAACCTGTTATACCAGACAAACCTGTTGTACCAGACAAACCTGTTGTACCAGATACCCCTGTTATCCCAGACAAACCTGTTGTACCAGATACCCCTGTTATCCCAGACAAACCTGTTGTACCAGACAAACCTGTTATCCCAGACAAACCTGTTATCCCAGACAAACCTGTTATCCCAGACAAACCTGTTGTCCCAGATAAACCTGTTATCCCAGATAAACCTGTTGTCCCAGATAAACCTGTTATAACTACCCCAGAAAAAGAACCTATAAAACCTGTTGTTACGGAATCATATCTGGAGCTTTGGGCAAAAGCAGAAAAACAATGCCAAAGAGGAATTCTGGCTTACAAAGAAGCAAGAACAGTAGAAAAAAATCCTAGTCAATATAAGCTTAAACTCAAAACATCCATTGCATTTTATGAAGAAGGCGTTCGACTTGCGAAAGAAGCAAATTTCCTTCAAACCCAAACTCTTATGACTAAAAATAACATATCGATTGAAGAAGCCAGAAAACTTCCTTCTGTATTAAATTGGCAACAAAAAACTATGGATTGGCAAAGACAGCTTTTGGGATTAAAAACACTTTTAGATAGAGCCAATAAAATTAAATAATCGATTAAAAAAGAAAGGATATGCGTCTTATTTCTAAGAAAGATTTTTCTATTGATATAAGCTGCATATAATTTTTATGAAATTTTTTTTAGATACTGCAAACACACAAGAAATTAAAAAAATTGCTGAAATGGGCCTTTTAGATGGCGTAACAACAAATCCTAGCTTGGTTGCTAAAACTGGCAGGACCTTCCAAGAAGTTGCAACAGAAATATGCCAATTAGTTCAAGGCCCAGTAAGTCTTGAGGTCATAGCAACTGAGTCAAACAAAATGATCGAAGAAGCAAAACAATTGGTCAAATATGGAAGCAATGTTGTTATTAAAGTCCCTATTACTCAAGATGGACTTAGAGCAGTAAAACAATTATCCATCATGGGGATTAAGACAAACGTAACACTTTGTTTCAGTCCGCTTCAAGCCCTTATGGCTGCAAAAGCTGGTGCCACTTATATTAGCCCATTTGTCGGAAGATTAGACGATTGCGCTCAAAATGGCATGGAACTCATCACTCAAATTAAAAAGATTTATGACAACTACCACTTTACTACAGAAATTATTGTTGCAAGCATCCGCCATCCTATCCACATTGTGGAAAGTGCCCTTGCCGGTGCCCACGTTGCAACAATCCCTTATGACGTCTATAACAAAATTTTAATGCACCCACTAACAGATCGTGGTGTTGAGCTTTTCTTAAAAGACTATGCAAAAATTCCAAAATAAATGATGTTGAAAAAATCTAAATACTTTTAGCAACTTAGTTAAAAAAATGGCGTGTTTTACACGCCATTTTTTGATGCTTACAATTTTTTTTATAAAAAAATTACAGTTTAACTAATTAAAAAACAATAGCTTATATCTTTTTTATTTTTCATCAAAAAAATACTTGACAAATTTAAATAAAATGATATAATATTTCTCTATAAATCAATGGGGAATTAGCTCAACTGGGAGAGCGTTTGGCTGGCAGCCAAAAGGTCGTGGGTTCAAATCCCATATTCTCCATTATAGCGGACATGCGTAAAGCATGTCCGCTTTTGTGTTTACGGTCATTTTCTGAACAACCTTTAGGATGCTAGAATCGATATTGCTCAGAAATGGAGCATAACCAAATAGTGTCAATGCAAAGTTCATAGGATATTTGCTTGTATTCTACATTGGGTCTTTCATATAATATTTTCAGTTGGGTTTATCACAGAAAATAGCATGGAGGCAAATCATGGATTACAAGCAATTGAAAGAATGTCTATCGGCTCTGGGGAAGGCATTCGTTAAGACGGCAATCCAGGCAATTAATTTCCACCTTACTTTAAGAAACTGGTTATTTGGCTGTTATATTGTGGAATACGAACAAAATGGTAAAGATCGGGCGAAATATGGGCAAGAGCTTCTGAAAAATCTGGCAAAAGATTTGTCCAAGAAAGTTGGGAAAGGAGCTTCCGAGAGAAACTTATATAAAATGGTACTATTTTTTAGGACTTACCCAATTTCGCCGACACTGTCGGCGAAATCTTTGCCGAACATTTCGCAGCCAGTGTTGGCGAAATTGTTATCAACCCCACAAACATTTTTACAATTGGCTATAGAGCCTATTTTGCAAAATCAGGATGAAGCATCAAATTACTTCATTCGACTCTGTAAAAATCTGACATGGTCTCATTTTGTAGAGCTTATCAGAATTACTGATCCCATAGAACGCCAGTTTTATGAAGTCGAAACTTTGCAAAATAAATGGTCTATCCGAGAGATTGCAAACTTCTTCTACCGGATTACAAAGAAGAGAAACCTGTTACCGACCTAGGACTTCCCAAGAGAATCATAACCTGCTTGCAATCCGCTGGAATTAACACTGTTACCCATCTACTGGCTAAAAATAAAGAGGAATTGCTGAATATCAAAGGATTTGGTATGGTTTCGTTACAGACTATCAAAGCGAAACTAAAGAAAATAGGGCTGGAACTGAAAAAAAATTAGAGTAGTTATTTTAAAAAAGATGGGTTTCACTTCATCGTTTCCTTTTTGTTGTTTCTGCTCATAGTATCCAACTATCGAAGGATTCAAAGATTTTTAAGTTCCTTTACTATAGATTTTCCATAATTGCCAAAAAAATCATTTTTCTCGAAATATTTTTAAAATAGTTTATATCATCTTTTTAAAAAATAACTTATGTTAATATTTTTTCTTAGAAAATAAAAAAAATGATGTTTTTCTTGGTGAAAAACATCATTTTTGGGTGAAAATATTGTAAAAAATGGGTTCACTGGGATGTGCGGAAAGGCCACCACTAGCGGACATGCGTAAAACATGTCCGCTTTTGTGTTTACGGATGATATTTTTTGCCCACTATACCAGACATCGTGAGAACCAGACCGCTTTTCTTTTTGGTCAACCATATAACACTCTATCTCATCTTTCCTCAATTCAACCTTTTCGACTTCCACCAGGACTACTCAAATTTAATTGGCAATATAGAGTCCTGATAATCTACCACTAGCGCGGGCATGCTTCTTTAGATAACAATCCAATTGTGCCAAAATTAGCAGACGTTTCTGTAATCGTCTAAAAGTAAGATTATATGCGAATAAGATAAAATCTTAAAATGCATCGGAAACGGCTCAAATTTGCGAAGAGAATAGAAAGTGTACTAAATAACAAAACACTCAAAGCTTGCGTAAATTTACGGGATTTGGGGCATTTTTATGATGGCTACTTTTTTCCCTCGTATTTTTTAGCTAATTTAGCCAGTTTTTTACCAGGAAGTAGTTTGGGTTTAAGTGTTACCAATCGATCCCCATGCTTAAGCTGGCTAATTTTATAATCTTCGCAAATAGCATTTAAATCGTAATTAAATTTTTTGGCATGAGCCTCTCTAATCTTATGTAATTCTTCTATAATCTCATCTTTCATAGTTTATCTCCTAAAAATTCATTTTGGGAGAATATTTCTGGGCATATAAATCATTGACTTTCTACTATTTCTCTTATTATTCCTCGAGTAACTGGATTATTGATATGTTTGCAATTCCAAGTCACAACAATATCAATACCATGTTTTGCTGCAATGGCTATATGTAACGCATCATCAGTATATTTTGAAGGAATAGCTTTGTTATTTAAAATGCTTTGTGCTAACTTTTGGACCACATCATCTACTTTTAAGATATAAAAGTCCTTCAAAACATTCAATCTATCGGCTGCTCTAATATTATCCCCTTTGGATGCTTCTCGAATGACAACATTCGAAATATAAACATCAAAATTTTCGAGCATATTCCAAAACATTGTTGTAGATGCTTGACGCCCTGCTACTATCGTACTTGTTGATATTTTAGAAACATAATAGCTAACTACACTTGTTTCTAAATAAATCTTTTTTTTCATTGAGTTTGCTTGCTTTCTATAACAGAAAATTACAGAGAAATTGAGATCTTTAAAAATAATTATAGCAAATTTTTATAGGGAAAACAATTGCTACTTACGAATAAAAAAACTGGACGGTCGTGTTTTACCCACGCGTTGTCCAGTTTCCGCGGAACTGGCAAAGATTGAAAAAACACAGGCAACAACGTCAAAGAAAAAAATAAAAGAAGAAGCCAAGGATAAAAAAGAAAAGAAAAAAGAAAAGAAAAAAGAAAAGAAAAAAGAAGAAAAAATGGAAATGGAATGCGACTTGGTTCCCAAGTATTTGCTAATTCAGTGTTACTTTGCCTTAGATAAAAAGGCTCTCGAAGAATTAGAGTCCAATCAAGATAATATCAGCCGTGAGTTAGAAGAACTGATAGAAGAGTATAGCGGCGAAGAGGGATATTTTTCCGCCTTGGATAAAGTCAGCAAAGACAGTGTAAAAAAACGCATCAAAGAACTTGGCAACAGTCTTGAAGATGTCCAGGAAAGAAAAGTACTGGAATCCTATTGGAAACTAGCAGATTCTCTGGCTGAAGAAATAAGAAAATCAAAATTGCCCAGAATTTGCTGGAAAGCAAAGTATTGGCTCGGTATTCAACACTCACAGAGTCAGAAATCAAAGATTTGGTTGTGGATGCTAAATGGATGGCTGCCATAGAGCAGACAGTCAAGACAGAAATGGAACGCATCAGCCAACACCTTACCCAACGCATCCAAGAACTGGCGCAGCGATACGCTGATCCCTTGCCAATGCTGGTGCATAAAAATGACGAACTTACTACAAAAGTCGAGGCACATCTCAAAAAAATGGGGTTCTCATGGGAAATGGATAATCGATAATAGTCAATAGACAAAAAAATTAGGAAGCCTTGTTCAAGTTAATTCAAGTAGAAATCTTTTCTTTCATAGGTTTATCTTTTTTGTATAAAAAAGTCCTTTGGTAAAACCATTCTTTTGTATCAATTCATGGTCTACCAATTCGTTGATTTCACGTCTAGCATGATTTATTGGTATTAGAGTCAGCTTGCAAAATTCTTTAAGTGTGAACCGATCATTTTTTGATAAAAGTTCCATAAATTTTTTCTTGGTATCAGATAAAATGTAAGTAGAATCATCTATATCTAATCGTACTTGTATATTTTTTTTCTTCTCTTGAAGAATATTAAAAATTTCATGAGCTTGATAAAAAATTTCGCGGCCTTGCCTACGTGTAATATAAATAAAATGATATTTTTCTAATTCTTTTATCGCCTCCAAAATGGACGAAGGGGCTTGCTTAAACTCTCTTGCAATTTCGGCATTTGTGCATTCTTTAAACGATATAATTACTTTCAATACTTTTATTATTTTAGGTGAGAGTATAGAAGAGATTTTCTCATGAATATGACGTACTAGTGTTTCTCTTGCTTCCTCCATTTTTAAAGTTCGTGGAGCTTCATCAGGGAAATTAGTAATTACTGTAGAAAGAGAGTCTAAAATTGAACGTATTTTACCTTCATATAATTGATAAAGATAACTTACAAAAGCATCCTCTACAGGTTTTATAAATTTTTTTGGGGAAAGAAGCTGATAACGCTTGTCAATAAGCTCTAAAACCTGAAGTTCAGAAAGTGGCGAAAGATAAATTGGGAAGGTAAAAAATATGCTCCTAACTTGTTCAATAGGTGCAATAATTTCGCGATAGAAGCCTGGATAACCTACAAACGCAAAATAGACCGATTTAGTTTGTAGAATGTCTCGTACACGATAAAAAAAATTTTGAATTTTAGAAGTTTCCTTGGCTGCAGTTTGCTCAAAATTATCCACATGAAGAAAAACTCCCTGATAACCTCTCACTTTAATTTCCAGCACTAAATTTCGGAAATACATAAATAGCAATGTTTCTGTAGGTTCTGGAACTGAAACAATTTCATTATTACCAAATCCTAGCCCCAATCCCATTAAAGATCCTTGAAATTGAGGATTAGAATGAGAATATACTTCTGTGAGAAGTAAGATATTGCGACATAATACACTATCCTTTAGTATTTTTTCTGAATACAATGTTATCAACTTTTGTATCAAAGCACTTAAGATATTCATAAGAAAATCTTTAGCAGTCCAATTCGGATCAAAGAGAAGTTCTTGACTTGGGGTAAAGAGTTTATCTATACTTTCATTTTCCCATAAATAACGATTATAATTTACAAACGTAGTTTTTCCAACGCCCACTTCGCCTTCAATCACAAAGCGATTACCACCAGCCAACCGTAAGATATTGGTGACAGTCTTGAATTCAATATTTTCCATATCCCGACCAACAAAAGCTTTTGAAATTGGTAATAGACTTTGTTGACTAAGTGATAAAGCTGATGTATCGTAAGGATTATCTTCAAATCCAAATCGTCTGACAATGTTTTGAGAAAGTAGAACCATATTTTTTACCTAATAAAAATATAACATTTAACTATATATAAAAAAATGATTTATATTTATTATATAAAAATAACAAATATAAATCAATAATATTTCCTAATATTAAAGTTATATATAACATTATATAAATAATAGTCTTATATATATTATAAATATTTTTGTAAAAATTAGCAAAGTATGTAAGGGACAGAAATGGACTCATTAGCCAACGCCTTACCCAACACATCCAAGAACTGGCGCAACGATACGCGGATCCCTTACCAATGCTGGTACATAAAAATGACGAACTTACTAAAAAAGTTGAGGCATCTCAAAAGAATGGGGTTCTCATGGGAAATGTAAAAAAGGAACCAAACAAACGGAGATTAGCGCAATTTCGGGAGATTGGGAAGTTAAGGAAATGAAATCATCTATGACGCGAATACTAACCTCATTGCATTCCAAGCTACAGACGGCAATACAACCTATTATTCATACAATCCGTTTTTATGCTATTGAAAGGCATTTTTATTTGTCCAGCAATTTAGTTGACAGACCAATGTTCTATTCGTGCTGGGTTTATTTCCATTTCTTACTTAAGATAATTTTATCGCCAATAATGAACGATGTCCTTTTTAATCCAGTAGCATAAAAATCGGGATCTGACATGATCTTCGCCATAAATAAATGGCTGGAGATTCTTAAAACCAAAGAGATAAGAGACATCTTTTGTTATTCCAAACCAACTATTTTCTTTAAATCTTTCATGAGCAAGAAAAGTGTATATTCATTGATGAGAGAAGGTATAAAACCAAACTTTTGATAGAAAGATTTGGCAGAGTCATCTTTGGCATGAACTAAGATAGCTCTTAAACCCGCAATATCAGCCGCTTGAATAGTTCTTAGCAGAGCATCTTTTAAGAGTCCTTTGCCTAAGCCAGTGCCTCTTTCTTTTATACTGACCGCCAGTCTGGCTAAAATCATCACGGGAACTGGGTAATGAGCAAGACCTTTTATAATTCGAACAGGAGCTTCCGCATAAGCAACAGAGCCGTAAGCCAAGGTATAATATCCCACTACCTCATTACCTCTGGTTGCCACATAAGTTCGTGCAGCTCCATTGTATTGGTTTTGCAATGCATATTTTTTTAAATACTTATCTAGTTCTTCAACACCACAATCAAATAAACCCGTCTCATGCTCTTCAGTGATTGGTATTGGTTTATTTAATGGGATATTGTTACTCATCAAATATTCCTGGCTTTGTTAATAACCTTTTTAAGGTAGGGATATCTCTTGTTGGCGCATCCAATGCTTGACAAAATTTTGTCCATTGTTTATTGTTTAACTGAAAGTTTGTTTGTCCAGAGATAACTTCACAGGCTGCCTCATAGGCATTCTCTAAAATGAACTTACTGGTTGCACTTTTTTTTATAGCAGCGGCTTTAGCTATTACTTCTTTCTCATGTAAACTTACCCTGATGTTAAGTGTTGTCTCTTTTGTAGCTCTTACCATCGTAATTCTCCTTTCTTACGTTTGGACTTATAATATTATAGTATATTGTACATACAATGTACATACAATTTTATGATTTTTTAAATAAGTGAGGGGTATTGGTAAACCAGTCCGCTTTTCTTCTTGGTCAACCATATAACACACTATTTCATCTTTCCTCAATTCACCCTTTTCGAGCAGTTATTTTTACAGCGACTAAGCAACAGGATATTTTTTTAAGATTTTAGTTGACATTGTCAACCTTTATGGTATATTCATAGTAGAAATAAAATCGTACCTTACCTGTGTGCCAATTTGCCTTTCCGCTCAAACCAATTAACTCGAAAGGAAATCGCATTGAGCAAAGAGATTATTTCAGAATTTAATCGGGCTTTGATAGAGATTGCCTGGCATTTTGGGGCAAAAGGCTTGAACGGAGAATGCTGCGATAATCTCACAATGCCTGAATTTATTGCCTTGGATAAGGTTTCGACCACGCAAAATTGTCCGGTTCAAGATGTAGGATATTGTCTAGGCTTTACCAAAAGTGGTGCCACAAGAGTTGTAAATCGACTAGAAAAAAAAGGGTATATTATTAAGGTTAAATCTCCTCGTGACGCCAGAGTTTGTTGTGTGGTAATTACAGAAAGTGGAGAAAAGGTACTCAAGTCTGCCAACTCTCGCTATCTGAATTTGTTCAATGAACTCATGTCGAAATTGCCACCTCAAATGTCTTCGGCCGCCGTTCGAGTTATCACTGCTATGGCAAAAACCTTAAAGAGCTAATTTTTTTAAATGATCTGGTTGACACTGTCAACTATATTGGGGAGAATCAAAGTCATGAACGGCTTCATAAATACATTGAAATATTTTTTGCTGATTACCGCTGAGTTGACGGTTATTTTCCTTGGAATAAGCACCATTGTTGCCCTGATCTTGATGTACATCCAGAGAGAAAAGCTGAAACAGTGGTTATCACGACGTGGGCTTTGGGGTAACTTTTTAGGGGCGGCTTTTGGCTCCCTGACCCCTTTTTGTGCTTGCTCTACCATACCTATGACGCTTGGCTTGCTGAATGCGGGAGTTCCGTTCGGTCCGGTCATGTCATTTGTTATTTCTTCGCCATTACTTAATCCAATTATTGTCGGCATGATTTTTGCCCTCATGGGAATCAAGGCTTGTTTACTATATTTTAGCGTCACTTTTTTGGGATCGATTTTGTTCGGCTATCTCCTGGAAAAAGTGGGAGGCACTAAATATGTAAAAAATGTCAGGATTAAAGCCGGATGTTGTGGCAATGGGCATAGTGAAGAGAACATTGTCCCCACGAATTTCAAAGGAAAGATAAAAGCCTCTTTTCTCTTTGCGTGGGGCGATTTTAGGGCGGTACTAATATATCTTCTCATTGGCGTCGGTATTGGTGCTGGAATTTATGGATATATGAGCCTGGGTGCCGTCATTGCTTTAATTATCGGCGGTGCTGGAATGGCCATTCCAGAGATGGTAATGTTAGCAAGTATCTTTAAAAAGCGTTTAGTGATTGCTATGGTAAGCATAATATGGGTTACTGCCGTTGTGGGTGGATATGTTTTCAATACTCTACTTTAATGATTTATTTGAGAAGGAGAGAATTATGAGTGCGAACTGTTGGCTATAAGTCTAAACTAGGTAACTAGTGAGTTTCCGGCCAAATCCTTTTGTGTAATGCCTTTACAACTATAAGTCTAAACCAGGTAACTAGTGAGGATGAAAGGCTTATAGTAGAAGACGTGTAAATTATAGCCTCGCAATGCTTGAGCGATTTAGTAACATTACTTATTCCTGCTCCTCCCTGCCCACCATCCTGCCACGGTGGCGGTGGTGGGATCCGATCGTTGTCTTTTTTATGGGAATGAATTGGATAGCAAGGAAGTTCTTTTATTTCAACTTTTGGGGAATGAGAAGATATTTCAGTTGGATAATCATATAAATTAAGAAGACTACGAATATCTGTAACTTTTGTTTTGCCTCCAATTTTTGCAACAACCAGAGTTGAGCCTAGAGCAAAGAAAAGGAAATTATGACGAATATCCATTGAGGTTTCCCAGCCTTTAATTTCTGCGTTTATTATATGAATATATCCTTTGTCAAACGAAGCCTTTCCTGGATATCCAGGAGTATCATCAGAGGTGGTGATACAAATTACTCTTCCTACAATTTTATCTTTTTCTAAATTTTCAAACTCATTTGTAGGCACTCTTAAATTTATACCAACCAAAAAACGAAGCTTAGTATTTCCGCATTTAAGGCTTTCTAAAGCAATTGTCCCTCCAAAGCTGTGAGATAATCCATAGATGTTGTTATAATTTTGTTCATTAAGTCTAATATCTGCTTGTACAGTAGTTTGAGCTTGAGTCTGTGCTTTGCTATTGTATGTCAACAATAATTGTAGTTCAATCGGTAATAATGACAATGGTGCCAATGGCAATAAGGTATAAAGATAACCTATGATCGTTCTCAAGACATTTTTTTTTAGGCCGTTGATGATTTGTAGTTTCAGGAACAGAAATATCAGGATGCTTTTTGAGATATTGTTGTATATTTATATCGGCAATATTTGATAAGGAATTTACACTATTTCATAATCGAGTGATGAAACATAATACTACAGCAGCAGAAGAAAAGACAGTCTTAATTTTACAAGCCTCTTCAATATCTTTTGGCGATGAAGTTAAAAATTCGTTGATGATTTTAATTGTTTCTTCTTTATAATTTTTCCCAGATTTTTTAGACGCTTTAGAAAAAGTATTGCATATTTCAAATATGATAGCATCTGTAGTTATCTTTGGAATCTTATTGTAAATTTCAGATGCCTCTAATGCTTTTTTATGATATTGATCAGTTTCGCCAATCAATGCGGCTATAAAACAAGTATCTATAAAAATTGGTTTTTGTATGCTATATACTTCTTATTGATAAATCTTTTGGCCCACGTATCTTTATTTTTCGTAATCTTTCGAATAGTGTAGGGCTTTCAATTGTAGTAGGTTGTAATTTTATTTTAGAATTAGACTTACTTTTTAATTTGCTTTGTTTTTTTTCCATCTTAAACTCCTTTACGGAAAATTGCCACATCTATTAAAATGATTATAATAAATTTTCATCTAAAAGACTATCAAAAATAAATAACGAACTTTTTATGGACTTGCTTAACAGATATTTTCTCAGCAACCTGGAATCAAGCTTAACAGAAAAAGTACACAATACAAGCGTTTTATGGAGACAATTTTAGCGTTTTGCTGATAACAATAGAAACCCACGCTAAAGAGCAATATTCAGATTTTATTTTAAACATTTGCGCTACCTGGCTATTTACCTTAAAAAGGTAATAACAATATAATGGCAATATACATCATTAGCCGATGAGAAAACTATTTTCTAAAAAAATCATTTTGGTGTGAAAAATGTTGCCAATATTGTTTTCATTGGGATGTGAGGAGAGGCCACTATAATGTATGCTTTACGCATGTCCGCTTTTTTTGGTCAACCATATAACACACTATCTCATCTTTTCTTAATTCAACCTTTTCGACCAATTGATTGATAGCTTTTTGCTTTTTCTTGGGGTCTAAAACCTCACAAATATTACCAAAATGATTTGTAATAACCTGACGAATGCTCTCCGGTGTCGGAGATATTTTTTTCATTTTCTTAATTCTTTTGCAAGGCCGTTTTTTAGTAAACAAGGTTATTTATTTGTGGTTTAACGAATGCTTCGATTTGTTCTTTATAAAAGTGCTTAGAGATGTTATTAGATTTGCCGCCTGCCTTCTACGGATGCTAATTAGCTGCGAATACTCGCAATTCTGCGTTGTTGTGTATGGAGTTGCTCATCAAAATAGGAGAAAGAATTCTTATAAATATCGTTTAACAAGGCATCATTGGTAGTTATCTCCATGATAGCAGCGAAAATAGTATCTTCGATATTGTCAGCGGTAATAATCCTTATAACTATATGGGCTTATCGGGCTACTTTTCCTGATTTGGTTGTATAAATTCTTTTTAGCCGTTTTGTTTGCTTTGTCGTCAGTCTTATGCTACAATCACACATGATTTACTCCTCTCTTTTTTTATTTTCTTTATTGTTTTGAGGAGTAAATCTTTTTTTAGATCTAAAATCCAGCAAAAAATTCATTCTTGGGAGCTTTATCCTTTGAATCATTTATTTTTCGTGGTTTCTATTTTTGCTGAAATCATTTCCATCACTTACTTGCAAATTAAATCAATAGAGGCGTGCATTTTCCACATCTGAAATGGAGTGGTTGTCTGCATGTATATTTATGGCTTACACAGAAACTGAACTACATAATCTTTTGACTTTGTTACGCAATGAGCAAGCAGAAAATGAAGTTTTTGAATTTAAAGAAGCAAAGAATGATTATAATTTTGAAAAAATTGGGAAATATTTTTCGGCTCTTGGCTTATTTTTGGAATACGGGATAAAGATCATTCGATTGTTGGTACGAAATATCGAACCAACCGTTCAGACCTCGATAATTTAAAAGGTGAAATTGCTAAAAAGACCACCAATCGTATTACATTTATTGAAATCTATGAATTATATGAACTAGAAGGTCGCATTGTTCTTTTTCAAATTCCTTCTGCTCCCAGAGGAATGCCAATCGCTTTTGAAGGGCATTATTATGGTAGAGATGGCGAAGAGCTTTCTGCACTCAATCCTGAAGAATATGAACGCATTAGATTACAGTCCCAAGCTGAGGATTGGTCATCTTGGATTGTTGACGAAGCATCTCTTGAAGACCTTGACCCTTTAGCAATTAAAAAAGCACGTGAAAATTATTTATCTAAATTTCCTGATAAGGCTGTGGAAATTGCCGAATGGGATCATATAACTTTTTTGAACAAGGCAAAAATCACTATTAAAGGAAAGATTACTCGTGCAGCCATTTTGTTACTAGGACGGGAAGAATCTGAGCACTTCACTAATCCTTCTGAGGCAAAAATTCGCTGGGTGCTAAAAGATATTTCTAACAATGAAAAAGACTATGAGATATTTACGATTCCTTTTCTCTTAGCAGTTGATAAATTATATTCTAAAATTCGTAATCTCAAGTATCGTTATCTTAAATATGGAACACTTTTTCCTGAGGAAGTTCTTCAATATGAACCATTTGTCATTCGGGAATCACTGAACAATTGCATAGCTCATCAAGACTATCGCAAAGGTGGCCGTATCAATGTAATTCAGATAGAAGATGACCAACTGATTTTTACCAACTATGGAACATTCATTCCTGGTTCGGTTGAAAAAGTTGTTATGAGCGATGCACCAGAAGAGCAATATCGAAATCCTTTTTTAGCAACTGCCATGTTTAATCTTAACATGGTAGATACTGTTGGAGGTGGAATAAAAAAGATGTTCAAATTTCAAAAAGATCGCTTTTTCCCTTTACCAGATTATGATTTTAGCGATGGAAAAGTCAAAGTAACAGTAACTGGAAAAATATTAGATAAAGAATTTGCTCATGTTTTGGCCCAAAATCCCGAACTATCTCTCAGTGAAATTATGATGCTTGATAAAGTTCAAAAAAAACAACCAATTACAGAAGAGGCAGCCAAACATTTAAAACAATTAAAACTAATTGAAGGCAGAAAACCTAACTATTATATTTCGTCTTTTCTTGTTGTTAGTACATCCGATGAATCATTAAAAGCTCAGTACATAAAGCAAAGAGGATTTGATGATAAGCATTATAAAGACATGATTGTTGAATATTTAAAAGAATATGGTTCTGCAAGCAGAAAAAATATTGAATTGTTGTTATTTTCCAAACTACCAGATGTTTTGAATGAGAAGCAAAAAAAATATAAGATTGGAAATCTTTTAAGCTCTCTTCGGCGTTCTGGAATTATAGTAAATATTGGTGTAGCGACTAAACCTAAATATATTCTTAATAAGAAGTAGTTTTTAAGTCTTAGAAAAAATTCTAGAACCGTTGGATGATAATCTTTCTATGGAAAGAAAAGTTAGCAAAAATATTTTTTAACTTTTTTTGTTATGTTGATAAAAATTTTGCATATCTCTCGTAGTTTTCGTAAAATTTACGAGAGTTACGAGAGATATTAGAATAATGAATACTATTAAAATAATCACAAATATAATATTGAGAATATGTTATTATAATCTATAATAGTGGTAGATTTACGTGAACTACGAAAGATATCAAAACTGCGATAGCAGGTATTGCCAAAAATATAAAAAAATATTGAATTGAGTGCAAACAGCATCTTCGATTACTCCACAACAACCAAGTGGTAAATAAGTTGTCAAAAGTCATAATTTCCTTGTTGAATATGAATGTTTATTTTATAAGGATAAAGATATACTATTTCGATTAGAGTTTTTCATCATCCAGCAATCACAAAACCACTTCAGCCTGCTCAGCTGTTCTCAATACATTTTTTTAGGCTTTTGATGATTTTTCCACATACATTAACGATTTTTTTAGGATATTACCCATCTCTCAATAAAATGGGATTGAAGTTTTACCATAAGATGGTAATAACAGTATAACGCCAATATACATCATTATCCGACGAAAAAAATATTTTCTAAAAAAATCATTTTTCTCGAAATATTATTTAAAATAATTTATATCATTTTTTTAATAAATAACTTATGTTAATAATTTTTTTATTAAAAAAATGATGTTTTTCTTGGTGAAAAACATCATTTTTTGGTGAAAAATATTGTAAAAAATGGGTTCACTGGGATGTGCGGAAGTGATTATATAGCTTTCAAAGCTAAAATTTCACTCTCCAAAAAAATTTGGGATTAAAAATAGAACGCAATTAAATCAAAATATCTATAATAATATGCCAAATATAATTTGAAGGAAAAACGGATGATTTTATCCAGTTTGATTTTCTACATGCTATTCTTTTGGTGTAAAGAATCCAAATAATTTAAGAATTGGAATTCCAATAACTAAGAAACCAAAGGAGATTGCCACAGCTTTAAAAGATTGATCTATCGCCTGCATCCCTGTGATGCTGTTGTTCCACCACGAGTTTATGATCTCAAATATTTCGGTCATGAACAACACACCAACTAATGAAGATAAAAGATACAAAACACTTTTGAATCTAGGTTTGACATGGAGTGAGATTCGGAATGTTTGATATTCTTTTCCGTCTTCCCAGGCAAATGCCCATCGGATGACTTTGGGAACAGGTAGATCGTTATCAACCTTAAATTTAAAACGGCGTAAAAGGATTCTACCAT
Source organism: uncultured Planctomycetota bacterium (assembly GCA_964585305.1). Lineage (GTDB taxonomy): Bacteria > Planctomycetota > Uabimicrobiia > Uabimicrobiales > JABWCH01 > CAZPDM01. The sequence continues at coordinate 1,970 of CAZPDM010000023.1, read as the reverse complement.
CTTGCTCTGTATTTTGAATAGATTCTGTTGTGTCTGATCTTGTAAGAACGATGATGTCATTTCTCGATTGATGATCAGGAAGATTTTTCCAAGTTTCCTCTTTATCGGCATAAAGATAGAGCCAGTATACTTCATCTGGCTCTAATGTTACAGTATGGAAATCATACATTTCAAATAAAGCCAAACGTTTGTCAAGGCCTTGATAAATTGCTATTTTCATATATAGAGAATTTCTTTAAAAATTTGTTTTCTTCAACTAATTTTCTGATTATATCTGTATAGTCTTCTTTAGCATCAAACCATTTTGGCATCTGAAGTTTTGAAATATCACTTTGAGGTTTATATCTGCTTTGGCCTAAAGCAAGAATAGCGTATATTACAGACCAATCATCTTCCGTCATATAATATATATCTTCCTTATTTTTTTGACGCAATTTAGTAGCAAATATATATGGAAAACCATTTGTATTTTTGTATACTTTTAACAGTAAACATTTTGGTATTGATGAATTTTTTGCCAATTTTTTTAAAGAATCAAATTCGTTTTTGCAGCCTCTGCCTTGTGCGCTTTTCCAAGAAAAAGCTATCAAGTAGGAGGAAAATCTTAGATATAGCTTTATCTCTGAATCATCAGTGATAATTTCTGAATTTATAGTATTGTCTATTATATTAAGTTTTTCTAAACTTTTAAAAAAATCTTGCAATATTGGCAAACATTGCTCATCAGAGCTTAAGGAAATCTCAAAGTTTAAATAATGTCTTTTTACGGATTCTTTAAATGTTTGATTTAAAGGTGGCCAGGGATCATTCATATCTTTGTTATCATTATTCATTAACATTGGCTGTATGGATTCGGTTATATTTGATGGTTGTACTAAGGTTGCTGTTTGCGGAGGTAGCGATGTTATAGATGAAGATATTTCCTCTATTCGTGGTGTTGGAGTTATAGGTTGTATTATATTTATTTGCGATATTGTAGTAGTTGCTGAAGGGAGAAAGGATGTTGAAGTTGTTTCTGCGATTGTTGGTGGGAAAAATGATGTTAAAGTTGTTTCTGCGATAGGCTGTGTTGGCGTTGTTTCTGCGATAGGCTGTGTTGAAGTCATTTTTTCGGCGGGCAATGTTGCTTCTATGGTGGGCAGTGTTGACTTTCCAAGTTTCTTTTTCAACTGCTCTTGCCATTCTTGTCTTCGTTCTTCTAGCGACGTTGGAAATGTTTCAAAAATAAGATAATTCCAAGTCTTTTGGCAAAGGTTTAACCATTCTCGAACTGTATAATTTCCGCTTGTTTGCATCATTACTTGATGGAGCAATTGCAAATCACCATTTTTAAAAGGATAGAGAGAATTGTTTTCCAATGGTTGTAAAATTTGTTTGTGGTTAGAACTTTTTTTCTGAATATTTTCTCGGAAATTTTTAAGATAACATTGAACAAAATTTTGTGCTATTTCCCAATCTTGAACTCCAGATAAACTTTGCAAATCAATAAATTTTTTACCATTTGGTAATATACTGCATCGGGCGATTATTTGTGCTGGCATAGACAATTGAGGATCTTCCGGCAATGCTAGTACAAAGATTGGGGAAAAGGGCCATCGTTGTTCAATAACCTGGCGGTGAAATTCTTGTAAACTTAGCATTACACTATAGAGATTACGTTTATAATCATCTGATATGGCGAGATTTTCAAACTGATCCAGAATAAATACCAGTGGCATATTAAAATATTTTGTTAGCTCTGTAAATCGTGATAGTTTATTTGAATAGTTTTCTGATAAATCTTTATTTTTTTCTCTCAAAACCTCAGCCAAAACCCAATCAGCAATTTGGACACAGTATGGTTCGATGGATTGGCTAATATTATTACTCAAGGCACGATATAGTTTTTCTCTTTCACTCCATGTCAATTCATTAAAGAAGGGGATGTAGTGAATATCTTCATCTGATGGGTTAAATATAGATAAAGATTT
>CAZPDM010000022.1:0-54553 GCA_964585305.1 uncultured Planctomycetota bacterium | reverse complement strand
TTCATCCCCGAAGCTGAAGACTTCGGGGTTTTCTCGCTAAAATTCTATAAAAAATGTGCTAATTTTTTAATTAGCACATTTTTTTTCTTGAAAAGAAAAAGTAGAGAAATCCTAATTTTTCTTAATTTTTAGTAAGAATTATTTGAATTTTCTCTAGAATTTGAGTAAATTCTTGTGGGGTAATTTTTTGATCATCTAACAATCTTTGCAATTCACTATCTAATTCTTTTAAAGATTCAATCCAATTTTTTTCAGGATGGAGTCGATAAGCTTGTACTAATTGCAAAAGCATTGCTAAAACTTCTTGTCTGCGAATATTTAAAAAGTTTTCTCTAAAAATTTCTTCCGAAAAGCCTTGAGTAGCTTTTTTCTCATTTAGTTGTTGAATATATGTAGAATCCTCATTATATTGATAATGCTGATGAGAAGTTAATACTGATGCTAAACGTGTAGCGTAAATATGTAAGAACCATCCTGTTACTAAAGGTCGTTGCCAATAAAAAAATCCTGTAAATAATAAAATAATGATTAAAAAAAATATAAATATTATCCAAAGAATTTTTAAAAATCCTCGTTTTTTAGGTGTTTCTGTCGAAACTGTTTGCGACATATCATTTTCCTTTATTGTTTTAGTTTTAGGAAATGTAAAAAAATTATGTTAGATCTATTACAAAATCTTAATGAACCACAGAAAAAAGCAGTTTGTCATATCAACGGTCCTCTGTTAATTTTAGCAGGGCCAGGAAGTGGAAAGACAAAAGTAATTACACATCGTATTGCTAATTTAATTGCAAACCAAATTCCTGGGAATAAAATTTTAGCTTTAACTTTCACAAATAAAGCTGCTGGGGAAATGGCAGAACGTGTAAAAAAATTGGTTGGGGCTTGTGGAGCATGGATTTCTACATTCCATTCTTTTTGCGCCAGAACATTATATCAAGAAGCTCAGCATTTAGGATACCAACCAAATTTTTCTATTTATGATACTGACGATCAAAAACGTGCTTTGCAACAAGCTATTTTTAGCTATCAGAATGAAAATTCTATAAGAAATAATGAAATTGAATTACGAGAAGTTTGGAATAAGATTAGTAATTATAAAAATCAAGGTCTTACTGCTGAAGATGCAACGAAAATTGCAGGAAGTAGTAATTCAATAGCATATATTTATCGCCATTATCAAAGTTCACTTAAACTTAATAATGCGATGGATTTTGATGATTTAATTCTTAATATGCTTCTCTTGCTTAATAATTATAAGGAAGTTTTAGAACGTTATCAAGAGCGATTTCAATATATTCTTTTAGATGAATTCCAAGATACTAACATTCCTCAGTATAAAATTGCAAAAAAATTAGCAGAAAAACATCGAAATATTTGTGCTACAGGGGATCCGGATCAGTCTATTTATTCTTGGCGTGGTGCAGATATTAGCAATATTTTAGAATTTGAAAGAGATTTTCCTGGGACTTCTGTAGTAAAACTTGAGCAAAATTATCGTAGCACAAAATATATATTGCAGGCTGCTTCAGAAGTTATTGCTAATAATTCCCTACGAAAAGAAAAATCCTTATGGACTCAAAATAGTCAAGGTTTACCTATTCGTTTAATGCAAACTTGGACACCTGAGGAAGAAGCTGAACGCGTAGCTAATGATATTGTACGACAGCATTCACAAGGAATTCCTTATAATCATATTGTTGTGTTTTACCGAGTAAATGCTCAAAGCCAAAATCTTGAAAATAGTTTGACTAAATTCCGAATCCCATACGTATTAGTAGGAGGTTTAGAATTTTACGATCGAATGGAAATCAAAGATATTATGGCATATTTGCGCCTTGTTGCCAATAAAAATGATAATCTGGCTTTGCTGCGTATTATTGCAGTTCCTCCGCGTGGAATTGGTGGAAAAACATTAGAAAAATTTGTTGCAGTTTCTCAAGATAGAGGAATTTCTCTATTCGATGCCATGTGTGATTTTTCAGTACGCTGTCAATTAGGTCCTCGAGCAAGAAGTAGTGTTCAAGATTTTGTAGAAATGATAGAAAAAATACGCCGTTATGATAATCAAGATTTAAATAAATTGATTACAGAATTACTAGTCCAAAGCAAATATTTAGCTCATATACGAGCTTCAGATATCAGCAAAGAACAATCAAAAGAAGAAAATATAAACCAGTTTATCAATTTCCTAACAAAGCATGAGCGTGAAACTCAGAACCATTCATTGAGTGATTTTTTACAAATGCTATCATTATATTCTAATGCAGATGAAAATAATGAAGATACTGATAAAGTAACTTTAATGACTTTACATGCGGCAAAAGGGTTAGAGTTTCCAGTTGTTTATATGATAGGTGCAAACGAAGGGTATTTGCCACATCGATATAGTACAACCGATGAACAAATTGAAGAAGAACGTCGGTTATTTTTTGTTGGTATTACACGCGCTCAAAAATTGCTTACAATTAGTTATAGTCAACAAATTCCAAACAATCGTTATATGGAATACAGTCCTCCATCGCAATTTTTATCTGAAATTCCAGAAGATGCTTACAAATGGTTTTTCCACCATAGTTCTCGTCCTCCAAGATTGAGAGCCGTAGAATTTTAAAATATAAATTTTTTTTAGGAGAGAAAAATTTTATGTTTACTCCTACTATAGTTATCTTTTTTTTGGCTTCAATTTTTATGAATGGTACGATTATGAGTGATCCTTTAGAACTTAATATTATGACATTTAATATTCGTTATGGTTTAGCAAATGATGGTGAGAACCATTGGAACAATAGAAAAGATCAAGTTTATCAAGTTATTCGTCAGAATTCTCCAGATATTATTGGATTACAAGAAGCATTACGTTTTCAGATTGACGAAATTCTTGCAAATGTTCCTGAATATGCAATGATTGGAGAAGGAAGAGATGGAGGAAATAAAGGAGAATATACGGCAATACTTTATCACACTAAAAAATTTGATATTGCAGAATCAAGTACTTTTTGGCTTTCTGAAACTCCTAATACTCCTTCTTTACATTGGGGTAATGCGTTTGTTCGTACTTGTACTTATGGAAGATTTATCGAAAAAAAATTGGGGCGTTCATTTTATATTTATAATGCCCACTTAGATCATATTTCTCAAATATCTCGCGAAAAAAGTGCGGAATTGATGATGAAAATGGTGTTTCAACGTTCACGTCCTGTTCCTTTTATTCTTATAGGCGATTTTAATGTTGTAGAAAATAATTCCGTCATTAAATATTTAAAAGGTGAAAAATTAGGGGAAAATAGTGCTCCAATTTCTTTAATAGACTCCTTTCGCGCGATCTATCCTACAGAAAAAAATGTTGGAACCTTTCATAGTTTTACAGGAAAAGCTTATGAAGAAAAAATTGATTATATATTTGTCAGCCCTGATATAAAAGTCTTAGGAACAAATATTATACGCACTTCTAAAAATGGTTTATATCCTTCAGATCATTTTCCTGTAGTAGCTAAAATAGAACTTAAATAAAGGATTTTTTTATGAAAAAAATTACAGTTGCAGGAATACAAATCGCGGCCATTCCTAATCAAATTCAGAAAAATACTGAGAAAGCTATTAAATGGCTTGAAAAAGCAGTAAAAGAAACATCTTGTCAATTAGCAGTATTTCCAGAAACAATTACTACTGGATTTGTTCCAAATATGCCTGTTTCCGAGCTTTGGGAATCAATTGAAAGCATACCAGGTCCTAGCATAGAAAAAATTTGCTTGGCAGCTAAAAGGCTTGGTGTATATGTAGTATGGCCAACTTATGAACGTGGAGAGAATAAAAATATTATTTATAATTCCTCTGCTCTTATAAGTTCACAAGGAGAAATCATGGGCGTCTATCGCAAAACGCATCCTTTTCCTAGTGAACGATCTTGGACAACTCCAGGAAAGGAAACCCCTATATTTACAACTGAATTTGGTAAAGTTGGAATGATTATATGCTATGACGGAGATTTCCCTGAATTAAGTAGAGTTCTAGCTCTAAAAGGAGCAGAAATTATTGTTCGGCCTTCTGCGTTTTTACGCCCCTTTGATATATGGTCTTTGACAAATTGTGCACGTGCTTATGACAACCATGTGTACTTCATTGCTGTTAATGCTGTTGGTACAGATGCAGGAGGTGGATTGTATTTTGGGAATAGCATGATTGTAAGCCCTATTGCTCAAAAATTAGCACAAGCACGTTCTCAAGAAGAAATCCTCTATGCAACACTTGATGCAAATCCATTAGAACGTGTAAGTTATGGAATTGATTCTCCCATGGTTTTTAATCATATTGAAGATCGGAACATTGCTGCATATCAAGGAATTCTCAATTCCAGCAATAGTCCTTTTCCAATTGTTCTTCCAAAATCTTAAAATGAAATTATAAGAAATTTAAAAATGGGCACGGTTAACGTGCCCATTTTTAGGAATAGGAAATCCGTAGATGACAACAGAACTTATTTTACAAAAAATAGATCATTGTATAAAAAAAAATAATCTTTTTTCTCAAAAAGAACGGGTAATAATTGCTGTTTCTGGTGGAGCAGATTCTACAGCATTACTTTTATTATTAGACGAATATTCTAAAAAATTTTTTCCTTTAGAATTTGCTGTAGCTTCTATTGATCATGGATTGCGCTTGGAAAGCGCAAAGGAAGTAGAATGGGTAAGAAAATTGTCCGAAGGTTTAAATTTGCCTTTTTTTACAACGCAGTTGCATTTGCTTAAAGATAATAATCTTATTGCTATTGAAGAACGTGCTAGACAAGGCCGTTATGAATTTCTTTATCGTGTAGCTGAAGAATGGGGATTTTCTAAAATTGCCATCGCACATCATGTTGATGATCAAATAGAAACTATATTATTTCGGTTATTCCAAGGAACGGGTATATCAGGATTAGGAGGAATTCGACCGCAAAGCTATATTTTCCCAAATAGTCATATTCAAGTGGTTCGTCCTCTTTTAGAATGTACAAAATTAGAAATTCTTGGATACCTTTCTATGAGAAAACAAAAATGGTGTGAGGATGAATCTAATTCAGATATACATTATACACGTAATCTGCTAAGACAGCAGATTATTCCTTTGATTAAAAAAGATTTTCCGTCATTAAATAATGCAATTTTAGATATAGCAGATTACTGCCAAAATACAACTGAGTATTTTCAAAATAAAGCAAAAGAACTTTTTTCTCAATATGTTTATAAATCTTTTGTAAAATGTCCGCAATTGTGTATATTATGGGAAATTTTAGCCCAACGTCCTCTTTTACGTATTTTATCTTGTAAGGATGCTCAAAACATTCTCCCTATCCTTCAATCGTGGTTATTGCAAGAAATCGTTCGTTCTTTAGGCCTTAATCCATTTTTCAGAAGCAGCCATTACCAATTATGGGAAAAATTATTGAATCAGAATACAGGTAAAATTATTTTTCCAAATTTGTTAGAAGTTACAAAAACACTCAATTGGATTACTTTTTTTTTACCTTTGCCAAAAGATTTATCTTTGCCACAATTTATAGAAATTCCAGATATATTAAAAATTGATTCTAACAAAAAAGTTATTTCATTAAACCATTTTCTATATTTATCAATTGAAAGAACTCATATCGTTGATATTGATTCATTAAGTTCCCATCCTAATTTTCTACAAATTATTGTCTCTATCGAACCTAATCGCTTTCCTTTACAAATTCGCTATTGCCAACCCCAAGATAAAATTCAAGTTTTTGGAAATTTTAATCATTCTCGCCTTACGCAAATTTTTAGCGACATTCATGTTCCTATTCCTTGGCGTTCACAAATGTTAGTCGTTTGTGACTGCCATAACATTATTATTTGGATTCCTGGAATTTGTATTAGTGAATCTGTTCGTATTACCTCTCAAACTTCTTATATATGGAAATTATTTTTAGAAAAAAATAAGGCCCCAAATTTGGGGCTTTAAGATATTTAAATTTAAGTCTAAAAGGATTATTTTAGCTGAATTGTAAAGGGGCCAATCGCAGAAGTAATGTTTGTAATTTGATATGTTTGACTATCACCAGCTGACCATCCTCCAACTTCGGAATATGCACAAATGTTATAAGATTTACCAGCTTGAAGATAGAATGTTTTTCTGGCAGATTGCCATTCTTGGATACGTTTATTTTGTTCGGAGATTGGTCGATCGAAATAGAGTTCCGATAAAACTCTAGCTTCATATCCAATGCCTTCTACCATAATTCCTAAAGTACGATACGCATAAACTTCGCTATTGCTATATCCACATGCAGCTCTTAATGCTCCTTCTTGATAACAATCCACAATAATTTCATAATTTCCAGTTTGACTTGGAACATAAACGCAACTTACCCAGCATCTCGAACTAGCCATGCCATAAGCATAAGAGCTTCCTCCTTGAAAAGTAAATCCTGTAGGACGGCCATATTGATCTTTTTGAGATTCTGCAAAAGGGATATATCCTGTACCATCTGTCCATTTTTGAACCCAACCATTCATATAAGGAGGATAAAGAATAGTGGTTCCACGAGATGCTGTTTTTTGCTTTGCAAAAGCCTTCTTCATTGTTGAAGACATTGCGGATGTGGCTTTTTCTTTTGAAGCTGATTGTATACTTTTTGGCGCAGGTTGAGCCATTAAAGGAGGATTATTATTTACTGGAGCTTGTTTTTGCATAACTGGTTTGTCAGGAGGAGGAGTCTGGGCAAGGACAAAGTTAGTTATTACTAGACAAACAAATAAAACAATCAAGTTTTTCCACATAAAAAATCCTTTCTAAAATTTTCTTAAATAGAAATTCTAAATTTCTAGCAAAGAACAAGTTTTTTATATTTTTCTTGTTTTAATTATGGACGATAAATTCATAAGAGTCAAGAGAAATTTTTTTAAACTAAAACTTTTAGATATTCTCTAAAATACTCTTGATAAAAATAATTTAAGTGCTAAAATATGTTTGTCTATATTGTTATAAATTTATTTTATCTTAAAAAATAAGATAATTTCATAAGAGGAAAGAGATATTATCTTACAAAAAATAATATTTCTAATAAAAATATGATTGCTAAATTACGTATTGTTATATATGAAGAGGGCAAAGAACCTCAAACTGTAACTTGCGATTTGCCTCCTGGTTCTCAAATTATTGTTGGACGTGGTGATGATGTACAACTTTGGCTGACGGATCGAAATATTTCCCGGAATCATTGCCGAATGTTTTTTGATGCTAATTCAAATTCCTTATTCATTGAAGATTTACAAAGTCGTAATGGAACTTATGTTAATGCTACTAAAATTGAACGAAAAACTACTTTAAAAGATAATGATGATATTCGACTTGCAAGTACTAGCCATTTCACAGTTTCGTTCTCTTTTATAAAACCTCCAAAATCTAATGTAGCACCACTTCCAACTGCGGTAGCCTCTCCCTCTTCATTCTCTTCTCCTGCTCCTTCAATTCAACTGATGAATTTAATCGGCGCAGAATTTAAAGGATATCGAGTAGAACAAATGATTGGTAAAGGTGATATGGCGATTGTATATCGAGGAATACATATTGCTTTAAATCGTCCGGTAGCAATTAAGACACTGACGCCAAGATTATTACCAGAGGAAACTTCCTTACAAAGATTTAAAAACGTCGCAAAAATAGCTGGACAACTAAGTCATCCAAACGTAGTACAGATTTATGATAGTGGAGAATATACTTATACTAAAACAGATAATAAAGGCGATACAACAACTATCAACATCCCTTTTTTAGTTATGGAATATGTCTCTGGTGATACTTTAGAATTTATTTTGAAAAAAGAAAAAATTTTACCCGTACAAACTGCTGCAAAGATTGTAGGGCACATTGCAAGTGTGTTATCATATCTTAATAAGAAAAAAATTATCCACCGGGATATAAATCCTTCTAACATACTAATCGGTCCAGAAGATGTTCCTAAACTTATTGGACTTGGCCTTTCTAAATCATTAGATGCCAGTGCATCAAATACTCAGGTAGGTCTTGGAAGAAGTATATGTGCAGCACCAGAGCAATGGATGGATCCATCTAAAGTAGACCATCGTGCAGATATTTATTCTTTAGGTGCAGTTTTCTATCATTGTGTTTGTGGTCGTTCTCAATATAATAGTAATTCTATCCAAGATTGTTGGAAAGCCATCCATAAAAAAATTCCTCCCATTCTTCCTTATGAACTAAATAAAGAAATTCCTCGAGCTATCAGCGATATTATTTTAAAATGTTTAGCGTATGATTTAGAAGAAAGATTTCAAAGTGCAGATGATCTTTTAGAGGAATTAAAGCCATATCTTGTTACACGAAATAAAGAAACTTTTGAAAAAGCCCGAAGAAATTTTTTTGCTATGTTTCCTACAGAACAATCTATACCAGGATTTGAATTTCAATCTATTTATCGACCTGCCGAAGAACTAGGTGGAGATTTTTATGATTTCTTTCAATTAACTGAAAATGAATTTGGTGTTGTCATTGGTGATATTACAGGGCATGGCGTTGAAGCAGCTGTTGTTGTAGGAATGGTCAAAACTACACTTAAAACACTTGCAAAACAAAGTAAAGGGCCTTCTGAAACTTTATTTAAATTAAATGAAATAATATATCCTGATTTAGAAGCTACTACCTATGCAACTATTTCTTATGGTATTATAAACCAAAAAGAAAAAACTATGTTATTTTCTAGAGCAGGTCATACCCCCTTGATTATTTTTAATCCTACTCGTGAGAAAAAAATTGAGATTATTGAGCCAGATGGATTGGTAGTAGGAATGTTTGCAGAATATAGCTGTAAAGAAATTGTTATACAATTGCAGCATGGAGATTGTCTCATCCAATATACAGATGGCGTTACAGAAGCAATGAACCCGGAACAAGAAGAGTTTGGACTCCAACGCTTACAAGATACTATCTTAAGAGCTGGCAAAAGTGGAAATATCAAAGATATATTATTAGCTATAGAGCAAGATGTACTTGATTTCACTGGAGCTGAAGAACAACAAGATGATATTGCTCTTACTTGTATCAAAATTACCTAAAATTTTTAATATTAAAATCAGTCTACAAAAGTTTTTTTGTCATAAATTTTGCTGGAGCAAAAGACTATGGACCCTTGGATTGGTAAAACATTAGGAAACTGCCGATTAGAAAAATGGGTTGGCGAAGGTGCCATGGGGGGAGTATATGAAGCCTATCATACTGTTATGAAAAAAAAAGTTGCTGTCAAACTTTTGCATATAAGCAGTATTATTGGCGAAAAAGCAGATGTAAATAAAAAAAGATTTTTACGTGAAGCCCATTGTGCTAGCCAATTAAGCCATCCTAATATTTTGACTGTCTATGGTATAGAAGAGTATCAAGATACTTATTATATGGTGATGGAATTTATCGAAGGCCAAAGTTTACTGGATGCTATCATCCAAAAGGGCCATTTTTCTATTGCAGAATCTTTGCAGATTAGTCGAAAAGTCGCCCTGGCTTTACAGGAAGCTCATAGCAAAAATATCATTCATCGCGATATTAAACCGGGAAATATTATGATACTTCCAGATGGAAATATCAAGCTTATGGATTTTGGATTAGCAAGAAATAATAGTGACGAGCTTAATAATATTTCCCAAACAGGGGAGGTTGTTGGAACGATTTTTTATCTTTCTCCAGAGCAAGCAATGGGAGCAAAGAAAATCGATCACCGTTGCGATTTTTACTCGCTTGGAGTAACTCTCTTTCAAATGCTGACAGGGAAATTGCCATTTCCTGGTCGGACACCAATTCAAGTGATCGAGCAACATATTTCAGCACCCGTCCCTGATATGAGACAGTGGATAGATATTCCTGCATCTGTAGTTGCACTTTTAGAAAAACTTATGGCCAAAAAACCTTCTCAACGATTTTCTAGTGCTCAAGATTTAATTCTACAAATAGATCTTTGCGAACAAAGTTTAGAATCACCTAATATCTCCTCAAGAAATCGTTTATTTATTTGGGATATTTTTATCAAATATTTTCACCAATATACATTTTATTTTTCTAAACAATCAAAATTAACGCGTTTTTTAGCAACTATAAGTGGATTTATCTTGCTTTTTATGCTTTCTTTAACAATAGTATTTTTATTAGGAGATTCAAAACACAATAAAAACCATGAAAAAATTTTAGAAACAAATCCTAATTTTTCTCAACCTTTAACAAACTCACCTATTTTATCGCTTCCTACTTCTGTAAATATATTGCCCCAATTTTTTGAAATTATGCCGGAAAATCATAGCAAAATTAACCAAGAGAAAATAGAAATTACTGGAAAAATTCGAGGACAAATTCTAGGAGTGAAAGTTGCAGGGAATCCTGGAATTTGTGAGAAAATAGCTGAAGATATTTATAGTTTTTCTGGGAAAGTATTACTTGAAGAAGGAAATAATTCTATTAGATTAGAAGGTATTTTAAATGATGGCAATATTATTTCTCATCAAATATGGCTTGAACGCGTTTCTTCCTATCATAATAATATTGCTCAAAATAAATTTACTTTCTCCGCAAAAATTATCAATGCCAAGGGCGAGCAAATAAAAAACTTTCAAGAAAATCAACCAATTATTATAGAATTATCTTGGATTATTCATAAACCTGAAAAGTCTAAAAATATTATTTTAAATATTACTGCAGAAGGCCCAGCAAATATAATTCCTATACACAAAAACCTAGGAGTAGCAAAAGTAGAAAGGGATTCTCTAAGAGAAACTTTACTATTAGATCAATGGCTACAAGGTAATTACAATGTAAAAGCAAGTCTATCTTTGGGAGATTTTGTACAAGAATTATATTTAAATTTTACGATTGAACAAACAGCTACACAAATTTCTAAAATAGAAATATCTCCAGAAAAAATACAACTTTTCCCCGGACAAACTGTAATATTTCAAGCAAAGGCTTATAATATCTATAATCAGGAAATCTCTTTTCAGCCATACTGGATTGTTTCAGGAGGAATATCTAAAAATGATGGAGTTTATATTGCTGGTAATACTCCAGGGGACTATGTAATATTAGTTCGAGATCGTACAACATGGATACAAGCACAAGCGATTGTCCAAATTCTAAGCGGAAAAAATGTGCTAGGTTGGTTTGGCGAAAAAATACCAAATGGGATGAAACGTTCAGAAATCTTTGGAGAATATATTTGGGAAAAAGATCTCTCTACTATGATTTTTATTCCCGAAGGTGAATTTTGGTTTGCGTTATATAAAGGCGATAAAAATTTTGAACAATTTTTTTTACCTTCTTTTTATATCGATAAGTATGAACTTACATGGGGACAATATTTGCGGTTTTGTAAAGAATCTAACCATCCTATTCCTCCTGCACCTGCTGAATTTGCTATTCAGCAAGATCACCCTGTTGTGAATATTTGTTGGAGTGATGCTATAGCATATTCGAAATGGGCTGGGAAAAGAATACCAACAGAAACAGAATGGGAAAAGGCTGCTAAAGGAGGCTGTTATATTCCAGATTGGAATTTAGAGCATTATCCCATTACACTTATTATCAATCCATATCCTAAAAGATTTTTCCCATGGGGAGATTCTCTTCCTTATGAACAAGGAATTTTTTTATGTAATTACGTTGCGCTAGATCAATGGGAACAACGAGGAAAGGATGGATATATCTATACAAGTCGTGTGGGGTCATTTCCTCAGGGATGTTCTCCATATCGAGTTCATGATATGGCTGGAAATGTTTGGGAATGGTGTGCAGAAGATCCTAGGTATCCTTCTATAACTCCAGATAAATGTATTACTCGCGGCGGAAGTTGGGTAAATTTTGCAGCAAGTTGTCGTATTACAAGACGTGATTTGATTGGAAATGAACGATGGCCTTGGATTGGTGTTAGAATGGCAAAATAGAAAAATTTTTGTTGGAAAAATTAACTTGAAAATTAATTTTTCCAACATTTGGAAGATAGAAATATTATGGAAAATTTATTTCCTTCAAAAAATATAGAAGAAATTCTTTTACAAATAGAAAAAAAACCTTCTCATTTGATTATGGCGTTGCAAGCTATCCAAGAAAGTTATCGTTATTTACCATCAGATCTCTTTCTAAAAATTGCACAGCATTTCAATATTAGTCTAAGCCAGGTTATGTCTGTAGCAACATTTTATAATCAATTTCGATTGCAACCTTGTGGTAAGCATCTCATTAAAGTATGCATCGGGACTGCTTGCCATGTTGCCGGAGCAGAAACAGTTTGGGAAGGGTTTCGTAAATATCTTGGTTTACAAGGAACAGAAGATACTGATAAAGATATGCAATTTACCGTTGAAAAAGTAGCTTGCTTAGGATGCTGTATGATGGCACCTGTTGTTCAAATTGGTAAAGATATGTTTGGTTGGGTTAAGCCAGATCAGGCAAGAAAAGTTATTGATGATTTTTTATCTCAAGAAAAAATAAAAAAAGACGCTATTACTCAAATATATTCTAGTAAAAAAAGTTTTATCACAAAAGCTATTATTAAAACTTGTTTGTGTTCGAGCTGTTTAGCTGCTGGTGCCCAGGAGATTTATACAGAGTTACAGCAACAAATTATTCAGATGAATCTTTTCGCTCAAGTACAACCAGTTGGTTGTTTGGGCATTTCTTATCATAGCCCAGTTGTAGAAATTGAAACACTAAATATTGAAGAAAATAACAATTTAAATTCTCAGCATTTTTTTTATGGAAATGTCCGTCCGAATCAAGTTCGAACCATTTTACTTCAACACTTACGTCCTTATGGAATGATGCGAATTGTAAAAGTTCAATGGCAAAAATTTATAGAAAAAATAGCTTTAGGTAATGATCAAAATTCAATTGTTGAACAAAAAATTCCCCCCCCAAATGTTGGGATCAAAATTGCTTTAGAACATGCAGGAAATCTTGATCCACTTGATTTACAAGCATATAAAAAAATGGGAGGTTTTATATCAGTTGAAAAATGTTTGGAAAAAAATAATCCAGAGGATATTTTAAGAGAAATTTTTGAAAGTGGATTACGGGGGCGAGGAGGCGCGGGATTTCCAACTGCTGAAAAATGGCAATCAGTCCATAATGCAAAACATGATATTAAATATATTATTGCTAATGGGGATGAAGGCGATCCTGGAGCATTTATGGATCGTATGATTCTTGAATCGTTTCCACTACGAGTTTTAGAAGGAATGATTATTGCTGCCTGGTATATTAGAGCCAATAAGGGAATTTTATATATTCGTGCGGAATATCCTTTAGCAGTACAACGTATTCGTCAGGCGATTGAAATTTGTCAAAAACATAGATATTTAGGAAAAAATATTTGTGGAAGTAATTTCAGTTTAGAATTAGAAGTCATAACAGGTGCAGGAGCATTTGTTTGTGGCGAAGAAACTGCTCTTATAGCGAGTTTAGAAGGAAATACAGGTCGCCCTAGATATCGTCCGCCATATCCTTCTGAGAAAGGATTATATGGATGTCCTACACTTATTAACAATATTGAAACATACAGCCTTGTTCCTTGGATACTAAATCAAGGAGCAAAAAATTTTGCAAAAATTGGAACAAGTAAAAGTCGCGGAACAAAAACATTTGCCTTAGCTGGAAAAATTCAACGTGGTGGTTTAGTTGAAGTTCCTATGGGAATGACTATTCGTCAAATTGTTGAAGAAATTGGAGGAGGAGTACGAAAGGACTATCAGTTTAAAGCAGTTCAAATTGGTGGACCATCTGGGGGATGTATTCCTGCATCAATGAGTGATATTCCTATTGAATATGAAGAACTAAAAAAATACGGAACTATGATGGGATCCGGAGGTTTAGTTGTTTTAGACAACACTGATTGCATGGTGGATATTGCCCGATATTTTCTTACTTTTACTCAAGCAGAATCTTGTGGTAAATGCACTTTTTGTAGGATAGGGACGAAAAAAATGTTAGAAATCCTAGAAAAAATTTGTCAAAAAAAAGGAGAATCACAAGATTTAGCTGAATTAGAACGTTTAGCAGAATTTATCTCACAGGGAAGTTTATGTGGGCTTGGAAAAACTTCTGCTAATCCTATTTTATCGACTTTACGGTATTTCCGAAGCGAATATGAAGCCCATATATCAGGTGTTTGCCCTGCTCAAAAATGCCGAAATTTTATTCAGTATAAAGTTTCTGAAAAATGTATTGGTTGCACAAAATGCCAGCAACAATGTACATTTTTAGCAATAGAAGGACAACCTTATCAACGACATAAAATTGATGTAGAAAAATGCACAAGATGCGATCTCTGTCGCCAAATTTGTCCGCAAAATGCTATAGAAATTGAGAAATTTTAAAAACAAAAACGGACTATGTGAATTCAATCACATGGTCCGTTTTTGTTTTTATTGATTTAAAGGAATGTTCACAATTACTCGAAATCCCAAATTATCATCTTTACTATTTGGAAGACTTCTTCCTTGATATGTAGCGATGCAGTAACTTGAATCATTCCGCCAACTTCCACCTTTGCCAATGCGAAATGATGTATTAGAATATACATCTTCACACCACTCCCAAACATTGCCAGCCATATCATATAATCCATAAGCATTTGGCTCTTTTTGAGCTACAGGATGAGTAGTGTTGTCGCTGTTAATATAATACCAAGCATATTTTCCAAGTACGCTTTTATCATCTCCAAAAAAATAGCGAGTTCCTGTTTTCGCTTGATAAGCATATTTCCATTGAACTTCACTAGGCAAGCTAATATTATATTCTGAAGAATTACTTTGATTGATTTTCTTACAAAAAGCCTTAGCGTCTTCCCAACTTACTTGTTCAACAGGGTTATCTTTTTCTTCTACTCCTTTAAATTTGGAAGGATTATTCCTCATTACTTGTTCCCAAATTTTTTGGGTAATTGTTGTTTTAGCAATAAAAAATGGCTGAAATAAAATTTCACTTTTTTTTACTTGAGAAAGGCTGCTTAATACTAAGACAAATTCAGATTCTACTCCAGTAGAATATTTAGAAATCTCATCATGTCGATATTCTAAAATGGAATTTCTTTTTGCTAAAAATGTAAATCCAGAAATTTTTTTTTCTTTCAAAATATCTAGAACTTTATTTATTCTTGCTTTTCCGAATTTTATTCTCGTTGTTATATAAGGTTCTTCTATATCGTTTAATATATCTAAAGCTTTCTCATACTGTCCTGATTCCAAAAATTGGTCAGATTTTATAACATCTTTTTGTGTAAGTTCATCACATATTTTTTCATAGATTTCTTCTGTTTGTAAATCTTTTAAACTTTGTGGAAAAATATTTCTATAATAATTATAGGCTAAGACAATTTCTCCATTTTCGCAAAAAGTTTGCATTTCTTTAAGATAGTAATCTCTCTCACTATTTTGCTTTTTTATCGATTCACTTTTTTTAGTAATTTCTTTTTCTAGTTTATACTGCAATATTTTGTTCTTTTTTAAATTTACTTCTTGAGAAATTTCTGCTTTTTTTTTCATTTGTTGGAAAGAATATTTTTCTCTTGCATCTGCTAATATTTTTGATATTTCAAGGCTAGTCAAATTATTAAATTTTTCGCAATATACGATAATGTCTATGTATTTTTTTTCTTTTTGACATTGTTGTATTGTTAATAGTAAAGAAAATTTCTTTTTTATATCTACAGATATAGGACATTGTTTTCTACATTTTTGGCAAGTATTTCGTAAATATGGTGTTTCTTCTTTACATTCTTGAGTAATATCTTGACAAGGGATAATCCACTTTGTATGGCAATTTGGGCATTCTGTTTTTCCAGGTTCTAATAATCTTTCACATTTTAAATTAGGACATCGTTCAATCATAAATTGAGCTTTATTTGAAAGATAAGATATTTTTTCTTTTTCATCAATTCCTAATAATTTTTCTTGCAATTTAATGATACTATCAACTATATTTTGAAAAATATTTAAATGATTATTATAATTAGACTCTTGATATATGCTAAGAATCTTAAATAATCTATCTATTAATTCTTTTGCACTATCTTTAATTTTTTCAGTAGAATCAGAATCTAATTTTTTTATAATTTCTTCACTTTCTTCTATTTTTTTTGTTATCGTCTTTGTAAGATTGTTTTCAACAAGTTCTCTTAATTTGGCTAATTTTATTCGATTTTTAGAAAATTTTTCTAGCATACTTTCTATAAGTTCATTCATCCAATAAGGGATATTATCTATTTTAGGAAAATTTCCTTCTGTATGTAAATGTTCCATTTCTTTTGGAGTAAAATCGGTAAGAAAAAATTTAGGATTTAGAATCGTATATAAAACCATTCCTAATTCATAAATATCTGTAGCTGTGCTAATTTCTCCAAATTTTTTATCAAGTTTTTCTGGAGCGAAATATTTTAAATTGATTTCACTATCTATTTGGTAATTTCCAAAATCTTTGAGTTTTAAAGTATTATTTATTATGTAAAAATTAGATGGTTGAATATTTCCATGAATAAATTTTTTCTCATGAATAGCCTCTAATGCTTTTATTGCTTGAAAAATCCATTCTAAATATTGTTCGTATGTTTTAATGCTAAATGGAGATTTTTTACACCAATGTTCTAATGTCTCTTGCCCATAATTTTCTAGAACAATAAAATATTGATGGGATAAAAAATTTCCGCCGTAATCTAATACTTTTATAACATTTTTGTGATTGATATAAGAAGCTAAATAGCCTTCTACTAGGAATTTTGCAATATCTTCTAAATTTTCAGAAGATAAAAATTTAGTTTTTATAATTGGAATTTCTTTATAGGAAAGGCGGGATTTTAACATTTTAATTGAACATGAATCATTTATTTTTTTTGAAGTATATTTTTCTTCTGGTATTAAAAATAATTTTGATAAACTAACTATTTTTTCTGCTAATTCTTGGATTATTTCCATATTTTTGACCCTATTTTTTTATAAAAAAAATACAACTTTGCTTAAATTTTTGCTTTTCAAGCAAAGTTGTCAAATTTTAATATTCTCTGGAATTAGATTGGATAACGTGATAAACACGTTGCAATAATCCATCAGGGTTGAGTAAAAAATCTGCAATATTAGTTAAAATGCATTCTACATCATCTGCATCAATTTTTGCATCTTGGATAGGAAATTTTTCTGTAGAGCGAATAACATCAAGATATGCACGTCCAAAAAGAGCTACAGGAGGTACTTTATATGTTGTAGAAGGTGTAAAAGCGTTTCTTAAAATTTGCAAAATAGCTAGTTCTTTATCTGCAGTAGTAAGTTCCTGGAATGCAGTTAAAAGATTGATCATAAGAGGAGATTCTGGATCAATAAACTTTGCAAGCAATTTTAGTAATCGAACATTTGTTACAACGCTTTGTCGGCATTCCATAATTCCAACATGAACACGAATAATTTCGCTATAAACATCTTGAGTTATATCTGCATTTGGGCTGAGGAAACTAATGGCTGCCTGTTTAAAAATGCTATATCCGCAGAAATTATTTAAACAACCCATAAGGTTGACAAATTTTCGAGAAGGAAGAACTTTTTCTAAGTATTCTCTGGTTTGGTTGACATAGTTTTCTGGATCTTCTAATAATTTCTGGTTAAACTTTTCAAGAATATATGCCCCAATTACCTTAGAATCTTTATTAGAATATTCATCTTTTATTTCTACTTTGGAGATCAAAAGCCATTTGGCCCAACCTAATGTATTTAAGCAAAGTTTTTCTGATAATCCTGGGTTGGTAGCTTTAATTTCTCTCAACATTTCAATCATAGGCCATAATTTTTCTGCAAGTTGTGGGTAATCAGTAGAAATAAAATAGAATAATACCATGGCCATATTTTGATATGGTTCTGGCATAGGAGTCATATACATAAGCTGCAATAATGGAAAAATTTGTTCCGGTGGGTTATCAGCAAATCCTTCAAACCATTTGCTAAGATCTTCTTGGCTGTTAATATTAGGATTGTCTCTCAAGACGTCAAAAATCATAGAAAATACGCCTTGAAATGCCATTGCTATTTCAGCAGGATCGTGCATTTGAAGCATTTGTGCAAAACCTTGGAGTAGAAGTTGTACTTCTGATTTTTTTAGTAAATCCACTGTTTGCAGCATTCCTTTTATTCCTGGGCTTTCTAAAGAATATCCCCAATATCCTCCTTGGGGATCTTGAGCATATATTTTTTTTCCTAAAGAAAGCGTAATAAAATCTAATGCTTGTTCTGGAATTTCTGCTTGAAGAGCTTGACCAATTTCGTATAACAATATACTAAAGACAGTTGTTTTTGCGTCATAATATTCAAATATAAATTGTCCACCTTTTGTTATAGCACGTTGAAGATTATCTCGTACAATAAGTAATTCGCCCTCATCATTGTAATACGGCAAATTAGAAAAAGCTGGGATGTCTAATATTTTTCCATTATTATCAATTGGATGTCCTTGTTCATCTGTATCACAAATACCATCGTTATCTTGATCTACAAAGGGTTTTAATAATCCATGTTCTGTAGATAATACACGTGGATTGCTATTTTTATCTAGTCTTGCTAACCATACAGGTTGACCAAGTGGTTTTTCCCAATTTTTAATATTTTGTGTCAAAAATTCAAAAAATTGAGCGGTGCTGGAATTTTCTGGTAAACAAATTAAAGCATCATGTAAAAAACCGGCTAGAAGGCTTAAAAGATCTGGGTTTTTTGCAATAAGCTGTGCAACAGCTTGCCAGAGTTCTTCTGAATCATTATGGTTGAGAAATTTATAGCATAATGCGATAATATTGGCTATATCTGCACCATTACGAGTATTGGCGAAATCACTAATTGCTTGTAAAGTAGCAGTATCTTGGGAAACTTCTGCAACTAATTTTCCTGTAGAATTTGTCATCTGAGGAAGTGTATTTTTTTCAACTAAATGGTATATAGCTCGTAAAATTTTTTGATCAATAATTAAATTAGAGTCAAATCTTTTTTTGCTAGAATTAGTTACTACCTGGTTTGCACCAGTAACAATACGAGGTTCATGAGGTCGATAAGCCTGTAATTTTTTTGAAGATTCAGAAGAATTTGTAAGATAGATTTTGATACTTTGGTTTACAGATTTCCCAAAATCAAATTCACTATTTTGTGGCTTAATACTATCACTAGAATGTTCGCCACATCCTAATAAAAATGCACATCCTAACATAAAAATTAGTATGTAAAACGATTTTAGAAGCATAAAACCAGCCTTTCTGATAAGACGTATATTTTGGATCACGCTATTTTAAATTATCTTCACAAAGACTTTTTAATCATCTTCACGAAGACTAAGAGAATATACGGCTAATTTTTGTCTTAACTCGTTCATTGAAGTTTGTCCGAAGTTTTTACAACTCAATAATTCTTTTTGTGTTTTTTGAGTTAGCTCACCTAAAGTTTGGATTCCTAAATTTTGTAAGCATTTGCGACAACGTACAGAAAGCTCGAGATTACTAATAGGTAAATTCATCACTTCTTGGTTATCTGGAATCTTAACAGATTTTATATTTTTCTTTTCTCTGCGTTTATTTGCTTCTTCGTCGTCCTTTTCCATCCCTAATTTAAGACCCCTTTTGGCTAAAATATCTTTGATTTCTGCTAAAGAGGTTTCGCCAAAATTTTTATAAGAAAGTAATTCAAGCTCAGTTCTTTTTACTAAATCGCCCAAAGTATGAATCTTCATCTTGCTTAAGCAATTTTTACTGCGAACAGATAGCTCAAAATCTGTTATAGGGGTGCTAAGAATTTGATTTTGTTTGTCTTGTTCTCGCTCTTTATCTTCATCTACAAACATTTCTAAAGAAGATTGCGCATCTTGTAAGGACATTCTGGCTCGAAGGTGATTGGGGTATTTATGTAATACTCTTTGGTAGCAACGAATAGCTTCAGAGTATTTTCCAATGTCTTCATATAGGGTTCCAAGATTAAGAAGCAAATTCGTATAGCAAGGATTATTTTCTGAAGCTTTTTCATAAATTTCAATAGCATCAACATCTTCACCGACTACAGATAAATGATATCCTAACCGAAATAGAGAAGGGAAAAAACTATGGTCTTCTTCTATTGAAGCCATATATTTTTCGACAGCTTTTCGAGAATTATTTTCACATTCTTGTAATAATCCTTGAAGATAATATAATGTTGCATTTGTTGTGTTTAGTTGATTAGCAAGTTCCGAAGCTCTTACGAATTGATTGGGAATCATACTTAATATAAATGCATATTGAAATATTGAAGAGTTTCTATTTTCTTGATAAATTTTTTCAAAAATTTGTGCAGCAGCTACATATTCTTTTTCTACAAAAGAAGTATAAGCACTATGTATTTGTTTTGAAAAATTCGGATATTGCTGGATCAGTCGTTCCAATGCTCCTGGACCCCCTAATACCCAATCTAAATCTGCTTTATTTAAAATGTTGTCATAAAATTTTATTTCCGCCATACTGCTCCCTTTCTGGGATTCTTATTCTCAGCAAAACTTTTATAAAAATGCTTTATCGCTATTTTTATCTTTATAGCGATAAAGCATAAAATATTTTTAATCGGTTTTATCGCCATTTGAAATGGCTGGAGGTTTTCGAATTTCTGCAGGAGAATTTTTTATTAGCTTTATTTGTGCTCGAATTTGAGCAATATCTCGAGAATTAGGATTGACACGAAGATATTCTTCTAAACACTCTGTCGCCTCAGGATATTTTTGAAGGCGATAATAAGCATTTGCTAAATCTCTACGAATTTCATTATTTTTTGGTTCTACTTTTAATACTTGTAGAAAGCATTGTATGGAATCATCATATTGAAACATATCGTAATATGTAATGCCCATATTATAGTGGTAGGTCGCATTTTCTGGTGTGATTTCAATAGCTTTACGATACGCTTCTACAGCTTTATAAAGCCACCCTTTTTTACGAAAAACGTTTCCTAAGTTGTTAAATGCTTTAGAATATGTAGGATTAGCAGCGATTGCTTTATGATAGCTGTCTATTGCTTTATCATATTCTTTTATTTGGAAGTATGCCATTCCTAGGTAAACTAATGCACGAAAATTATCTTTTTCTTCTTTAATGACATCTTCCCAACAAGAGATGGCTTTTTGGTATTCTTGTTTTCCAAAATGTTCAATCCCTTGGTTATATTTTGCAGTGCGATCATCCACGTCCATATTGGTACCTATAATTTGATGGAATATATTTATTTGTAAAGCTCAAGAAAAGAGCGAAATAAATATTTTCCTACCTTTTGAACTCCCAAAGCCCACGTTTACTTTCTTTAGCAACTTCTTGAGCTTCTAAAAATTCTTTAAAATATGGCTGGCTATTAAAACTTGGATCTACAATTGCGTGTCCAAATTCTAATAATTCTTTATTTAAAAAACGAAGTATCATGCCTTTTTCAGGATCATATCCAACAGGATAATACACATACGCTTGATAAAAACCATTTTGATCAGGTTTGGAAGAAAGAAATTTTAATACAACTCTACAGCGTATGGAAGCATCATCCGGGTTTTTACAGCCCAAAAGATTGGCATTTGCTATACGACTGGATTGAAAGTACGGATCGTCTCTATTTGGAGCAATTATTCCAGCGTATTTTACTAGTATGCCATCGCTTAGGCGAATTTGATCTCCCTGAAAGATTTCAGTTACCCAAAAGGCTGAAAATCTATCAGGCTTTGGATCAGTTTCTTCCCAATTGTGGACTGTGCGAACACTACATGAAGCAATGCAAACAAAAAATAGAAAGAGTAATAATGTTTTAAAAAATTGCATGTTATTTAATCTTCAGAGTCTGCATCATCATTTGCTTCGCCTTCGACAGTATCGGCTACGTTTTGCTTCATTTTTCTGCCGACTTTAAAAGTGACAACTTTACGCGAGGGGACTTTAACTTCCTCTCCTGTGCGAGGATTACGGCCAACTCTCGAGGCGCGTTGCTTGACTTCAAATACACCAAAGTCGCGCAATTCAATACGATTATTACGCTCTAATTCTGTGGTGATGGTATCCAAAAACAACTGGACTGTTTCTTTTGTGCGCACTTTGGTTTGTTTGGTATCCATAGAAATACGTTCTACCAGTTGCTTTTTGGTGATTGTAGCCATAGCCTTTTTACCTCCCAAAAATCATCGTTAAAAAATAGATGACTTATAATAATTTGCGAATTAAAATAGATAAGAAAATTCGCTACTAAAATTAGTAATGATGAGTAAGTGTAAATTTAGATTTGAAATTTTTTCATTTAACTAAAATTTCATTAGTAGCTAGAATTGTATAATCTTAACGCTAAAAGGTCAACAAAATTTTTATAAATATTTTATAAAAAAAATTTTTCTTAATATGCAGCAAATTAGTTGAAAGGAAAATGTTATGAAAATTCATGCTTTAAGACTATTTCCTAACCAATTTTTAAAAGAAGAAATTTTGCAATATGCGAAAATAAATAAAATTTCTGCAGGATTTATTATTACCTGTGTCGGAAGTCTAAACTATGCTGTTTTAAGACTATCCGACCAAAAGGAACCAAGCATTTTTACTGGGAAATTTGAAATTTTATCCTTAGTTGGAACTTTTAGTGAAAATTCTGGGCATTTTCATATTTGTCTATCTGATTATACAGGAAAGACTTTTGGAGGCCATCTTTTAGATGGTTGCAACATCTATACTACAGCCGAGATTGTTATAGGAGAAGAATCTAAAATCTCCTTTAAAAGAGCATTTGATTCTAAAACTGGTTATAAAGAATTAGAAATTGAAAAAATAAAATAAATTAAAGTTGAAGATTTTTTAATGCTGTTTCTAAGTCTAAAAATTGAAAAGGGAATTTTGCATCTATAAGCCTTTGTGGAAGAACACGTTGTCCTTCTAGTACAACATTTGAAAATT
This sequence comes from uncultured Planctomycetota bacterium, assembly GCA_964585305.1. Taxonomy (GTDB): domain Bacteria; phylum Planctomycetota; class Uabimicrobiia; order Uabimicrobiales; family JABWCH01; genus CAZPDM01. The sequence continues at coordinate 31,608 of CAZPDM010000022.1, read as the reverse complement.
CTCCTAGGGCTAATTTAAGTGCGAATGTTGGTGCTCGCAGCAGAACAGAAACCCCTAGCGTATTTGCTAATATCTTTGTAAGAGTATGATTTTGGACAGGATTAGGAGAACACAAATTATAAACACCTTGGAATCTATTTTGCAAGGAAAATTCTATAAATTTTAAAACATCTTGAATATGAACCCAAGAAAACCATTGCCTTCCTGTGCCAATTTGAGAGCCTAAGAACCGGCGAAACATTTTTACCATTTTTTCTAATGCTCCACCATGTCCAAGTACTACGCCAATTCTAGGAATGACAACACGAATACCTTTATGCTCTGCTTCGTGAGCTGCAGCTTCCCAATCCTGGCATACTGTAGCTAAAAAATCTTTACCTGCAGCACTTAATTCTGTACACCATTCATCACCACAAAAGCCATAATATCCAATTGCTGAAGCATTGATGAGTATTTGAGATTGATCAGGAGATTTAGGAAGTGCAGCCACAATATTTTGAGTGGCAAGTACTCTACTTTGGTATATTTCTTTTTTAAGTTCTTTAGTCCATGTTTGAGCAATATTACATCCTGCTAGATTGATGATTGCATCCATATCAGCTAATTTTTCCTGCCATTTTCCAGGGGATCTAGCATCTCCTTCACATATTTCTATACTTGCAGAAAATTGTTCTTTATTTGTACTACGTTTTAAGATTGTAATCTTATGATTTTCCTGAACTAAATGTGCAAGAACATAATGTCCTAAAAAGCCTGTGGCTCCTAAAATAAAAATTTTCATTATTTTCCTATCTTTAATATTTTTAAAATTTTTAATATTATGAAATAATTATTCTGCTTGACAAATAGTTTTACTAATTTATACTTTAATAATTTCCATAACAATTTTGTTAGCAAAAGTCTAACAATTTTTTTTCTAAAAAACAACTTTTGCTAAATACAAAAATATCAAAATAATTATAATAGATAAGGGAAAACTTTTGATTCTTTGGAGTTATTTTTTATGACACAAACTGCTATTTCATATAAAACAAGCCTTTGCCGTTGGTTATCTAAAATGGGATACTGTTCACGAAATCAAGCAATTGACTGGATATTGGAAGGAAGAATAAAAGTTCAAGGAAAAACTATTTTAGATCCTGGATTGAAGGTCCTTTTATCTGAAAAAAATATTACAATTACCCACCCAAGAACCTTTGATGTAAAAAATATTCAAGAAACTGAAAAAATTTATCTTATGCTCAATAAACCACGAGGATTGGTTACAACGGCAAAAGATGAAAAAGGTAGAAATACAGTATACTCTTGCCTACCTATAGAAAGTTGGGTTTTTCCTGTTGGCCGATTAGATATGGCAAGTGAAGGATTGCTACTTTTTACCAATGATTCTAATTGGGCAGAAAAAATTACAAATCCTAATAATCATATTCCTAAAAATTATCATGTCCAAATTTCTGGATGTTTTGATTCTGAAAAAATTAGTCTTTTAGAAAAAGGAATAGTCCTTGATGAAGGCGACTATGTTCATTGTAAGGTAAAAGTTTTAAGAAGCGGCGAAAAAAATGTGTGGCTGGAAATCATATTAGAAGAGGGACATAACCGCGAAATCCGCAGGATGATGAAATTTTTAGGACATGATGTGCTACGTTTAATTCGAATATCTATTGGAAAACTTTCTTTAGGTGATCTTGCCAAAGGAAAATTTCGAATGTTATCTAAAAAAGAAATAGAAGACTTTCATTATTGGAAAAAATAATATGGAGACAAAATGGTTATGGTATATACGGATCTGATCCTGAATTTAGCATTATTAGTCTCTCTTAGTGTTCTTTCATGTTTTATTGAAAAAAGATATGCAAAAACTACTCGATTAGGGCTTTTAATGCAAGGATTTCTTTTTGGCACTGCAGCAGTATTTGGAATGTTACGCCCACTCGACCTTGGACAGGGAGTAATTTTTGATGGTCGATCTGTTATGGTAAGTTTATGTGCTTTTTTTTTCGGTCCATGGGCGGCTTTTGTAGCAAGTAGCATGATTATAGTAGGTCGTATTGAAATGGGAGGAGGAGGAGCTTTGACAGGGGTATTAGTTACTCTTTCCTCTACAACAATTGGATTATTAGCGCATTTTTGTTACAATCCTAAAAAAAAGCTTCCCTCTACAGCATGGCTATATCTTTTTGGGTTGGTTGTCCATATTGCTATGATAGTAATGATGTTTACCTTGCCAAGTGGAGCTGATGTTATTAAAAAAATTGGTTTAGCTATAATAATATTATATCCTCTGGCTACTGTTTTAACTGGAAAGATTTTATCTGATCAAATTGAAGCATATCAAATTATGGAAGCATTAAAAGAAAGAGAAGAAAGGTATGAGCGATTATTTAATAGTAGTTATGATGCTATAGGTGTCCATGAAATTGGCGAAAAAAATGGAGAAGGAAGATTTGTTGAAGTCAACGATGCTGCGTGTATACATTTTGGATATTCTCGAGAAGAATTATTAAAAATGACACCAAAAGATATTGATGCCAAAGAAGTGGACGAACAAAGAGCAAATGCTTTTAAAAAACTTTTAGAAACCGGTCATGTTATTTTTGAAACAATTCATATTAACAAATCTGGAAAGAAAGTTCCTGTAGAAATATCTAGCAGACTATTTGAAAGCCAAGGAAAACGTTATATACTATCAATTGCTAGAAATATTAGCGATAGAAAAAGAATGGAGCAAGAACTCCAACAAGCACAGAAATTGGAATCTATTGGGCGGCTTGCTGGAGGTATAGCACATGATTTTAATAACATGCTTAGTGTTATTTTAGGATATACAGAATTAGCTATTAGCCAACTTCCCCCGCAAAATTCTCTTTACGCAGATTTTGTAGAAATTAAAATGGCTGCCGAACGGTCGAAAGATCTTACTCGTCAACTGTTGGCATTCGCACGTAAACAAACTGTTTCCCCAAAAGTTTTAAATCTTAACGAAACGATAGAAAGTATGCTAAAAATGTTAAGAAGGTTAATTGGAGATGACATAGAGCTAATTTGGAGTCCATCTTTGAATTTATGGCCTATAAAAATTGATCCTTCTCAAATTGATCAGATACTAGCAAATTTATGTGTAAATGCTCGTGATGCGATTTCTGATGTGGGAAAAATAACTATTGAAACAAGTATTGTTACTCTTGATAAAAATTATACTGCAGAACATTTAGGTTGCCTTCCGGGAGATTATATTTTATTAGCAGTAAGTGATAATGGTTGTGGAATGGATAAAGAAACTGTATCTAAGCTATTTGAACCTTTTTTTACAACAAAAGAACTTGGAAAGGGAACCGGACTTGGTCTTGCGACTATATATGGAATAGTGAGGCAAAATAATGGCTGTATCACTGTGTATAGTGAACCTAATCATGGAACAACCTTTAAGATTTATTTGCCTAAATATCAAGGCTTAAATATTGATTCTCCATTAACAAATAACGTACAAATTTCTAATAAAGGTTCTGAGACTATTTTAGTAGTAGAAAATGAATCTTCTGTTTTAAAACTGACTTTTGCTATGCTGAACCATGAAGGGTACAAAGTATTAGCGGCTTCATTACCAAGCGAAGCAATCCAGATAGCGGAAACATACAAACAAAATATAAATTTACTTATTACGGATGTTGTAATGCCTGAAATGAATGGCAAAGAGTTGGCAAAAAAATTACTGTCTTTTTTTCCAAACCTTAAGATATTGTTTATGTCTGGGTATACCGCCAATGTAATTGCTCATCATGGAGTTCTTGATGAAGGCGTTCATTTTTTACACAAACCTTTTTCTTTACAATCTCTTACTTTTAAAGTAAGAGAAGTGTTAGATGGAAAACATGTTTAAAATTTTATTTTTTTTGATGTTCTCTACAAAATATTTCTACACAACTTGGATTTGGAGTGAGTTTACCAACAGAAAATTCATGTGTAGAAATATCATATCTTAGAGATTTTCCAAGAATAGGAATATGCTCATCATCCCATTTTTTTTCTAATTTCCATCGTTCTAAACCTACCAAAATTTTTACAGTTTCGTTGGCCATAATTGCACCAATCATGGAATTTATAACGCTAATCGCAGGAAATTGCTCAATCGTTTCTGTAAAAAACTGATCACATGTTTGACGAACAATTTTTTTGAACATACGATCCATATATTCTTGAGACCAAGAACAAGCCATACACGAAGTTTCTCTCGGAAGTAATACCTGTACTTCAAAAAATGTTCGCCCCATTGCTCCGTTGATAATAAAGGGCGGATTTTCTTGTGATAACGTTCTCATATTACAATAATAACGAGCTTCATTATTATCTACAGCGATAATAACAATTGGAACTTGCCAAACTTCTTCAGGTGCTTCTTGAATGGAAACTGGATAGGGAAATATCTTTGTTCCTTGCCATATTTTTTGTATGCGTTCTGCAATAACATTAACCTTATAAGCCTGGTTATGATCTTGGGGTTGAAAAAAAACACAACGGTTGAGATTGCTTAACGATACTTTATCAAAATCGACCAAATAGATTGTTTGAATACCCATCATCACTAAATTTTTAATAACTTCTGTTCCAACTGCTCCAGCACCTACAATTAAAACTGAACTTTGTTGCAATTTTGAATAAAGTACTCCAAAATACCGTTTTGTTCTATCTTGAATATCCTGCTCAAGGCGAATATAGTCCATTTTTTTTCCTTAATATATTTGTATAAAAAGAGATATAAAATATTAAACATTTTTATACTAAAAATTTGCAATTTGGCTAAATTTATATTAAATTTTATGGGCTATTAAAGTTTATGTAGCATTATTTAAAATATTTTTATGTAACATAATATATGTCAAATTATTAGATTTATAATTATTTTTCCTTTAGAAAAATATGTTCCTCAAGTCGCAACTTTGGGAAAAAAATATTTGTAATAAAGGTAGGTAAATATTTGTTTTTTTAGCTTTTTTAGCAGTAAAAAATAAATATTTACAAAAAAGTCAAGGTTAAATTGTTATGCGCAAATGTATACCAAAAAAGAACGAATATTACCACAATGATATTGAATATTTAGAAGATCAATTTCGGTTGATTGATCTTTTAGAAGACATGAAGCAAATTCATAATGAAAAAAATCATAGTGAGAAATTGTTGGTACTAGCAGAGTTAGAGCGACAAATTTCTTATAAGAAGCAAGAAATCCAACAAAAGAAAGTAATTTCTGAACAACATCATCATAAAGCTTTTCAGCTTGAGAAAATTATTTCAGAATATCAATTAGATGATTTTGAACGTAAAATTTTAGTTTTTTTACTTTATCGTTATTTTAGTACAGATAATGAATCTACCACCGGACGAACAATTTTAGAACATATTACAGAAAACCGTCTAAGCATGATGCAATCAAGGCATTATCTTATGGAAGAAGGCAGATTGCGTCGAAATGATTTGATTCAAATTGAAATGGAACTAGAAGACGAACGGACAGTTTTAGATCTAGAATTTACTTTACCAGAGGAGGTTATTTCACAAGTTTTGGCAGAAAAAAATAATCAAAATACTTCCATTTCTAAAGAAGAAACGGAAAAAACATATAAAAATTATCTCAAACTTCATTTTACTTTAGTTGATTTATTAGAAAGTAAATCAGAAGTTCTAAGCATGCTTCGTCATGATCCCATGTCCCCTATGGGATTTCTAGAAATGACTACTACCCCACGCGATAGTTCTAGAGAATTGAGTCATATTCGTCATAGTATTCGTAAAACAAAAAACGCAATTGATGAATTTGGCGAAGTTAAAGAAACATACCCTTTAGAAAAAATTGTCAAAGAATATCAACTTAATCAAGAAGAAAAACTTATTTTAGTAGTATTGTTGCAACATTCTTTGCTTTTCTCTGATTATGGTAGTGGTTGTGAAGGGAAAAAACTTCTTGCAATTATTTCTGATAGTGAAAATGAAATGATCGCAAAAAGACCTCTTCTTTATCAAGAAAACAAACTTCGTCGGCATAATTTAGTGGATGTCGAAAAAGGTTGGAGTGGGCAGAATATCCTTGAAGGAGAATATTTTCTTTCTGAGAAAGTAATTCGGCAATTATTAGATGACGAAAGAAAAGAAAGCCTCCATCTTGCAGAAGAAGAATATCATAATGATGAAGAGGGACAAAATCTTAGTGTTATCACCCCACGATTTTCTTTTGAAGATGTTATCTTGTCGAATCAAAAAAAACAAGCAATTGAAATTGCTCTTAGCCAACAAAAATATCATTCTTTAATTTTTGAAACATGGGGATTTGCTAAAAAAATTCCTTATGGAAATTCTTTAACAATGCTTTTTTCAGGGCCTCCTGGAACAGGAAAAACAATGATGGCTGAGGCCATTGCTCAAAATTTAGGAAAAAAATTACTTGTAGCAAATTACGCACAAATACAAAATATGTATGTTGGTGAAACAGAAAAGCGGATTGTTGCAACTTTTAAACGAGCAAAAGAATTAGAAGGCGTTTTGCTTTGGGATGAGGCGGATGCAATGTTTTATTCTCGTGATATGGCAAGCCATTCTTGGGAATATAGAGATGTCAATGTAATTTTGCAGGAACTTGAACGTTTTCAAGGGGTAGTTATTTTAACTACAAATCGTACTGTTTCTTTAGATCAAGCTTTAGAACGACGCATATCTCTAAAAGTTACATTTGAATTACCTGGTGTTGAGCAGCGAAAACAAATTTGGAAGTCTTTAATTCCAACAGAAGCACCATTATCTCCGAATGTTGATGTTTCCTATCTTGCAGAAAAATATGAAGTTGCTGGTGGCACGATAAAAAATGCTATTCTTCATGCAGCTCGATATGCTGCATACAATAAATCTTTTTTAATTACTCAAGAAGATTTGGAACAAGGAATTAAAATGGAGACGGAAGCCAGCTGGACAACATATACTAAAATTGGCTTTCAAAAATAAAGTAAATATTTAGTAGAATGGTTTTATTACTTTTAAAAGTAATAAAACCATTGTTTAATTAGGTTATACAGCTTTTTGTTAAAATTTTTTTATAGCAAAAAAAATGAAAGGATATATTTTGGATAGAAAAACATTAAGCACTGCGGCAGGGCCATATATTGCGGTATTTGATTCTGGTGTAGGCGGTTTAACAGTTTTAGAAGAATTACGAAAAGCCTATCCTACACATTCCTTTCTTTATCTTGGAGATACAGCACGCGTTCCTTATGGAACAAAAAGTGCTGCAATTGTTACGAGATACGCATTAGAAGCCGCGTGGTTTTTATCAAGATACCCTTTGGAATGTTTTGTAATAGGCTGTAATACTGTTAGTGCTGTAGCTATTCCTGCTTTGCGAGCCGCGTATTCTAACTTGCCTATTTTAGAAGTTGTAACACCTGGCGCACAAGCAGCAGTTGAAGCAACTATAACTAAGCAGATATTAGTCCTTGGAACAGAAGGGACAATTTCAAGCGGAGCATATCAACGAGCACTTCATGCGATAGATCCGGAAATTGAAGTACATGGCGTCGCATGTCCATTTTTTGTTCCATTAGCAGAAGAAGGTGTTGTTGAAGGGCCATTAGTTAAATTGGCAATTGAAATGTATATTAAAAAATGTTTTGAAAATTCTGATATTGATACAGTTGTTTTAGGTTGCACACATTATCCCCTCTTACGAAAGACTATCCAAGAAGTCGTTGGAGAAAAAATTAAAGTTGTTGATTCCGCAGGTCTTTTAGTAAAAAAATTAAAAAATTATCTTATTCACCCTATTGAAAGCCGCCCAAGATTAAGAATGTTTGTTACGGATCATCCTGGAAGGTTTATGCGCGTAGGAAAACGTTTTTTAGAGGGAAATTTAGAAGAACCAACCCAAATTGATTTAGAAGAAATGTTTTATGAACACCAACGAATGATGGGAGAACAAAATATTTCAAATCTTAATCAATAAGTAACATCCATTATTTTTTTAACACAAAAAACATGAGCCTAGAAATAGACTCATGTTTTTTGTGTTTAAGCAACTTTTTTTTAAGATTTAATTTTTCTTAAGATTTCTTGCAATCTTTTATCTAAAACTTTTCCTGGTTGCCAATCAAGTTGAATACTAGGAACTTTTCTATTTTGAAAATCTTGATAAAAAAGTTCCAATCCAATATTGACAACTGCAACAGGATTTTGTAAAAGTTTTTGGATTCCATTGGTAATCATAGCTGATTCTCTTTAAATATAGGATTTTTCTAATTTGTCGATCAGCAATTAGTACTGTCGCAAATCCTTTTTAGCTTCTTTTTGGCGTAAATCATCGCGTTTATCATATTTCTTTTTACCACGTGCTAAGCCAAGTTCAATTTTAGCCCATCCGCGTTTAAAGTAAACAGACACAGGAATTAAGGTATAACCGCGGAGAATAAGTTTTGTAGATAATTTTTCTATTTCATGTTTATGCAATAAAATTTTGCGTTTTCGTTTGGGTTCATGATTGATATATCCACCATTGATATATGGAGCTATATCTAATCCAATTAAAAATAATTGACCGTTTTTTATTTTGCAATAAGAATCAAGTAAATTTATTTTTCCTTGTCGAAGTGATTTTACTTCACTTCCACGTAACTCAATTCCTGCTTCATAACGTTCATATATTTCATAATTAAAAAATGCTTTTTTGTTCTTTGTAATTATTTTTATGGCACCTTCAGATTTTTTCATAAAATTTGAGCAATTTCTGATATGGTTAAAAATTGCGTCCTCACTATAGAAATGTTTAGTCTTCTGAAATATCTTCGTATGTTTGGTTAAGTTTAGCTTTAGACTCTTCAGAGACAGGTGGAAAATGAAGATGAAATTTATCGTGTCCGGTCTTCGGGAGTATATGAAAATGAATATGTGGAACTTCTTGGCCACTCAAAGAACCATTGTTACTTACAATATTATAAGCAGGCGCAGTCAATTTATCTTTGAGTAATTTAATAACATTTTGTACAGCAATAATAAAACTTTTTAGCTCTTCTGCAGGCATTTCATCTAATGTCATATAATGCTTCTTAGAGATTACTAAAGAATGGCCTTCTGTACGGGGAAAAATATCTAAAAAAGCAAGATTATTTTCATCTTCATAGATTTTTTTACAAGGAATTTCACCTTTAACAATTTTGCAAAAAATACACATTTTATTTCTCCCATATTTTAGTTAAGTTATTTTGTAGCAATAATTCTTTCCAATTCAGTGACCAATTCTTTACAAAATTCTTGAGCCGTTTGATAGCGTTTTTCTCGTTTAGGATGCATAGCCTTTTGAATAATATTTGAAACTGAATCTGGGACATCCATAAGTTGGTGAAGCGGTTCGGCTTTATTTTCTGGAATATGAAGAGTCAGAGCATTAACACCTTGTATATCAAAAAATGGAGGTTTCCCTAATAAACAATGGTATATTGTTGCTCCTAATGCGTAAATATCCGCACGATGATCCACTGTACTAGCATTTTCGATTTGTTCAGGTGGGCAATAATGGAGAGTTCCTAGCGTTTCGCTGTTCATGGTGATATTTTTACCATAAACTTTTACAAGCCCAAAATCAATAATTTTTGCTTGGTATCTACTATCTAGCAGTACATTCGATGGATTCAAATCACGATGAACGACATTATGTTTATGAGCATAATGCAATCCTTGAGCAATTTGCGCTCCTATGTGTAATGATAATTTTAATGAAAGAGTTCCTTTATTTACAATACGCTCGCGGAGTGTTTGGCCATCCACATATTCCATAACAATTACTGGCCGATTATGGTACATTGCAAAATCGTATACTTTTACAATACGCGGATGTTCGAATTTCATGCAAATTTGAACTTCTTGTAAAAATCTTTGCATAGAAATTTCATCCATCAAATAGGAATGAAGCATCTTTATCGCAGCAACCTGTCCCGTTCCAACATTTCTTCCTTTGAACACTTGCCCCATTGCTCCATCACCTATTTTTTTTATAATTTCATATTCTCCCACTTGAACTTTTGGTGTAGAGAGAGAATCTGTAGAATTTAAGACTTCAATTGATTGAGTGTGCTCTAAACTTTCAGGGGGAGCAGACTCAGAAGTCCCAGACTCTTCAACAAATTTAAGAGTAGTATCCCCAATTTGAACTTCATCTCCTGAAATAAGAAGATGGTATCCAGAGATTTTTTCGTGATTTACTAATGTCCCATTTGTGCTTCGTAGATCTTCAATGCAATAGTCCTTTTGATCCATGCGAAAAATACGACAATGATATATAGAAATTCGAGTATCACTGAATTGAATATGACATTTGGGATGTCGTCCTAGCACAATCGCACCTTGGAGCGGAAGTAGCATACTTACCCCTTGGCTAGGGCCGTTTGTAATCATTAACCGGGGGGGCATGGCTTCTCCCTAGGTATTTTGGCTTTCCTTCGCAATTTTGGCAATTTCTTGGTAGCATTCACGTGCCGAAGAATACGAAGGTTCTACCAAAGTTTTTTTAAGAATATTTAATAATCCGGAAGGATAATTTTCATTCGATAAAAGTTTTAACCATTCTTCAGGTTTTTGTATTTTTTCAGGGATTTTACCAAATAATAAAAATAAAAGAATACAACCAAGAGAATATAAATCGCATGTTACAGGAGAAAAGGTCGCAGTATGGCTAGAAAGTGGTTGATAAAGATTGCTTTCTAATAACCATTCTGGATCATTTAATTGATATTTTTTTAGAACTTTTAAGAGTGAAATATCGCCAAGTTTAATAAGTTTTGTTCCTTCTTCAAGAATTACATTGCTACAAGTTAAGCTACCATGATGAATATTCTTCGCATGAGTATGTTCCAATGACACAGCAATATAAAAAACAATGCGGACAATTTTACGCCAAGATAATGGAGCTTTATCTTGTAAAATTTGTTTTACAGTTTTTCCAGGAACATAATCTGTAACTAAAACTAATTTATCTTGATGCCAAAAAACATCATATAAACAAATTACTCCATCATGTCGTATCTTTTTTAATTCTGCAATTTCTTGTAGTAATTCTTGTTGTTGAGGAGAGAGAATATTTTTAATAAAAGAAAAAACTTTTAGTGTAATTATATTTTTTAAAACCGTATGTTCGGCTTTATAAATTGAAACATTAGAGTTTTCAAAAACTTTTTCTAATATGCGATAATTTCCTATAGTTTGAGATTGAGAATTATCTACATTACTATCGTCAAAAAATACTTCTGTCATTTCAGTATATACAGGTTTTTTATTTTCTACAGATTTTTTATCTTCTTCAAGATCAAAACGTAATGTAGTTTTTCCTACTTGAATCATATCTTTATCGATTAAAGCAGCACGCTCAATTCGATTGTTATTAACAAATGTTCCATTTGTGCTGCCTAAATCTCTAACCCAAAACTGCCCATCTTGAAATTCTATTTCACAATGGTTTCCAGAAATTTTAGAATCTTTTATAGGAAGCCAGCATTTGGGACTACGCCCAATAATCATTTTATTTTTAGGAGCTTGTATATTTATAACACGGCCTTGCTCTTCTCCAGTTATAATAGTAATTTTTACTTGCATATCAATTTCCTATCAAATGTATCGAAAACTTTGAAAAAACTATAGAATATTATAGCAATGAAGAAAAATATTTGCAAATAAATTTATATATGGACAAATTTTTATAAATGTCGTATAATAGTATAAGAAAAATTGTTAATTTTATGAAAGAAAAATGGAGAGTGCATTCCTCCAGACCGTAAAGGCTGTGATTTTCTGCACAAATTTTAATGAAACCTTATTTTGGTAGCAACAAACCTCGCGTAACCTTGAAAAAAGGAAAAGCAAAACCCTTTTGGTATCATCATCCTTGGGTATTTTCTGGCGCAATTCAAGATATTAAAGGAAATGCTGAAAATGGTGATCTTGTAGATGTTTTAGATTATGATGGAAAATTTATTGCCAAAGGATTTGTCAATCATCAATCTCAAATTGCTGTACGTCTTCTTACTTGGGACATCCATGAAAAAATAGACCCGGATTTTTTCCGCAAGAAAATCCGTGATGCTATACATTTACGTGAAACATTAGCTATATCTTCTAGATCTACTGCATATCGTTTGATTCATAGTGAAGCCGATGGTTTACCAGGTTTTACTGTAGATAAATATAATGACTTTTTAAGTATCCAATTTTTGTCTATTGGTATGGATATGCGCAGAGATCTTATTCTCGATATTTTACAACAAGAAGTTAAAGCTACTGGTATTGTAGAACGATATTCTCCAGGAGTACGCCAACGTGAGGGATTACCTGAAATTGAATATCGCTATATGATCCAAGAACCCCCTGAAAAATTCACAATTACTGAATATGGAATGAAGTTTGAAGTATCTTTTAAATCTGGTCAAAAAACAGGTTTTTATATAGATCAACGTGAAAATCGTTACAAACTTAGCCGATTTGGTTACCAACGGAGAATTTTAGATGCTTTTTGCTATAGTGGGGGATTTGGTATTGCTTTAGCAGCTAAGAGTAAAGTAAATGAAGTCATTTTTATGGATAGCTCTGCTCAAGCATTGAAACTTGCAGAAGCAAATTGGAATTTAAACCAACTTACAGCAAAGCATTCTTTTGAAAAAGCCGATATTTTTGAAAAACTTCCTCAAATGCAAAAAGCTGGTGAGCAATTTGACATGATTATTTTGGATCCGCCTAAAGTAGCACCTGATGCTTCTAGTATTCGCAGTGGGATTGAATCTCTTGAAAAACTCAATACAACAGCTTGTATGATGTTAAAACCAGGTGGAATTCTTGCTACATGTGATTGCTCTGGCCTTATTACTAACGAAGAATTTCTTAGAATTGTTGGAAAAGCTAGCATTGAATCTCAAAGAAATATTAAAATATTTGATATTCTTTCAGCAGGACCAGATCATCCTATTATTCCTTCTTGCCCAGAAAATAGCTATCTTAAAGTGATCATGGGAATAGTCTATTAAAAAAATAATTTTAAAAAAAACATTGTTTCTTAAACAAGAAACAATGTTTTTTTTTTATTCTTCTATTTCACGAGAAGGTATATTTTCATCAACAGGATGTTCTTGGTATAGTTGTTTTCGTTGAGATTCTAATAAAGAATTTGGTTGCCCTAAATACTGAGCGGCTGTAACAATTTTTTTCCCAGATTGAAAAACAGGAGCAATATGTTGATCCCACTTTGCATCACGAAGAAGATGATGATCTACAATCAATGTCTTTAAACTAGGAAGAGAAAGAATTTTCTGCATGTTAGAAATTGCTTTTTCTAACTGTTCTCTGGTATAGCGAAAACCTAGCATATAGGTCATTGGGCCATCAAGATAAACAATATTTGGGGATTTTTCAAGAATAAAACTTAATTGTTCTACTGTATTTGGGCCTTCAACATCTGAAGTAAACAGAAAAGTTTCATTTCCTTCCTGAATGAAAATTTCAAAAACGCAACCTAATTTGGAATCTGCACCATGAGGGACTGCAGGAGAACAACAAATTTGAGTTTTTCCAAATTGGTAGGAATTTCCATCTGCATATTCTACTTTTTTAGGTAAGTGCTGTATTTTAGCCAAAAATTCCTCAGCACGTCCTTTTTGGCTTTTGTTGATATTTTGAGTAGGGTGTTTTAATAAAACAGTTTTTCCTTGATAAAGCTCTGGCATATTGGGATTATGATGATCGTAATGATAATGAGTAACAGCAATTACATCAGAAGATTTTGCAGCCTTTTGGATATTATCCCATTGTTTATCCATTTCTGTAAATTCTATAGGATGAGGAGCAAGGTTAAATCTTTTAGGTGCTAAAGAAACGGCAGGATCTATGCAAATACGACAATCATTTGTTTCAACTAAAACAGATGAACTACGTGTTCCCATGGAGTCTGCGGCTAATGGAGTGATTTTCATAAGATATACCTTTATATAAAACTTTAACTTTTTCCTATTTAGTGGTCTGTCAAGTTAATTTTTTTACATATTTTTTTCTTATCCTAGTATATTGCAGTGGCGGGTTCAATTTCTCATAGTTGGATGTCAAAAAACTTAGTTGACAGAGTACTTAGTTTTTCTTAGCTATATTCTTATTTGCAGGTTTTTGCTTCGGGGCAAAAACTACTAAATAATATCTTAATATACCTTCGTATAAAGCTTGTGCAACCTCCTGACGTGATTCCGGTTTACTAATCCAGGCCAAATCATCTTTGTTAGACATAAAGCAAACTTCTACTAATACGGCAGGTACTTCAGTATGAGTGAGAACGTAGAAATTATTTTTTCTTATTTCACGATTTACTAATTTGATCTTTTCTTTAAAAACTTGCTGTAAGACACGAGAAAATTGCAAATTTTTATTATAATTTCCCCTATTCGGGCTAATCCAAAATTCATATCCAGAGGCTTGGGAAGCTGCTGCACTATTTAAATGAATAGAAATTAAAACATCTGCCTGATTTTTTTCGATAAATTTAACACGAGCTTCTTTAGATATAAAAATATCTTGATTACGAGTAAGTAATAACGTTGTATTATGTTTAGAAAGCAAATCCGAAAGTCTTAAAACAATATCAAGAGTAAAGTTTTTTTCATAGCTTATATGGTCGCAACCAATTGCTCCAGGATCATATCCCCCATGCCCAGCATCCAATGCTATGTGAAAATTAGACATATCAACAAGATTAGTATTCTTACTTATGGATACATTATTATTTGCTGTTGTCTCTTTTCTTGGCAAAGTTGGTAAAATGGGCGAGGCTGGAGATTTTGCTATAGAATTGGAATTATTTAAAATTTCTTGATTTTCTGAGGAAAGCAAATTTTCAATAGCAGGCTCATCAATAATATTCGCATTTCCATTATTATTTATTGGTATATCATCTGCTTGTAGTTTTTTCTCTAATGTATTTTTTAAAAAATTATAAAAGTCTAATGGAACATAGACTTCTTTGTTTTTTAAATATGCTGGAGAAGAAATTAAAATTTTTTCTCCATCTATTTGGACAACTTGACTACCAGGTTCAATTTCAATACGATGTTCCCCATGATCTAAAATTGCGCGACGTTGTTGAGAATCCCATAAAACACGTAACATAAGTTTCTGACCAACTTCAGAAAGAGCAATGGAGGAATTAGAATCTATTTGTTGTTCAATCGGCTCAATCGTTGTACAAGCAGTAAAAAAAGCTAATAAGCTTATAAGAAAAAAATTTATAAAATATAAAGAAATACTTTTTTCAATATAATTTTCTGTTTTTTTTTCTCTAAAAAAAGCATTTTGTAATGTCATAGAAAGTCCTATGTTAGGAAAAGTTAAAAAACTATGGCATTTTTTTTACTCAATCTCAACTTATTATGCCTGGATAGTATTGTCTGGCTGAATTTTTTGGATTATATCTGGAAGTTGATTGGATTCTATTGACAAAATCCAGTCTATAGAGGACAACCCAGCTAAAATTTTAGTACGCTCTGCAATTGCTAGAAAATTTTTATTTTGAATATCACAGCTAGGAAGGTTATCGAATAGTCCTACAACCAAGAGATCGCAACGATTTTTACAGTTTTCCATAAACTGGACAACTTCGCTTGTTAAACTGAAAAAATTACCATAAACAAACGAAATTACTTTTCCATGACTATGTTGCCAGGAAAAAATAGGCAGTAATTCTTCAAGTGGTTTGATTTTATCAAGATAGCTTCTAGCATTTGGGACAAACTTAGCAATCAATTCTTCTGGATAAACAACAGCAACCCCAACTTTTCCAACTACTATTCCCGCCGCAGTATTTGCCATTGTGAGAGCATTTTTCCAAGAATATCCTGCTGTTAAAACCAAACTTAAAACAGATAAAACTGTATCTCCAGCACCAACTACATCAAATACTTCTTGAGCTTCAGCTTGCAAATAAAAGTCCCCATCATTTCTAGTATTTAAATACATTCCTTCAGCTCCAAGTGTAATCAGTATGGCTTGTAAATTGAGTTCTTCTAGTAATTTTCGTCCTGCTTTTTCTATATCTTGGCGTGTTTTAAGACTAATTCCACTAACTATTTCTACCTCAGAACGATTCGCAGAAAGAATATATGCTCCTTTATATTTATTCCAATCTTTGCCTTTTGGCCCTATCATTATTTTAATTCCATGGCTATTAGCCATTGAAATAATTTTTTTACAGAATTCTTCAGTCAGTAATCCTTTAGCATAATCGGAAATAATAATAGAGTTATATTCAGAAAAATGATCCTGGATAATTTTAAAAAATTGTTCCTGCGATTCTGCCTTTATGAAATGCCGTTTTTCGCGATCGGTTCGTAAAAGATGGTGTCCTTGGCAAATTAACCTCGTTTTGGTAGTTGTAGGTCTTTCTAGTTCTGACAAAATACCGAACGATTGTATACCTGCTTCTTGAGCTAAACTTCGAAGAGTTTCTCCTTGGCTATCTTTTCCTACAACACCAATAAGGCTACTTTTAGCATTTAGTTTAACTAAATTATGAGCTACATTTGCTGCTCCACCAAGTCGGAATTCTTCTTTATCGAAATCAAAAACTTGAATTGGTGCTTCTGGGGAAATACGATGAACTGTTCCAAAAGCATAATGATCTAATATTAAATCCCCAACAACTAAGATATTGCATTTTTCAAAAGATTGGAGAATTTCTCGAATCCTATTTGGCATAAAATATAAATCTCCTATTTGATAAAATATAAATTCTTTTGAGAATAAAATGACCCGCAAAAAAGCGGGCCGTATCGATCATTTTAGCATTTTCATAATAATAAAAATAATAAAAATAATAACAATTAACCCTACTCCGCCAATTAAAGCTCCAAAAAACAATAATCTTGATTTGTCATTCGAACCTGTTTTAGAAACATTTTGTTCACTGGAATTTAAAAAAGCAGGAAACATATTTTGTTGTTTGTGGCGTTTTCTATGATCTACTAAGATTACACTATCAAAATTAGGAGAGGGATCTTCTATCAAATACTCTTCTACCATATCTTGGCGACGTTTAATTTTACTTGTTGTATTTTCTACAAATTTAGATATTTCTACAGAATCTTGAAATGGTGGTGGTTCTAATGAAGGTGGAACATTCGTACTTGCAATAGGAGTTGTTGTATGAGAACTTTTAGGATAGGAATGGATAGCATTTGTTGGGATTGGTGTGGGTTCGGGAGAAGAAGCTGCTGATTCTGATTGTTCTATAGGAGATAAAGAAGGATCTGAAGTAGAAACTTCTGCCATGATTTGGGTTTTGGGTTTTCTTACAACTTCTGTAGCTCCATAACTATCTTTAATTTTAATTAAAGCATGCGGGGCATAACCATTTTGCAATCTTCTTAAATCATCTAATAAATGATCTGGTGTTTGATAACGATCACTAGGAGATTTTGCAAGCATCATTTCAATAATTGCTGAAAAGCCAGCAGTAAGTTGATTTCTTAATTCTTTAGGAGGAATTAAAGGATCATTTCTATGACGATTTAAAACAACTGCTGTATTTGGCCCATCAAAGGGTACTGCTCCAACAACTATATGATATATTGTTGCTCCTAGAGAATAAATATCGCTTCGAGCATCTAATTTTTTTCCTTCTGCTGCTTCTGGGGAAATATAAAATGGGGTCCCCATAACTGCGCCAGTTTTAGTTAATCCTAAATCATCTTTTGTCCAATCTCGAGCTAATCCCAAATCACAAAGTTTTGCATCCCCATTTTTAGTAAGCATGATATTATCAGGTTTTATGTCCCGATGGACTAAATTATGACTAGCTGCTTGTTGTAAAGCTGATCCTATTTGGGTCATAATCTTGATTGCTAATGGCTCTGACAATACTCCATGCTCTTTTAATATTGAACGTAAATTACTTCCATCTACAAATTCCATAACATAAAAAAAGAAGTCATGGGTAGCCTCATATCCAACATCATATCCCTTGACAATATTTGGATGATCTAATTTTACAATGCACAATCGTGCTTCTTGTAGAAATCTTTGGGCTGTGGCTTTACGTTTTCCTAGATGTGGGAATAAAATTTTTATGGCAACTGTACGATTATCATTATGAAGATCAATCGCACTATAAACCTCCCCCATAGCTCCTTCGCCTAGCTTTTTGGTAATGCGATAGCCTGGGATAAGCTCCTCATCTCCGCCTTTAAATTCTCGCAAAAGATTTGTAGTTTGTTTGGCATCCAGAAAACCTTTTTCAACGATAACTTTGTCAATGGTTTTCTCAATACCAAGCCCCTTCAAAGCTTGCTGAACACTTAAACAAGTTTGAATGGCAGAGTTTGGTAAAACTTTTTTAGTTTCTACTAAAAATTTTAAAAATGCTTTTTGTTCTTCGCTATTCATAATACTATCTATAAAATAGAGCCAGTGCTTATTTTTAAAGTTAAAATATTAAGAAAAATATTTTTTCAGCCTTTGCACAAGCTTAGATTAAGAAAAAAATAGTTTTTATTCATAAAATAAAAGGTATCATAGCACTTTTTAAACCAATGCGTCAAGAAAAATCTTAGTTTTCTAAAAATATTAGCAGGAATATAAATTATTGTAGTCTTACACCCATTTCTGTTAAAATAATATTTAATCTTTCAATTTTGCAGCAAACTTGATATGATTTTTCATTATATTCTTCTAAAATATCTTGAAGTTTCATATATTCATTAAATAAATTTGCGCGCTCTTCTTTGTACTCTTCAATAGCATTCAATCTTTCGATCCCTGTAAGATGTTTAATTTTTTCTATATCTACACCTTTAAGTTCCATAAGAAATAACGGTTTTCTAATAAAACCGAGCCTCCCATTACAAAAAAAAATCAAAAAATATTGATATTACCTAAGTTGCTGGAAATATATTTATGAAGACTATTTTAGTCATCGAGGATGATACTATCATATCAGATTTCTATTTCGAGTTATTAAGTCATTATGGATATACTGTATATTTGGCCTTTGATGGCCAGAAAGCACTCAATCTTTTGCATACTCAAAAGTTTGATGTAGCTATTTTAGATATGTCTATTCCTTGTATACATGGACGTTCTTTATTGTTTCATATAAAAAAGATTTCTAAAAATTTACCAATTATTATTAGTACAGGCAAAATTGGTATGGAAGATGATCCAGAAATAAAATTATCTGGACAAGTGAAAAAGTTTTTGCTTAAACCTGTTCTTCCAGAGCAACTGTTGCAAAATATACAACAAGTTATTCAAGAAAACATGCACAAAAATTTAGAAGGTAGGAATTTTGCAGGATGCTATTTAGAAAAATTCATTGAATCAGGAAGTAGCGGTGCAGTATATAGAGCAACTAAAGGCAAATGTCTTGTAGCAGTAAAGGTTTTAACATTGCGTTCAGAAAGTAAAAATATCACGCCACCAAGCGAATCTGCTATTCTTTATCGATTAAAGCACCCTAATATTATAAATATACATGATATGGGCGTTGAAGATCAAATGCCTTTTTTAGTTATGGAATATTTTGAAGGTGAAAGCCTTTATAAAATTGTCCAAAAACAAGGATTGATTGCTCTTTCTGAAGCTATTTCTATTCTTATACAAGTGGCCAGTGGTATGATAGTCAGCCATGAATGCAACTTGATTCATCGAGATCTAAAACCTTCTAATATATTATACAGTCGACAGGAAAATTTAGCAAAAATTATAGATTTTGGAACTGCAAAAGAACTTAGCAAACAAGAATCAACAACTTATGAAGTTATTGGCAGTCCTTATTATATGTCTCCTGAACAATGTCAAGGATTTGCTCTTGATATTAGGACAGATATTTATAGTTTAGGAGTAACTTTTTTTCATATCATTACTGGAACTGTCCCATATTCTCGATGCAACACTAGGCAAACTATGTTGGCTCATATTCAAGAGCCATTAACTTGGCCTAAAAAAGTAGGCCAATGTATTCCAAATGAAATACGCCTAATTATTGAACGCATGTTAGCAAAAAATAAAGAAGATCGCTTTCATAGTATGCAAGAACTGATTCAACATATATATGATGTCATGAAATTAACACAAACCAGCCGCTGTATTCCTAAGAACAAATTTTAGAAAATGTAACAAATTTAAAAAGAGAATGCGAAATCGCACTCTCTTTTTTGCTATGGACAATTATTGAGCTATGCAAATAAAATTTTACTACGGCAAGGCCCAGTTACTTTCTTTGTAGCATTGCGAGTATCCATAACTAAATTAGCGTTTTCTACCAACATTTGATAGTCAATATCTGAATGATCGGTAATAATAAGAACAACATCGTATTCTTGTATTTTCTTTCCGTCCAAAATGACAGATTTCTTCCCAATCATATCGCCAGTTTCATGTGCTTTTGGTACTTCTGGGATGAATGGGTCATAGTAATCTACTTGTGCATTTGCTTCAATTAAATGTTGATATACTGGAAATGCAGGGCTTTCACGGAAATCGTCAACATCTCGTTTATATGCAACACCAATCATTAAAACTTTTGAGCCGTTGAGATTTTTTTTACGAAGATTGAATTCTTCAAGCAGTCGTTCTACGACATATCTAGGCATATTTGTATTGATTTCACCGGCCAATTCTATAAATCGAGTTGGATAACCAAATTCTTTAGCTTTCCAAGTTAAATAGAATGGATCAATCGGAATACAATGTCCGCCCAAACCCGGCCCGGGATAAAATGGCATAAAGCCAAATGGTTTAGTTTTTGCAGCTTCAATGACTTCCCAAATATCTATTCCCATTTCGGAATAAATCATTTTAAGTTCATTCACTAAAGCAATATTTATACAACGGAAGATATTTTCCGTAATTTTAACTGCTTCAGCAGTTTTATTATTAGAAACCACTACAGTTTTTACAATTTTAGAATAAATACGATCCGCTAAGTCTCTACTTTGAGGATCATCAGCCCCTACAACTTTAGGTATTTTGCGGGTAGTATATTCTTTGTTACCAGGATCTTCTCTTTCCGGAGAAAAAGATAAGAAGAAATCTTGAGGAGTTTTTAAGCCAGTCGATTCTAAAATTGGCTTCATAACTTCTTCAGTTGTTCCAGGATAACTTGTAGATTCTAGAATTACAAGTTGTCCTTTTTTTAATATCTTTTTAATAGTATTAGAAGATTCAATGATATAGCTGACATCTGGCTCGTGATGTAATCCCAATGGAGTAGGAACACACACAATGATAATATCAGCTTCTGCTAATTTCATTGCCTTGTCTGTTGCTTGAAATAAGTCACTTTTTACATATTTTTCAATCCAATTTGAAGAAATATGTTTGATATAACTTTCTCCATTCATCAATTTTTGGACTTTTTCACTATCTATATCAAACCCAATAACACGATAGTTTTCTTCACAAAAACTCAATCCAAGAGGAAGACCAACATATCCAAGTCCAATAATACCAATAATGGACTGTCTATTTTCAATTTTTTGTTTGAGATTTTCGTACATCGCAATAGCTTTCCACGAAAAATTTTAGCTTTAAATGTCTTTATTTTGCCAATAAGAAATTTTTTTAGAAATCAAACCTAAATTTACACCTAATAAAAAAGCAAGAGTAAGTGCAATAATACTAAGCATAACATTATTTGCAATAAAGTTAGTAGGAATAGAAGAAGTTATGTATTTCCCGCACCAGCTTAAGATCGCTGCAATTGTAAAAATAATTCCTCCCATCAAACCTTTTGAACAATATAAAAGTAGATAACTTGCTAATGCTCCAGCTATAATATCGAAGATGTGTCCAAATATTGGGGAATCTTGCATAACAGGCATCATAGAAACTGGCATCATGATCATTCCCAATAAAATCCAAAAAATATAAAATACCCAACGATAAGAAACTGGCTCAGAATCAAAAGAAATTTGTCCTGGGGGGGGAGTAGGAATAATACGATTGGAAGTCGGTTTTATTGCTGGTGGTAAAGGTTTTCTTAACACAATTTGAGGCTTTACATTAGCAATTTCGTTTGCTCCTTGAATCGGGATTTGTCCTTTAGGAACAACAACATTGAGACTACGCAAAGGAGCTTTACAATTTTGGCAAATATCCTGATTAGCAAAGTTAATGGCATTACATTTTGCACAAGTTTTTTTAGCAGACTCTTCTGCAGGCCTTTTATAAACTTCTACTGGCGGAGTCCAACGTTCTTTAGGATTTGCAATTGCTGTGGGTTGATTATTATTATTTGCAGATGTTGCTATATTAGGTGGGGGTGGAGCTGGAGTAATATCTTCTGCTCGAAGTTCCTTCGTATTCATTGTAGGATAATCACGAGCCTTTTGTCTCCAAATAAGATAGGCTTTTATATCATCTGCAAATTCTTGAGCTGTTTGATAGCGATCTTCTTTTTCTCGCGCTAAAGCTTTATTACAAATAAAAGATAATTGTGGCGGAATACCTGGTAATATCTGTTCAATATTAGCTGGTGCTCGGTGAGCAATATTATAACAAACTTCTAAAAAGTTTGCTCCTTCAAAGGGATTACGAGCCGTCAACATTTCAAATAAAATAATTCCTAAAGCAAAAATATCTGTTCTTTCATCTTGATTCTCAATTTCTCCACGAGCTTGTTCGGGAGACATATAACCAGGGGTACCAATAATTTGCCCTTCCATAGTTAAAGCTGTAGCATCTTCATCTGGTACTTGCAAATATTTAGCTAATCCAAAATCCAAGATAATTGGCTCACCTTGTCGAGTGATCATAATATTTGCTGGTTTAAGATCGCGATGAATAATTCCACATTGATGGGCATAAGCAATAGCTGCAACGATTTTATAAAACAGTTCTAAGCGTTTATCTGGAGTTAAATTGACTTGTTCCATATATTTTTTTAATGGAGCACCATCAATAAAATCCATGACAATATAAAAATGCCCATCAATTTCTCCTGTGTCATAATATCGAACAAAATTGGGATGGTGGATACGTTTTCCTGTGTCAATTTCGCGTTGGAATCTTTTATATTGAGAGCTTTCGAGCAAAAATTTGATCGCCACTGTCCGACGCTGCTCAACAGTTGAGCCTTTATAAACAATCCCCATGCCACCACCGTCTATTTCCCGCTCTAAAATATAATTACCAAAGCGTTGGGGCGGCACCCATTTTCGCTCGGCGTTTGCAAGATTGTGGGATGACATAATTCTGCTCTTATAAAAAAATTGGAGAGAAAAATATGTTTGATCTGAAAATGTTAAGAGAAATTTCTCTTTAACACAAACAATTTTTCTACAACCTATTATTTTTCAAAAAAATACTTATTTTTCACATTCATAAATTATATAAAATTGCCTTAAGTTTGCAAGAAAAAACTCATTACTAGTAAAATTTTTGATAAGTAAGCTATTAACCAATATATAATTAAGTTTTCATACTAAAATAAAAATTCTTTACCATATATATATAAATAAGTTATAAAAAAATCAAGTTTTAAATCTAAAAAAAGATAGTAGTTCCCCTATCATCTTTTTTAGAGATTTAAAACTTGATTTTAGAAACATTAAACTTTTTTACACGATAAAATTTTACGCATATCTATTTTGACGATTCCCCTTTATCCATGCGTAATTTCATTTACTTTTTTCTTTTCTTAAATTAGTGTCGTTGCTTGGATCGTGCTAAATATTTGCCTATTGCCAATAACGCCAATAATATCACAACTTCAAAACCAGTGGCACCACAACCATATTTTGAAGAAGATTTTTTAACACTAGCGTAGATGGTAAAAGTATAAGGATTATTAGAAGTATTGTTAGGAATATTTACGACAGTCGGGAAAGGTTTTTCTGTGGCAGGAGTGTATGTAATACTGAAAGAACTACTTCCATAAGCAGGAATAAGATTATTAGGAGGTATATCTACGCTGAACCATTGGTTTTGGGGATCTGAAAATGTAATAGTGCCTATTGTAAGATTTGATGCTCCTGTGTTAAGAATTGTAAAACTTTTTGCTAGAGGATTCAATGCATATCCAAAATCTGTATTATCTTCACTCTTTGTTGTAGTATTACCATGAGGAATGCTTATTCCATTTCCTTGTACATCCATGCTGCCAGAAGAAGGTATGATTCCTTCATAAACATTCATATAAACAATTCCTGAATTTTCATAAACTATATCCAAATCTCTTGTGCTTGGATTGACAGCCGCACTGGGATTATTTGAAGTAGTAGAAATAGAAAAGGCAGAACCAAAAGTATTCCCTACATCATTGCTTATCGCAAATTTTACTCCATTGTTGATATAACAATCTATACATAACGGCTCTCCACTTGCGCTTGCTGATAGCATACGCCCTTGTGCACTTAGGTTATCACCAAAGGTAAGTGCTTGAGAGGAACCATTTGACAAATTTATGCGAACAGCCTGTGTTGCTAAATCCGACTCCGATTTTTCTAGATATCTTAATTTTCCTCCTGCGGCGAGGATGAATCTCCCCTGATCGCTGATAGAAATAGTATAAGCACTAAAGAAAATATCTACTCCAGGAAAAACGGGAGCAGCAAATGTTTGTCCATGGTCTTTGCTTATGGCGAATTTTACTGTTGGATTATCTGCCATAACAATCACATCTCCATTAGTTAAATCAACATGAACATCGGAAAACATTTGATCGCCTAACCCTGTTGTTATAGGAGTAAAATCTCCAATGCCATTGGTATTATTGACAAATAAAGTTGCTCCGTTTTGTTGTATGACATAAATATATGGGACATAAGTAGATATGTGTGCTGTCCCTAAAGCTGTTCCAATATTTCGAGGTTCTGTAAAAGTTAAGCCTTGATTAGTACTTTGAGTATATACGATACTTCCTCCATTGTTCCAAACGATATGAACTACGCCCTTGGAATCTACAGCAATCTCAGCTTCGTAATTATTAGCTAAAATTTGAACACTAGGATCAAAACTTTTACCTCGATTTAGGCTGCGCGCAACACGTATTCCATTTGTTCCATGATAAACAACGTAAATAATTCCTGTAGATGAGACTGCTACTTTGCGGCTAGTATTGCTATATGAGATAGAATTTGAGGTTCCTGAGTCACTTACAGGAACTGCCTCGTATAAAATGCCTCCCTTATTTTCTTGCCCAAAAAGAGGAAGTAAGGTAACAAAAAAAATAAACAGGATAAGGATTTTAGCTTGTTTAAATTCTTTCCATTCTTGTGAAATAATTTTCATTATTTTTCCCTTTTTAATATACTTAAAAAATTTAAATTGAAAAATATTCTTCCTAAAAATTATACAAATTATTTAATTTTAGAAGAATATTTTTTTACAAATACGTTTATAACGTTTTATATCATATAAAAATATCTTAATTTTACAAGAAAAAAAAGCGTGTTGCCGATAGAATTTTTGACGAAGCAATTTTTAAGTAATATTCATAAACTTTAAAAAATTTTTATTAAAAATAAAAAAAGATAGTAGTTATAGCACTTAAACTACTATCTTTTTTAGATTAAAACTTGATTTTAGAGATTTTAAGATTTTTTTGAGCGATAAAATCCTCCCCAAATAAAGATTACTAGTAAAAAGATAAGGCTATTTGGTTCGGGAATTACCATGATACCTGTTGTATACAAATCTACTATTTCTGCAGAGGAAAGAGATTTATTCCATATACTAATTTCATCCATCCAACCTATAAAATTGCCATAAACACTGCTTCCCATTAATGTTGGGGCATAGATTGTTCCCGTTTTAGCAGATTGAACTCCGGTTTTAACTAAAACGCCATTTAAATAAATTGAAGCAACTCCATCTTTATAAGTAACAAAAATATGATTCCAATCTGCACCAATATTAGCATTATAAACTGCAACAGCGGGCATATAACTCGAAGCATGTTCATATACTGAAATACCATTAGTGCCTATAGAAAGGCCAACACCAGCATTATTTCCATCTCCTCCATGAGTAGGCCAAAAAGCATAACGCTGTCCTGTTACACCTAAAGTTCCTCCGGTGCTTTCCGGGTCAACTTCATGAGTTACTTGAGTTTTGATCCATCCGCCAAAACTAAATTCATTTGTTGGGCTGCCAACTGTTGAAATGTTCATTGATCCACCACCAAAATAATAGCTTTGGCCAACTATACCAGTTTGGTTTCTTGTAACACTACCAGCAATTGTACCATCTCGATCAAGTAAACTATAATCAGCTGCTACGCCAGAAGTTTCTTCAAACTTCCAAAACCCAACTAATGCAGGATCTAAAACAGTTGCCGCCCAACTCCAATTAAATAAAATAAACAAAAAAGGCAAAAAAATAATTTTTATCATAAAAATCTTCCTTCTCTTAATAAGGAAAGATAGATGTAAATATCTAATAAATTATAGCGAAAAAATTCTGATAAACAAGAAAAAATTGAGTAAAATCTTCCCCAAATAATTTGAAAGATATCTTCTTTTAATCAATAATTAAAGAATAATTGCTTGAAAATTTATATTATTCTGATAATATAACTGTGGCCAATTTCTTCAATTACACAATTACTGGAAAAAAATAGGAACATATATAAGAAAAGCGTAAGGTATTAGCTACAAATATTGCAAATTATTAGCCAGAAGCGATGGCTACGACTATTTAAGAAAGGACACGGTTCCCTCCCCAATCTAAAGGCTGGGGTTTTCTCCGTGAATATTTTATTATGATGAATGATGGAAATAACTTTCAAGAAAAAAATAAAGTTCCTATTGAAGTGCATGATTTATCTGTAACATATCATACCAAACCCATATTATGGGACATAGATTTCCAACTTCCGGAAGGCAAGTTAATTGCCATTATGGGACCGAATGGGGCAGGGAAATCTACGTTAATTAAAACAATGATTGATCTTATCACGCCCATAAGTGGTTGGGTAAAAATTTACGAACAACCTTATCAAAAGGTGCGTAAATTGGTTGGGTATGTTCCTCAACGTGAATCTGTTGATTGGGATTTTCCTACAACAGCTTTGGATGTTGTAATGATGGGGCGTTATGGAAAGTTAGGATGGTTTAAACGTCTAAAAAAAGAAGATCGTGAAATTAGCTTACATTATCTTCAACAAGTTGGTATGGCTGATTTTGCTCACCGCCAAATTAGCCAGTTATCTGGCGGACAACAACAACGCATTTTCTTGGCCAGAGCATTAGCACAAGAAGCTCAAATTTACATGATGGATGAACCTTTTGTAGGTGTGGATGCAGTTACAGAAAAAGCTATTGTAGAATTATTATTTGAACTAAGAAAGCAGAAAAAAACAATATTAGTTGTTCATCATGATTTGCAAACAGTGAATGAATATTTTGATTGGATTGTGCTTATTAACATGCGACTGGTTGCTGCTGGGCCTGTATCACAAGTATTTATAGAAGATAATTTGCGAAAAACTTATGGTGGACGTTTGGCTATTCTTAGTAAAGCAGCAGAAGCCTTAGCAAAGGGATAAATCATGGACATTTTTTGGAATGAGCTTACTCGATATTTTAGTGATGCTGGAACAACTCGCCGTATTGTGCTTTTAGGGACAATGTTATTAGGAATTGCCAGTGGAATTATTGGAACTTTTGCCGTATTACGAAAACAAAGCCTTTTAGGTGATGCCATGGCTCATGCAGCTTTGCCAGGTGTGTGCATAGCTTTTTTATTTACTGGCCAAAAAAGCACAATTGCTCTTTTATTAGGAGCTATTATGACTGGCTTATTAGCAGCAGGAACAATAGTTTTTTTAAATGGCAAACGTCGTGTGAAAGAAGACTCAGCAATTGGGCTTGTTCTATCATGTTTTTTTGGATTGGGAATTGTTTTGCTTACTGTTATTCAAAAACGTGGTATGTCAGGCCAATCCGGGCTTGACCATTTTATTTTTGGCAAGGCAGCATCTTTATTAAAAGAAGATGTTTTGATT
This sequence comes from uncultured Planctomycetota bacterium, assembly GCA_964585305.1. Classification (GTDB taxonomy): domain Bacteria; phylum Planctomycetota; class Uabimicrobiia; order Uabimicrobiales; family JABWCH01; genus CAZPDM01. The sequence continues at coordinate 3,614 of CAZPDM010000022.1, read as the reverse complement.
ATTGCAGGATTATGTCTGATTGTTATTTGTGTGGTAAGTTTATTTTATAAAGAATTTAAGATTTTATCTTTTGATCCACAATTTGCTACAAGTTTGGGTTTGCCAACAAAATGGTTAAATTATGGCCTTACTGCTCTTATGGTAATTGCTGTCATGATTGGTTTACAAGCTGTGGGAGTAATTTTAATGGTAGCCATGTTAATTTTACCAGCAGCCGCTGCACGACAGTGGACCAATCGGCTAAGTATTATGCTTGTTTTAGCAGGATTATTTGGTGGAATTAGTGGGATTTTAGGCGCGGTTTTTTCTAGTATATTTCCTAAAATTTCCACTGGCCCTATTATGGTACTATCAGCATCTTCTATTCTAATTATCAGTGTTCTTGTTGCTCCAAATCGAGGAGTATTAACAAGATTATGGAGGCATTACCAAGAAAGCCAACGTATTGGAATAGAAAATTGTGTAAAAATTTTATATAAAAATAGTTGCTCTGCGATGAGAGATCCTTTTCAAGGGCCGTATTGGATTGATATTAAAGAATTTTGGCGATCTCAAAGAATTGGTTTTGGAATTTTACGTAAGTTACAGATGAAAAAATTCGCAATAGTTTCGGAAGGAAAGATTCAACTTACGGAAAAGGGGATTATAAAAGCTTGTGAAATTTTACGTCGCCATCGTCTTTGGGAAGCATATCTTTATACCCAGATGAATATTGCTCAAGACCATTTGCATCGTGATGCGGAACAAATTGAACATGTTCTTTCTCCCGAATTAACTAAAGAAATTAGTGAAGCGTTAACAACTTGTACTACCGTTGACTCACAAACTATTCCGATAGAAGGAATTCATCTGGAGGAACACTAATTTATGATGCCTATATTTTTTTCTTTGGCAAGTTATGAAATTTGGATTATGATTATTGCCAGTTTAGTTTGTTGTTCGTGTGCACTTTTAGGATGTTTTTTGGTTCTTAAACGTCAAGCTCTTATGGCAGATGCTATCAGTCATGCTGTTTTACCTGGTATTGTTTTGGCCGTAATTTTGACAGGCAAACTAAATTCTATTTGGGTAATTGCAGGTGCTGCAATAGTAGGAATTCTCACTCCTGTTTTGAGTGATTTGCTCCATTCTTCTCGTACTTTACAAGAAGATAGTTCTATGGGAATTGTATTTACTACATTATTTGCGATAGGAGTAGTCCTTGTAACGCAAGTTGGAAATATTGATCTTGATCCGGATTGCATTTTATATGGAGAAATTGCAACAGCACCATTTGATACATGGATTATTGAAGATAGTTCAAATTCAAATTTTTCTCTTAATATGGGACCAATTTCTTTTTGGATATTGCTTGGAATTTTTCTTATAAATCTTTGCATCGTCTTGATATTTTATAAGGAATTTAAACTTACAACATTTGATCCAAATTTAGCTAATTCAATGGGGTTCTCATCAAAAGTAATGAACTATCTTTTAATGACAATGGTAACAATTACTACGGTTGCGGCTTTTGAATCTGTTGGAGCAATCTTAGTTGTAGCAATGTTTATTGCTCCTGCTGCAACGGCATATCTTTGTACAGATAGTTTGGCAATTATGCTTGTTTTAGCTATATTCTTTGGTATACTTAGTGCTGTTTCAGGGTATGGAACAACAATGTTATTTGATGGAGATATTTCTATTGCAGGAGCCATTTCAGTAATAGCAGGCTTGTTTTTCGCAGCAATGTTTTTATTTAGTCCTAAATATGGCCTGATTACTAAAATAATCCAACAAAAAAAGCAAAAAAAAATATAATTTTTATGCAAAAGTTATTTTTTTACTTAAACATGTCCAATGTATGTCTATTTTTTTAACTTTAATATGGAAACTATTGAATCGTATTATGGAAATCATTAAAATCAATTCTACTAATCGTAATGAAATTATTCAAAAAACTGTAGAAGTTTTAAAAAAAGGCGGTTTGGTTGTATATCCTACTGAGACTTGTTATGGTGTAGGAGTGGATAGCACAAACCCTCAAGCAGTAGATAATGTATTGCATTATAAAACTAAACGTGCGGATAAACCTCTTTCTATTGCTGTATCTGATAAGGAAATGGCAGAATGCTATGGTTATTTTAACCAAACAGCTCATAATATTTTTGATAATTATTTACCTGGCCCAATTACAGTAGTTGTTAAAGGATTAAATAAAGTTGCTCCTGGTGTACAATCTTCAACAGGCACAGTAGGATTTAGATGGCCAGATTATCCTTTAATTACAGATATTATTCGCACTTTTGGAAAGCCAATTACAGCAACATCAGCCAATGTTTCTTATAAAAAGACGCCCTATTCTGTTGATGATATTTTAGAAAATATTTCAGATAGACAACATGAATTACTTGATCTTATCATTGATGCTGGGACTTTGCCTAAACGCAAAACAAGCACAGTAATCGATACAACATTAGAAGGTATTCATATCCTACGTGAAGGAGATTTTTTATTTAAAGATTGTCGAGATTTTGTTTCAAACTCAGAAGAAGAAACTGAACAGTTTGCAAAAAAAATTTTGGCAGAAATTAAAGAAGGAATTGGTAAAAAGCTAATTGTAGTAGAATTGTATGGGGATTTAGGAGCAGGAAAGACATATTTTTCCAAATTTTTTACTAAGCATATTGGCTTAGAAGAAAATGTCGTTTCTCCTACTTTTACTTTATGCAATGAATATATTCTCAAACATTATGTTCCGCATATTTATATTTTTCATATAGATGCATATCGAATGTATCAACCGGAAGAACTTGACGATTTAGGTGCGGATAGAATGTTTATTTCTCCTAATATTATTTTGATAGAATGGGCTAATAAAGTTTCTAAATATATTTCCCATTATCTTGATAATGCTATTTTAATCAAAATAAAGCTAGAACATATAGCTCCTTCTATTCGTAATATTCAATATAGTATCAGTGGTATTGAACGTTCCAATCAACCATCCTAAAATTAGAAATCATGATGTCTAAAATAAATAAACGATTTTCATATAAAAATACTTTTTTCATTAACTCACTTTCTTCTACACAGGAAAAGATATATCTTTCTTTAGATTTAGATTATTGGATTCTCAGATATGAATCCTACTGGAATTCTTCTCGAGATTTTATTGAAGAAATCTTGTCATTAAATTTGCCTGTTCATTTAGTAGAAGATCATCAAGAACTCTTGCAATCTATTCATACTAAATCCTATACAAAAATTATTAACATAGATTATCACTCTGATTTATTAGATTGTCGCCCAGAAACTAAGCCAGAGACTAAATATTTAGGATGTGGAAATTGGGTTAATTTTGTTGCTTTTCGAGAATATTCTCATTATGAATGGCGTTATCCGAATCGTCGAAGTTGCTTGCGTTTTGATACAGGAGGCTATTGTCATCGTCCTGATAATTGCGATATTTTTAACCCATTTTTACATAAAGAACGTTGTCAATGGGATAAAGTTTCCTATATCCAAGGAACTAAAGATATTCCCTGGGCAAATATACAAGGAATTGGAATTGCGATTAGCCCAAAGTGGTGGTGGCCATATAATATTATGCCCGCATTAGAATTATTGTTAGCAAG
>CAZPDM010000021.1:0-55457 GCA_964585305.1 uncultured Planctomycetota bacterium | reverse complement strand
TTCTTCTGTAGTTTGTTTTTCTTCTGTAGTTTGGCTTTCTTCTGTAGTTTGTTTTTCTTCTGCAGTTTGTTTTTCTTTAGAATCGTTATTTGTTTTTGTATCAATATTATTTAAAAGTTCTTGAGCAATAGAAGATTTTTCACCTTTTTCTATGTCATCTAAAGAAGTTAATTCTTGTGAAGCTACTGCCTGAAAAGCCTTTTTATACATAGCCGCTTCAATAACACGTGTAACACCTAAGCCAGGATTATATTTTTGAGCAGAGCGATCGTCTTCCTCTTCTTCATTATTTTTAGCAAATGCCTCACTGATGCTAAGGCTCTTAGGAATAGTTTTTTGAGTATCTGGTAATCCAAGTTCTTCTTCATCGTCATCTATTTTTATTGGATGAACCCGATGTATCTTTACAGATGGAACTGACAGCCGTTGTGAAGTCTCTTTTGATTTTACTGCTGACTCAGAAGAAGTTGATTCTATTTTTTTAGTTTCTTGTGTATCTGTAGTAATTTCTTGGTTTAATTCTGTTGGAGAATATTTTTTTTCATCTTCTGAAGATTGTCGTTTGGCATCTATTTCAGGAATTTCAATACTGCTGGTTCTGCTTATTTTTAATAATTCTATGATTCTACGTTCATATCTCTTAAAGACATCTTCTAATATCATACGGAAATTTTTCTCTTGGGATTCTTGCAACTGTTTAATAATATTTTCTGCAAATTCTTGTTTAGCTTGCTTTTCTTCTTGAATGAATCCTTCTAAATCATCGTTCAATTGTACAAGCATTTGAGTTGTTGCAACCAAATCCTTTGAGATTTTTTTCGTAACTTTAGAAATTGCATCTTCAGTAGATGGCGGCGGTGCAGCATCTAAATCAATAATATCATATACACGATAGCGGATTTTTGCACCCTTTTTTGCCATGCAGCTGCAAGCAGTATAGAGCGTACCAGCAGGAAAACATTCTCCCGTATGATTTTTGATAGCACTTGGCAGCAGAATTAAAGGTTTGCCACGGTAATTAGCATTTTCAACTAAAATAGTAACATCTTCATTTGAAGCATTTTGCCCTTTCCAAGCAATTGTAATAAGATGAGAATTATCTGGATCGTTTTCCTGACGATTGGGGCAACGAAATGTTAAAAGCCGTGATTGCTTACTTGGTGGTGTATCAAAAAAAGATTGTTTAGTGTCAAACATACCTATTCTCTCCTATTTTGTTGAAACGATGATTTTTTTGAGATATAATATATAATTGATGATGATTATAAATAGAAATATTTTATTTTTCAAGATAAATTTTCTTATTAGTATAATAACTTGACAAATATATAACTATATGAGAAAATAATGCAGCAAGCTAAAAAACATTCTAAATGAATAGACAAAAGTTTTTGGACTAAAAAATATGCCAACTATATGTTTGAGATGCAACTGTGAGGAATTGAACCCGCCGCTGCAAATTTTTTTTCATTAAAGCTTGCCATCTATAAACGGCGAGTTAATTCCTACCATGCACATCCGTGCATGGACAAGTTTACTTAGCTAAAGTTAGTACTGAGATAAGAATGTATAATAAATTCTTAGTCCAAATAATTTTGACAACTTACTTAGGTTTTGGAAATAACAGGAGCAAAATTATGGACGAGCAAAATCAGTATAAGTTACTCCAAAAGCTGGGTGCAGGGGGAATGGGAACGGTTTATAAAGCATTTGACACACAATTAAAACGAACAGTAGCAATTAAATTGCTGCATCCAGAGTTTTTAAAAGATGAAAATGCTTTCCGCCGTTTTATGAGAGAAGTTGAGGTATCTTCTACCCTAGATCACCCAAATATTATCAAAATTTTTCATGCCCAAATGGTTGGGCAATCTCCCCAACTTGTAATGGAGTTGATTGATGGTAAACAATTGTTAGAATATATTGCCGAAGAAAAATGCACATTAAATGAGAAACTACGTATTTTGCTAAAAGTTATTTTAGCTGTCGATCATGCGCATAAAAAAAAGATTATCCATCGGGATATTAAGCCTTCAAATATTATGATGCGTAGTAATGGCGAGCCAGTTTTGATGGATTTTGGTATCGCAAAAGCAAACAAAGCTACAGAAAAATCATTGACACGTAGTGGAGAAATTGTTGGGACACTACAATATATGTCTCCGGAACAAGCTGCTGGAATAAGAAAAGAGTTAGATCATCGTACGGATATTTATAGTTTAGGGGCAATTTTATATCAATTGGCAACCGATCGTTTGCCTATTACGGCTACAACCTTCTTAGAAATGCTTGATAAAATTGCTAAAGAAGAGCCTATTCCGTTAAGAGAAATTGATCCCAAAATTCCACTTGAAGTAGAAAATATTTGCTTAAAATCGTTGGCTAAAAATAAAGAAGATCGATATTCTACTGCTAAAGAAATGGCGAATGATTTAGAAAATTATCTAAAGGGACGAAGTCATAAAGTTCAAGCAAATATTTTTATGAGACGTCAAAAAATGTGGAAGACTGGGAAACGGTTTGGAATTCCATTGGCAATTGTGTTAGGCATTATAACAATATTTGCAATAACATTTGGAATCATCTTACCAGCTTCCAAAGTACGTCAGGAAAAAGAAAAAATATTTGAAAATATGAGAGTCTCTTATAAAGAAGCCAAAGACTTAATTAAATCAAGAGACATCAATTCACAGCAACAAAGTTATCAAAAATTGCTTGTAGTTTGGAATATAGTTCAAGAACATCGGCAAAATTTAGAAACAGAAAACCCTCAAATTGGAAAAGAAATATTAAAACAATTAGATACACTCGGATATGATCTGGGATATATATTTATTTTCCAAGATGATGTGGAAAGAGCAAGTTTTTATTTTTCCAGCTTGCAGAATATTTTGCTCAATCAGCCAGATAAATTGGAATATTCAGAACGACTAAATTCACTAAAAATCCCTTTAGCATATCTTTCTCAACAATACAATGATTGTGAAAAAGAATTGGGAAAATTTATAGAGCGACAAGAAAATTTTAATAATATTGCAGCAAAGTATCCAGAGATATTTTTACTCATGGGAAAAATGTATTACAAAATGTATAACTATACAAAAGCTATTAGCTACTTACAACGTGTTGCCAAACAAAGCTATTATTTAGATGTTGCTTATTATCAAGGGTTATGTCACTTTTATTTGAAGGAATTTGTAAAAGCCTCGGAACTTTTAGAAAAAGTTTATAAAGCAACTTCAAACAATGCTAAAATTACAACTATCACATCAATATTTGCTCTAAAAAATAGTACATCTATTTATTTTGCTTCTGCCATTTTACAAGATTTGCCTTATGAAAAACCTCTTCCAAGAGAATCCAGAAATTTAATCAGCAAAATTGTAGAAGAAATTATGACGGAACAAGAAAATTTATCCGAGGAGGAAATTGTATTATATCAAGAAATTCGGGCTCGTTATATACTCGATTCTTTACGCTATGAACCGGAAAATAAAAAATTAGCTACAGAACTTCTTGAACTATTACAAAAAGCTATTTCTGATAATCCTATGAGATTTTCTTTTTACTTATTAAGAGGTTATGCTTATCGGCATGTTGCCAGATATAGTGAAGCATGGTTAGATTTTGAACATTCTTTTGAACTGGCTCCCCAGCAACTGGATTCATTATCTCAAATGTGGGAAATATTTCCTTTGTGCATGGATATTACTCAGGATTATGTTGAAAAATCAAACAGCATGTTTTATCGTTGGGCTAACCGTGTTCCGGTTTTAGCTAAAGATATTTTTGTTGAAGAATTCCAATTTTTGCACAATCAATGTCGGAAAGAATTACAAGGGATTCAACATATTCCTTTTTCGCAAGAAAATTTCGATCGTTTTTATTCTGGATTATCTGCTTCAACAGAAAGCGTACGTAATCTCTCTGAAGATGTTTTAATAAATATGACCCCTCATCAAACAGTGCTAGATATTCTAGCTAAAAAGGAAAGCAGCCTTACATCTTCAAATCATGCTACACTTATAAACAATCTGAAAAATCAAATTTTAAAACGCAAAGAATACGAACAAAAAATTCGACATATTCAAACTCTAGCACTTGTTCCACATCATGGAACTGTTCCTGTAGCTACTTGCGTTTATTATCAAAAAAACAAAGAATCACTTCAACTTCTCAAAAAAATATTAACATCTGAAGATACAATATTACCTGCTCTTCGAGAAGACTGGATATTACTACAATATCAAGCTGCTCGTGTTTTAGCCCATTTACCTAAGTTTGAACCAGATTGCGGCAGAGAATTCTTATTTAATTCTATTCTTCAAAAAAAAGAAACTCCTTTAGAATTACGGATTGTTGTAGCTAAAGCATTATTTGATTCTGGAATGATATGTGTACCAAGAGAATTTTTAGAAGACTATTTTTCAAGCACACCTCATATTAAACATTCTAAATTTTTGGAAGCTCAAATAGCTTGTTTACTTCTTTCTCATAATAAAGATCATCGTCAACTTTTAACTAAGCTAATTGATCAAACAAAACATGCAATCATTCCTGTTTGGGTATTTTGTAACGTTCCTTTCCATGAAAGAGAATTTTTACAAGATAGAATGGAAGAAATATGTTTTAAAGCAGTACAAAATAAAGAAGATTTGTATGTACATGTGTTGGGAATTTTATCATGTAAAACAATAAAAGATTATCGTTTTAGCAAAGGGCAACATAATCATAATGACTTAAAAAAAATTTTATATGATGCTCTTCAATCAAAACAAGAATTGGTTCAGAAAACAGCTTTATTTGTATTGTTACGAACAAGAATTAGCGACGATAATTTAAGTTCATATTTGGAAAAATTACTTAATCATTCTAGTGATGTACGTTTATTGGCAGTATCACTTTTAACTACTTGTAAGGTTCAAGAAACCATTTCAGATGCACTCCAGGATCATATTACTTTTATGGAAAAAATGGCAATGTTTTACGGGTTAAATTTTATTAACAATGAACAATATATGCCAATATTAGCAGTAGAATTTAAAAAGTTTTTGGAAAGCAATTGTCTCAAAAAAAATAGAGGATTATTGCTATATTTTAATTGCCATTTTTCGAGTCAATTTTTTCGATATTTAAAAAATTTAGAAAAAGCTGCATTTAAGATGCAAATGCAACAATATATTGTTAAATTTTTGCAAGATGATGATTTAGATATGCTTTTTTGGACTCTAGGCGGAATTTCTCGTTTAGATGAAGTTCCTCCAAATTGTATTGAAATATTAAAAAAATTATCTAAAAATAATTCTCTTCCCGAATATATTAAAAAGATGGTGATTACTGCTTTGATTGCTGCATATAAACAGAACCCAGCATTAAGCCAAGAATATCACATAGCTATTAAATCTGATTTAAAAAATAATGATTTAATCAACAAAGAAACTCTTTTATCGGGAAGTTTATTTGGATATAAACAGCTCCTTCGAAATAACAAACGATTTGACTTTGAGTTATTAGATTTTGTAGATAATCAACAAATTGCAAATTTTTATTTACTTAAATTTAAACGAAACATAGTAGACATTGATTTCCGTATTACTTCAAAAATGGCATTAGAAAGAATTATTGATTTATTAGAATATATGGGAATCAACGATGAAAATGAAAAAAGTGAATATTATGAAGCAATTTATTATTTAGCAATGTTGTATTATCTAACAGGCGAACCCAAAATGGGCAACGCAATTTTAGAAAAAAATGATCTATATCTTACAGTTCCAAAACTTGCCGAATTGTGGTCAAATTATAATACAATTTTAGGAAAACCATTAGAAGCTGCTTATCAAAAACAAATAGAAACTCAAGAAGAAAGAACAAACCATAATTTAGCACAATGGTTGAGAATAGCCAGCAAGCTTCAAGCAGAGAAGCAAAATATAGAAAAAGCTCTTGAGCTAGGTCAGCGGCAATATATTCTTGACTATACAAATGTTTTTGCCGGAATATTCTTAGCTGAAAGTTATGAAAAAATAAAAAATATCAATGATGCAAAAAATACTTTGCATATTATCATCTATCATGATACTCAAAAAAGTGCTGCATATTTTAACCTGGCTAAAATTTGTGGCCGTCAAAAGTCTCCCATAGAAGCAGACTTCTATTTAGAAAAATCCATTGATGCTTTTATTCCTTATCCAGTTTCTCCAGAAGATTTAGAAGATCCTGCTTTTGAAAAAGTAAACAAAGGAAGAATAAGTTTTGATTTAGCTTATTATGCTGCACTCTACCATTGGAGTTCAGAAATGATAATATGGTTAGAGTTAGCGTATAAATATCAATATATACTTCCTCATCCTTATCTCAAGAGTTATGGAACTTTCGATGCTTATAAAGGTTCTATAAATTTTCAAAAAGCGTGGAAAAAATTATTATCTCTAAAAAATAATAAGTAAATATTTTGCTTCATTCCATATCCAAATTTTATCTTGACAATGATAAAAATAATTGATATAATAAGTACTATATACTATAGAAAGACATTTATTATTATCCAAATTCCAAACTATAGGACAAATTCATGTCTGAAAAAATTATAAATATTACAATTGATGGGATTAAAACATCTGCACCAGAAGGCTCTACAATTATGCAGGCTGCAGATGCTATCAATGTCTATATCCCAAGGCTTTGCTATCATCCTCATTTAAGTATTCTTGGAGCTTGCCGAGTTTGCTTAGTTGAAATAGAAGGAATGCCAAAACCTGTAACAGCTTGCACTTTCCCAATCAGCGAAGGAATGAAAGTTCATACGGCTTCAGTTACTTTACGAAAAATGCGTAGAGATGTTGTAGAACTTATTCTTAATAATCATCCACAAGATTGCCAAACTTGCGATCGTAATTGCAATTGCGAATTGCAAAAACTTTCTTATGAATTGGGAATTCGCGAAAGACACTTTGTCCGAGAAAATCTAAAAAAATATCCTAAAGATTTATCCTCCCCTGCTGTTATCCGCAATCCAGAAAAATGTATATATTGTGGGCGTTGCGTACGTGTTTGTGCAGAAGTTCAAGGAGTTAGCAATCTTAGCCAACATCATCGCGGAACCAATTTAGTCATTGCGCCTGCCCATGAAAAAGAAATGAATGATTCCGTATGTGTTCATTGTGGACAATGCGCTAACGTTTGTCCTACTGCTGCCATTACAGAACACAATCACACTGAAGAAGTTTTTAATGCTTTGATGGATCATAAAAAACATGTTGTAGTTCATACTGCACCATCAATCCGTGCAACAATCGGAGAAGGTTTTGGGTATTCAGTAGGAACTCCTGTAACAGGAAAAATGATTACAGCTTTACGCAGAATGGGATTCGCTAAAGTTTTCGATACTAATGTTGGCGCGGATTTAACAATCATAGAAGAATCACACGAATTCTTACATCGTTTGCAAACTAATGAACGATTGCCATTGCTTACCTCCTGTTCTCCAGGATGGATCAACTTTATGGAACATTTTTACCCAGAGTTGATTCCCCTTGCTTCAACCTGTCGTTCACCCATGTCTATGCTCTCTGCATTACTAAAAACTTATTATGCTCAAGAAATGAAGATTGATCCCAAAGATATTTATGTAGTCTCAATTATGCCATGTACTGCTAAAAAATTTGAGGCCCAACGTCCTGAGCACATTGCTCCAGAAGGGTATCCTTATACTGATGCAGTACTAACAACCCGTGAAGCAATTTGGATGATGAAAACTTTTGGAATTGAGTTTGAACGACTTGAAGACAGTGAATTTGATTCTCCCCTTGGAATATCTACAGGTGCAGCAGATATTTTTGGAACAACTGGTGGTGTTATGGAAGCAGCTCTTCGTACTGCGTATGAAAAGATCACTGGAAAAGTCTGTGAAAATCTTGATTTTACTCAAGTTCGTGGAGTCCAAGGAACAAAAGAATGTTCATTGGATATTCAAGGTCGCATAATTAAAGTTGCGGTTTGCAATGGACTCAATAATGCCAGACATCTTCTTGACAGCATCATCAAAAAAGAAAAGCAATATGATATTATCGAACTTATGGCATGTCCTGGTGGTTGTATTGGCGGCGGTGGTCAGCCATATCCTCCTAAAGGAATGCATATTATGGATGAAGAATTGCTTAAACTACGCGCAAAAGCATTGTATGAAATTGATAAAAATAAAACAATGCGTAAATCCCATGAAAGTCCAGCGATTCAAAATTTGTATGCACAATTTCTAGGTACTCCAAACGGCCATAAAGCCCACGAAATCTTGCATACACACTATTCTGCGAAATTGCCACGAGGGATATAGCAACTAAAAAAGCCAGTTTAACTGGCTTTTTTTCTTTTAGAAATTTTTATATTTTTTTTCCACAGGAAGACCTAACGCTCGAGAAATAGTAGCTTTTGCTTTATAAAGATCGTATTTTGAGTAAGTTCTCTGTAACTGAATTTGTGTATACGCTGCCTCAGCATTTAAATACTCTTGAATGTTTGTAATTTTAAATTCATCAACAAAATTTAAATTTTGCCTAGATTCCTCTATTATTTTTTCAAATAATTTTTCTCGTTCAATTGATTCTTGCCAATTTTTATAGGCAGCATTTACTTCATGCTGTATTTCAAGCACAGTTTTTTTATCATGTTTACTTAATTCTCTATGCATCTCTTCTGCTTGCCATACTTTACTATAGGTTCTCATTCCATCAAAGATATTCCAATTGATTGCAATGCCAATTTGCCAATTATCGCGATGTTTGCTATATTTGAAATCACGATCTTCCCATGAATATTTTCCAAAAAATTCCAAATCTGGCCAATAATAAGACTTCTCAATATCTATACCATATTTAGCAACCAGAACTTGTCGGCGAATTTCTCCTATTTCTGGACGATTAGCTAATGCAAACGCTAGTCCTTCTTGATAAGTTAACGGAACTTGGTTCGCTATTTCGTATACTTCATTCTGAGTTAAAGTTATTGAAGTATCTGGGGGGAATCCCATTAAATATAGAAGAGAGTTCTTTGCTAAAGCATGATTATTTTTAGCTTTGATAAAAAGCTCTTTTACTATAGCTAACCTTATTTCCAAAATTAGAATATCTGATTTTGATAGATTTTTTTTATTTTCTTCTTGAAGTAATTTTTCAATTTTTATAGCGGATTCTTCTATAATATTGATATATTGCTGGCTGGATAAAATATCGTAATAAGCATAAATTATTTCTTTAGCTAAATCATTTCGTGCTTTTTCTTCTTGAAGTTGAGAGATTTCTATTTTCAATTCACCGGATTTTTGTTCAAGAAACTCTCGTCCAGACAAACTCAGTTTTTCTTGAAAAGAAAAAGCTAATTGAGAACTTCCAAAATCTTTAGAATTATTCCAATTTCTATCATTATTAAAACGATGTTGATCGAGCTTTGTATTGAAATACAAAGATGGATAATCTGCATGAAAATACCCAGCATGAATTGTTAAAATTGGTAATAGCTCTGCTTTTGCAGCAGCTAAAGCGGCATGAGCTTGAAGGATGCGATGCGTAATAGCAGTATAATCTGCATTATCAGATAATGCAGTTTGAATGCAATCCTGTATTGTAAGGTTTGCTAATACCTTTTCTTGTGGATGTATAGCGTTTTGCACAAGCATCATTCGCTCTGCACTTTCCTTGATTATTTCTATATTTTGATTAACAAAATTGCTTTGGCAACTACATAACCCGATAAAAAATAACAAGAAAGGTAAATAATATAGCATAATTCCTTATCCTTTTTATCTTCTATATTTTTTCTATACTTTTTAAACAAAATTTTTTCTTGACATTCATAAATCTATGTGCTAGGATTAAAAAAAATTCGCTATCAAACCAGGTTCAATAATGGTTACATGCGAATTTAGCCAACTTATCATTTAACTATTTAATCATTTAAATTATTGCTAATAAAGAATCTCAAATAGGAAAAATTTTATGGCACAAGAAGTACAAAAAATAGAGATTCAAGCCTCTAATAAAAAATGCTATGATGTAATTTGTGATTTTCTTAACTATCCTAAATGGCAAAAAAATGTTGAAAAAGTAAATGTTTTAGATTCAGAAAATAACCGCCCTACTGTTGTAGAATATCAGATTAACGCAATTATGAAAACTGTAACTTATACTTTACAATATAATTATACAGAAAAAAATACCAAAGAAAAAAAAATAGAGTGGACATATATAGGCGGAGATGTAAAAAATATTGAAGGCTATTATATTTTTGAAGAAATTGCTGAAAATAAAACTTTAGCAACTTATTCTTTAGCTTTAGAATTAGGTTTTAGTGTTCCACAATTTTTATTAAACCGCATGAAAACAGCTTCAATGAAGGAAACATTAGAGGCTTTAAAAAATCGTGCGGAAAATCAAAATTAAAGTCTTTAAATATAAAGTGCGGCATATCTTTTACATGGAGTATGCCGCACAATTTTATTTTCTTCCCTCATCTTCTTGGCTAGCCGTTTTAATTTCCATTGTTCCTTGTTTTTTACGAACAGTATACTGACTGGTTTTACTAATATCGATATTCGCTGGTGAAGTTTGAGAAGATAAATTTTGTGAAAATGGGTTTTCAGATTGTGAATTTTCTGGTGTATCGTTAGAAATTTTTTGTAACTCATCACATAAAGCTTTATATTGTAAAGCACCTTTGTGATTTTTATCTTGAGATAATATTTGATTTAAAATTGGGAGTGCTTGATTATATTGAGAATTTCGGAATAGTTCCAACGCTTGCTCGAACAAACTTTGAATGCCTTTTTGTTGTTCCATTTTTTCTTCAGCCATTCTTTTATGCTCAATAGCCCCTTTATGGCTTTCCATATATTTAAGAACGCGATTGAAACAAGTAATCGATTTTTCCCATTGCTGGCTTTTATAAAATGTTATACCTTGATTATAGAAAAATCCGATTTCCTCAATTTTATTTTCATCCGCAACTCTTGAACGACTTTCAGTAAGTAAATTTTTAGCCTGATCATGAGCTTGATCTAACTCTAAAACACGTTCAAATTTTTCAATTGCTAATGTAAATTCCCATTTTTCATATAATGCAAGTGCTTCACGATAAACCGAATCAACTTCGGAACGATTCTTAGCACGCTTTTCAATCTCTGTAATTGCCATATTACGATATTGTTTAGCTGCTGAATGTTGAGGATTTGCTTTTAAAACTTCATCAAAGCATTCCAAGGCTTTCTGAAAGTTTTCATTTTTGATTGCCAAAATACCTTCTTTATAAAAGTTAGCAATCTGTTCCATTTTTATTTTCTTTTCAGTTAATACCTTGAGCTTTTGAACGGTTTCATTATGGGGATCAATTTTTAAAGCTGCTAAGAATTGATCAAGTGCTTCTGAGTATGAATCTTTTTGAAATAATACTTTTCCTTTTCTAACATATTGATCAATTTTTTGCCAATCTGATTGGACAATTTGGACTGCATCTTTATAAATTTCAGGCATTTTTGATTGCAATTTAGCATGATATTCTTTTACTATACGAGAATTATTATATGGTTGAGAAATCTTTAAAAAATCGACCACGCTGCGACAAGCCTCTTCTTTCATTTGACTTTTAGAAAATTCTTGCGCTTGGTGGAAGCATTCTTCGATTGTGTTTTGATCATCATATTGTTTTTTAAGTTTTGTAAGCTCTTCTATTTTTACAAGAACTTCTTTATTATCCGGCTCGTAAGATAATACTTCTTCTAAAATTTGTTGTGCTTGAGAAAATTCTTGCCGCTCAATCGATTTATTTGCTTTGAATATTAAATTAGCAATTTTGTTATCTACAGCCCGGCTATCTTGCCCTTCTCCTAAAAGAGCCTTTACCATCTCATCTACACTTTTAAACCGATCTTTTTCATCTTTAGACATTGCCTTTATAATAACTTTCTCAACTGTCATTGGAACTTGGCTATTTATTTCTCTTGCAGAAGGAACTGGGCTATTCAAATGTAATTTATATAATGCAATAGGAGACTCCGCATCAAATGGTAATTTTCCTGTTACCATCTCATATAAAATTACTCCTAACGCATACTGATCGGTATAAATAGACACCATACCTTCAAATTGTTCTGGTGCCATATAATGTGGTTTTCCTAACACAATACCAGTTTGAGTTACTCTTTCTGAGCCAATTGTTTTAGCAATGCCAAAATCCAT
Source organism: uncultured Planctomycetota bacterium (assembly GCA_964585305.1). GTDB lineage: Bacteria > Planctomycetota > Uabimicrobiia > Uabimicrobiales > JABWCH01 > CAZPDM01. The sequence continues at coordinate 43,230 of CAZPDM010000021.1, read as the reverse complement.
AATTTTTACAACGCCATCTGGTCGAAGCATAACATTATCAGGGGAAAGATCTCGATGAATAACTGGATTATCAAGATTATGGGCATAAGCAATTGCACGTGCAATTTGAATAAATATATCTAAACTCTGAGATATGGGAAATGCCCCTTTTTTTTCAGTGATATTACTGAGTGTATCTCCTTCAATATATTCCATAATAAAACCAGAAATATCTGGTTCATCTATTGCACCAATAATTCTAACAATATTAGGATGATCAATATTTGCTAATAGCCTCATTTCAATTTCAAATCTTTTTCTAAAATTAGGCTCCTGGGAAAGATGTTGATGGAAAATTTTGATTGCACGATATACCTTGAGTTTATCGTCAAATCCTTTATAAACTGTGCCAAATCCTCCAACTGCAATCTTTTCTTTAATTCTACAATCGCGAAAAACTCGACCAATCATATTGTCCACGAGTTTATCAGATTCTACAGCCATCGCTTTATCCTCGATATTGTAGGCCACAATAATAAAATTCGCTTGATTGTTCATCAACCATATAACAGCGAATTTATATTTTAATATTATCTATAATTATTTCTATAAATTTGGGAAAAACATAGATTTTTTCACTAAAAAATCTTTAAATAAATTTTTCTTGACAATCTTTTGTTTTTTTGTTAAACTGTTTAGTATTATGCTAAAAATTGTATATTACAATAATATTGCTGCTTCTTATCAAAGGCAGCCTAATTTTTTACACATAAAATTTTTTTTAGCTGCTTAAAAAGATTAAGCAGCAAAAATTTTTATAGAATTATTTATTTTCTTCTATTTTAGGCAACTCCTCATTATCTGTCAAGTATTTTTAAAAAAAAGTGCGAGAAATAAGACTTTAACAAATAGAATTTTTTTTTGACTAAAAAAAGATGATTCTTATTTTTTTTGTTTATAAAATTCATTTATAACTCATTATAAGAAATAAGATTACAAAGAAATTAGAGTTGAAAGAAATTTTTTTATGAAGATTTCGGAAATTTCTTATGGCTGGATAACTACATTATTAGTTGAACAAACTTACCAACAACCCTTTCCAACAGGGTTAATTTCAGGAACAGAATTGTTTTTATATACACGAGAAAGCACCCAACAAATTATTTTGGGAAATCAAAATGAAAGCTGGCCCATAGTTGGAGTTCGGACACAAGATCAACAATTTTTATCTGAATGGTATATACATGGACAACCACAACTAATATGGTTTTTAAACGGCACACCTAAAAATTTACCCACACGAATTGTGATTCAAATTCACCAGTTTCCTAGCAAATTTATCTGGCCATTTCCTTTAGAAATTGGCATTGATGAAGGTATTGTGGAAGAGGTGCAAAAGAAATGTCCATCTGCTAAAAATAGTAATTCTGTTCAAGATTGGCTACGCCAACAATTATTATTAGAACATCCATATTCACAAAAAGCGAGAATCTTTATTTCACACAATCAAAATAATCATTCTCTTTCAAATTCCCCAGCATCATATTTTCGTTTATATGGAATAAACATATCAGCAGATGTCATTTTAGATGATAACAATTTAAAAATAGTTCGATTGAGCAATAACCGTGCTAATAAAGAGATTCCAATAACATTAGCTGAGGTGGATATTCGTTTTTGTGATAGCACTATGGCTAGCAAAATTTCTGGAGAAACTTTATATCAATTAAACCAGTTTATTGAAAGCGAAAGTTATCTCAATTTATGGAGAGAATATAACTTTCTAGAAAGGCAATCATTATCAAATAAAGCAAGGCGTTTTGGCTACTTTAGTTATACAAATTGGAAATGTCAAGATGGCCGTTATTATTTTGAATTGTTGGACTATCCTGATTTAATAGGACGTTTAGAGCAGCTTGCTACAGAAGAAGAATTAGAATTTGAAACGCGAGAAACAATTCCAGAAGAATTAATTGCCTCAGATATTGAGATTGAAAAAAATCTTACTAATGCTCAAACTTCGAGCCCATTTATTGGACGAGTTGTATTAACACCCAATGATATAGAGCAAAAGAGAATAGTATTAGAACCAACAAACGATGATGATTTTGAGTCCAATTTACCACCAAAACAAGGATACTTATTTTATACTTTATTTGGAGATTATCGTAGATTAGAGAGGCGAAGCCGTTCTGAAATTGCAATACGGAGTGGCCGTTGCCCTATGCCACAATTATCTTTAATTTTGGAAGGCCAGCCAATACCGAATTCTCATTCTCAAAATATTTCTCCAATTTCTTCCAAATTAAAAGCTAAATTTCCCAAACTAAATTCTACCCAAAAAGAAGCCATTCGTATCGCGTTGAATACTCCAGACATTGCCTTGATTCAAGGTCCTCCAGGTACTGGAAAGACAACTGTTATTAGTGCAATCTTAAATAGAATTGCCGAAGTTACGAAAAACGATGTGGGATTATCTGGCTTAGTTTTGTTAACCAGTTATCAACATGAAGCTGTTCTTAATGCTGCGGATCGTGTGGAAATATATGGCCTCCCTGCAATGAAAGTTGGCCAAAAGCGTGGAGATTCGTTACATAGAGAATCACAAAAACGTGCATTACTCTGGGCTAAAGAAAAAGTTGAAAATATACAAAATAAAGTTTTGCAATTCCCTATGCCTAATAGCTATAAAGAACTTCAAAATCTAATACAATTGTATATTGTAGCACCAGAAGAGATGGATATTTTGTGGGTGCTTGATAAAGTGGCTGATTTATCTTATGAGTGGATTCCAATTAAATTAAGAGATAAATTACAAGAATATAGAATTAAAATACGTCATGGACTTCCAATAATCAACATCGATGCTCAAATTTCTCCTGATATAATATCCGCTGCTCAGGAATTGCCAATATCTCCTGCACAATTTTTGGAATCTGGAACATTTCAATCTGGAAAATTACTTGAACGTTTAAAAGGAATGCAAATATTAGAAAAAACAGAAATTGAGCTTTTAGAAAAAGCATCATCTTGGTTTGATCCTGAGCCACCGCCATTTTTACTAGACCTTGCAACTCTCAAAAAAAATATATTAAAAAAACTACAAATAAGAGAAACACAAAATAGCCAGCAATTGCTTATTGAAAATCAAAAATTACTGACAGAAGTTTTAGAAGCTATGTCTCAAGAACTTCGTAATACACCATATTCTCGTGCTATCCTTATTCAAAATTATATTCATGATTTACAAAACGATTCTACAAGTGTAGAAGAATCTTTACTTGATTATACAGCAGTATTAGCTGCAACATGTCAGCAAGCTGCAAGCAGAAAAATTTGTTCTCTCAAAGATAATGAATTAGTATATGATACTGTTATTGTGGATGAAGCCGCACGTGCAAATCCTTTAGATCTTTTTATACCAATGGCACAAGCTAAACGCAGAATTATTTTAGTAGGTGATCATCGACAATTACCACAAATGTTAGAGCCTGATTTAGAAGCCAATTGGGAAAGTAAGGTATCGGAGCAAATTCAAAAAAGATGGCATGAAAGTCTATTTGAGAGATTATTTCATATAATGAAAGAACATGAGAAACGTGATGGTGTCCGGCGCACTATTACTTTGGATACACAATATCGTATGCATCATATTTTAGGAGAATTTGTAAGTCAACAATTCTATGAAATTCATAATGATTCAAAAATTGAATCTGGAATTTCAGATGAAGATCTAAAACATAATCTTCCTGATTATATCGATAAAAAAACTGGAATCAACAAAGTCGCAGCTTGGATAGATGTTCCTTTAAGCATGGGAAGCGAACAAAAAGGGCAAAGCAAATCACGTTTAGTAGAAGCTCAATATGTTGCGCAAGAATTACAAAAACTTATGTTCGCAAATCCTCAACTTAGTTTTGGCGTAATTAGCTTTTATAGTGCACAAATTAGAGAAATACAAAAACAACTATCCCATTTAGGAATTATGTTGCAATCTAAAGATAACAATTACACTGTTGCTCCAGAATGGCGTTATTTAAACCATCGTAAAGGAAAATTTGTTGAACGATTAAGAATTGGCACAGTTGACGCTTTTCAGGGAAGAGAATTTGACGTAGTTTTGTTATCTATAACTCGAAGTAATTCTTACCCCTATTTTACCGAACAGGATCTGAGACGAAAATATGGACATCTTATGTTCCAAAATCGTTTGTGTGTTGCAATGAGCCGTCAAAAAAGACTTTTAATTGCAGTAGGAGACAGTGGTATGTTAAAAGTCCCTTGTGCCAACGAAGTAATTCGTCCATTGGTTGAATTTTATAAACTATGTGAGGGCCCTTATGGCTGTTGCATTTAGACAAGAACAAAAAAATATTCCCATACTCTTTTTTAATCCCAATAGTTGGCCACATAGAAGTGCTAAAAGTAAATATTTATTATGGCCTGCTTACGCATTTAGAATAGTTGCTCCAATTCCCAAACCCAAAAAACTTAATTTGTTTCAACAATATATTCTAGCTTTAATTCAAACGAACTTAACAAATCCTTCTGAAATAGCAGATTGTTTAGGCTTGGAAAAAGAGCTTGTTCAATATATTTTAGAACAACTTTTTTGTATGGAGTTAATTGATAATCAAGGTCTATTGACTAAATTAGGAAAGAACTTACTAAAGGATGGAATTTTTCAACAGCAAGAAGTAAAATCTGGATACATTTTTCAAAATCCATTAGACGGAAAATTTTGGCCAAGATTTGTTACTCAGTTAGAATTTGCCGATGCGGAATATGATGACAAACAAAGGGTCAATCTATTGTTGGGAAATAGCAATACTCCTTGGAGAGAACGAGCTTTTCGACTCTTAGAAAATAAAATTGAAAACAAAAATCGACTCTTTACTCCTCCCCAACTTGAAGAAATTATACAAGTATATCAACAGCATTGGCAAGATTATCGTCAATTTCGACAAGCCCGATATAATGAAAATATTCCTTTGCCAAATTTAACTGATTCTACTATATCAGATGGACAAATCGGTCTTCTTTCTTCACATCCTATTCCTTGTTTATTAACAACATACACATATATACACTCTTCAAAATCTCAAAATGGAAATGCTTGGCAAATCGCAGATCCTTTTGGTTTAGGAACAAATCCTTCTTTGCAAAAAGTTTTAGAAAAATATTATACAATAGATGAAAATCTACAAGTTTTCTTACAAGATTTAAAAGAAGATATTTCTAAAATAGAACAAGAAACAATTGCAGCTAATCCTTCTGAAATCCAAGAAAAAATTATTGAAAAATTTGGGAAAACTATTTTGGAGCATGAAAAATTGTTCTGGAAATTACAAAGTTTAGAGATAGCTAAAATAGAATTACAAAAATTAGGTTCTTCTATTTTTCCCAACAACTTTAAAGATATTATTTTTAAAGCAAATGCAGTCATAAAAGAATTATTCCAAATTGTTCAAGAAAATTTTTCTACTATAAATTGTTGGGTTGGGCAAGGTTTGATTAACTATGATAATGAACATAATGCAAATATGCTTGATAAAATTGCAAAAAAAATAGGATTTGAATTGGATGAAACAGATAAACTACCAAATAATTTAAGATATGTTAAATTTTTTAGTATTCAACAAACAAGCATGTTAAATAATAATGAATCTCTATCTTGTTTAACAATAATCTTGCTACTCAAAGCCCATCGAACATTAGAACATCCTTTCCACAAACTTGCCTTGTTATATCCTAATTTTTTAATGTTTGTCTCTCAATGTATTGAATTAGAAGAATTGGTGAGTTTAAATGATATAAGTAAAATTTCTCTTTCTTCAGTTTTAGAAGAAATTGAAAGCATCTATCAATTTTTACCAATTTTGATTCGCATCAAATAATTTTAATTATCGCAATATAAGTTTTTATTTAGATGAAATCTAGATTGGCAACTGCCAACATCATATAAGAGGTATATTTTATGCCGAGAAAAGCAAAAACTTCTACAAAAGAAAGTAGTGTTGAACCATTAGAAAAAACAAGTGCTGATCAAGAAGCACTTGGTTTTGTTAAAAGTATGTTAGCTGGAATCAATCAGCAAGCATCGTCATTTTTAATGCCAACAGATGCAAAACTTGCGAATTCAGTTGAATCAGCACCCCTAAAAGAAGATGTTCCTGCAATTTTGAAAGATGCTTTTCAACAAATACAACAGCTTATACAAAGCTGCACTTATGCGCAAAAGCGGTTAGAAAAAGAACGAGAAACATTTATCCAAGGCCAAAATGCTGTTGAACAAAAACAATCAGAACTTGAAAAAGAAAAGCAGGTATTGCAAGCGAAACAAAAAACATTAGATAAAAAAGAAGCAGAATTCATTATTATTGAACGTTCATTAGCAGAAAGAGAAGCTAATGCCGCAGCTAATTTTATTAAACAAAATAAACAAGCTATAGAAAATCTTAATCAACAAGTATTAGATTTAACATTAGAATATCAGCAACTTCAAAAAAAGATTCTTTCTGAAAAAACTCGATGCTTGGAACAATGGGAGCAGGAAAGGCAAAAAGCTCAAAAGATTTTTGAAGAAAGTTTAGAAGAAGAACGAAAAAAATTCTTAGCCAGATTAGCAAATGAAGAACAAAATCTGCGCCAACAACAACAACAATTACTTCAACAACGTCAAATATTTGAAGAAGAATGTAGAAAAATAGAACTAGAATTAAGAAAACGAGAAAATAAAATAAAAATTTTGGAAGAAATTCTGAAGGAAGATCAAAAATCTTTAGAACAAAAAATTGAACTAAAAGTTAATGAAGAGGCTAAACGACTTAAACTAGAATTAAATAGCGCGAGAGAATTTAATCGCATTGTACAAGAAGAATGTAAGAAATTAGAAACTCAAATACATTCGTATCAAGAACTCAATGTCAAATTAGGAAATCGTGAACCTGAAGAAATTTTAAAAGAAATCAAGAAAAAAGATCAAGAAATTCAAAAACTAAGAAATGAGTTGAGCGAAAGGCCCGGGGAAAATATTACTCAACAAATGGAAATTCTAAAACAAGAATATGATAGCGTACGCGATCAACTCAATACAATCACAAAGCAATATTTACAAGCAAAAAATCAACTTGATCACACTATAGTAAATGCTATGCAAGAACAAAATTTACGTGAAATCAATCGTATGCTGGAAATTCGTTGCTCTGGAATGGCCTCTAATCTTGCCAAATTAGAAGAGGAAGTACAAAAATATAAAAAGTTTACAGATTTACCTAAAGAACGATCTGTTCGTATTGGTGTAATTGAAGATCCTATATATAAAATTAAACGAGACCCTCCCAATAATAAAAGTGATGAATTTGAATGGCTTCAACAAATTTATGAAGAAATGAAACATTGTGGATTCTATTTTTCTAAGCGATTACTTTACGCATTTCATACTTCTTTAAAAACAGTAGAATGGTCGTCTTTAACAGTATTGACTGGCGTAAGTGGAACAGGAAAATCAGAACTTCCAAGACTTTATGCCAGATTCGGAGGCGTGGAATTTGAGTCTATTGCAGTTCAACCAAATTGGGATAGCCCTCAAGATTTATTTGGTTTTTTCAATTATATGGACAATCGCTTCAATGCTAAGCCACTTTTAAGAGGTATGGTACAAAGTCAACTTCCTAAAGAAAAAGGTGGATTTAATGATGGCCTATTAGTTGTCTTATTAGACGAAATGAACTTAGCACGAGTAGAACAATATTTTAGTGATTTACTTAGTAAGCTAGAATTACGTCGTGGAGAAACACAAACAGTTTACTTAAATGTTGATCTTGGCTCCGGGCTGGAACCCTATTCTGTTCCATTAGGTAAAAATGTTTTCTTTGTTGGTACAATCAATGAAGACGAATCTACTCAAACACTTTCAGATAAAGCTCTCGATCGAAGTAACGTTATTGCTTTCCCAAGTCCTACACAATTTCGTAGTCGAGAAATTTTGCAATTGTCTGAAAGAAAAGGATTTTTAAATTTTAATGTTTGGCAAAGTTGGTTGCGAGATCCTTTATCTCTACGAGATGATATTCGCAATCGTTTAAAAGTAACAGTAGAAGAAATCAATCGTTGTCTTATCCATGTTGGACGTGCATTAGGACATCGCGTTTGGCAAGGCATGGAAAATTATATTGCCAATCATCCTGAAGTTTGTAAAGCCGCAAAAGAACTTCGATTATTAAAAGAACCCGCTAAAGGCACTGCAATTGAGGCAAAAGTAGTTAAAGAAAAAACAAGCTCTGAATCTGCAATAAATAATCAGCTTGTAAAACTTCAAGATGCTTGTCAAAGAGCATTTGAAGACCAAATTGTCCAAAAAATTATGCCTAAACTACGTGGTATTGAGACTTCTGAAGGAAATGCTCGTAAGTTCTGTCTTGATCCTATTGCAGAGATATTAAGAAAAGAAGCAATTGGATTGCTTGAAGATTATCAAAACGCTTGTGAAAAAACACACGGAACGTTTTTATGGCATACAGCAAAATATTTAGAAAATGAAAATGAAGAGTAAAAAATAGATACTCTATGACGCATTAAAAATTTGCGCTTGTCATTTTATTGACAAGCACAAATTTTCCTATATCAGGCTCACCTATTTCAAAATTGGAAGTTTAGAGGAAAAAATAATGAACGAGGAGCAACAATCAATTTGGCAACAAGTATCACCAGAGATTTTAGAATTGGAAAATTTAGCTGCACAACCACACCAATCTCCAACCGGTGCATATTGGGCAACTATGAGATTATTAAATCACATATTTGCCGCAAATTCATGTTATGATTCTGCAACCGGACAAAGCACATCTCAATCGTTGCGACAAGCTCTTAAAAAGTTATCAGAGTGTATCAAAAATTGGAAAGGACATTTACTTCCAGAAGATAGTTTATATAGAACTGTAGAGTTTTGTTTGGAACCTTTAGAAAGAATTTTACAAACGCCACGAAAAAAACTCTTACGACAACATGAGATTATGCCGCTATATAAAATCCGAGAAATGGATAGTCAATGTATGGCATATCTTGCAAAACAACCTGGGAGAAATGCTCGCGAAAAAATAGCAATAAAAGAACGTGCATTAGGCGTACAACGAGAAATATCTGCAAATACATTAGAAAACCAAATTGTTAGAAGATTTCTACTTGAAATTAAACCTTTATTGACTCAGAGAATTAATTTAGCAAACTATTACGAAAAATCTGAAGTAAACCAAGAAAAATTAAAAGTGTTAGAACGTTTAAATAATTTATGTACAGACTCGTTAAGAAATTCTTGGCTTAATCAAGTAACTCCCTCAACAATATTAAAAACAAATAACGTATTACTCTCTGATCGTCTTTATAATAAAGTTTGGCGTTCTGTACAATGGTTTCACAAACATCGAACAGAAATTGTTCAAATCTGGAATTCCGGACCATTGAGAATGTCCATTACAACATTCTGGTTATTATTAGCAAAACTCTGGACAAAAACTACGCCTATTTTTGATGATGCATTATGCTTGCTTCATCCTGGCTTTGTCCAAGAATCATTTGGAATTACTACATTGCAAAGTGATTCAAATATTCCAGATTGGCAAAATTGGAATAGTCCGTATCTTGAGCTTCTTGTTCCCTGGGATTATAATTGCTATTTTTTAAGAATTACTTGCCAGGATGGAAAAATATTGATCGAAACAAATCGCATGGAATATAGCAATCGTCCAGGAGTAGAGGTTTGGGAATATGGAAAAAGAGAACCAGTTCAATATATTATCCAAATTTCTTTAAAACCTGAAGAATATAAAGAAGAAAATCGCTATTGTCCTTGCCAATACTCTGTATTTCGAAATAGCAAAGAAATAATGTTATCATTTGACTTTGCAGATTTAACAGGGATGAATAAATTTACAAATGAATTTTGGGATCTCATTTTTAGAGTACAACGACATAGCGATTTTTATCGTTGGGAAGAAAATTATAATGAAATAGAAATTTCTCATAGTAATTTAGTTGGCCTCGATTTGAGCGGTGCTCATCCACGACTTTTCAGTGATGATAAATTTGCTATGCCTAAATTATATACGTATGCAATTCCATTTGAACTACCAGATAAAACTATTGATTGGCAAGTTGGACATCAAACTCCATTATTACCAAATGCCCAACATTTATCTAAAATGATATCTTTTTCATCTATCTTTGAAGAACAAGATTCAAATAGCGATGAAAATTTATGGATAGCAGGATTACAAAGAATAGCGAATAATCTAAGTAAGAATATTTCATTATCTCCACATGTTCAATTAGCGGTAGCAATTCCAGACACATTAGACGAACTTGCTTTTCAATTAGCACGTTCTACACTTACTCCAATATGTGATAAATTATATTTTTTATGGAGAAGCGTAGCAGGTGCATTAGGATGGCAACAATCTTATGACTTTCAAACAACTCAAATTCAATCGGGGGATGTTGTTCTTGTTATGGATGCTGAGGCTCCAATTTGGACCACAACATGCTTAGTTGCAAGATATGATCGCAGATTAGAAAATACTCCGTTTTGTGGTATTTATTGGGAAAGAAAGCCACCGTTATTACCTATTGCAGAAGGCGAAAATCTAAATTATACAGGACTTCTAGCGGATTATTTACGACAAACTTTTCGAGCCCAAGGTCTTTTTTCCGAAAATAATAATAATTTTAATAACGAAGGCGAATTTGAACCTAGAGATTTTCCCATACCTGCTAATATGGAGATTGAAGATATTGAAGAAAAATTAGAGGAAATTATTTCTAACCTGATTGCAACAGGATTGGCAGAAAGATTAGTGGAAACAGAACTTCCTATATGGATAGCTTTACCACATAGCATTGCGTCTTTTTTTCATAATCCTGAAAGCATGGAAGAATCTGACTCCGTCTGGATCAAAATTTATTTCGATCGTGAAATATGGAAACAAGCAACTCAAGTTTGGTATGTCCGATTTAAAGATTGGCTGTATAATTGGAAATTTTCCGATCAATTACAAGAAATTCGCCAATATGCTGGAAATCGTGATATTCATTTTCTTTGTATCGGTCGTCCTTTTCATAAAAAATGGTTACGTGAGACTATACAATATTATCTTGGGAATCATTTTGACGCAGTTAGCTGTAGACATCATATTCTTGAATCCAGTCAGGAGATTGTTGCTCAAGGGGCCAGAAGTTTTCTCGAACGTGTTTCAGACAATTTACCTACTTATGAAGATTGGTTACCTGATTTGTATCTTCAAGTTTTGGATAATGGAATTCCTAATTATATTCAAATTTTTGAAGGGCGAACAGCAAGACCTGGCCAAGAAATATTTTATAATGTCCCCAATACTTTGGAATTACCTCCTAACCAGCTATCTTATCGTATTCCCCTTGTTCGTGATAGAAACAGTCGTCGACCATTACTTTATGCAGCTCGACTTGAATCTCCATCTTTCCCGCTTCGTCAACCTATTACAGTAACTATGCAAGTTTGGTATCGGTACGGAGAAGACAGCTATCGTTTAATTGTAAAACCTCAAAATATTCGTAATACAACATTCAAAGAAATAGAAGTAAAATGGGTGCGAGGAGCAGAACATCATAGAGATTCTCGTCAAAACAGTAATTTAGCACCAAACTTCCCGCCTAAAGAACCTTGGGACAAATACGAGCTTGAACAATATTCTCAATGGTTTTTAGAGGCTGCTACAGATTTGCAACGGGAAGCAAAACAAATCTTCAACATCAGCTTTTTCCGTTATCATCGAATAGAGTATGTGGCAAGATACTTAGAAAACTTTAGCCGTCTTTTAGAAAAAAAACTATTACCTCCATGTAAAAGGCTTTTACATTACAACAAAAGTTATGAAAGTATCCCAACAGAGGTAATTTCTGCTTTACGAGAAAAAGTTGTTCCTTGGCTTATTCGCTTGGCTGGGTTAGAATCAAATAACTTGCAGGAAGTACTTGAAGAATTATCCTTTCCAAATATTGTTGGAACATTACAACGGATCCAGCAAGTATCCTTGGAAGTATTAAGTTTATTAGGCCCAGAAACTCCCAAAATATTTTTAGATTATCTTTTACAAAAATTTTCTGATCCTACTAAAGATCGAGAAGTTTGTTATATGTTTGGAAGAGTTATTGGAGCTGGGAAAGAAGAACGTGAAGAACTTGTTATTACTATTCTTGAAGAATTAAAGCACCGTTTTGAAGATAACAATCATTATTCAAATGATGATCGTCCTAAAAATAAAGTAGGATATAGATACCTTCTTTGGGCTATTGCAACTGCCCTTTGGAGGCATCCAGATTTTATCTATACACTTCGTGAGCATAATTTTATCCGATTTTTATTAAAGATTATTCAACATGATTGCCATTCCCTTCTTTATACTTTGCAAAAAGCTAGTCTTACTCCCAAATATCAAATCAATTACCTTAGTTATTTCCGCAGCATTGCAGAAATACTTTTAGGACTACTAAGATTACGTGGAGATGAAGACAGCCATTTCCTTCAAGCAGGAAGTCGTCGTATGACAGAGCTAGCTTTTTTCCTTCACCAAATAGATGCTCTCTTTCTCAAATCTGGCTACGAATGTAAATCCTGCTTCAAATTTGAATGCGTACAAAAACATGAAGGTATGTCTGAAATCATTCATGTTGTTACTAGTTATCTTAGTGGAGAAGAATATTCCGGACTTATCAAAATTAAAAAGATTGAAGAAAATCCGGAAAATGATGATTATTAAACATATTCCCACGCTTCTGCGTGGGATAAAATTATTGGCAATTAAAAAATTTATGTGCTATAATTAAAAAAATAGTAATAACTTTTTTCTAAAGGGGACAAAAATGCTTAAATATATATTACTTTTGCTATGTTTTATTTTTCCTATCATAGGAAATGTAATTTCCCAAGAACCTTCTGAACCTACGTCAGGAAAACCCGATCAAGGATCAGAAGAAAACCCTGTTATTCCTCCCTTGCCTCAATTTAATCCCCAGCAAAAGAAACCTTTAGATATTTTAAAAGATGTACAAAAAAAGATGGAAGAAATTGAAAGTATGCTTTCTAGTGGTACTGTAGAAAAATTTAGTGAAAACGAAAAAAAGTTGAAAAAAGCAGCAGAAAATGCTGCGAATTCAAAAGAGCAGCAACAAGAAGTTATTGATGAACTTAGCAAGTTGCTGGAAAATTCGGAAGAAAAACAAAATAAAGTAAAAGAAGATTTAGAAAAATTACTTAATAGCGGCAAAAGTAGCGCGGAAATACAAGAAAAAATTCAATCTCTACTTCAAGGAAGTCAAGTAAAGCAAGAAGAAGTTCAAAAAATGATGGAACAGCTTGGACAATGCCAAGAACAGCAGAAAACATCAATTGAACAATTAGAAAAACTTATGCAACAATGTGGCATGAGTCAAGATAAAGTTCAAGAAGAAATAAAAAAAATTATGGAACAAATTGGCCAGCAGAAAGACGTTGAAGATACTATTGATGAATTATTAGAGTCCTTAAAAAAGCAACAACAAGCTGTTTCAGAAATGGAAAAAGTCTTTAATCAACTGGGAAATAAACAAGATCAAATAATTGAAGAAATCGATAAAGTAGTAAGTATGGCTAAGCCTCGCAAAAGCGGAGGAAGCTCATCAAAAAAGCCAAAAGATAAAGACAAAGATAAAGACAAAAAAGATAAAGATAAAAAACAAAACGATAAAGATAATAGTAAAGATGATGATAAAGATAAAAAAGACTCTTCTCCTAAAGATAAAGACAATGATGATAAAAATGATAAAAATGAAAAAGAAAAGAAAAAATTTGATGATAATGACCGTTGGGGAGATCTCCCACCAAGAGTAAGAGAATATATCCATGCTGTTCAACGAATGAAATTACCAGCAAAATATCAAGAGAGAATCATTCAATATTATCGCAATATGGCTGAAAATAAGGATGAAAAAAAATAACTTCTTTTGAAAAAAAAAGCTAAAAAAAGGATGAAATGCGATTGAAAATTTTAAATAAAATACTTTTTTTTTCTTCGTTTTTATTACTAAGTTGTAATTCTTTTTATCCGATTACATTAGATTGGCAACTTGAACAAAATCGTGTAGAATCCTGGGCAAATTTCTACCAAGGACTCCATGAAGAACATTCTCAAAACTGGGAAACAGCATTAAGTTATTATCTAACTTCTTTGGAAGTTGATGAAGAGAATCCCCGGATACTTTTGCATATTGGACAGTGTTTAGCAATGATGGGCGATATAAAGAAAAGTAAAATTTTTTTAGATGGCGCAATAAAATTTGCAGAAGAAAGAAATTTTGCAAAAGAAAAAGATTATCTTTTTTATTTCGACATAGCATCTTGCTATCACAATACTGGGCAATATGACAAAGCAAAAGAATTATATAAACAATGCCTAGTTTTATTCCCAAAATTTAAGCAAGCAAGATTTGCTTTAATCGCTTTGCCAGAATCTTTAGAAATTGAAATTGTTCCCAAGAAATAGAGTCGTGAAAATATTTTTTTTAAAGGAAAATCTATGGCCCAACACGATTTTTTTCGAATACTTTCTATTTTAATAATATTTCTATTAAATATTTCCACAGCTCAAATGCCAGAGCAAACGCTCTCAAATGAACAAAATACAAATGATGTTCAAACAGTTAAACATTGCTCTAAATGCCAATATTGGGAACAAAGAGAAGATGCGAAATTTTGTCCCCAATGTGGCAATGTGTTACAGTATACACAAGCAATTGTAATTGTACGATGCCAACATGAAAACCGAACTTTAGAAAATGGTGATAAATTCTGCCCATTTTGCGGAAAACCTGTAAAAATTATCTATCAAGAAGTCCCTGGATTACCTAAAAATCAAATCCCTATCGCAAAATCTTCTGATGTAAAATCAGAAAATAATTTAAATGATAAGTATGTATATCAAAAAAATCAAACTGCTTCTAAAAAAGCAACTTGGATTACAAATGCCCCGGAATGCAAAATATTTGAAAACAAAATTATTGTAGAAGGTCTACCTCATACCTCAGAACAACGGCAAGTAACTCGATTTCTCTTTACGTCTTCTGCTAGTTTAGCAACTATTGAAAACTATTATAAAGGACAAATCCATAAATACTATGGCAGCCAAGCCCCTATCCAAGTAATCAGAATGCAAAGCCCATTATGTAAAACGCCTATTCTTCAAATGAAATTTCTCACCCCACAAAAAACAATGTCTTTAGAAATCATGTACTTTACTTACTCTGATTTAATTGGAACAGTAGAAAATAAGAAGAAACTTATTGAAGAAAAAATCCAAGCAGAATTAAAACCTTCAAAAGATTTGCAACGGGAAATCCAACGATTACAAGAATTAAAAGAAAATAAATCCAGCCCGGAAATAGATATGAAAATAAGAGAGTTAGAACAACGTTCTCTTATTGCTTCTAATTCTAACACATATTGGCAATTCTATTCTCAAGAACAAATGTTAGCAAAAAATACAAATATCCTAATGATTTGTATTATTACAAAGAAGTAGATTTTACGTTCCCATACTAAAATATGGGAACGTAACTATTTTAAGGAGAATTTCTTGCTGCGATTTTTAACTGCCGGAGAAAGCCATGGACCCAAATTGACCGCTATTTTGGAAGGAATGCCAGCAGGTATTCCTTTAGGTACTGAACAAATCAATTCAGAATTATCACGACGTCAAAAAGGTTGTGGTGCTGGCCCAAGAATGGCCATAGAATCTGATTCTGTAAAAATTACCTCTGGGGTTTTAAACAATCAAACAACAGGGGGTCCTATTGCTTTAGAGATTGAAAATAAAGATTTTATTAACTGGCAAGGCAAGTTGTTACAACCAGTTACAATTCCTCGTCCAGGCCATGCAGATCTAACTGGGGCAATAAAATATGGATATAAAGATTTTCGTCTATCAGCAGAACGTAGTAGTGCTAGAGAAACTGCAATACGTGTAGCAGTAGGAAGTATTTGCCGTATTTTTCTTAGACAATTTGGCATTTATATAGGGGGGTATGTTGTTCAAATTGGCAAAGTTTGTTACAATTCTACTCTATTGCCAAATGACAAAGATTTTATCCCTTCTAAAAATTTTAACCCAGATTTTTCCTATTACCAAAGCTTTTCAGGAGATAAAGACACAGAGAATATCCATATTAAAACCATTATGGAACGAATTTTGCTTGCACAAGATAATGATGTAAGATGCCCTGATATTGAAATTGGAAAAGAAATGGCCCAATCAATTGCTATGGCATCTCAAGCAGGAGATAGCTTAGGAGGGATTATTGAAGTTGTAGCTATAGGTGTTCCTCCAGGTCTTGGCTCATTCGTCCACTATGATCGTCGCATAGATGCTAAATTAGCAGGCGCAATAATGAGTATTCCAGCCGTAAAAGGTGTATCGATTGGAAATGCTTTTGATCATGCTGCAAAACTTGGAAGTGAATCCAATGATGCTTTAGAAATATCTGAATCCGGAAAAATATATAGAAATAGTAATTTTTCTGGTGGTATAGAAGGTGGTATTAGTAATGGAGAACCTATATTTTTACGTGTGGCATTTAAACCAATTCCTACATTTCCAAAAGGAATGCCCTCTGTAGATTTTGCCACAGGCCAACCTCATATCAGTCCTTTTCAACGAAGCGACTCCTGCCCAGTTCCAAGAGCAGTTCCAGTTACAGAAGCTGTTATGGCGATTGTTTTAGCAGATCTTTTTATGGAAAAATTCGGTGGCGATAGTTTAGAAGAAATTATTCCAAGATTTCAAAATATCCGCCAAGCTCTAATAAAAGAACTTGAAATATCTTCAAAAGAATGGCAATTTCTCTACTAACTTGGATTACATAAGTATTTTTTTCTTGACAAAAGACATAAAATTTACTTAGAATAAAATCAAGTTTAATCTAAATTTATCCAAAAGGAGTTATTTACCGATGGATTCTGAAAACGTTTCTCCTTCCAATCCTTCTGAAAATCAATCGACTGAAGGACAAAATAGACCAGCAGATTCTCCAGCAGAACAAAATACTCAAGAACAAAATGCTCAAAAACCTAGCGGGCAAAATTATGAATTTACTGCTGAAATTCAAAAATTATTGGATATTTTAATCCATTCTCTTTATACACATAAAGAAGTATTTTTACGAGAACTCGTATCAAATGCCTCAGACGCATTGGATAAAGTTCGTTTTCTAAAATTAACCGGTAAACCTACACGAGATCCAGATTTACCATTAGAAATCCGTATTCAAGTAGATAAAGAAAAGAAAATTATCACGATTTCAGATACTGGTATTGGTATGACACGTGAGGAATTGGTTGAAAATATTGGAACGATTGCTCATTCTGGTTCCAAGTCCTTTCTTCAAAAACTTGCACAAAATCAAGAAAATTCTACCAATTTAAATCTTATTGGCCAATTCGGCGTAGGATTTTATTCTGTTTTTATGGTAGCAAAACAAGTCGAAATTTTGACTTTATCAGCTAATCCAGAAACCGAAGCGTGTTTATGGACATCCGAAGGAAACGGGCACTATATTATTAGCTCTGCCAATAAAACTACACGTGGTACAGAAATTAAAATTTACCTTAAAGAAACCGATGTAGAAGAATATAAAGAAAACTTCCGCATTAAAGATACCATTCAAAAATATTCTGATTTTGTTTCTTATCCCATCTATTTGGATAACGAACAAATTAACAAACTTTCTGCGATTTGGCATCGTTCTCCAAATGAAGTTAAAGAAGAAGAATACAAAGAACACTATAACTATCTGACTCACACATCAGAATCTCCCCTGCTTCACATTCATTTATCTGTGGATGCTCCTATTCAATTCCGAGCCATTTTATATATTCCCAGCACTGTTCCAATGGACATTCGCTATGATATTCCAGATAAATGGCACAGCATCCATTTGTATGCACGACGCGTTTTCATCCAATCTGATTGCGAACAACTTTTACCGCAATATATGCGTTTTGTAAGAGGTATTGTAGATTCTGATGATCTGCCGCTTAACATTTCCCGCGAAACTTTACAAGAAAACTCCATGATCGAAAAGATCAAAAACACCATCGTTCGTAAAGTGTTAGAACGAGTAGAACAGCTCAATCGCGATAATCCTGTAGAATATGAGAAATTCTGGAAAAACTTTGGCAAACTATTAAAATATGGCTATCGTAATGATTTTAACAATCGTGAAAGATTAGCCAATTTATATCGTTTTAATACTTCTCTTTGCACAAGCCCGGACGAATGGGTATCTCTTGATAAATACGTCGATCGTATGCGCCCAGGACAAACCCAAATTTACTACCTGTCTGGCGATAGTAACGAAAGTATTGTCAAAAGCCCACACCTGGAACAATTCCGCAAAAAAAACATTGAAGTACTGTACTTAACCGAAGATGTTGATGACTTCTTAATGCAAGATTTAGATAAATTTAAAGGCAAAGAACTCGTTTCTGCGGACAAAGAAAACATTTCCCTGGATGAAGTTGAATCACCCAAAGAAGAAGAAGAAAAAACTGAAACACCACAAGAAAAAGTCGATCTTTCTTCTCGTGCAATGGAAGATTTTTTGAGCTATCTAAAAGACCTTTTCAAAGAACATGTTTCAGATGTTCGTATTTCAAAACGCCTTAGTGATAGTCCATGCTGCTTAGTTGCAGCAAAAGATGGTGTAAGTTTGGGAATGCAAAAATTCTACAAACGCATTATGAATGACAAATTCACTATGCCCAAACGCATTTTAGAAATTAACCAGGATCATCCTTTTGTCCGACGTCTGGCCTTAATTTATTCCAGCAAATCCCAAGAAGCTGTAGTCTCTATCTGCTGCAATCAATTGTTAGACAATGCCATGATTATGGATGGAAGTCTTGAAGAAGTTCGCAATTTGGTCCCACGCACTCAAGCCCTCATGGACGCATTTGCCAAACATTTAACGGGCGATAAAGACGAAATTAAAGTTGCAGAAACAAAACCAGCATCTGAACCAGAAGCAAAACCAGCATCTGAACCAGAAGTAAAGCCAACATCTGAACCAGAAGTAAAACCAGCATCTGAACCAGAAGCAAAACCAACATCTGAAGACACAGAAAACAAGTAATTTTATAATAAAGGCGCGGATTTCCGCGCCTGCAAATTTATATAAAGTAGGGTAATTTATGAAGAACTTAGGAATTTGCATTGTTACTTTTGTTTTGATTGGTTGTATATTCGCGGGGTATTGGATGCTGCAACGAATTTGCGTGTTTCCAGAAAAAGCAAAACAAATTAAATGTAAAGCAAATTTAGAACAAATAGCAAAAGCTATGAGTCTTTATAAAAGGGACTATGGTGATGATTCGGAGCATCCTAATGCTATCGGTGGAGGATTTATTGCCCGCTATATGGCAACAAACATTATCTCTGATCCTAAGATTTATCTTTGTCCTTCCACTTGCTTAGATATTGTAACAAAAGAAGCTCTTGTTGAACTAGGAGCATCTACCAATATTTCAACTGGAGATACTACAAACGCCACAAGTTATGCTGGACGAGACAATAGAAATAATAAAAAATATCCAGGGTTATTTAGACTTTATTTTACTGATTATACTACTACAGTTGCTTCAGATGATTGGCAAAATGATACCAACCATGAAGGTGGACAATATGTTAATTTCCTTTTCCATGATGGACATTTAGAACGTGAAATAAACAAAAATGTTAAACAACGTTATGAGGATATTAGCCCAGCAGAACAAGCCAAAGCATACAGCTATTATATTAAGAGTAGGGGACTCGCTCAACCTTTAACGAATTAGATTTTTCTAAGGAAATTTATTCATGCCCAAGAATCTTGTTATTGTTGAATCTCCAGCTAAAGCAAAAACTATCCAAAAGTTTTTGGGGAAAGATTTTCATGTTACAGCCTGTATGGGCCATGTTCGTGATTTACCTAAAACTAAATTAGGAATCGATCTGGAAAACAATTTTGAACCAAAATATCTTGTACTACAAGAAAAAACAGATTTAATCAAACAATTGACACAAGAGGCTAAAAAAGTAGAAAAAGTTTTTTTAGCAACAGATTTGGATAGAGAGGGAGAAGCTATTGCCTGGCATTTAGCAGAAGCATTAAAAATTCCTCCGAATAAAGCATCCAGAGTTATTTTCAATGAAATTACACGTCCTGCCATCCAAGCAGCTTTTCGCACTCCATTACAAATTCAAATGAGTAAAGTATACGCGCAACAAGCACGCCGCATTTTAGATCGTATTGTAGGCTACCAATTGTCCCCGTTACTTTGGGAGAAAATATTGCGCGGCCTTTCAGCAGGAAGAGTGCAATCTGTTGCAGTACGGTTAATTGTTGAGAAAGAAAAAGAAATTAGAGCTTTCAAAAGTGAAGAATACTGGAAGATAGTTGCAGATCTTTTGCCCAAAGGCGGACGTAAAACATTTGAATCAGAATTAAAAAAATATCAAAACGACAAAATACAAATTCCTAACGAAACTGCTGCACAAGCCATTTTAGCCGAGCTAAAAAAACTATCGTTTGAAGTTAGCCAAATTACCCGTAAGGAAAAATTTGAAAAACCATTGCCTCCTTTTGCAACAAGTCAATTGCAACAACAAGCCTCAATCCAATTGGGTTTTAGCACCAAGCATACCATGATGGTTGCCCAGCAACTTTATGAAGGATTAGAAATAGGTTCAGAAGGCTCAGTAGGTTTAATTACCTATATGCGTACAGACTCTTTTCAAGTCTCACAAGA
The DNA here is from genome assembly GCA_964585305.1 of uncultured Planctomycetota bacterium. Taxonomy (GTDB): domain Bacteria; phylum Planctomycetota; class Uabimicrobiia; order Uabimicrobiales; family JABWCH01; genus CAZPDM01. Next base: position 22,403 of record CAZPDM010000021.1, on the reverse strand, counting down.
AGCCATTAAAGAATGTCGCGAATTTATTCAAAAAAATTATCCTTCAAATTATTTGCCTGAAAAATCTCAACAATATACAAATAAAAAATCTCAAGGTGCGCATGAAGCAATTCGTCCATCCTCTATTACAAGAACACCAAGCCAAATTAAAGAATTTTTAACTTCAGATCAATATCGATTGTATAAACTTATATGGGATAGATTTGTTGCCAGTCAAATGTCTCCTGCATGTATTGCATTAACAAATATTATCATTCATGCGGGGAAATACGAATTTGAAAGCAAAGGACGCCAGGTATTATTTCCAGGATACCAAATTTTAACAACAAAATCCAATGACGATGAAAAAGAAAATGAACTGCCGGAATTACAAGAAAACCAAGAATTAGCTTGCAAAAAAATTACTCCTAGTCAACATTTTACACAACCTCCTGCAAGATATAGTGAGGCAACTTTAGTAAAATCCTTGGAAACCAATGGAATCGGAAGACCTAGTACATACGCTCCTATTATTAGCACCATTCAGGAACGAGGATATGTAACTTTAAAAGATAGGGCTTTTCATGCTTCTGATTTAGGTATTAAAGTTACGGATCAATTGACCAATTACTTTCCCAAGATCATTGATACAGAGTTCACCTGCCAAATGGAAGATAAATTGGATCAGATAGAAGATAGCCAGATCAATTGGGATGCAGTAGTTAGCCAATTTTATAGTATGTTTTCCAAAGACTTGGAAATAGCCTATAAAAATATGACAGATATAAAGAAAAATCCAGAAGTTTCAGATTGTGCATGTCCCAAATGTGGCAATACAATGGTTGTTAAGTATAATAAACGGGGAAAATTTTTAGGATGTTCTAAGTACCCAGAATGTAAAACAACTGTTTCTCTTGATGCCAATGGAAATCCTCTTATTCCCGTTGAAACAGATTATGTCTGTGAAAAATGCGGAAAAAAAATGGTGATGCGTGATGGAAAGCGTGGAAAATTTTTAGCTTGCTCGGGCTATCCTGATTGCAAGAATATTTTGGGATTAGGATTAGATGGAAAACCTAAACCAGCAATAGATACATCTTCTGAAACTTGTCCGGAATGTGGAGCTGCAATGGTTCAAAGGCAAGGACGGCATGGCATTTTTTTAGCTTGCAGCCGTTATCCTGAATGTAAAGGAACAAAATCATTAGGAAATTTTCAAAAGCTAGACTATAGTAAAATAGTAAATAAAGTTTGTGATAAATGTGAAAAGAAAATGACCATTCGTCGAGGGCGTGGCGGTTTCTTTTTTGGTTGCACAGGATATCCTAAGTGCAAAAATGTTTTAAAATTTTCTTTGGATGGTTTAAATATTCCGGAAACCTTAAAAAACAAAACTTGTCCAACTTGCAACAACCCATTAGAGATGAGCTACGATCGTTCTGGATTGTTTTTAAAATGTTCCAACAAAGATTCATGTAATTTTAGAATTGCTTGCGAATTGGCAGAATTAGTTGAAGAGGTTGAAAAATTAAATCCTTCAGAATTAGTTGAAAAACTTAAAAAAACAAAAACAGAAAAAATTTTAAGTAACAGCTCAAAAGCTATAGAAAAAGATATATCAGAAATAGATGTTTCGCAAGAAAAAATATCATCAACAAAAACTCCAAAAAAAACTATCATATCAGAAAAATCAAGCAAAAAAAAATCTTCCAAAAAAGATGGTGATTTAAAAGAAGATTCGATAATAAAGAAAAAAGATTCCCCAACTAAAACCAAATCAAAAGTAAAGGTTGTTGAAAAAAAAGCTACTTCTAAAGTAAAGGTTGTTGAAAAAAAAGCTACTTCTAAAGTAAGAATCCTATCGGACGAAAAAGAAGTTGAGAAAAAAAATAAAACTAGCAGTAAAAAATCTGCATCAACTAAAAAAGTAAACAAAAAAAATACAGAAGAAAAACCTAAAAAAACTGTAAAAAAAGTAGCCAAAAATTCTGAAAAAGCAAAAATTTTAGAAGAAGAAACTGTACAAAAGAAAAAGACTTCTAAAATAAAAAACAAATAGGATAATTTATGCAGTATCTTATGCCAGCTCAAATGGCAAATTACCATTGTGTATCTTGTGGGAGATGTTGTTATGAATGGGGCATCCAGGTAACTGCACTTGAATTTAAAAACATTATTAAAGCCATGCAACAAATTCCAGATAGTGATCCTCAAAAGCCACGTAATTATGGTTTTGAATTATTAAAAAATGAAGAGGGACAAATTGAAGCTGGCTATTTACGAATGATAGATAATCATTGTGGTTTCCAACAACCTGATCAAAAATGTTTTATTCACTCAAAATTTGGAACGCATCTTAAACCAGATATTTGCATATCATTTCCTTTTTACGCTATTCGTACCCCCAAGATTACATTTCTTAATATTTCTTTTGCTTGTATTGCCGCCACTCTATTTTTAAGAGAAAATTATGTATTCAATCAAATTGCTATTTCTCCACCAGCGCATCTGGGCAAACGTTTTACTGTAAAATATAGTGCAATGGAACAACGCTGGATTCGTCTTACACCAGATAAAGCTATTTCATGGGAAACTTTTTATTTATTCCAAAAATATCTTACCGAAAATGCTGCCTCTTTATGGAATTTTATTCCATATTTTTATCAACAAATTTACTCTCTTCCAGAGCAAAATATTAGTTTAGAAAAAATGAGAGCTATATTATATGAAAAAAATTTTTGTATAAAAACTATTGATAAACAGCAAAAACAAGTTTTTCCTGAAAATAAAAATATCGGTATAGAAATTGGATTAAATGAAATTTCTTTTCATCTTAAAAGCCTATTCCATTTGATTTCTCTTTGGAAATCTTATGTACAAAAAAGCCGCCCACTTTTATTTTCCTTAGGCATTTTAAGAGAACACTTAGAAATAGCTAATACTCCTCAAAATTCTGAAATCATTCTTCCTGTAGAAGTATCTTTAGAATCTGCTCAAAAATATCTTGATATGATCAATAACTACCATGCTTGCCGACCAGAACTGCTAAAAATTTTAGAAAACTACTTACGCTCGCACCTTTTTATTAGTGATGAGTATTTTGCTCGTAGTATTATTGAAGGAATAAATATTTTATCTTTGGCTACAGGACTAGCTCTTTTAATTGCAATTGCAAATATTGGAACAGATCAAGAAATTTTAGAAGAATATCTCCGAGAAAGTTTTGTCCAAGTAGAAAGATATTTTTTTCATTCTGGCATCTTTGAAATTATAGATGCAAAAACTTTTACTCCCATGATTGCATTAGCTCCTATCTTAATGAATATCCCGAAAAATATATAACTAGATCAAATTAAAAGGCGCGAAATCGCGCCTATTTTTTTAAGGAAATTTTATAATGGGAGATATTTTTAATATTATTATTGGAACATCTGGGCATATTGATCATGGAAAATCTTCTCTAGTTAAATCCTTAACAGGAATTGATCCTGATAGACTTAAAGAAGAAAAAGAACGAGAAATGACAATTGATTTAGGATTTGCACCATTATTGCTTCCTGATGGACGAAAGGTTGGAATTATTGATGTTCCTGGACATGAACGTTTTATAAAAAATATGGTAGCTGGTGCAACAAGCATTGACTTTGTCATTTTAGTCATTGCCGCAGATGATGGGATCATGATTCAAACCAGAGAACATCTTGAAATCATGCAAATATTAGGCATTCAAAAAGGAATGGTAGCATTAACAAAAATAGACGTTGTTGATAAAGATCTAGTAGAATTAGCAAAAGAAGAAATAAAAGAATTTTTAAAAGGAACATTTTTACAAGATGCTCCTTTAGTAGGACTATCTAATCATACTGGAATTGGCCTTGATGAATTTAAACAAACTTTATTTAGTCAATTAGAAAAAATTACACCAAGAGAAACAGGCGGAATTTTTAGAATGCCTATACAACGTGTGTTTTCCAAGCATGGACATGGAACAATTATTACAGGAGTTCCTGTAACAGGAAGTATAAGCATTGGTGATGAGGTTGCTGTATTGCCTGGGGATTTTAGAGGAAAAGTAAAAAAAATTCAAGCCTATAAGACAAACGTTGAAATGGCACGAGCCGGACATAGTGCAGCTTTAAATATAAAAGATATTGACTACAAATCAATTGAACGTGGTCAAATTGTTGCTACTCCAGGATATTTCGAACCAAGCCATTTTTTTGAAGCAAAGTTTCAATATTTAGCAAGTATGGACAAACCTTTAGAACATGCTACAGCTATTCGATTTCACACAGGAACACTAGAAGAAGTTGGGCAAATTGCAATTTTAGGCAAAAAAACAATGTCTCCTGGAGAACAAGGATATATTCAAATAAGATTAGAAAGTCCAGTTGTTGCAACGACTGGAGATCGATTTGTTTTAAGACTTGCATCGCCGACAATCACAATTGGAGGTGGAATGATTATTAGTGCGGGCGAAAAAAAATTAAAACCACTTCGAGAAGGTATTGTCGAACAAGTACAACAAAAAGAACAAATTATCTCCAGTAAACGAGCACGTATTGAAAGCATTCTCTGTAATGTCTCAAGTTATTGGTTACGCGAAAGTGATCTTATAAAGATATCTCAACTTCCACAGGAAGAATTAGCAGAAGCTATTCCTGACTTAATAGCAACAGGAAAAATACTTTCCATATCTGGAAATCCAATTCGATATATTCACCAAACAACTCTTATAAAACTTCAAGAACAAATTATAAAATCTCTTCATGATAATTTTGCAAAATTCCCTCATCGAATTTATGTAAAAAAAATAGATATTCGCAATGCTACACATTTAGAAATTGGCATATTTGATTTTGTCATTCAGGAAATGATCAAATTAAAGAAAATAGAACAGCGAGAAAATACTATTTTTATTCCCGAACGAACTGTCCATTTTTCTGAGAAGCAACAACAAATTTTATCTCAAATTGAATCATCTTTTCTAACACAGCTTTTCCAACCACCTGAATTTATAGAATTACCAGATATGCTTAAACAAGAAAAAATAGTTATTCAAAATCTTTTTGAACACCTGATTGATAAAGAAATTCTTGTTTTGGTTTCTTCTGATCCTGAATTATATTTCCATCAACAAGCTCTCCAAGAAGCACGTAATAAAATTATATCTTATATTAAAGAACATGGAGAACTTACTGCTAGCGATTTTCGTAACCAACTCAATACTACAAGAAAATATATCATTCCTCTTTTAGAATATTTCGATCGAATTGGATTAACTCTTCGTAAAGGAAATAATAGAATATTACGTTAAAAAAAATCCCAGGCTTTTTGCCTGGGATTTTTTTGTTAAATATAACGGATTGCAGTAGCAACTTCCATATTGCAGGCTTTTCTAGCTGGAATAATGGAAGATAAAATAGACGCAATAACAGCAATATTGAACACTGTTACCCAAATTCTAGGATATTCTAAAACACGAATCTGGGCAATATAACTTTCGCTTCCACCAGGAGGAGGAGGCATAGGAATACCACCTACAACATGATTGATAAATAAAGAAATAATAATGCCAAAAATAATGGCTAAAAAACCACCCAAAATACCAATCATGAAACCTTCGGTAAGGAATATTTGCATAATTCCGCCTTTAGTTTCTCCAAGAGCACGAATAGTCCCAATTTCACGAACGCGTTCCATAACACTCATAAGCATAGCATTTGCGATAGAAAAAATAACAACTAAGCCAATGATAAAAGAAATAGCACTAAAAAATGCCATAAGAATATTGCTTACTTGTTTATACATTATTGCTTCTTGGAACCATGTTTCGCATTCCAAATCCCAACCACGTTTTTCAATGATTTGAGTAATTTTAGCATGTACAATATCCGTAGTTTCTGTATCTTTCAGTAAAATACACATTTTAGATATATATGTTCCGCCCATAAGTTTCCATGCGTATTTTAAAGGAATTTTAAGTATTGTATCATTATAAGATTGTGCAAATCCTCGGATAACACCACGGACATCACCATCCAAAGCATTTAAAGCCCCACTTTTGGTGGAAACAACCAAAGTCATACGATCGCCTAATGTAGCACCTAGACTTCTTGCCAATCCTTCACCCAATACTGTATCAGATAAAGCAGGCGGGGCTTCCATAGCAATTTTCTTACGATCAGTAGATCTCCAAATTTCTTTTTTCATTGTTTCAGGATGTTCGTTTTTTCCTTCAGTGAAGCCTTCAAACATTTCTTCACTTTCATTTACGATAGGGTCTTCTTTAGCTGCACGTGCTTCTAATGCTTCTTCCAATGGTTTTCCATCAATAACTTTATCGGCTTCACTAAATAGTTTGTATTTAGCAGTATCTATGCCTTTACCAACAAAGATTGAAGATTTGCCATCTAAGGCAACAATCCCAGAAAAATTAAGTTCCGCAGAGATGCCTAAAATATAAGGTTTTAATTCTGGCTCATTAGAAATGAGCTGCGCTAGTTCTTCGTAATTGGTAATAGTATATTTGATTCGATCTGTTACAGAAGCTTCTCGGAAGCCCTTTTTATACAACTGAATATGGCCTAAACCACTTTTTATTGTAAGTTCACGGATATTATATAAGCTATTTTGTGCAAAGCCAAAAAACTGCATAGCACCAGCCAAACCACTAACAATAACACATAATAAAATCATGGTACGTCTTCGGTTTTTCAGCATATTACGCCATGCTAAACTTATCAGTTGGTGTTTTGTTAGTAGCAAAATAACAAATATAGCTAAAATAATAGAAAATATGAAATACATGCCTATTTCTTGCTTTTCTAGCATATCGTTTCCCTTTTAGTAAGTTTCCGTATTCGCTAATTTTCCATCACTCAGTCTAAAGACAGTTTTTGCAATTTTGATCACTTCAGTAGAGTGAGTAGCAATAATAAAGGTGCTTCCTAATTCTGCATTAAGTTCTTTCATAATACTAAGAATGTTCTGGCCAGTAGCAGAATCGAGGTTAGCAGTTGGCTCATCAGCTAAAACAATATGGGGTCTTTTAACTAAGGCTCTTGCAATTGCTACCCTTTGACGTTGTCCGCCAGAAAGTTCATTGGGACGATGGTTGATAAATTTTTCCATCCCAATTCTTTTCATAATATCAAGAACAAGATCCCGACGTTCAGTTTTAGGAGTTCCAGCAAGTTGTAAGGCATATTCAACATTTTCGTATGCTGTATATACTTCAATAAGATTGAAAGTTTGAAAAATGAAACCAACATTTTTTCGACGGAAATATGATGTTTCCTTATCATTAAGGGTTGTAACATCCTGCCCACCAATGATAATTTTTCCTTCAGTTGGTTTTGCTAATCCACCAATGAGATCCAATGTGGTCGTTTTTCCACTACCAGATTCACCAACTAAAGCACACAAAGAGCCTTTTTCTATCTGTAGAGATACTCCCTTAAGGGCATCGACTGTAGTTTTCCCTAATAGGTATCTTTTTGTTATATTATCTACTTGGACAATATATTCAGCCATCAGTAATTCCTAAAAAAATTTTTCTATTGTGGAAATAGAAATAAGAGAAATCATTCACATCAGGAAAAAAGGAAATCTTGAAAAAGCAGAAAAATTTTTCTTTATTTTTTCTCTGCTTTTTGTGCTTTATATTTTGCAAGCAATTCATCTGCATTAACACCTAATTTTTTCTCAATTTCCTTAATTTTTGGATGTTTTGTCAAAGGAGCAAAGAAATTAACGATTCTAATAGTCTTTGTCCAGGCTTCTTTTCCGCCAAAACCATTGCGGATAAGATAACTAATATACGGAAGCATATTAAAATAGCCATTTAAACGGTAATCGATAAAAGTCATAAAGAAATTAAGATAGCAATTCGTTTCCGCCGGCCCATAGTTTTTTTCTGTTGTCAAACCTGCAGAAATGATTTCCTTTTTGATGTTTTCAACATTGTAATCCCAAACATGAAGAGGAGCAAGTATACGTGGGAATTTTGTGCCTTCTGGATATTTCTTGGGATTCCAACAATAATTCCGATCTTCCTCAGTAAAAGGTTCTTGGTACATAAAAGGAGGCGTATGATCTTCGTTAACTTCTTCTTCAAAATACATCCATACTGGCTGGCCAGGAGAATATCCTTTTAAAACAAGAGGTATTTGATTTTCATGCGCATATTTTAAAAGATAACCATGCATGACCTGACCACAATAAATACATAAACCTTTATCTTCTTCTTTTAATTTTTCTACTTCCAAACCTTTTTTATAACCATATTCCGGACGATGTTCCAGCAGATATTTGTAGAATTTTTTATAAAAACTCTTTCGATAGCTGATAATAACATGATCTATGTTTAGCTTTTCAAGAGTCATTTCAAAGTTTTGATAAGCATTCTTATTCATAAAATACATATCTATGGTTGCAGCAATGATCCGAAGATTGGGATAATCTTTGCGAAGTTTATGAAGAAGATATATGCTATCTTTTCCTCCGCTAAAGCCAACTACACAATCATAGTCTTTAGTGCCCCGAGTATTTTTAAGTATTGTATCAAGCTCTTCAGCAAATTGTTTGCGCTTTGTTTCATCCTGATAATGCAATGGCTTTACACCCTTTTCTACATCATGGCAAAAATTGCAAATGCAGTTCGCATCAATAGTAGTATCTGGGCATTTCGAATCAATAAGGCAATTTTTACATACTGTTCTTGCCATTTTTATTCCTTAAAAAAAATTGTTAAAATAAAAACTAGTATTTAAAAATCATTCCACCGCCGCTAGAACCAGCTCCATGAGCCATCATCATAACAGTCATGCCTCTTTTTAATTTATTAGTAATGATCAACTCATTTAAAATCAAAGGACTCATTGCAGCGACAGTATTTCCATATTTATGAAACAAACTTAAACTTTTTTCTTTAGGAATATTCAGTTTTCTTAAAGAATCTTCCCAAATATAAGTAGTTTGATCACTCGTAATAAAAAAATCTATACTATCAAGATTCATATTTGTCTGTTTGAGTAATCTTGTAGCAATATCATATGCAGAATTTACAGTTGCTTCATGTACAATTCTTCCATCTTTCATCTGCATATTAAAAATTTCATTGTTTATATCTGCTTGAGAATTATTTAATAGTGTAGTCCCATAAGGAATATATGCAGCATCATAATAATTATTATCTGTATATAAATAGGAAGCAATAAAATGTTTTTGTTCGGAATGTCCTACTAGCATGGCAGCCATGCCATCCCCAAGCAGAAATATAGTTTTAGTGTCTTTTTTATTTATTTGTTTATTGATAGACTTGCTCCCAATAGCACCAGCTAAAACTAAAACATAATCATCTCCTGCATCAATATATCGAACAGCCATATCCAAAGCATGCATAAATCCACTACACGCGGCTGATATATCAAATGCTGGGATTCCCTTTTTTATTTTTAATTTCCTCAGTACTTCAATAGCAGTAGATGGAACAAATCTATCTCCTACCATTTTAGCATAAAGTATTCGATTGATTTTATCTGGAGCAATATTAGCTTGTTCAATACATTGTTGAGCGGCTTTCACTAAAAGCTCTGAAGGTAATGCTTCTGGATCAGCCCATCTTCTTTCCCTTATACCGATTGAATATTCTATCGCTCGATCCGTTGCTAATATGTTATATTTTTGGATAATATCTTGATTTGTAAAAACAGTTTCAGGAACATATCCGCCGACAGAAATAATTTCAGCATGACGATCGATATTCCATTCTTTGCATTCTGGATATATTAAATGTGAAGCCATTTAAAATTCCTTGAAAATTTTGCTTCAAAATAAAGATATACTTAAGATTTTTTCGCTTTAACTCGATTTGGTTCTGCAAAGAAATCTACCACTCGTAAAGGAGAATGAACAATTACATAATGTTCTACTCCAGCAGGGATATATAATTCATCGCCTTTTTTTAAGAATTTTCTTTCTTCCCCAATAACAAGAGTCATTTCTCCTTCTACAATAATTCCATATTGCGCTCCATGTTTATGAGGGGGAAGAGTCATGGGATCGATGTTCCAAAATACTACTTGATGATCTCCAGCTTGTAAAAATTTTCCGCGTATTCCTTTCATTGGCATATCGACTTCTGGGAAATTTGCAATAAATTCAGGAAATGTTGATGTTATTTGTTTTTGCTTCTCTATATAATCAATTAAATTTTTAAATATTAAGCGATTTTCATCCGCTTCTATCATCTTAATAGAAAAGGCCTCGGATAATCTAAATGCCAGCTCAACAAGAGATAATGAATCTACCCCAAGATCATTTACAAGATGTGTATCGGGATGGATTTCATCTTTTTCTAATCTTAAATATTCTGTGATGATTTGTTTTGCTTTATCATAAATTATTGTATCCATGTATATTTCTTTCCTTATAGACTTATACTCTATAAATAACTCCGCCGCCACTTGCACCTTCACCATGAGAAATCAGCATGAGATTCATTCCAGCTTTTATTTTTCCTTCGTGAAGAGTGTGATCAAATAAGATAGGCAACATCGCTGACATAGTATTTCCATAATTTTCAATGACAGAAAAACTTTTCTCCGAAGATACTCCTAGTTTCTCTAGTGTCAAATCTCGAATTTGCTTATTATTTTCTGTAACTAAAACAAAGTCTATATCTTTCATAGAAAGATTGCTTTGCGATAATAAGGCATCTTTTATTACATCTGTTGCCTGTAAATAAAAATCAATACTTTCTTTCCAATTTTGCATTTCATAAAGATCATATAATGCTTCGTAATTTTTATTTGTATACATATCATCAGGAAGATGACTTGCTTGACCACCAGAACGTGCATGATCGTAATATTCATAATTAGTATAGAAGTATGATGCTAAAAAATGAGGCTCTTCTGCTAATCCTAATAAAATAGATGCAGCACCATCTCCAAATAAAAATGCTACACGGGGGTCTTTTTTATTAACTAAGCAATTGATAATACCGCCGGAGAGTAGTAAAACATATTCATCTCCTGTGCTAATATATTTCGAAGCCATATCAAAAGCCGTTAAAAAGGAATTTATTCCGCCTTCTATATCATAACAATGAAAGGCTGTTTTGCTTTTCAATTTTTTTTGGATCATGCAAGAAGTTGGCGGCATTAAATGATCGCCCAAAAATTTGGTAACAATCAAGCGAGTTAGTCGTTCTGGCTCTATCCCAACATTTTTAAGACAGATTTCTGCTGCTTTTGTAAGAATATCTGAGTCTGACAAATTTTTATCAGCAACTCTTCGTTGGGATATTCCCAATGCTTTTTTAATTGCAATATCTGTAACAGGAAGATGATTTTCTTCAATGATTTGTTTATTCGTTACAATATTTTCTGGAAAGTAGGATGATGTTGAAATAATCTTGCAGAATTTTTTTATTCTGGATTTTTTAGATATTGGAAAGAAATATTTTCGATTTTCTTCCATTGCATTTCCTAAAAGTTAAAGTTTATTGTCATCAAAAAATGACAATAAACTTGAAATAAATAAAGCTACTAGGATTTTTGTAGATGACTAAGTTTTAATTGATTTCTATCAATTTTACCTAGATTATTTCGTGGAAAGTCTTGAACAAAAACAACAATTTTTGGTACTTTAAATGATGCCAACGAATTTTGGCAATGTTTAATTATCATTCTTTCAGTCAAAGAATGATCTTCTTTTTTTAATCGTATATATGCTTTAGCAACTTCACCATAAGTTTCGTCAGGAATGCCGATCACTGCCGACTCTGCAATATTTGGATGTTCATTCAATACAGCCTCAATTTCAAATGATGCAACTTTTTTCCCAGCAATATTGATAAATTCTTTTTTTCTGCCATGAAGAACAAGATCTCCATCCTGAGTTTTCATGCCATAATCGCCAGTATAAACACAACCATTACGCAAAGTTTTCTCAGTTTCCTCCGGACGATTTAAATATCCTAACATTACAGTTGGACCTTTAACAACCACTTCTCCAATAGTCCCATCAGGAACAGGATTTCCAAAATCATCTACAATTTGTAATTCTAAAAGTCTTGGCGGCTTTCCTACATTGCCCAGAGGTTCTGGGAAAGAATTTTTTCGAATGCACATTAAAGTACATGTTTCAGTAAGCCCGCATCCTTCATCTAAATAAAATCCCACTAATTCTTTCCATTTTGTAGCAGTATCCATTTTGAGAGGTGCTGCTCCAGAGAACGCAACTTTTAATTTTTTCAATATTGGAATTGCATCAGGTTGTCTCAACAATTGTTGATAATGAGCAGGAACTCCAAATATATGTGTAATATTTTGTTTATCTATTATATTTAAAATCTTATGTGGTTGAAATGATCTTAAAATGACAAAAGTGCCTCCCGTAATCATTGCAGAGAAAAAAATAAACTTGCAGGCAAAAACATGTGAAAAAGGTAGAAAATCTAATAACTTATCGGTTTCTATATAAGGATAGGTATCCATCTGAATTATTTTTATGATAAACTTAAAACATCTTGGGCATAACATTACACCTTTAGGTCGGCTTGTTGTCCCTGATGTATAAAATAAAGAACAAAACTCATTTTCTTGAAAATTATATGGCTCAGGTAAAATATTAAAATCAGAAGGAGTGCTGGCAAGACTCTCTATTTGATGATCTTGGATAACCTTAATATTTTTAGGCAAAACAGATAATTCCTCTGGCTTATTTAAATGAGTAAGTAAACAAACGGCTTTACAATCTTCCAAATAATAAAGCAATTCCAAAGGTTTATATAAGGAGTCTAACAAACAGGAGACAAATCCAGCATATTGAATAGCTAAGTGGCTTATCACTGCTTCCGCGCTATTATATAAATGTGTTGCAATAGTACTTTTTTCTGGGAAATTCAAAGACTTTAAATAACTTCCCAGAATTTTTACTTTTTCCTGAAGTTGTTGATAAGTATAAGTTCTTCCATTTTCGCCATCTACTAATGCAATGTTGCTAAGATATTTTCCTTGTTTTTCAAAAACTATATCACAATAATTCATAAATATTCACGGTGGAAATACCTTCCTTTAATGAAGGAAAACCGTGTCCTTTAGTTATTTAACAATTTAAAGTTTCTATCCACCTGCAATAGCTATTAAAAGTTTTATTTCGTCCCCATCTTTCAATGCAAACGGTTTAGTTTTATCCACTGTGTTGCTATTAACAACAACTAATAAAGATGGTTTCAATTGATTATTAGTATCAAGTACTATATCTTGAAAATCTTTACCATATTTTTTAGAAAGTTCTACGACCATTTCTAAAATAGAAAAAATATCTTGACATTCAAATATTTCTTGATCTTTCTGAGAAATAATCTTTAATTTCCCATAGTAATTTATCTTTATTTTCATAGATAAAAATAATTTTCCTTTCTTAAATTAGCATCTTTTAGTCAATAACTTTTTCATTCAGCAATAATCTTAGAACAGCATTGGCTTGATGATTTGCTGCAATTCCTACTCTTGGAGACATCAGTCCTACGCCTAGCATAGACTCATTTATAAGATCTCCAACTATATAAATATTGGGAGCATATTGCATCGTTATAATGGAATTGCTGGAAAAATAGCCTGCTACGCCAGATGCCATTACTAAGGGCTTTTGAGAATACGTAGTAGTAAAAACTTCCATGATCATTGCTTTGGCTTCAGCAGTATCAAATGCTTCTACCATAACATCTACTTGACTAAAAATCTGAGGAATGTTCTCTCTATTCAGTTTTATACTATGAATCTCAATATCAATATAAGGGTTTATTTTAGTTAGATTATTTTTTAATGCTTCGGTTTTTAACATTCCAATTTGCTCTATAAAATATTGTTGACGATTCAGATTGCTTGGCTCTACCACATCAAAATCAGCAAGAACAAGTTTTCCAATTCCAAGTCGTGCTAATGAGATGGCAATAACTGATCCAAGCCCGCCTAACCCTGCAATCCCAACAATAGATTTTTTTATTTTCTCATGTACTCCAGGTGTATGACGTGCTGTTAATAATGTTTCCAGCTCTTCTGGATTAGGAATTTCTCCACGTCGAATAAGAACGACTTTATCTCCATCAGAAAGCAACATATCATTTCGTATTACACACCCATTAACAATTACAATATCCGCATCGGGTTTAATCTTTTCTTTTATATTAAACAAATTTTTTTCCGATGTTTCCAGATATTTTTCATTTACTTTTATTTTCATAATGTGGCCATTTGGTAGGATAAAAATATTTTTGTATAAAAAAAACCAGGGGATATTTCTTGTTCCATTCTCTTTATGGCACTATTTTTTTTTATAAGTTGCAAAGGTATTTCTTGAAATTTTTCTTCTTTTTTATTGATTTCAAAAGTATGGATATCCGCTTCATGATTCTTTTTAAGATATACGATCATGCACCATACATCGTTATCATCATAGTGATATTTTATATCAAATAATGTCGGAGTGAACGAAACCCCATGGTATCTTTCAGGAAGTTCTGGATGTGCATGGAAGATTCCTATTATTTTTTGTTTTTTCTCTTGAAGGGAAATAAAAAGCTCTATTTGTTCTTCGCTATCCATACAAAATCCACGTTTTTTATCTTCAAATCCCCGTCCTGTAAACATTTCGTCAGTCCACGTTTTCCCTTCTCTGCGAACATTGCTTTTGGGAAAGTAGATGCCAATTGGACAAAAATTATCACTACTTTCTTTCCCAAGTAAAATTCCATAAGAAGAAGTGGTAATTCCTTCCTGCTCATGTTGCAGAAAACGTTTCATACAATAATCTTTTATAATTTCAGCTAAATCTTCACATAGAAGAATCTTTTTTTCCATCATTTCCCCTATAGCATAACTTTTAAGCTAATGTTTTAAAAAAATTTCCAATATCTATTCCTAATTTAGGAATTTTGAGAAGATTAATATGTCCTGCATTATATTTTAATATATGTTTTAATTTCCACTCCTCTGCAAGCATGTTGTAATATTTGTAATTAAAAATTTGATCATAAATCCCAAAAACCATTAAGATTTTATCTCGAGATATTGTTGATGAACTAAAATAAAACGGATCATAGCTATTATAGAATTGCTCTATCATACTAAGTGTATAGTTGCTTTGTAAAATATCTTCTTTAATAGAAGAACAAAGAGGATTTTCAAAAACTATATCAGCTAATTTACATGCGGGATTTAATATTGCAACACCATCCACTTGAGGATAAAAACCACTAAACAATAAGCCTATCGCTCCTCCCATACTAAAACTAACCAACATAACCTTTTCATTAGAATGCAAAGATTTTATATAATGATATATTTGATATAAGTCATATAAACTTTGCAAAAAACCAATAGCAGAACGATAAAAGTCTCCACTCCAAAGAAATTCTCCACTAAATTTACTTTCTTTGGGTTTCCTTTCATAATGAAAGGGAAGTTTATAAAGATAAAAATTAAAATTTTGCTGATGAAGGACTGAGATAATTGATTTATATAAATCTAAATTATCTTCATAAAGCCCATGTATAAATAATATTGTTCCCACACTATTTGGAGATAAAAAAGCCTCCAGCCAGCAATAATCATTTTCAGGATATTCCGTTTTTAAAAAGGAAGGAAAGGAAATAGTTTTTCTATTTTTTTCAATTTCTTTAATAATAGGCTGAGGTAATGGAGGCACTGAATCGAATCCTTGGAATTTTTGTAATGCCTCTAATTTATTAGGAAAATGATGTACTTTAGATAATTGGCTGATGAGCTTTTGTAACACAAGTTGATCGACATACTTTGAAAAGGATTCATTCATGAATTTGCTCCATAGCTAAAGAAAGGCAATATTCTTCCAAGGTACAAGAAAAAATGTGTATATTAGGATATAACGATATTTGAGCCATAGTATCTACTTCTCGAAAATCAAGATTTCCTCCTAATTTTAGCAATTTCGAGATGGCTTCTTTACGAGTCCAAAGAATTGTAGCTTCTTGTTCAAATGCTGTATGAGAAAAATTTTGCAAATATTGCTGTTCTTGTGTAGAAAAAAAATATTGAAGAAGGCTTGGTTCAGGTTTTAGCACCTTCTCTAAATCTATTCCAATTCGAAAATCTGCAATAACAGCAACAGCAAATTGGTGGGAATGAGAAATCGAGACGTGTAAATGAGGATAATTTAGAAGATATGGCTCATGATATTTACCATAAAAAAATTCAATTAAAGAAAGTTCTAAAATTTTTTCCTGTACCTTATGAAGATAATGAATAAAAGCCTGTTTAGCCGCAATTCGCCCTGATAGCCATTCTATCTTTCGTTTGAAAATTTTGAAATTAGCAAACGTTGAAAATTCCTGGCTACTTAAGATTTTTTGGATTTTTTCTAGAGACTGGCATTCGCTTGCAATTCTATTAATTTCAATTACACTAAAGCCAAATTTATATTGCAAACTTTGTTTTTCCAAAAATTCGTAGAGCAATTTAAGCTGTGCCATTGTATCTTTGCAAAAGCATTTCGACTACTTCTGTTTTGGTGCAATGGAAAAAGAACTTTCGAAAGAAACTAAAAAAGTGTCGCTATCTGAAGCGTCATTATTATGCTGCCAGGTATGGCGATAAGAGAAAAATAAGTTATCAAAAAGATTGATTCGGCAGCCCAATGAATTTTCAAAACCATCATTTAAACTGGTATGACGAATTCCTGTGAGCAATTCCAAAGAAACGGTGGCTTTTTGAGTATAGTAGTTATTAAGAATCAATGGTGCTGAACGTTCCCAAACTGGCAATGCAATAATTTTAGTATATAGATCACTTTGAATAAAATTCCCTCGGATTGAAGGAATAGTAACAGGAATTTCAACATTTCCTAAATAGAATCTATCTTTGGAATGGGGATCTTCTAAGCGATAATAAAGAACATTTTGCAATGCAAAGCCCGAGAAAAATTTACGACTTGCGGTATTCATTCGAATATTCAATACAGCCTCAAGACCGCCTTCTTTTTGTCGTTTCTTTAATTTGCCTGGAATATATACTTGTGGAGCTGGAGGAGGAGGACCAGGTCTTTTGAAAATAAGTTCATCAAACTCAATTTCAAAGTTGTTCCACATGTAACCTATATTAAATAGAATTTGAGTTCCATGTTCTGGAAAAGACCAAATAGTGGATAACCCAGCACCATAATTATCAGTATCTACATCCAACATAGAAGAAGTATTTATTAAATTAGGAATATATGGATAGTCACTTGTTCGTTCTTCTGTATCAACAAACATAAACCGTCCGTAAGCACCAACGCTAACAAATCCTTTAGAAAAATCTTGTTTCCCAGAGAAATCAATACCAAAGGGTAAAAAGGCAAAAATACCAGTTTGATTGATTCCATCTCTGTCATTTTCTGTGCGATCCCAAATATAATCATACTGGATATGTACAGGAGAAGTCGGAGAAAACCAATAGCTATAGTTTGTATCGGGATATTGCTCGTGCATTTTCGCGCCGATTTCCCAAGACCAACCATAATAAGGTCTTATTGGACTCAAGGAGGGATCTTGTTCGGCTTTTAATAAATCTTCCTGAGCATAGCTAAATACGCAAACTAAAATAGCTAGCAGTAAATAAAATGACTTTTTCATAGTATAACATTCCTACCCTTAAATAAGTTTAAAAAATACTACCTAAACTTTTATAATTTCTGAAAAAAATTATATTATTATAAATAATAATGTCAATCTTTTTTTATTTTTTCCTGCAAGGCTTTTAATGCAGCAATACAATCTTCCTCTTCTGTTTTATATTCTGAATTAAAAGGCATCAAAAGAGCTTGTTCCACAAATTTTTCAGCATCTGCTGCTTCATCTTCATCATACAATACTTCAGCTAAAAATAAATAATTTGCACGATTATTCGGCCCTAATTCTACAGCTTTTTTAAGATATTGAATCGAAGTACTGTTACTACCAAAACTTACTGGCCATCCTGGTAGTTTGAAATACATTCTACCTAAAGCACGATATGCAGCAGCATCACTAAATTCTGGATTTAGATTTAACACTTCTTCAAACCTTTTTTTTGCTTCTTTAGCCGTAGAAAGAGTTTGAAATCCACTGTATGACATTCCTAAATAGAAAATTCCTTCAATACCATCACTTTTAATTTGAGTGGCTTTAATACAAATATCTTTTGCTGCAGTATAATATTTTTCAGCTTCGGTTTTATTATTTTTAAGAAAATATTGAGCATAAAAAATACATGCTCGACTATATTTCCATAAACTATCATAGAGATTATCATTATTATTACTAGATTCAACAGCTTTTTTGTAAAGTAAAACCAGATTACAAGCATTTTCTGCTGAGTGTCGATTTTTCCATGCCTGATCAGCAACTTGTAAATTATCAACCGGTTGGGCTAAAAGAGAATAAGAGAGTACGAAAAACATTAGCAATGTTAATTTTTTCATCAAAAAATAGCAGTATCTATCTTAATAGATGATTCTGCTCCTCCAAATTTTTAAATTAGGTACAAGTTAAAAACTTGTACCTAATCAAATTCTAATGAATTCTTTGCAATGTTAATTCTTTACCATAGTAATAAAGCTGGCCTTTAGAATCTGATACAGAAACATTATAGGTAAGGTATTCTTCATCCTCTTTCAATATCTGAGCATGGCAAATATACTCTCCACGTTCTCGAGGAACTTTTATAATAGAAAGTTCTTTTGCTTTAACAGGTAAGCTAAGTTTTTGCTTCGCTATCCCAATATATGTAGCCCCAATTTGATAGATAATATCTAAAAAACAAGGATTTACACATAATCTGGAAATCGGATATTGTTTATGAGTCAGTTGATCCGGTGGTAAAAGAGTTGGATATACCATTCCTTCAGAATTATATTCTAAGCAAAATTCTTTAGCAGGTTCCCCAGCATAATTACCATCAGTATAGCGATACAATGCTCCTACTTGAATACCTGATTCGTTAAATAGAACTTTCTTTACTGAGAGAATCTTAAGCGTTTTTTTGGCAAAAGACCATTGAGTAGGATGTATATCAGAAAGATCAGGCAATTTTTTAGAAATTGTAGCTTCGACATGAGTAACAACTTGAGGAGTCTGCTGATTTTTAGGATAAAACTTTGATTTTAAGACAACCTTCCATTTTTCATCAGCAATCTTTTCTCCTTCAAAATATATCTCACGTGGCTGTTCATGATAAAGTTTAACTGCATTCAAGAAGGAAACATTTTCTAAGAAATATTGCTCAGAATAGCCTTCTTGTAAAGTATAGTATTCTACACACATTTCTGTAGAAGCAACAGCAGGAGAAATAGGAGTGGTACCTAAACGATGTTGATCCATAAAGGCATCTTTTTTCACAGAAAGAGTTTTATATGCTCGAATGACTTTATTATTTTTACAAATCACTCTATCTAAAAAAGGTGCATTTTCCAATGAAACAACTATAAGATTTTTTTCAGACATAATACTTAGGCCATTATGTAGAATAATTTCCATATCATTGTTTCTATATCCAAATTCTTCCAAAAATGCTGCAACGCCTTCTGCAGGATCAATTAAATTAAAGCCCGGCTGTTCTTCAGCATGTTCTCGTACTAGAGTATTACGCCATGCAATCCCAATATCTTTCCATCCTGACCAGACAAGAGTAAACGCATGAATATTAGGAAATTGGGTATGATAAAGTTTTGTCCAATAACTAAGGAAATTATTTGCAGAAGAATAATCCAATTGCGCCTCACTGCCAAATCTTCCTGAAATAGATCCAAATGCAGCAACTAATTTCAGAGGCTCTTCGCGGCAAATTTCCATTAAGTAACATGCACTTACTGCTTTGGTGGAAAAAACATTGTTAAATTCCTGTAATGTCTTTTGTCCCATGTAATGGCTATTATCTATGCCAGCAGCATGGATGATTGCATGAATATTACCAAAGGTTTGCTTAGCTGTTTGGATAGCTAATTTCATGCTTTCATAATCTCGAATATCGCAGGCATAATATAGCACTTTTCTACCAAATTTGCGAATTGCTTCAAGGGTACGTTGGACTTCAATTGCTTTGAGAATTTTATTATAGGCTTGGTTTACAATTGCAGGCGTTACTTTAACATTATTTCTTTCCAATTCATTGGGAAGTTTAAGTTTAAGATTAGCAAGGCCTTTTTCGTCCAATTGAACCAATTCTTCAATATTTTCAGGTAGGTGAGTACGTCCTAATATAACCAAATTCGCAGGATATTTCCGCGCTATGCCCAGTACAATTTGAGATGTGATGCCAGTAGCACCGCCAGTAACTAAAATAGTATCTGTAGAATTAAAAGAGATGCTTGTCTTTGCTTCCAAAGATTGATCTTGAATTTTAGCTACCCATCTTTGGTTATTGCTATAGCTAATTTCAATACCAAACCCTTCTTTTTCAATCTCTTCAACTAAATTAGCAAAATACTGCCCAAAATGTTGGAGTATGTCGTCTGGAGCAAAATCCACGATTTTTACGCGGCTTTCTTTCCATTCTTTACGAAGACTTTTATAGAAACCACTTAACGCGCCAAAACTAGGATCAGTGATTTGGACTTTATCTGAAGCATATCCTAAATGTCCATCCATAGCCACACAACATACAATAACTTGGGGCTTTTTACCAACCGCTTCTAAATTTTTGTAAAATAAAAATCTAGCTTCGCTATTACGAAGTAACAATTCTTTTGCTTCTTGTAAAGCAAGAGTATAAAAATTATAAGCATCCCCAATATGGGAGCAATCTACAATAACGTCTATTGCTTTGGCAGAAAATTGTTGAAGAGATGTATTTGTTTTTTCTGTGTTTTCGGCAAAAACAAATGTTTCTACCTGATTTTGCTTTTTCGCAAATTCTTCAGCTATTTTTTTTACAAAGCTAGCATTATCACCTAAAACCAGAATATGCTTGCCTGCCAAATCAAAAACTTTTTTGCCTAAGTTCTCTTGTTGAAGTACAACTACTTGACGGCTTAATTCATGCTCTCCTACTTTAGGACTTTCAGAAATTGCAGGTGGCAATTCAGCTTTCTTTTCTACAGGAGGGGAAAGAATAATCCTTTGAGAAGTATCATTCTTTTGAGATTTTTGAGAAATCAAATTTACAATGTGTCCAATGGTAGGATATTCGGCCAAAGGAATACGTTCATTCTTTGAAAAACCAAACTTTTCTGCTAACATCGAAAGTACTGTTGCCTGCTTTACTGTATCTATCCCCAGATCAGCTTCCATCTCCATATTGAGATCTAACATTTCTGGTGGATATTGCGTTACCTGCGAAAATACTTGCAGAATTTCCTGAGTTATTTTTTGTTTGTCTGTTTGTCCTGTTTCGAATGTTTGTTTGGAAGAATGTTGTTCTGATTGCAAAGAAACAGTTTTTTCGACTGGCTTACTTTTCTCTATAACTTCGATAGTATTTACTTTTTGTGTCTTTTGAGAAATCAAATTTACGATATGTCCAATGGTAGGATATTCGGCCAAAGGAATACGTTCATTCTTCGAAAAACCAAACTTTTCTGCTAACATGGACAACACTGTTGCCTGCTTTACTGTGTCTATTCCCAGATCCGCTTCCATCTCCATATTGAGATCTAACATCTCTGGTGGATATTGTGTTATTTGCGAAAATACTTGCAAAATTTCCTGAGTTATTTTTTGTTTGTCTGTTTGAACAGTTTCGGATGTTTGTTTGGAAAAGTGTTGTTCTAATTGAGAAGAGTCAGTTTTTTCAATGGGATTGTTTGCTTCCAAAAATTTGGAAATATCTGTTTTCTGTGTCTTCTGAAGAATTAAATTTACAATATGTCCAATGGTAGGATACTCTGCCAAAGGAATACGCTCATTCTTTGAAAAACCAAACTTTTCAGCTAACATTGAAAGAACAGTCGCCTGCTTTACTGTATCTATCCCCAAATCAGCTTCCATCTCCATATTGAGATCTAACATTTCTGGCGGATATTGTGTTATCTGCGAAAATACTTGTAGAATTTCTTTAGTCAGATTTTCTTTTAGATTAATAATATCTGAAGAAACTACAATTTTTGTTGAAGGGGAAATAGTAGCCGTTGTTTGCACTTGAGTTGTTGTTTGGACTTGGGCTGGCATTTTTTCAATTAGGGTTTTAGATGTCTCAGCATAACTGCCTTGCGTTTCTTGAATGATCAAAATTCTACCACGCATCTCAACTTTAGGGTTTGATTTTCCAGAAATATCTTGAAGCCATTTCTTATGTTTTTCAGAATCTAAAATACGATCCTTCCCAGAAGCAATCTTTTTTAAGAGAACAAAATTGCCCTGCGCACCAAATCCAGCAGCCATCCTCAATACATAGTCGTGGGAGTATGCACCACCTTTAGAT
>CAZPDM010000020.1:53218-58901 GCA_964585305.1 uncultured Planctomycetota bacterium | reverse complement strand
TTCACTTAGTGGCCGCGATATATCGCTCAAGTGCGATATATCGCGTATATATACAGCACCCTTTGCTATATATAAGACTAGTTTCCTATATATATAGCAAAGGGTGTTGTATATATAGGGACATGATATATATAGTATTGTATATATAAGTAGTCTGTCAAAAGTATTTGGACTATCTCAATACTAACTTTAGCTAAGTAAACTCGTCCATGCACGTAGTGCATGGTAGGAATTAACCCGCCGTTTATAGACAGCCGGCTTTAACGAAAAAAAATTTGCAGCGGCGGGTTCAATTCCTCATAGTTGGGTCTCAAACACGTAGTTGGCATATTTTTTAGTCCAAAAACTTTTGTCTATTCATTATATATACAAAATTATAATCTTAGTTTTTAGGAGTAAAAGTGATGGAAACATCCCAAGAAGGATGGGTATTTTTAGAACGCCCGGGTTTTGCTGGAAAAAAAAGAGATCAACTCACTGATGCTTTGAATGTAGCTTATGGTGTAGATAATTGGAAAATTGCTCATGAAGTAGAAGGAAAATATTATTCCTGGTTAGAGGCAGTAACTTTATTCTATGAAGAAGCGTATTTTGAACATTTTAAGGAAAATCCAGATATTTTAGATTGGTTATGCCAAACAGCAAGCGATGTTTATGATAATGCAAAGTCTAATGTAAAATCTGGTTTGGATTATACAATTCAAGAAAGTACTTCAAATCACATGCAAGATATTGCAATTCGTCGTGTTGTAAAAAGACTAAATCGTGCATTTCAAGGAGATAAATTGCTTCAAATACGAGGAAGATGGGCAAAAGGTGGTATATTGTCTCCTGGAGTTGTTCCTTTTCATCGTCCGGAATGGATTTTACAACCAGAATTAGTTTCTTGGTGGCAGCCAGGAAGTATTGAATCTTTTTGGCAAAGTAATAAAGTTTTACTTATTAAAAAAAAATAAGAAATTGATGAAACTTTATTATAAACTTAATCAAGTATCTTTTTAAAAACTAAAAAACTTGCATAAAAACTTATCTTTTTAATAAAAAATAACTTTATCACAATCCATAACTTGACATTATATAAAAAAAAAGCTAAAATTCTCTTGAGATGTTTCTACCTTTATATAAAGGATTTTTGTTTATGAAAATTGTCATAATTTTAGTTCTATCACTAGCTTTATTTCTTTCAGCTTGTGATGCTTTATTAGCTCCATTTCAACTTATTGGCGAATTGCTTCCACTTGCTATAAAGTATGCTCCGTACGCGCTTATGTTCTTAGAAACTCCCGATGATAATATTAGACTTGCTACTATAGATGGTTTTAATAAAGAAATAGAGATATTATCAAGAGATCCTTCATTAAAATTATCAGAATTAACAACAGAATTTCCTTATCAAATTTCTCAAAAGAAAAATTTACAATATGTTATTGCTTTACATTTAGATAGTTTACAAAAAGTTGAAAAAATCCAAAAATGGTTATTAACTCAACAACAATATAATATCTCATATATTATTACAGCACATAATACAAACATGCCAGAAAATCTTAAAAATATATCCAATCTTGTGAAAAATTCAAACTTTATTTTTCTTGCAGATGGCCCATTAAAAGAACTTTCTAATAATCAATCTGTATCCATTTGTCAGGCATTAGACACAAATACTTCTAATCAATAACCAACAGTTTTTTTTATTAGACAAATTTAGAAAAGTTATTTTTTGTAGCATACTTTATATGCTGAAGTCAATTAGATTACCATTTTTGATGTGATAAATATATATGATCGAATTTCAACATCGTCAAATTTCATTGCCAGATGGCATTCTTACAATTGTCTGCCGAATTAAAGGTTCTATAGATGGGACAACTGTTTATCAATTTGAAGATAAACTTTCTAAGTTTTTAGAACAAGGATTTCGGCGGCTTATTATTGTTTTTTCGCAGGTTCAATATATCAATAGTACTGGTATGGGCGTACTAGTAAAATTAGCAGATCGCTCTAAAGATGAAGCAGGCGATTTTTGCTTAGTTGAAGTACCAGATCGTATTGTCGGGCTTTTTAATGTATTAGGATTACTTAAACTTATCAAACTTTTCAAAACCGAAGATGAAGCAATTAAGTATTTTCAGCCTAAAAAGCCTGGTGAATCTGTTCCTCAAAAAACTTCTCAATCTACTAAATCTGAAATTCCAGCTCCTCCTCCACCTCCATCTACTTCCAGATTTAGACCTGCACCACCTGCACCTACAGTTGGTGCGAAAAGAAACATTTCTCCAGTAGAAAAAACTAAGTCCAATTTATCAACTGGAAACAAAGATTCAGATGCTCAGAAAAAACAACCTGCAGGAACAAAACCAAAAGTTTTTGCTATTTTGTGTAAGAAGTGTGGTAAAAAAATTGCATTAGGTAGTTCCTTAGTAGAGGGAACTTATAAATGTCCACTTTGTTTAGCAACATTCAAGATTATATCAGGTGGAAAAATACAATTTCTTTAAATGTTCTTCTTCTATCAAATTTTATTGAAAGCATTTTCTGGGATGCTCTTGCATCCCTTTTAGTGCCATTATAGATTTTTTGAATAAATAGTATGGTGTCATACAATATTCCAGTACTTTATGAAGATTCTGAAATGCTTGTATTAAATAAGCCTGTCGGACTTATTTGTCATCCGGTTGGACATTATCAAGGAGACAGCGTTATTTCAAGACTTCGCACCACATTTAAAGAAGTTTGGTTAGCACATCGTTTGGATCAAGATACTTCAGGAGTACTTATTATAGCGCGTAATAGTCATGCTGCAGAATCTTTAAATCGCCAGTTTGAGAAAAGGCTTATTTATAAAGAATATCTTAGCATTGTTTATGGTGTTCTTCCTAATTTTCAAGGAAAAATTGAATTACCTTTGCAAAAGGATTGTTCTTCTGATTCAATTATAAAAATAAAAATGAAAATTTCTCCTGATGGAATGCCTTCGCTTACTGAATACCGTTGTCTGGCACATTCTAAAGACTATAGCCTTTTGCATCTTCGACCTCATACCGGACGAAAGCATCAAATCAGAATACATTTGGCCAGCTTAGGACATCCTGTGGTTGGAGAAACCTTATATGTCCATGCTGGCCTTCCTTTTTTATGGGAATACTACTTATTGCGTAATTCTCCTTGGCATGTCGCTCTTCCAGGCCATTGTTTACATGCGCATCAAATTTGTTTTACCCATCCTACACTACAAAAAAAAATGAAAATCACAGCCCCCCCACCTTTATTTTGGGATGAGTATATAAAGCAGATGAATGTAACTTTAGATTAGCTTGTTTTCTAAATAAAAAAATGGATGGTTACCCCATCCATTTTTTTATTTAGAAAATATTATTCACAAATCCAAAGCTCTGTTCCATGTTCACTATCTGTGGCTGAGAAAAAAAGTTTATTATTGATATTGATAAAATTACTGGGAGAACTTCCTGTAGCACCCGTGTAAATATCTTGAACCATAACAGTTCCTGCGTCTGAGCTATCGCTTTTCCATAATTCAATGCCATTAGTTCCATCATTAGCCGCAAAAAATAATGTTTCGTTTATATTGATTAAATTGCTAATAGAAGCATCATTAGCACCTGGATAAATATCCTTGACCATAACAGTTTCGGCTTCTGAACCATTGCTTTTCCATAGTTCAACGCCATTAGTTCCATTTGTGGCTCTAAAAAATATGGTATTATTTGCCTTAGTAAAATAAAGTGGATTAGAGTTACTAGAACCAGGATTGATATTTTTAATTAAAACAGTACCAGCATCAGTACCATCACTTTTCCATAGTTCAACACCATTAGTTCCATCACTAGCTCTAAAAAATACAGTTCCATTTATATTAGCTAAATATGAAGGAGAAGCACTACTAGAACCAGGATTGATATTTTTGATTAAAACAGTACCAGCTTCTGTCCCATCGCTTTTCCATAATTCATTACCATTAGTCCCATCGTTAGCAGCAAAAAATAATGTTCCATTTACATCAATAAAATATACACAAGAAGAGTTAGTAGAACCAGGATAGATATTTTTGAGCATAACAGTACCAGCATCAGTTCCATCGCTTTTCCATGGCTCAATTCCATCAACACCATTAGTAGCTCTAAAAAATAATGTCCCATTTACATTAGTTAAATATAGAATAGAAGCATCACTAGAACCAGGATAGATATCTTTAACCATAACAGTGCCGGCATCAGTACCATTGCTTTTCCAAAGTTCAATGCCATTAGTTCCATTGTTAGCTTTAAAAAATAATGTCCCATTTACATTAACCATATTATCAGGAGTTGAATTATCGATGCCAGGCCGAATATCTTTGACTATAACAGTGCCAACTTCAGTACCATCGCTTTTCCAAAGTTCAATGCCATTAGTTCCATTGTTAGCTCTAAAAAATAATGTCCCATTTACATTAGTTAAAAATTCAGGAGAAGAGTTATCAACACCAGGATAAATATCTTTAACCAAGACTGTTCCATCTTGAGTGCCATCGCTTTTCCATAGTTCATTACCATTGGTACCATCATTAGCAGCAAAAAACAAAGTGTTTCCTATTGCAGCAAAATACGAAGGAGAAGAAGAACCTAAAGAAATATCTTTGATCATTCTACAAGGTTTAACATAAGTAAAATTTATAGATTCATCAGAAGATCCTCCGCTTGTAGTTGCAACAACATTTTGACTTCCTTCGGTTCCAGAAGGTGTTTTACAAGTAATTTGTGTATCACTAACAACTGTGATGTTAGTAGCATTATTTCCGCCAATGGTAATGTTAGTTGCACGTGCTGCATTAAGAAATCCTTTTCCTGTTATTGTAACATCAGTTCCTCCTGCAAGAGTTCCTTCGTTAGGGCTGATACTAGTAAGAGAAGGCTTAATCCAATAGGTAAAAGTGATGTTTTCTGCTGTGTTTCCACCAGAAGTACTGACAACAACAGCTTGACTGCCTTGTGTTCCGTCCGGAGTTTTACAAGTAATCTGTGTATCGCTAACAACTGTGATATCAACAGCACTATTTCCACCCATGGTAACATTGGCCGCACGATTACGTGTTGCATTAAGGAATCCTTTTCCTGTTATTGTAACATCAGTTCCTCCTGCAGCAGGCCCTTCGGTAGGACTGATACTAGTAAGAGAAGGCTTACTCCAATAAGTAAAAGTGATGTTTTCTGCTGTGTTTCCACCAGAAGTACTGACAACAACAGCTTGACTGCCTTGTGTTCCGTCCGGAGTTTTACAAGTAATCTGTGTATCGCTAACAACTGTGATATCAACAGCACTATTTCCACCCATGGTAACATTGGCCGCACGATTACGTGTTGCATTAAGGAATCCTTTTCCTGTTATTGTAACATCAGTTCCTCCTGCAGCAGGCCCTTCGTTAGGACTGATACTAGTAAGAGAAGGCTTCCTCCAATACGTAAAGGTAACATTTTCCTCTGTGCTTCCTTCGGAAGTGCTGACAACAACAGCTTTATTGCCTTGCGTTCCGTCCGGAGTTTTACAAGTAATCTGTGTATCGCTAACAACGGTGATATCAGTAGCATTTTTCCCACCAATGGTAACATTGGTTGCACGATCACGTGCTGTATTAAGGAATCCTTTTCCTGTTATTGTAACATCAGTTCCTCCAGAAGAAGGTCCT
>CAZPDM010000020.1:0-53118 GCA_964585305.1 uncultured Planctomycetota bacterium | reverse complement strand
ATAGTACCCATATTGATAACTTCGTTTTCACAACTACATTCTCCTAATGTTTTAAACAGATAACAATTACGATAAAATATATTTTTTTTAAATGGATGGTTTTAGCCATCCATTTTTATTTATAAAAAACAATATTATTCACAAATCCAAAGCTCTGTTCCATGTTCAGTGTCTAAGGCTTTGAAAAACAGTTTATTATTGATATTTGTTAAAGTGCTAGGAGAGCTTCCATTGACTCCAGGATAAATATCTTGAACCATGACAGTTCCAGCTTCAGTGCCATCGCTTTTCCATAGTTCAATACCATAAGTCCCATCATTAGCAGCAAAAAATAATGTTCCATTTATATTAGTAAAATGTGCAGAAGATGATGACTCAGCACCAGGAAAAATATCTTTGACTATGACAGTTCCGGCTTCAGTGCCATCGCTTTTCCATAATTCAGCACCTTTGACTGGATCATTGGCAGTAAAAAATAATGTACCATTAAAATTAGTTAGTGAGTTAGGGTAAGAATGATTAGAACCAGGATCAATGTCTTTGACTATAATAGTGCCAGCTTCAGTACCATCGCTTTTCCATAATTCAATACCAGCAGTTTCTTCATAGGCTTTAAAAAATAATGTACCATTGACATTAGTCAAATATGCAGGAGAAGAGTTATAAAAACTAGGATTGATTTCTTTAACCATAACAGTCCCTGCATCAGTGCCATTGCTTTTCCATAATTCAATACCATGCGTTCCATCATTAGCACCAAAGAATAATATCCCATTTACATCTACTAAATTTTCAGGATAAGAGCTACTAGAGCCAGGCCGAATATCTTTAACCATAACAGTCCCAGCACTAGTGCCATCGCTTTTCCATAGTTCTTTTCCATTAGTCCCATCATTAGCAGTAAAAAATAATGTCCCGTTTATATTTGTTAAACGTTCAGGAGAAGAAGAATTCGAACCGGTATAAATATCTTTAACCATAACAGTTCCAGCACTAGTACCATCGCTTTTCCATAGTTCTTGGCCATTGGTCCCATTATTGGCACTAAAGAATAATGTTCCGTTTACATTTACTAAATTTTGAGGAGAAGAGTTATAAGCTCCGGGATATATGTCTTTAACCATAATAGTTCCTGCATCAGTGCCATCACTTTTCCATAATTCATTCCCATTAGTCTCGTTATTGGCACCAAAAAATAGTGTCTCATTTACATTCGTTAAAGTGAAATCATTTGGTTTAATATCTTTAACCATGGTAGTTCCGTTTTCAGTGCCATCACTTTTCCATAATTTATAATTATCGCTTCCTGCGGCTCCGTCACTTGCTGTAAAAAATACTATGTTTCCAATATTGATAAGCCATAAGGGATAAGATGATGCCGTATCTACATTAATATCTTTGATCATAACAGTTCCTGCTGCAATCCCATTACTTTTCCAAAGCTCTCTTCCAACAAATGTTCCTCGGGTGGTTATGCTATTATCTGTTGCACTAAAAAATAAAGTATTCTTAAAGCTAATAAATTTTTCTGGAAAGGAACTCCATCCTAAATAAATATCTTTAACCATAGCAGTACCTGCTTCAGTGCCATCACTCTTCCATAGTTCATTTCCATTAGTCGCATCATAGGCACTAAAGAATAATATACCGTTTACATTTGTTAAATCTTTAGAAGAAGAAGAATTCGAACCGGTATATATGTCTTTAACCATAACAGTACCTGCATTAGTGCCATTACTTTTCCATAATTCATTCCCATGAGTTTCATCTGTAGCAATAAAAAATAATGTCCCATTTACATCTGTAAAATAGCTAGGAAAAGAGGAATCACTACCGGACAAAATATCTTTAACCATAACAGTGCCAGCTTCAGTGCCATCACTTTTCCATAATTCATAGCCATGAGTACTATCATAGGCCCTAAAAAATAATCTCCCATTTACATTCGTTAAAGATTCAGAGGAAGATCCATCAGAACCCGGGTTGCTATCTTTGACGATAACTGTTCCAACTTCAGTGCCATTGCTTTTCCATAGTTCATAGCCATGCGTACCATCATCAGCAGCAAAAAATAATGTACCATTTACATTAGTTAAATATAAAGGCAAAGAGGCATTAGAACCGGGGTTAATATTTTTGACCATTATAGTTCCAACTTCAGTGCCATTGCTTTTCCATAGTTCAATACCGTTAGTCCCATCACTGGCACTAAAAAACACTGTCCCATTTACATTAGTTAAAGATAGAGGGAATGAGCCATTAGAACCAGTATTGATATCTTTGATCATAACAGTTCCAACTTCAGTGCCATCGCTTTTCCATAATTCATAGCTATGAGTGCCATCACTAGCAATAAAAAATAATATTCCATTTGCATTAGTTAATTGTTGAGGAGAAGAGCCATTTGGCCCTGGATAAATATCTTTGATCATAACAGTGTCAGCTTCAGTGCCATCACTTTTCCATAATTCAGTACCATTAGTTTGATCATCGGCAGTAAAAAATAATATTCCATTTACATTAGTTAAATATTGAGAAGAAGCTCCACTAGAACCAGAACAGATGTCTTTGACGATAACAGTGCCAGCTTCAGTGCCATCGCTTTTCCATAGTTCTTGCCCATGGATACCATCATCAGCAATAAAGAAAAAAACGTTTTCTACTACAGTTAGATAATCAGGATTAGAAGCATTTGAAATAGTATTTATGTCTTTGATCATTCTACAAGGTGGCTTAGTATATGTAAATTTTATGGATTCGTTAGACGCTCCGCCAGTTGTAGTTACAACAACATTACAGGTTCCTTCACTTCCAGAAGGAGTTTTACAAGTAATCTGTGTATTGCTAACAACGGTGATATCAGTAGCATTTTTTCCACCAATGGTAACATTGGTGGCACGATCACGTGCTGCATTAAGGAATCCTTTTCCTGTTATTGTAACATCAGTTCCTCCAGAAGAAGGTCCTTCAGTAGGACTGATGCTGCTGAGAGAAGGTTTGCTCCAATACGTAAAAATGATACTTTCCTCTGAGTTTCCTCCAGAAGTGCTAACGACAACAGTCTGCTTGCCATGTTTTCCATTTGGCGTCTTACAGGTAATTCTCGTATCACTGCTTATAGTAATATCAGTAGCATTATTTCCACCAACAGTAATACGAATTTCACGATTACGTGTGGCATTAAGAAAACCTTTTCCTGTTATTGTAACAGTTGTTCCCCCTGAACTGTTTCCTTCAGTAGGACTAATACTACTAATAGAAGGTTTGCTCCAATACATAAAGGTAATATTTTCCTCTGTGCTTCCTTCGGAAGTGCTGACAACAACAGCCTGATTACCGTGTATTCCGATTGGGGTCTTACAGGTAATTTGTGTATTGCTAGCGACTGTGATATCAGTAGCATTTTTTCCACCAATGGTAACATTGGTTGAACGATTACGTGCTGCATTAAGAAAACCTTTTCCTGTTATTGTAACAGTAGTACCCCCTGCAATAGGTCCTTCAGTAGGGTTGATGCTGGTAAGAGAAGGCTTACTTGAATTATTATCATCGTTTTCCTTCTCTGGTATTCTATCGCTAGAACCCATACATCCACACAAAATAAAAATCGCAGGTATCAATAGTACCCATATTGATAACTTCGTTTTCACAACTACATTCTCCTAATGTTTTAATGAAAATATAAAATAATCTTATATATTTTTTTCCAAAAAAATATATAAGATTATTTTATAATATAATATAAATATCTTTTTGTCAATATTATTTATATATGTTATGTAAATTTTTATTACTATATATAAATTAAAAATATTAAAATATTAAAATATTAAAATAATTTCAATATTTAATATAGTATTGAAATTATTTTTTTAATACGAGACATCGTTAACTCTTCAGGGGGCTTTGATTGTTCGTTTTCTATTGATTGATATTCTCATCTAACCAATCAAATAATCTTTGAGAAGCTATAGCTAAAGCTCCTGTTTGGCAGTGAACTAATCCTGTATCTTCTTTATCAAAAAGCATATAGTCTTTCGGACAAGTTAAAGCATTGTACAGTTGTTTTGCCTGGCTGAATTCATCTGCAGTCCCATCCATAATAAGCATTCTACAGGAAATAAGATTTGCAGTTTTTTCATTTGTGAAATTTTTCATTTGTAGCATCATTTCTGCCGGTGATTTTGATCCGTGCTTCCACATAGAATCTTTTATTCCCCATCGAATGAGTGGAACTTGTTTAGAAATTTCTTCCATTAGTGTATTGAAATCATTGGGGTTATTTCCCAGAAGTTTGAGAATATCTGGGTGAAAGGAACCAATATATCCATAAACAATATCTGACCAGCAATAAACTCCGGGATTAGCAATACATATTTTAATTCTTTTTTCATAAGCTGCTGCTCGGGGAACAAGTGCGCCTCCCATGCTGATTCCCATAAGAACGATTTTATTGGGATCGACATTTTCTTTGGTACAAAGGAAATCTACCACAGGAGTAATGACCTTTTCCCAATCATGACGAAAAGGCAAACCTTGGAGTCTGAGAACTTTTCCTTGTCCTGGCCCATCAAATAAAAGACAGTGGTAGCCGCGTTTAATTGCTTCATCCGCTATAAATTTGCAATGTTCTGCCCAACCATCTCGTCCTTGATGTACGATTAGAATAGGAGCTTTCTGGCCCGGAGCTGTTTGCGCATGGAAAAAGTAACCTGGAAGAGTTGTGTTTTCATAAGGAATTTCTACTAGTTGAGCAGGTATTGATAATAATGTCAATGCTTTTTTAAAACATTCTTGAGCTTTTTTCGTTGTGATTGGCACATACTCATCTTTAGGTTCAGGATGACGATGCAAAGATGCCATATAGTAATTAGAGGCTCGCAAGTAGGCTTGTCCAGCACTAATGTTATGTTTTTTAATTTCACAATTGTGTGCTATTTTCTGTATTCTTTCAGCAGTTTTGTTCCATTCAGAAGACCAACTATATTCATCTCGAGCTTGTACTCGATTTGCAGTGTCTAAACATTCTCCAATGTCAGACATCCCTTGCCATGTATGACCAAGATAAAATAATAATGTTTGATCTAAAATAGGATCGTCCATCATTTTCAGTTCATACCAAGGTTTTTGAGAATGTGCCATATTTTCCTGACTATATGAAAAATGGATTGAACACATTATGGTTAAAATTGCTATTTTCAAATATATTGAAATATTCGATTTCATAATTCCCTTCCGTTAAACTAACTATTTTCGTCATCTTTAAGAAAATGTTTAAGTAAATGTTCTACATATTCTTCTCGTTGTTTTGTATCTGCAAAATTTACTGGCGAATATCCTTGGAAAAGTTTTGGAAGAAGGCCAACAAATATTATTGTTGACATAATTTGCATGATAGAAAAAGATGTATTTTCATTTTTAAATGCTGAGGCATTTAATTTTTCATTTAAAGAACATAAAAAGTCGTTGAAATGCTTCATAAAAATACCACTATAGTCATTACGCAGCAATGGGTCATAGAATGTTGATTTAGAAATGTTAGGATAATGTAACATCCCTTCTAACCAATGATTCAAAAATATCTTTAACGCCTTGTATGTGCTTTGCGGGTGTTCGCCTACTACTTCATTCCAATCTGAAAAAGCTGAATGTAATATTTGCTTCATAACTTCTTCCAGCAAATTTTCTTTTGTCCCAAAATAATAGTTAATTGCTGCACTATTGACCTTAGCTTCTTTTGCAATATCTCGATTGGTAACTTCTTGTATTCCTTTCTTTTCAATGCAAGTAATGGTTGCAAGAATAATCTTTTGCTGGATTGATTTTTTATCTTCTTTCATATTTTTCCTTTTTTACATAATTTAATCAATTGGTTTAATCAATTGATTAAATCGTTTGAATGATAACATAATATGTAAATAATGTCAAGAATTTTTTTACAAAAAAATATATCTGATTGTCATAAGATGAGGAGAAAAAATAACATATATTTGAATAAAAAAAAAATTTAATTGTCAAATTTTTAGCTGGAGATTGGCAAAAAACGTAATATTCTGTTGGGATACTACTAAGATATTCAATTAACTAAAGTGTTGACAAAACTCTAAAAATATCATAATATTATATGCAATTTTTATTTCCGAAAAATATTCTATTTGAGATAATGCTCTTTCATTTATTATAGAAAATACGCTAACAAAATCCCAATAGCTTTATTGGTGTAGCTCTTGACTTATTTTAGGCTGCTTAAAAGGAGAAAATTATGGGTAGTACTGATAATTTTGATAAAGATAAGCAAAAAACAAAATCTTTATCACTGGCGGAAGTGGAAGAAATTAAAAAAGCTAGTAGCCAACCAAAAAAGGCGCAGGAAAAAACTCGTACTTTTGGAAAGGAAGAAATTGAATCTATTCAAAGAGCTTCGGCAAATGTAGCAAATCCACAAACAGTAGAAAGCCCTAAAAAAAATTTATCTTCCTCTCAAATTGAAACCAAAACTTTTGCTCAACAAGAAATTGATGCCATTCGGCAAGCAAGTCTTGAAAATAAGAAAAAATAAGATAGTTGGCCAGTTGTTGGCCAACAAATTTTTTCTACAAAAAATTATTTTAAGATTAAACCAAAACCCAATTTCTTTCCCCCAAAAAATGATGGGGGGAGGCTTTTTTCTATGAAAAAAATATTTTTTTTCCTTATTTTAGGATGCTTAATTTTGATGGGCTGTAAAGATAAGAAAATAACCTCTCATCAAACAGTATATCCTGTAAAATTTGTTACTATGCAAGTAACGGAACCTTCACGAATCATGCGTTTAACTGGTTCTGCCCGCGCCTGGCGACAAGAAAGTCTGGCTTTTGAAGTAAGCGGAAGATTAAAAAGCGTGATAGACGAGAATGCAGATGTAGATATTTTTTCACAGCCAAATGCAGATGGAAGTTTTAATGTAGTTGGCCAGATTGTGGCAGAATTAGACAGTAGTCGTTATGATGCAGATGTAGCAATTGCTCAAGCTGCATTAGTCGCGGCAAAAGAAGAAACAAAAGCAACTGAGATTGCTGTTAATCAAATAGTTCCACAAGATATTCGTAGTGCTCAGGAAAAGGTAAATGCTTTAGAAATTACTCTTCATCAAATTTTACCAAGCGAATTAAATAGAGTTGAATCTCAACTGACATTAGCTAAACAAGAGTTTGGACGCGCTAAGGATTTGTATGATCGTAATGCAGGAACAAAGCAAATGTACGATCAGGCTCAAAATCAATTAGAGTCTGCAACCTCGGTTTTTAATCAGGTAAAAGGAAATATACTAACAAAAGAAAAAGAATTAGCTTCTGCTCAGGCTGAACTTGCTAAAGCACATGCTTCTTTATTTAGTAAAAAGGCGCAATTTGAGGCTGCAAAATCTGGCATTCAAAGAGCACAGGCACAATTAACTGTTGCGTTAAAAAACCAGGAAGATTGTAAATTACGTACACCATTTTCTGGTATAGTTTCTTCTCGATTAGCTACAATAGGTGCAGTTGTTGGCCCGCAACGACCAGTTGTAGTTGTTACAATGATGGATCCTATCAATATTGAGGTTTCTGTATCAGCGGAAATGGCTAGAAATATGCAACCTGGAGATCCTGTAGAAATTTTTCCTAATACATTAGGTGGAAAATCTATAAAAGGATGGGTGGAAAGAAAATCTGTTGCTGCGGATCCAAGTACACGAACATATCTTATTAGTTGTATTGGGAGGAATCAAGTTATTCCTAGCCCTGGTAGTGAATTCCAGAAAAACCAATTATATTTAACTAAAGAAGATGTTGCAATGGTTTGGGAGCATCCATTAGAAATAAGTAATATTTTAAAAGATGAAAAATCTTTAGAGAAAAGCAAATATCTTATGGTTTGGACAAAAAGTATTCAAAAAGATGAACAAGGATATTATGCTTGGACATTAAAAGATTTTAAACTTGGTAAAGAAAAGATGCGCCCACAAAAATTAACTATTACACGTAGTCGTTTTGAACTTGGGACATCTTTTAAAAGTTATGTTCAAAGGGAATATAGAGAAGTCGTTCATCCTCAAAATCTTGAAAATCTTATGGTAACTTTCAGAAATGATTTTCCAAATCTTAAAGAAGGATTAGAACTTAATTATATGCCTACAGATTGGATGATTCGACCAGGAGATTTATTGCAGGTTTCCTTTGATTTAGGAATGTATCCTAAGGGAATATATGTTCCTATTTCTACTATTTTTAATGATGAACAAAATCCCCATATTTTTATCCATGAAAATGGAATTGCAAAAAGAATCAATGTAAAAATTTATGAAACATTCCGAGAAGAACGTCGGGTTGTAGCATATTCTTTAGAAGGTAAAGAAATCTCTTTGGAAGGAAAAGAGTTGATTACTCAAGGGGCACATTATATTCGTGATAACGATAAAGTAATTGCCTCCCGACAAGGAGGGAAATAGCGTCAATGAATATTCCTAAGTATGCTATTGAAAAAAAGTCAATTACTATTGCAATTATGCTTTGTCTTTTATTTTGGGGAATGGCAGTATATTATTCTATGTCTCGACGTGAAGATCCTGAAATTACCATCCGCGCAGCGCAACTAGTTACATTATGGCCTGGAGCAGAGGTTGATAAAGTTGAACAATTAGTAACTCGACCTTTAGAAATGGCGATTAAAGAAGTCTCAGAAGTTAATGAGATTAACTCTGACTCTCGTGTAGGAGTTTCTTCTATCATTGTTCGCTTATTACCCACTGTAAAAGATACTGAAACCGTCTGGACAAAAATACGCGCAAAGTTAACCAATGTCGTCCCGACTTTGCCAGAAGGATGTTATACTCCTAATTTCAATACTGATTTTGGCGATGTGGCTGTTATGCTGCTTGCACTATATCAAATTCCACAACCTGGCGAAAGTAAAGTTCAACATTCTTATACTATGCGTCAAATGGATGATATGCTCAAAGAGGTAGAAGATATTATCCAAGAAATTCCTATGGTTGGAAAAATAGAAAAATTTGGTATTCAAAAGGAACTAGTTTATATTGAAACTGATGCAAGAGAATGGGGGCAATTAGCAATTAGTGCGGCAGAATTAGGAAAAATATTACAGTCTCGCAATATCATTGCTCCAGGTGGTATTATTTCCACAGAAGAAATTGATTATACGTTAAAACCTTCTGGAGAATTTTTAACTGTTGAGCAAATGAAATCTGTTTTAGTGGGTACTCGTCAAGGCGCACCAATAAATCTAGGAACTCTCAATTTTAATATTTCCCGTCGGTATGAAGAACCTAAAAGTAAACATACAAGATATTGTTCTCCCAAACATCCTGGCAGCGATCATAAAAGTCCATGCTTAATTTTAAGTTTTAGTATGCGTTCAGGATTTAATGTAGTTAAACTAGGAAAAGCTGTTCGTGAAAAAATAGAAGAAATCAGTCGAACTATTTTACCTCCTGACATCCGTTTGGAAGTTGTAAGCGATATTCCTTCTCGTGTGGATGAATCTATTTCTGAATTTGTGAAAAATCTTTGGGAAGCAATTATTATTGTCTTGGCAGTAGCTTTAGTGATGATTGGTTTGAGAGGCTCAATTATTATGGCTGCTGCAATTCCTTTAAGTATGATTACAGGAATTGGAACAATGGCTTTATTCAACGTGGACTTGGAACAATGTTCTATCGCTGCCTTAATTATTGCACTTGGAATGTTAGTCGATAATGCTGTTGTTATCAGTGATAATGTTATCCGTTTAATTTCATTAGGAATTCCTAAAAAAGAAGCGTGCTGGCGTGGTGCAAGTGAATTATTTGTCCCAGTTCTTACTTCCACAGTAACTACTGTTGCTGCATTTTTGCCCATGCTTACTATTCCTGGAGACACAGGAGATTATATTCGCAGCTTGCCGATTGTTGTTTCTTCTACACTAATGATTAGCCTTTTTGTTGCAATGACAATTACTCCGATGATGTGTTATTTTATACTTCCTGAAAGAAAAGAAGAAAAACCTAAACCAGAAATTCCTGAAAAACCAATTGAAGAAGGAATATTAGGAATATATGGAAAACTTATTTCTTGGTGCTTAATCCATAAATTTGTTGTCCTCTCAATTTCGCTTGTTTTATTTATAGGAAGTCTTTGCCTTGTTCCTTTTATTGGAACAGCTTTTTTTCCAAAAGGATTACGCGATCAATTTCTTATAGAAGTTACACTTCCTGATGGTTCTTCTATTGCTCATACTGATAGAATCGTTGCTGAGATTGAAAATATTTTACTGAAACATGATTTATCTGGAAAAAAAGTATCTCGTTATAAAAGTTCTATTGCATACATTGGATTATGTGGGCCACGTTTTTTTATCTCTATTGAACAGCAGCCGCCAAAACCTTTTTTTTCTCAAATTATGGTGAATACAACTTCAAAGTGGCATACCGCTGGTTTTATGGCAGATATTCAACCTGAATTGCAGAAAATTAGTGGTTGTCGTATTATTTTGAAGCCATTAGATATGGGTCCTCCTATTAAAGTTCCTGTATGCTTACGTATTAAAGGCCCAGATCCCAAAGTGTTGTTTCAATTAGCTAAACAAGTTGAGCCATATTTAGAAAAAACTTCTGGCACTTCGCAAGTCCATAATAGCTGGGGGAATCCATCATATCAATTATCTATTGATGTTGATGAAAATGCTGCGAATCTTGCTGGTATCAGTCATTATGGTATTGCCAGTACTCTTTATGGATATTTTAATGGAATTGCTATGACTACCTATCGTGAAGGTCGTCATCAAATTGCAGTTGTTTTACGTGTCAAACCAGAACAACGAGAAAACTTAGACTATTTGGAATATCTTTATATTGAAGGAGCAAATGGAAAAGTTCCTCTTAATGCAATTGCTAAAATAACTCCAACCTGGCAAATGTCTTTAATTCAACGGCGGAACTTAATCCGAACAATTGAAGTATGTTCTTATGTTCAAGAAGGTTATCTGAGCAATATTATTATGCGAGAATTTATGCCAAAAGTTTTGGAAAATGTTCATCTTCCTCCAGGATATTCTTTTGAAATTGCTGGTGAGTTTGAGAAAACTAAAGAATCTCAAGATAATGTTGCAATTGCTCTTCAAATCAGTTTACTGCTTATTTTCTTGCCTCTTGTTTTCCAATTTGATTCTTTTGTGAAACCACTTATTATTTTTCTAACCATGCCATTATCAGTTATAGGTGCGTTATTAGGCTTGCTTGTTTCTGGTTGGCCACTAGGTTTTATGCCTATTTTAGGCATAGTTTCCTTATGTGGTGTTGTAGTAAATAACGCAATTCTTCTTTTAGATTTTATTGAAATAGCTATCTCGAAGGGAATGAAACTTCATGATTCCTTAGTTTGTTGCGGACAAATTCGATTAAGACCTATTTTTATTACGACATTAACAACCGTTGCAGGCTTTGTCCCATTAGCATTATTTGGTGGACCTCTTTGGGAAGGCATGGCGTATGTGATGATATTTGGTCTTCTTATTTCAACCTTGTTGACACTTATTGTAATTCCAACAGTGTTTTTAATATTTGTAAAATATTTTGGAATGCAAGCAGGAAATCAGGAATCTAAGGAATAGTTTTCTATAAAAATCTTATGGAATTTTTTTTAATTCCATAAGATTTTTTGTTAAAATATATCTATTAGTTTTAATTTGCTATTTTTTATTTAGGATATATAACAGATGAGAATGAAATTATATTTAGTAGTAGTGCTAACATATTTTTCTATTATGACTATTTTACATGCGCAGGCATTACAGGAAAATCAAAAGTTTCAAGAATTAGAAAAACGTTTACAAAGTTTAGAAGCCCGTATGATTTCTTTAGAAGATTTTTGTCAGCAGCAATTTAATAAGATATTGATTGAATCTTCTGGTAATAATTCTATGCTTGAACAGCAAAAAATAATGTCCGAATCTTTAGAAAAAATGCAAGAACAGTTGCAAACTGCACAAGCTGAAATTTTGCGATTAAAAATTAGTTTAGCAAGTTTCCAAAAGGGAGGCACAGAATCGTCTCAGGAAACAGGCAAAAATATTTCTATTGATGAAAATAAGATAGATTCTACAAATGTTTCCCCCATTGTAAGAACATATCAAAATCCTGATGTCGCAAAATATGCAAAACAATTGCAATCTCCGGAAAGTAGCATTCGAATTGGAGCAGTATTACAGTTAAATAAAATTGAAGATACAGAGAAATCTAATGAAGCTACTCAAGCCCTTCTTTCTGCTCTTTCTGATAAAGATGTTTATGTAAAAATGTTAGCAATAAAATCTTTAGGAAAGAGAAAAAATCAATCTACATTGGTTATTCCTTCTTTATTAACAATTATGTTAGATTCTCAAAAAGATGTTCGTGCTGTAGCAGCTAAAGCAATTCAGGAAATTACCGGAAGTTCTGAGGTTTTTCTATATGAAGCTAGTTTAGAAGACCGTAAAAAAGCTATCCAAGTTTGGCAAAAAAAATACAAAAAATAATTTGGAAGAATAGGAGGCTTTTATATGGAGCAATCTTTCGCAGATGTTCCTAATCCTCAAGATTCGCAACAGTCTCAAAACAAGTCAAAATCACAAGTGTCGCCTACCGAAGAAACAATGATTCTTGCCAAAAAGAAAGAAAATTCTTTAGTATCAGGTGATTCAAATGAAACAATAAATGAAGGTTCAACTACTCCCAGTCCTAATATAACGATAAATACTAAATCGCAGACTGAAGATCCTGACGCAACAATAAATTTGATTGATCCAAACAAAACGATAGATACAGATTTTTCTCCATTTGTTTTTGCGGAAACTCGTGTGCAGGAATTGCCCAAATTACCTAAGAAATCAGAGGATTCTCAACAGAAAATAGGACCATATACATTACAAGAACTCTTAGGAACAGGCGGAATGGGAAAAGTATATAAAGCCTATCACCCTCAACTAGATCGCATTGTAGCAATAAAAATGATGCTGAATCATGCGAAACTTGATAGCAGAGAACGTGCAAGATTTTTGTCCGAAGCTCAACTTGCCGCAAAATTGCAACATCCTAATATTGTTTCCATTCATGATGTTGGTACAGAACAGGGTGTGGATTATATTGTTATGGATTATATTCAGGGGATTTCCTTAGAGGATTATATTAAAAATCAAAAGCCTAATCCTCGCCGTTCTCTGGAAATTATGGTAGAGATTGCTTTAGCAATGGAATATGCTCACCAAAAGGGTATTGTGCATCGCGATCTTAAGCCTGCAAATTTACTTATGGATTCTGCAAATCATCCTATCATTACAGATTTTGGTTTAGCTAAAAATATTGCCACAACAAGCCATCTTACTCAAAGTGGAGAAACTTTAGGAACTCCGAAATATATGGCTCCAGAGCAAGCACTTGGTTATCAAGATATGATTGCTCCTTGTACAGATGTATATGCTTTAGGAGCTATTTTATATGAAATGCTTACAGGAAAGCAAGCTGTTCCTGGTGATAGCCCTGCCGCTGTTATTTATAATGTTATTTATCAAGATGTTCTTCCTCCTAGTAAACATAATCCCAAACTAGCAAGAGAATTA
This sequence comes from uncultured Planctomycetota bacterium, assembly GCA_964585305.1. Taxonomy (GTDB): domain Bacteria; phylum Planctomycetota; class Uabimicrobiia; order Uabimicrobiales; family JABWCH01; genus CAZPDM01. Next base: position 39,510 of record CAZPDM010000020.1, on the reverse strand, counting down.
GATATTATTTGTTTAAAGGCGTTGGCAAAAGAGCAGAATCAAAGATATGCTAGTGCTGCTGTATTTGCAGAAGACATTCGCAGGTTTTTGAATGGTGAAATTATTTTAGCACGTCGTCCTACTTTAACGTACTATACTTGGCGGTTTTTAAAAAAATATAAAATTACTTGTTGTCTGGTTACATTTTTGCTGTGTATTCTTGCAGGCGTTTTATATTGGAGTAATTATATTCAAGAGGAACAACAGGAGCAAATTCGTCAGCAACGAGAAAGAACAATCCAAAAATATTGGGAAAATATTCAAAAGCAAAAGGAGTCTGCTTTATTTCAGAAAGCAGATGGTTTTGTTCAAGAATTTTTATCAGTAAGAAAACATTCAAAGTCAAAAGATCCTGTTAAAAATACATCACAAAATTTAAAGAAAACAATTCCGGCTAAGCAAGGTTTGAACGTTGAAATTAAATCAATGGTTGAATCTCAAATTGAAGTCGCAGAGAATTTAGAAAAACTCTATGAAATAACCCAAGATAATAAACTGAAAAATGATATAGCTGAAATCAAACTTTGTATAGGTATTTTAGCTTGGATTGGTAGAGATTATCTTTTAAGCCAGATTTCTTTAGAGCATTATGCTCGTTTAGGATATTCAACAGAAGCTCAAAAACTTTTACAGGAAATTCGGAATCAAATGCAGGAAGAAGAGCAGGAGATTCAAAGACAAATTGCAGAATCTTTAAAAGAAGCAGATGTATTGTTCAAAAAGGCCAATCAAATAAGGCAAAATGAGTTAGCAAATGTTCAAAAATTTTCTAAAAATCAGCCGGAAATTAAAGAAGTTCATAAAGAAATTTTGTTAGCATATATGGACGCTTCTGCACTATTAGAACAAGTTTTAATTTTAGATTCAAACCATGAGGAAGCGGCTAAAAAGCTGTATGAAATTTACAAACAGATTGGAATTTTAGGATTAGATGTTGGGAATGATTTATTAGGATGGATGGCCTTTAAAGGATGTGAAAAATTATTTGCCGGCCCGGAATCGCAATTATTTCTCATAGAAATTGAACAACGACAGCAAAATCGCAAAAATAAAGATTTGGCGCGAATCGAAGAAATTATGCAAAATTGCATTAAGATCACTTTTCAATATGGTATGGCAGAAGAATATGCTAATGAAATTACTAAGATGGAAACAAATAATACTATTCCAATCATGCTATCTTATTTACAACAAAGCAAAGAATCTAATCAGAAAAATATGGCTATTAAAGTTCTTGGAAAAATGGGATATTCAAAAACTATTTTTCAAGAAAAAGATGTTGTTGAATGGCTTATGATTGCTTTGGAACAAGCAGATGCTAACAGCGATTTTGATCAGATGGAAGAATGTATTTGGGCATTAGGAAGAATTAAAGATATGCGTGCTGCAGAGCTGGTACAGCGAATTCGTATTAAAGTTAGCCAGCATCAAAAGAATGTTGCTTTTTTAAAAAAAATAGAATTGCCTGCTTCTTGGCTTGCGTTACCAAATCCTATTCAGGAAAATAAGGTAGAAATATTTTATAAACAAGGCGATGATTATTATCAGAAAAATAATTTTGAACAAGCTATTGCGCAGTATTCTCAAGCGATTAAAAAAGATGCGAAGCATACGCCTTCTTACAGTCGGCGTGGGCAGGCATATTGTAAAATAGGACAGTATGCAAAAGCGATTGCGGATTTAAATGAAGCAATTAAACAAAATTCCAATGACGTTGCGGCATATTTTTTCCGGGCTACATCTCATTATAATTTAAAAAATTACGATAAGGCATTGCTAGATTATAATAAAGCATCTGAAATGGGATTTTCCAGCGACGCAGCTTTATATAATAATCGTGGAGTTATTCGATTTTATCAAAATGATATGTTGGGAGCATTAGATGATTATAATAGAGCTTTGCAACTTGATCCAAAGCGAGCAGATACATATATTGCACGCGCACTTATTTATAAGAGGCAAGGCAAAAAAGATCTAAGTTTACAAGATATAAATCAAGCTATTGAATTACATCCCGATTTTGCTCGGGCTTATTATGAACGTGCTAAAATTTATCGAGAAAATAATTTGGCACAATCTTTATCTGATTATGGGAAATCAATAGAACTTGATCCTAAGATGTTCTCTGCATATTTGGAACGCGGAGATATTTACTTAATGTCTCAAAATATTGTAGGTGCTTTAAATGATTTTAATCAAGCATTATTATTAAATCCTAAAGATGCGCAAGCTCATTATCTTCGCGGTACAATTTATTTTCAGCAGGCAAAATATTCTCAAGCTATAGAAGATTTTTCGGCCACAATACAGATAAATCCTAAATATGCAGATGCTTACAAATATCGTGGACTAATCTATGCTCGATTGCAACAACATAATAAGGCTGTTCTTGATGTTCAGAAATATTTGCAGCTTATCCAAGATGATCCGGACATTCCACAATTACAAAATTATTTAAAGCAATATGGCAGTAAATAGAAATAATTTAAGGCACGCTATCATGCGTGCCTGGTTTTATAAAGGCTATAAAATGAAAAAAATATTTGTGATTTTTATACTATTTGAGTTAATCTTTTTAATTATGCCAATTGCTCAAAATGATAAAAAAATAGAAGATTTTCTTGAAAATCTTCCTTATGGAATTTTCTTAAAAAATTTTATAGATGTTCCTGCAGAACAAATCAAAATTATAGAAAAAAAACTTGGTGGAAATATTCAGCGGGTTACAAATTCAGTGTTGCAGGTACAGGGGCGTTTGATTCAAATTAATGTGATTACTGCTGGAGATGAATCTGCTGCGAGAATTGTTTATGCGGCAATCTCTAAAATAAAATCATACCCATTTTGCCTGCAGAAAGATAAAAAGATTATTGAATATATTGGCAAAGACATTGACATTGCTCTTGCTATGAAAACCTCGTATGAATTGGGTTTTTTAGATAAACCATCTTCTTTACAATACCGGGTAATTGCAGAACTGGCCACAGTTGAAAAGGCTGATTATATGGCTTGTAACCTTCTCTTTAATTATTTTCTTATTTTAAGAAATACTTCAAAAGAAGAAGATATTATTTATCGAATTACAGAATTGGCAAAAAAATTTAAATTTGGAAATTCTTTAATTCTAAGAAATCCAAAACTTGGGCCAGAACTTGCTGCATATCAATTTCCATCAAAAATATTAAGTATAAATGAAAATATAGCAAATATTTCTTATAATTTTTCTCAGCTTTCTACCCTGCAAAATATCCCATATATAACTGTTACAATGGACATTACTGTAGATGATATAGGTTTATACCAAACTGCAATTTCTTCTGAAAATATTTTGACTCAACCAACTTTATTTTGGCCAGTAGATGATCCTTTCATAAAATCTTTAGCCAAACAAATTACTTATAATAAGATAAGCAATAAAGCTAAAGTTCAGGCGATTCTTGAATGGTTGACTCCTGGAAAAAATATAAAATATTCGGGAGAAATTGGATCACGATGGGGAGTGCGTCAAGTATTTGAGCAAAAATTTGGCCATTGTTGGGATTTTTCGGATTGTTTTATTACTCTTTGCCGTGCATCTAATATCCCCTGTCGTCAAGTGGCTGGTTGGCTTTATGGAGTAAGTGGACATGTTTGGGCAGAATTCTATCTCGAAGATAAAGGATGGCAACAGGTGGATACTACTGGCGGAGGAAAGTTTCATTGTGGTATTTATCACATTCCTTATTTTACAAGTGAAGATGGAGAAATGCCTATTGTTTATATTTCTATGCCAAAAATTGAAATAGTAGAGAAAAATATAGAAAATACTAAGTAAAAGTTTGATTCTCATTGCAATTCATTTTTATCACAATTGCCTTGACAAATACTATTTTTTGCAATAAAATAGTATTAAATGTGATGTTTTTATTAACATAACTTAACTTTTGGTATATAGATTCAATTTTTCTATCTCAAATTAGAGAGGCGATTTCATGGATCAAAGTTATTCTTTTTTATCGAAGAATTTAATAGAATTAGATCAAGAGACGCATCGGTTAATTGAGTTCGAGACAAGACGTCAAGAACGCAAAATTATTTTGATTGCTTCGGAAAGTGTATGTCCGCAGGCAGTTTTAGAAGCCCAGGCATCTCCATTTTCTAATATTTATGCGGAAGGTTATCCTTCTTTACGCATGACTCGATTAGAACAAGATAAGTTGGGAAACATCAGCAGACTATTATCTTTTCATCGTCGTTATGGAGATCGTCGTCATTATAAAGGCTGCGATTATGTTGATTTTGTTGAGGCATTAGCCCAATATCGAGCAGCACAAGTTTTTGCTCCTAAAGATGCCAGCTTAAAATTGAAACCAGAAGATCTCTTTGTTAATGTTCAAGCACTTTCTGGTGCAGCGGCCAATAACGCAGTTTATCAAGCGTTAGCCAATCCTGGTGATGTTGTTCTTGGTTTAGCATTACCTCATGGCGGTCATTTGACACATGGCAGCGAATTTAACCGTTCGGGGAAACTTTACAAAGTTATTCATTACGAAATTAGTGCAGAAACTGGTCATATAGACTACGAACAAATTCGACAACAAGCTCGTCGTTATCATCCTAAGATAATCATTGCTGGAGCCAGTGCATATCCTTGGTCAATTGAATGGCAATTGCTAAGAGAAATTTGTGATGAAGTTGGCGCGTATTTATTTGCAGATATTGCCCATCCGGCAGGATTAGTCGCGGCAGGTTTATTCCCCAATCCAGTAGGCTATGCTCATGTTACTACGATGACCACTCATAAAACTTTGTGCGGCCCTCGTGGCGCAATCATTATTACAACAGATGAAAAACTTGCACGTAAGATTGATAATGCTGTGTTCCCAGGAGAACAAGGCGGTCCTCACATCAATACTATTGCAGGTTTAGCAGTTACTTTCAAATTAGTAGCGACAGAAGAATATCGTAATCTAATGAAACGTGTTGTAGAAAATGCGCAAGCTCTTGTTGCTTCTTTACAAAAACGTGGTCTTACTATTGCTTATGGTGGAACAACAAATCATCTTTGTTTGGTTGATTTAAACAAAATTACTACTCCTACTGGTTTGCCCTTAAAAGGTGATGTTGCTTCTAATATTCTGGATCTTTGCGGGATTACTTGTAATAAAAATACCATTCCTGGCGATATTACATCCTCAGATTCAAGTGCTGTTCGTTTTGGAACTACCTGGGTCAGCCAATTGGGAATGGGTATTGCTGAAATGGATAAACTTGCAGAACTTATTCATAAAGCACTTACCAATATCCATACTTTTACAGTGGAAACAGCTAGCGGAGTTCATTGCCGTGGTCGTATCAGTTGCCAAATTATGGAAGAAGTTCGTAAGGGTGTTGCAGAGTTGATGGATAGTACAAAACATCCTCAATATCCTGTTTATCCACACTACTATTATCGCGCTAGTGAACGTCGTAATTTAAATTGCTGCGAAACTCCTAAAGACATTGGCTGGGAAACACAATGGCAAGCCTATCAAAATAAGGCTGTACTTGTTCATGCAACAGAAACAGGAATTTTAGAAATTGCTGGCGAACGTGCAGAAAATTTCTTAAATCAAGTTGCGACAGTGAATGTCCGACAGATCAAAGCCGGTTGCGGCTTACGCAGTTTCATCTTAAATGAACAAGGCAAAGTTTTAGGCGATGTTCATATTTTCCGAATGCCAAGCTATGAAGATGGTTATCCCCGGTTTTGGGTAATCACAACATTCAATGCACGTGAAGCTATCAAAACTTGGTTACGTGATCTTTCTGATGGATATGTTTATTTCGATAATCGTTGCATCTATACAAAAATTGATGGACCAGTTATTGTCGCAGATCTATGGGAAAGCGTTCCTACTAAAACAACATTAAAATTGCTAGGCGTGAAAGCAAAAGAAATCGTAGGAAAACTTCATACAGATGCAGCTAATCTTGCTAAATTCCAGATACTAGAAGTTCAGATCCAAGATGCAAGAGTTGCGATTGCAGCTACAAGTTATGCAGAAGAACAAAGCATTTATGAAATATATTTGGATCCCATTCATGTTTCTTCGATTGTTTCAAAAATTCAAGAAATTGAAAAAGAAGTTTTACAAGGAACTTGCAAAGTTGTTTCAACATTACGTGAGCAGGCTGGTTTGGCAAATTTAGAAGATGCAAAATCTTTAGTTGCAAAATTCCCACAATATTGGGATTCTTCCAAACCTTATTTTGTTGGACAATACGAAGTCCGCGAAGCTCTTCCTAAGAAAACCAAACGTGTACATGAATTCAAAGTTTATGATGGCCCAGCACGTCAAACATGTTTGTTTGAAGAACATCGCAAATTAAGCGACCGCGATCTTGTTCCTTTTGCTGGCTGGCTTATGCCAATTCTATATACTTCCATTTTGGAAGAACATAAAGCAGCTCGTAATACTGCTGCCTTATTTGATGTTACTCACATGGGAGTCCTGGAAATTAGCGGTCCAGGTTCTACTCGTTTCTTGGATTTAGTTGCTACAAACTTTGTTTCTAAAGTGATGCCAGGCCAATCGCAATATTCTTACCTTATTGATCCCGATGGTAAGGTTATTGATGATATTATGGTTTATTGCCGTGCCCCGGGCGAGTTCATGGTTATTGTCAATGCTTGCAACGCAGAGAAGGATTTTGCTTGGTTGAAAGCTGTCTTATCTAAAGAAGTGATTATCGATAAAGATAATCCTAATGCAGAAATTGACGTAACTCCTATTTTGCGTGATTTAAAAGATTCTAGTGCTGGAAAAGATTGCCTGGTTGACATTGCACTTCAAGGTCCAAAATCTTTAGCAATTATGCAATGTCTTGCTAATCAAGATAAAGATTTGCAACATGAACTGGCTTCTCTTGCCAAAGCAAGTTTTATTGAAAGAACTCTTGCAGGTATTCCTATGCTCATCTCCCGATCTGGCTATACTGGCGAAGATTGGGGCTTTGAGATTTATTTACATCCTGGCGAAGCTCCTCGTTTTTGGAATCTTGTATTAGAAAAAGGCAAATCTTTTGGAGTTCTTCCTACAGGATTAGGCGCAAGAGATTCTACACGTACAGAAGCCGGATTCCCACTTTATGGACATGAATTGTGTGGGACTTGGGATGCTACACCACACGAAGCAAACTATGGCTCTTTTGTCAAATATCACAAACCTTTCTTTATTGGCAAAACTCCATTATTGCAAAAAGACTTGGCTACAAAGAGCACCATTATCCGGTTTGAAATGACTGAAACTGGTATTCGTGCTGTTCGTCCAGGTGCACTTGTTGTCAATAGAAAAGGTCAAATGATTGGTGGTGTTACCAGTTGTACTTTTATTGATGAAGAACATCAAATTGGCATGGCTTACATTGATCAACGTTATGCCAAGGTTGGCACAAAACTTGGCATTTTTATGCCTCCTCCAACCAAAAAACCACATAAGATCATCAGCGATCTTAAAGTTGGCGACACCTTCCCCATCTCTGAAAGTGCAGTTGTGATTTCTCGCTTTCCTATGCGAAAATAGGATCTTAGCTTTCTAGTGTTTAAAAAAAAGCGTGGTACAATATCTAGCCACGCTTTTTTTTGATAAAAAAATTTAGCCTGTTAAATAATTTTGATAAAAAAATTTAGCCTGTTAAATAAAATTTAATTTAAGATTCAAAAGGATTTCTTATGGGAAATTTATATGTAAAAAATAACGCTATTCCTATTCCAATGTTTTTAAGAGCGGTTTTTATTATAGATTTAGCTGTATATGTCCTATACGCTGCTACATTTTTTTCTTTGGGATATGAAGCAGTGATTGGACGTGCTGAAGCAAAAAGCTTTTTCAGCCAACAAGGACTCGAATTCTTTTTAATTATTGTTCTCGTCTGTTTAGGTGGATTAGGTAATATGGGCCTTATGTGTGGATTCCCACGCAGTCTTATTTTAGGATATATCAATTTTATTGGAAGTGTAATTTATATTGTTTGTTTTTTTGATGTGAATCAAAGCGTTATTTGGAAAAATATGCCAGGAATTTTACCATTTTTAGACGTTTTTTTAGAACAGACACCTTTAAAATTAGGTTTGATGCGTGGAGGATTTTGCACGTTATACCTCGTTGGACTCATTCAAATTCGTGTTGGCTATTCTATGAATAAAAAAAGCCAGTCAGAAATCCAAAATGAAGAACGTGAAAATGAAACTATGGGAGGAATGGGAACAATTGGAAAAAATTATTTTTTGAAAAATAATGCAAATACTTTAGCAGATAGACAAGTATACCAAGAAGAAAAGCCCAAAAAGAGTCATTGGATTTTGAAAAGCTTTCTAGCCCTAATTTTCTTCAATTCACTTGCAGTAGCAGGATTATATTATCTTCTTCCTAACGAATGGAAACAACTTGTTCAGGCTGTTGAAAAAATTAAAAAAGCAGTTACTTACGAAGTAAAGAAACAATGGAAAGAAGCTCAGCAGCAAAAGCAATCCGAGCAAAATTCTCAACCTGATAATATTATCAACCCTACCCAAACCCCAAATACTCCTACTCAAAATCAACCTACTGGCAAGTTACCTGTTATGTTACTACAAGAAGAAAACGATAGCAAAGTAATTACTTACCGCGTATATCTTCAAAATCCTGTAACACTCAACTATTCTAATAAAACCGTTCAATTGCCTACTGTTGTTGATAATATATGCAAACAAGCTGGCATTCCTTTCCTTATCAATCCATTAATCGTAACAGATGCTCCAATCAGTATGGTTCTTGAAGGCAATGTAACCGCTGCATCCTTACTTAATACTATCCTTGGATCCAAAGAATTACAATATGTAATATGCCCCAAAGGCCTTTATATCACAAGCCGCCAACGCCTCAACCACAATTGGAAAAACTTGGAAGTAAAAAAATAATAAAAAATAAAGGCTTGGAATTTAAATTTCCAAGCCTTTGTTTTCATTCGTTAGATAGGAGATTAACATGCTAAAGAAAATTAAAATAGAAGGCCTTTTTAATAAGTTTAACTATGAGATCGAACTTAAAGAAGAAAGAATAACTATTTTAACCGGTCCTAATGGATATGGAAAAACAACTATTCTAAAAATTATCCATGCTTTCGCAACCAAAAACATGGCATTCTTTTTCTTATTACCATTCAAAGAAATAGTCTTTACAAAAGAAAATGATGACATAAAAATTTCAAAAATAAAATCTGATGAAATTCAAATTAATAATATTTCCCTTAAAAAGGACGAGCTTATATCTAAACTTAATGAATTTCCTGGGATTTTGAGAAAACAAATTTTAGAAAAAAATTGGGCGAATACTAGAGGAATAATGGACATTGCGGAAAATTTTTTATTTTTTCTTCAATATAATAATCCTGAAATTCAAGCTAAAATTTATATAGAGCGGATACCCGATTTGATGGATGTTTACTTCATTCGAGAGCAACGGCTTTTAAGAAAAGCTATAATAGTTAGCAAAAAAAATATTTCTCCTTATTTTGTTGAGGAAGAAACTCAAGAAAATTTAGTCAATGCAATTGAAGAATATTCGATGGCGTTGTCTTTAAATATTAAGGAGATTCTTGCCAATGCTTCTAGAATCGCGCAAGAACTCGATAGTAGTTTTCCAAGACGATTATTTGATGAGACAAGACAAATAAGCAAGGATGATTTTGATAAAAGATACAGTATCATCAAAGAAAAACAAAAATCTTTAAGTAAATATGGACTTTCTAGTATTAAAGAAGATAGCAAAACTTCTTTTAAAGAGGAAAATGCTAAAGTTCTTCTTGTCTATCTTGATGATATAGAAAAAAAGCTGGCTGTTTTTGATGATATATTGCAAAAGCTAGAAATATTTTCCAGTATTTTAAATCAAAAGTTTGTCTTTAAGCATCTTGAAATTTCTTCAGATTTTGGCTTTCTATTTAAAACAGAAAATGGAAAAGAACTTTCTTTAAAAGATTTATCTTCAGGTGAACAACATGAGGTTGTTTTGCTATATGAACTACTTTTTAAGGTTTCCCCTGATACGTTAGTGCTGATTGATGAACCTGAAATTTCTCTTCATGTAGCATGGCAAAAAGAAGTTCTAAATGATTTATTAAAAATAGCAAAATTGCAAAAAATAAATATTATTATAGCAACACATTCTCCTCAGATAATTGGAAATCATTGGGATTTGACAGTTGATCTCTGGGATTTATCAAATGACTTATCAAAAGGATCAAAAACTATTTAAAAAGCTATTTAATGGAGAATATGTTGATATTAATTTTGCACCTGGTGGATTAAACAGTCTCTTGGACATCGTAGAAGAACTATTAAAAGAAACTGATCGTATTCTCGGAATACGAGATGCAGATTTTCTTCATTTAGAAGAAAAAAAAGAAATCTGTAGAAATATTTTTCTTACAGATTTCCACGATTCTGAAATCATGATGATTTCGTGCGATAACTCATACTACAGTATAATATCAGAATATTTTCCAGAAAATTTAGATAAAGAAAAAAAATATCCATCTTTGAGAGAAAGAATCTTTCAATCTATTGTTTTTATGAGTGGCCTTCGATGGATGAATGAAACTGATTTTTTAGAATTAAATTTTAAAAATCTTAGATTTGGAAACTTTTATGATGGTAAACTTGCCAGTCTTGATACTAAAAAATGTTTATCTGAGGTATTAAAAAGATCACCAGAAAAGAAGAAAGAAATTTTAGAAAAAGATATCGAATTAAAAATACATGGCATTTCAGACTATCTAAATCTATGTAATGGACATGATTTTCTACAAGCCTTTGCTCTATACATTCAAGCAAATTCCAATGATCCTAAGAAAACAAGTGATATTCAACTTGGCAGAGAATTTCGTGTTAGCTACAGATTGGAAGATTTTCAAAAAACTAATTTATATAAGCAACTAAAAAAGTCTTTGGATAAGCTAAATATAAGTATTTAAGTGAAATTTATAAATGTATTTATGATTAAGTTTTTTTCAAAAAATCTCTATCAACAAAAAAAAGCGGGCAGGTTTTATACCTGTCCGCTTTTTTTATTTGGCGAGGCCGGCGAGACTTGAACTCGCAACCCCCAGATTAGAAGTCTGGTGCACTATCCAATTGTGCTACGGCCTCAAAGATTTGTGAATTTGCGAATACGCCTAGCTGGATTTGAACCAGCGGCCTTCAGTTTAGGAAACTGACGCTCTATCCACCTGAGCTATAGGCGCTTAAAAATTAAGCATTGTTATATATTGTGTGTATGATGTTATGTTTATTATTTTCAGTATTATATCTTTTTTCTTTATTTTGTCAAGTGTATTTCTTTTTAATTTTAATAAATTTACTATATTATTGTAAATAAACTAGTTATAATAAATAATATTTTAGTTTTGAAGGAACTATTTTTTGTTTATTTCAAAAGAAATAAATCGCTTAAAAGTTTATTTTTAAACTTATTATGAAGAATTCTCTATAAAATTATATATTTTTTTCTTGCTAATTTTTAGAAATCTATTGTAGAATAACTTAATATTGTGGCAATATTATTTTATTGCTTAAATTCTTAAAAGATTTTTCTTTCAAACAAAGTTGAAAGGATATTTTATGATTCGCATTTTTATAGTACTGTGTCTTTTAGCTGTAACATTGCAAGCTGCAGAATATGATCGCATTTTGCAAGCCATGAATACTATTGTTAATACTGATAGTGTTTATGCGCAAATGATGGATATTGGCAAAAATGATGCTGGCAATACTATTTATGGTTTGCGTTTGGAAAATCCCAACTATTCTTACAGCGGTGGTAAAATCAATAACCTAGCTGTAGGTGTCCATCATGGTAATGAACGAACCACAGCCGATGTTAGCATTTTATTTGCTAAAAAAATCATTGCAAAATTTAAAGACCCAACTTGTGCTGAATATAAAGCACTTTCCCGTTGCGTTTTTTATGTAATTCCTGTTTTGAATATTCCAGGATTTAATGCAAATAGTCGTTATGAAAAAGGACTTGATCCTAACAGAGATTATCAAGATCCTTGTGTATCTAACAAATATGCACAGCTTGCCAGTACTAGAAATTTATCATATTTTATCGAACAACATAATATCGTAGCCGCAGTAACCAGCCATGGTTATGTTGGTACATTCACATTCCCATGGGGTATTTATACTAGCAATACCCATACCGCAGATCATGCTTTTTATACAAGTATTGCTAACCAAGCTGTAAAAGCAAATAGTTATCGTACTGGTACTCATACTGATCTTATTTATGCTGCTTCTGGTGCTTTTGAAGATTGGGCTTATCATAAATTTGGTATTTGGACTATGCTTTTGGAACAAAAGAGTTCACCTAATCAAGAAAATGATGCAAATTGCTTAGTTATTTATTTTTCTTTAACTCCTGATCAACGTTCTACTAATCATACTCATCCAGCCGGAAATTGCAGAAGTACTTTAATGTATGCTGAAGAAGAAACCGGCCGTCCATAATCAAATTTGTTTTTTTATTTGCAATAGAGGCATAATCTTTGTTACAAACTACAGATATTCAGTTGCACGAAGTAAAAAAGTCACTGCATTGTTAATGATGATTGCCAAGATATCAAAAACAGTGATTGCTAAAATTTTTTGCAAATAATAAAGGCCGTTTCAAACGGCCTTTGTTTGTCACAGATTTTTGGGCTGACGACTGTTGGCAAAATATTTATAAAAATCTACAATTCAGGAAAATTTTTTATTTTCTCCCCAAAAATGAAGGATATTAAAATGAGAGTTTCAATAGGAATGGCAAGCGAAATGTTAGGAATAAGCCCGCAAACATTGAGGAATTGGGGAAAAGAAGGGAAAGTGAAAGAATATAGGACGTTAGGAAACACAGAAGATACGAATAGAAGAAATAGAAAAGATGTGTGGGAAAGAAAATGTAAAAGAGAAGAAAACAATATTATATAGTCGTGGAAGTAGCAACGAGCAAAAGGAAGATTTAAAGAGGCAAAAGGAAGATTTAGAAAATTGGAGCAGGCAAAAAGGATACCAAGAAATAGAAAGCATATCAGAGATAGGCTCAGGAATAAACTATACAAAGAGAGGATTAAAAAAATTACTAAAAGAAATAATATCAGGAAAAGTGAAAAGAATAGTATTGACATATAAAGATAGATTGGAAAGATTTGGGATAGAGTTATTAAATGAGTTATGTAGGCTTAAAGAGATCGAAATAGAAATTATACAAGCAATGATGTTGGGTTGAGAACCAGAAACAATAAGTTCGATCATCTTTAAAGTTTTGTGTGAGAGTATTCCGATCTACCATTCCCAAGTTGAGCTTGGGAATGGTAGGATTTTTCTTATATTCCAAGTAACCTGAAGTATTGCTGGATTGCTTTATCCCAGGATGTATCTAGGTTCATGCAACCATGAATGCGACGGACAATTTCGCTGTCTTTAACTTGGGATAGATTTTCAGTTGTTCGTAATTCTTTAAGATCTGCTTCAGATAGATCAAACAAGCCAACTGCACGATCTACTACTTTCATCAATTCCCAGGCTTCTTTGGTACGATCGTCATCGTCGTACCAAGCATAGCTTAGAGAATATGGCAGAGTCTTTTTCAATCCGCCTGTTTCTCGTACAATGGGAATGCATCCCATTATACTGGCTTCATAGTCCGCCAACCCACAAGGTTCAAAACGTGATGGCATAAAGAAAAAATCACTTCCAGCATAGATCAATTTTGAAATAGGCAGATTAAAAAATCTGTCATATAACCCAACTTTTTTAGGAAATTGACGAGCTAAATTTCTTATCGCATCAATTACCCAATCAGCATAGGGATTTCCTTGACCACGAGGTGGGGGAGTTGTGGAAATAATAAAATAAACATTCGGATAGTCTTCCCAAGAAAATTGGCGAATTAGTTCATAAATGACGTCGAGATTTTTCTGTGGATCCAGGCGTCCATTGAAGCAGAAAGCTATATCATTATGAGCAGGAGTTTTTCCAAAAAATTCAAGATACATCAATCTACGCAGTTCTTGTCGGTTAGAATAATTTTCAAAACTATAATTTTTGTTATGTTCACAATTACTTGAACAATTGCATCCATATAAAGAGCTTCTTACTTCAGAATTTTGAAAAACAGGAACTTCTCCAAAACGTTGTTGGAATTGTTTTAGCGTATAAGCCTGAAATAAAGTAGTTTTGCTAGGATGATTGCTTTCTTTTAGACCGTTATTGATCCCAACAATAGAAGGTTGGCACCAGCCAAGTTCAGAAAGATGAACATTGGGTACTACAACTCGTTGAGGTTGAGGCAGTCGCTTTTTTTGAATTTCGCGACGAATTTGATTTTCGCTGTATTCTAGTTCTTTGGCATAGTTTTCACTAACGGTTGTAATTGCTACTTTTGTTATATGCTGATAATGAAGATCTTCAAGATACAATCGTATCCCTTTTATGGTATTAAAGTTTCCCCAATATTGAAAATAATGATACCAATGATTAGGCATACTGATTTCATACATAACAGGACCTGGATCGCCCCAAAGATTGAGCCAACCTTGGTAGCTTGCATTATGAATAGTAAACATAAGAGAAGGAATATTGTTTGGATTTTGGCGTAAAGTTTGCCAATCCATATAAAAAGGAATAAGCCCTACATGGTAGTCGTGCATTTGTACTGCATGATAGGGATGTTTCATAATATATGTAGCCATTGCAGCATCTACACGCGCTTGCACAATAAGTGCTTTCCATGGATCGGATAAATAGATGCTTTGATTAGGGTTACGATCCCCAAAATCACCTAAAACCTTATCATTCCAAAAATAAAGATGTTTGACTTTTCCAAAGGTTGTTTCATAGATGTGGGAAAAAACATCAAATTTAAGATTAAATCTTGGAACATCAATTGTTTCTTCATATTGCAATGATTCAGGTTTTCCTGGTGTTCTCATGTAAAAGCGAAAACATGGGGAAAGAACTTCAACTTCTATATCTTGAAGATTTTTCTTAGCATACCGTAGCATTTCACTTGGAAGTTCTTCAACAACTAACCCCATTCCTCCTACACGAATTCCCCAAGGAGTTTCCGCATGGCCTATTTCCCAAGCAGCCATTGCTATTTTTTTTGCCATAATTTACTCCCTAAAATCTACTTAAGTTCGTTTTGTTATATTTTTTTAAAAGATATAGTAGCATAAAAAATTTATAAAAAAAAATATTTTTTTTCTTGAATTTTTTTTATTATAAAATACAATCTAGCAAGATACTTAAACCATTTTTTTCATCATTTTAGGAGGTGGCTTGCAAAGCTAGAGAATAGCTACTTGCAAATAAGTCCAATTTTACATGAAAAATTTACTATTGGTAGCTCTTATTCTTTTAAGTTTAGTAGTCACTGCTCAAGAAATTAAATCTGGTATTTATGATGTTAAAGGCATTGATCTTAGTACAAATGAACCTTATGAAGGCCAATGCTACGTTTTCAAACAATGTGATGTTTATTTTATGGGTTGGGTATTTGGAGAAGAAAGAGAAGTTGGTGCTGGTGTATTCCAAGACGGTAAACTTGTTATTGTTTTCCAAACTACCACAGGTGTAGATTATGGCCGTCAAGAAGCAACGATTAAAGAAGATGGAACAATCGAAAGCGAATGGAAACTTTTTAATCGTGAATGCTCTGGAAAAGAAACTCTTACTTTTAAAACTTCTGAATTTCCAAAAGAATGCAAAGAAAAATGCTGCAAAAAATAATATGAGCAACATTTTCGTTCTATAATTTATCTTAATTAAGGCTTGCGAAAAATTCGCAAGCCTTAATTTTTAGAAAAAAACAGGAATCTTATGGTACAAGATTTTTTTTTAAAAAAAGGCTTTTTCGCTATTTTATACAAAGAATTTATTCAATTGCGACGAGATCCGGTTACTTTGGGAATTATGTTTTTAATTCCAGTAATTCAATTAATTATTTTTGGTTATGCTATTGACATGGATGTTAAACATTTTCCAACAGTAATATATAATTTAGATCAACGTTATGAAAGTCGTTTGTTAATTGAACGCTTTGTAAATAGCCAGTTTTTTGATATTGTTGCAGAAGTTCATTCGGATCAGGAACTCGAAGCAATGATGATAAGTGGGAAAGCGAAAGTAGCAATAAAAATTCCCCCAGACTATTCAAATACGCTATTGCGCAAACAGTCAAGTAGTGTGCTTGTTCTTATTGACGGCTCGGATTCTACCGTAGGAACAAAGGCTTTAAATGTTTGCCAATCTATTGGATTACAGGAATCTCTTGCACGCGTAGGAATTACAACTAAAATAAAAACTCAACTGGTAGATATTCGACCAAGAATGCTATTTAATCCTGATCTTAAAAGTGCAAATTTTATGGTTCCTGGGTTAATTGGAATTATTATGCAGGTTGTTACTGTATTTCTTACTGCGATGGCAATAGTTCGAGAAAAGGAACGTGGTACATTGGAACAATTGCTTGTTTCTCCTGTATCAAAAACTGCTTTGATTATGGGGAAACTTGTTCCTTATGGCATTATTGGTTTTGTTGAAACTTTATTTGTGATTGCGATCATGAGGTATATTTTTGATGTTCCTATTCAAGGCTCTCTTGTTTTATTATTAGCTATATCAGTAGTATTTCTTTTTTGTTCTCTTTCTATTGGGATTTTTATTTCTACTGTTGCCCAGAACCAAAATCAGGCTTTACAGCTTGGCTTTTTAACTATGATGCCATCAATTTTATTAAGCGGTTTTATGTTTCCGCGTGAGACAATGCCTTTGGGTATTTTTGCTATTGGCTATGTTATTCCGGTAACTTATTTTCTTGAAGTACTTCGAGGAATTATTATTCGAGGTGCTGCGATGCGTGAGTTATGGGATGAAACACTATGCTTGCTTGTTTTCTGGATTGTTTTGGTACTTTTAACTGTCAAACGATTTAAGAAAACTCTTTCATAATTTTATGAAAAGCATGTTAAGCAAAATATTATTTGCTTAACATGCTTTTTCTATTGATTACGCCAATTAGGTTTGCTTGGTTCTTTAGGAATGTTTGATTTTTCTCGAACAATTTGAGTAGGATAAAGCCATTCTTGCGGCGTAGAACGATAGGGATGAGAATTTTCATGTCGCCAAGGAAGATGTTGTTTTTTAGGAAGTTTACTAATATCTGGCAAAGGATATGGTGAGGGAGCAAGAAGTTTCCATTTATTTTGTTCTTTATATAAGAGAAATGCAGCTTCTAAATTATGGCTAGTAATAATTATTTTTTGCAACTCAGGATGATTCCAGTACATTGGTTTATCATGAAAATAAGAATCATCTGATTGGATAGGAGCAATCGATTTTACTTGAGCATCTAAAAATAGATAGAAAAAATTCCCGGCTAAATTCCAAGCTAATTTTAAATTAGAAAGAGAAAGTTGTTTTTGTGTAGCTTCTGAAAGACAATAGTAAAATGCTTCTGGATCATCTTTAACTACAGCTTTTTTTGCAAAATCTACAGTTTCTTGTGGAGTTTGCAACTGAGAATAATCTTGGACTAAAATGCTTCCGGAAGAGCATCCTGCCAGAAATAATATAACAAGGAAATAAACTATATGCTGTCGAGAATAATTTAATATGATTCTACTCATCATGAGATTCCTTTTTATTATCTTCTTCTGATAAAAATTCTTTTTCTAATTTAGAAAGATAATCATTGGCTGTTTCTATTTTTTCTTTTTGAACGTTTGGTTTTAAGACTTCAGTAGAATCTGATAAATCCTTCGGTTTAGCTTGTTCAATTTGAGATACTTCGAGTATTCCACTGGGAAATTCTTGGACAGATCGGGTTTTATTAGGAGAAACTTCTACCTTTTTTTCTGGAATTTTTGGTTGAGTAAGTGGTTTTATTTTATTTATTGTTGACGCAGATTTAGGAATTAAACTTGAAGGAGTTTTATCCAGAACAGGAAATTTATTAGAAGTAGGAATTTCATTAGAAACAGAGAGGGGAATTTCTTTAGGCTCGGATATAGTTTTCCTCGATATTTTTTCTGTGGGAATATCATCACCTTTTTTTATTTTAGGAAATGTTGTAGAGTCTGTCACAAATAAATTGGGCTTTACAGTGTTGTCTTCCAAAGGGGAACGTTCTTTTGAAGGAACTGGTGTCAAATCTTGTGAAACGTAATGAAAAGATACTTTTTTGCTATCATCAAATAAACCTTCATAAGGAATTTTTTCTACTTCTTGTAAATGTTCTTGTGCTGCTTGAAGATTTTGAGCCGCTTCTGTTTTTTCTTCAATAGGATTGATTGTGGTAATATCTTCAAATGCCTGTTTGGGAAGCATGTATTTAGGATCGATAGTACTTTCATCTAAAGGAGATAGAATTTGAGATTCTATACGATCGTATTCTTTTAGAACTCGATATTGATGCTCATATTCTTCTAATGTTATCTCGGCACTATTTGTCTGAACTTTTGCCGGTTTCTTTTTTTGAGAAACGTCTCCTATATACTTAGCTTCGGAGTGTTTAAATCCTTTTAATAAGGCTTGGTAAGATTTTTCTTTCTCATCATCTCTGGATTGCTCAATTTTGGCTTGATTTGCAACTATTTTTGTTCCAGAGGGGGCATATACAGATTCGTCTTCTTGATTTAACACAGCGTTTTTATTTGCTACCAATGTATCATCTTCAGTATGAGAAGTAATATTGTCCTGGGGCCTTTCGGAAGGGATTATATTATTTGAATTTGCTGTGTTAATAGGTTGGGTAGAAATAATTACCTGGCGTCTATTAGAGGAAGATATTGTTTTTAAAGTAGTCGTAGCTGCTGTTATTGGGGATTGTTTTATTCTTCCTGCAATTGCTGCAATTAAGGCGATTTGAAGGATAATGAATATAATTTCATTTTGATAATATTGCCCACGCCATTGGAAAAAGTTGGTTACATATATTTGGGAAATGCGAATTTTTTCAGAATATGGCAATATTAAAGAAATAGTCGTTGGGAGTTGCATAATTATTTTTTCCAAAATAATAAAAGACATTCCCAAACATGCTAAGATTCCCAATCCCATATATTGATATTTACGGATTTTTGAACAGCAATATAAGAACCCAAATACCCAAGCAAATAACATTACAAAAGAAAGGATAATGTCTTTGTAAGAGAGAAAAATAATTTCTTCAATATTCAAAGTATATCTCCTTATTAGGTGTCTTTTTTATCAAAGATTATCTTTAACTAAGATAACAAAATCTTTTTAAATTGTCAAACAAATAGAATAACCTATTCCTGACTAGAAAACAAAAATTTGCTAAAAAGTTTTAGAGAGTTATTTTTTATTTGCCTAGACACAGATTTTGTGCTAAAATAAAAGTTGCTTTGTTGTTAAACATTCCAAAAATATTTTGATATTCCTGAAAGGAAAAATATGCGTTATTTATGTATTTTTATTCTTAGCTTTTTCCTCATATCTTGGGCAGTTTCTCAAGATGCGGCAATCTATCGCCAATATCCTAATCAATTTTGGAACAAAATTTCAGAAGAAATTGAAAAATTTGAGAAAAAAGCTGATAAAACCGATAAACAATTACGTGTAAATTTTGATGGAAAAGAATATCCTACAAAACTTGAACTTTACAAAGTTGCTTGGCATAATCCTTCTATTTCTCAAGGGAATAGCGGGACTTGTTGGGCCTTTTCGACCATTTCCTTTTATGAATCTGAAATATATCGTCTTTCTGGAAAACAAGTCAAATTATCAGAAATGTATACCGCGTATTGGGAGGCCGTAGAAAAAGCTCGTCGTTTTGTTCAACAACGTGGAGAATCTGTTTTCGATGAAGGTTCCCAATCAAATGCTATCCATTATATATGGGAAAAATATGGGATTGTTCCTGCAGAAGCCTATACTGGGATGAAGCCTGGCCAAGTTTTTATCAATCATTCTGTTATGTTTGATGAAATGAAGAAATACCTTCAAGCTATTAAAGCCGCAAATTGTTGGAATGAAGAACAAGTTTTATCTACAATCCAAGCCATTCTGAATTATCATATTGGGAAACCACCAGCGTCTATTGTCATTGATGGTAAAACACTAACACCTAAAGAATATCTAGCTACATTGCCTATAAATTTTAATGATTATGTTGATCTTATGTCTTTAGCAGAAGATCCGTATTCTGGCAGATGTTACTATGAATTGATTGAATATCGTGTTCCAGATAATTGGAGACATAGCAAAGAATATTTTAATATTCCGCTTGATGATTTTATGAGCGTTTTACGCAATGCTATGAAAAACGGCTTTACTTTGTGCTTAGGCGGCGATGTTACAGAACCTGGCTATGATTCTGGTAAAAAGGTTGCTATTGTTCCAAGTTTTGATATTCCTTCTAATGCAATTAATGAACAAGCACGCCTTTTCAGATTTGCAAATGGAACAACAACAGATGATCATGGAATTCATTGTGTAGGTTATGCAGAAATCGATAACCAAAATTGGTATGCAATCAAAGATTCTGGCTCTGGCTCCCGTAATGTAGAACCACGTGGATATTATTTCTATCACGAAGATTATATTAAGCTCAAAATGATGAACATTCTTGTTCATAAAGATTCTTGTCCAGAAGTTTGGGCAAAATATCAAAAGGCTTGTGGAAATGAATAGTTTTTAGTCTTTGTTTTGCACTGTAACTTTATGTAGCTTTCACAAGGGATTTACTCAATTTTTGAAAAGTTTAGTAAATCCCTTGAAAAAAGATAGGAGATTGTTTTGAAAAATTTACTCATATTATTTTTTATGCTTTCTATTATAGTATCTCAAGGACAAAACACTATCACAGGCAATGATACAACAGAAGCAAAGGCTCTATCTGCTGCATTAAGAAATGCTATTGAACAAAACATAGGAACAAAAATTTTTTCCCAGAGTGAAGTTCAAAGATTAGAAATTCTAAAAGAAATTCTGATTCATCCTAGTTTTGGGTGGGTTTCTAGTTATAAGATCATTTCCAACGTAAAAAAGAATGAGAAAAAATATGAGGCTAAGGTATCTGTAACTTTAAAAAATGATATAAAAGCGGATTGGAAAAAAATACAATTAGCTATTCGAAATCATGGAAATCCTCTAGTTACATTTTCTATAAAAGATACTCTAGATGGCAAAGAAATATTACCTTCAATAAGCGAAATGTATTTAGCTTCTAAATTTAGAAATATTGGTTTTACTATTATAGACAACACAATAGCTCAAGAAAATAAAACCAATTTTATGATGCCAAGTAAAAATGCAGATTTCTCAATCTCTGGTAGTGTTCAAGGGAAATTTTCCCAAATTGTGAATGTCAAAGGTGTCAAAAAAATAGAGCATAAATATTCTATCAACCTGAATATTGTTGATGTTGAAAATGAAAATACCGTTTCTGCTCTTAAAGAAAACTATGTTGTTTTGAAAGATGCAAGTATTTCTCGCCAAAACGCTGGGCAGGCAGGATTTGCTGAAATTGGGGAAGATAAATATTTACTTCCTATAGTTGCAAATTTTGTAAAACAATGGGCCGGGCTTGGCAATAACCAGTCTAATGGCAATAAAATAATTGAAAACAAACAGCCTTCTTCAAACAGTAACAAAGGTATAAAAATTGTTATTTCTGACATAGAAGATAACGGGCAAAAAGCAATTGCTAAAAAAATGGCACAATGGGGAACAATTCTAAGTACACAACAAATTAGCTCAAAAAAAGTAGAATTTCGTTTTCAATCAAATTTTGATGTTGAGGAATTGATAGACAAATTTTTAGAAGCCAATCCTAGACTTTCTGTTATAGGAATAACTCAAAAAACATTAGAATTTAAATTGGAATAGAAAATTTTCTAAGAAAATTTTTCTTTTGCCAATTTATAATACAGAATAATATTTAGAAGAAGTGTCCCAAAGAGAGAAAACTTTCCTTAAGTTTTCTCTCAAAATAATCGAAAAAAAACATTCATAATATAGGAGATATTTTTATGAAACTAATGGTTATTTTCGTTCTTAGCTTAATTTTGTCTTTGGGCTATGCTCAAAATATAACTGTTGAAGCAACTGGCTATGGCCTTACAGAGGCTCAAGCTAAAGCAGATGCTCTTCGCAATGCTGTCGAACAAGGTGCAGGCGTTAAAATTTTCTCTCAAACAGAAGTCCAAAATTTTGTTGCTTTAAAAGATATTATAATAAGCGAAAGTTTTGGATGGGTTACTGGTTATACTGTACTATCCAGTCTTAAAAAAGGCCCGCAAGATTATGAAGTTAGAGTTCAAGCAACTGTAACAAAAGATGTAAATGCTGATTGGGCTAAAATAAAACTGTTGATCCAGGCAAATGGCAATCCCAAAATTATGTTTTGTATTAGAGAAACCTTAGATGGGCAAGAAATTACTCCGTCTAGTGGAGAATTGAAACTGGTGCAAAAATTTAAAGATGCTGGTTTTGAAGTAATTGATCGCCAGATGGCCCAAGAAACACAAAATTTGCAAAAACAAGTTAATGAGATGGATCAAAATCTTCAAAATGTTATTGCGATTGTTTCGAAAAGAAATGCAGACATTTTAATATCTGGAACATTTGATGGTAAATTTGCTCGAATGATCGATACTTATGGTTTGAAAAAAATCATCCATAATTATAATTTTAATCTAAAAATAGTTAATATAGATAATGCCAGTATTGATGGTGCATTAACTCAAACTTATATTACCAATAGAGATGCCATGCTCTTTTCTCGAGAAGGTGCTGGTACTGCTGGTTTTGCCGAAATCACAGGAGAAAAATACGTACAACCTTTAATGGCCAATTTAATTAAAAGCTGGGTCAAAAAAGTAATGGAAGGCTGTGAACTAACAGTCGTAATTTCTGGTATTAAGTATGCTCAAAGAAAACAAATTATTGAATCCTTAACAGGATATACAGAAGTCATCAGCTCTGTACAGGTAGAACATTTTAGAAACGGTCGCCTGCAATTACGAGTAAAGGCTAAAATTAGTATAGATGAAGTTGCCGAAAAACTAGAAGAAAATCTTCCTTTGGAAGTTGTAGAAGCCCAAAAAAATACATTGGAATTAAAATATATTGGCAACTAAAAATATTTTTGACTTTTTATAGAAATTCAATAAAATTAGGACGCTTGAATGCGTCCTAATTTTATTGAAAGCTCATCAAATTTTTGAGGAAAAAAATGGAAATATCTGAAGAAGAAAAAATAGACTGGGATGCAGCATTCAATGAATTAGAAGAAATATACCGTCAGGTAGATACTGAAATATCAGCGGAAAAAGTGATTTGTCATCAGTGTGGAAAATGTTGTAATTTCTGGGAAAATGGCATGAGATTATATATTTATAATCTTGAAAGAGAATATATAAAAAAACATTTTCCTAATATGCTGCATCTTAATTCAGGATGTTGTGGTGCGCAAGAAAAAAAATTATGTAAAGCACATTTAATAAGGCCATTAGGATGTCGAACTCAATTTTGTTCCAAAACATTACAAGAAATTTACGAAAAATACGCATATAAAATTCGAGAAATTGAAAAGAAATATAATATTATCTACGAATATTCAGAAGCATTTGAAGGTTAAACACCAATTTTTATGGATGAAAAATTATGGATGCAATTATTTTTGCAGATAAATTAACCCGCAATTTTGGCCAATTACGTGCTGTTTCTGAAGTGAGCTTTCAGGTTCGTCAGGGCGAAATCTTTGGATTTTTAGGCCCAAATGGTTCTGGGAAATCAACGGTGATTCGTATGCTTTGTGGAATTTTAGAACCCAGCTCAGGAACAGGTAATGTATTAGGTTTTGATGTGATTAAAGACAGTGAAGAAATACGGAAAAATATTGGATATATGTCCCAAAAATTCAGTTTATACTCAGAATTAAGTGTTTGGGAAAATATAACATTTTACGCCAAATTATATGGATTGAATAAAAAAGTTTTGCAAGAACGAAGACAAGAAGTAATGAATTTAGTTGGCATTAGTGAGAGGCATGATCAATTAGCGGGCAATTTGTCTGGTGGGTGGAAACAACGCTTAGCCTTAGCATGTGCCTTGGTTCATCATCCACAAGTTATTTTTTTGGATGAGCCTACAGCAGGTATTGATCCTGTTGCACGCCGAAAACTATGGGATCTAATCTTTGAATTGTCTTCAAAAGGAGTAACTTTTTTTGTTACAACTCATTATATGGATGAAGCAGAACGATGTACTCAAGTAGGATATATTTATTTATCTAAGTTAATTGTCTGCGGTCGTCCCGATGATTTAAAAAGTTTACCTTCTATTACTCCTGAAGACTACCGACGCATAGAAATCAATTGTCTTAATACTAATCAGATGTATAACCGCTTGAAAGAACTTTCATATTTGAAAGAACCAACTATCTTTGGTCAATCTATCCATGCACTTGCCACCATATCAAATAACTCTGATGCTTCAATTATCCAAGACCTTACAAAATTAGGAGGAATGAAAGTCCAAGTACAATCTGTTCAACCTAATCTTGAAGATGTTTTTGTTAGTCTAACAAACCAACACGAACAAGAAAGACAATTAAGAAATTGATTGTTTTTATCGCCATCCTGAAGAGTTCGCGACTTTTCGCACTTTTTTTTTAACATTTTCTAGTTCCCACCAACGTTTGAGAATGTTCATATTCCATTTCCTATGAGGATTTATTTTAGTGATAGGAGACTCTTCAAAATTGATGATATGTAATAAGTCCGCAATATCCTTATGTTTTGTTGTTAAAGCACATCGCAATACATTATCAGAGTTTGCCATTAACTCAACGCCCATACCTTGAAGATAGCTATGAAGTCTTCCACTTTCTATAAAAACGGCTTCTCCTGGTTTCAAACAACATAAATTTAAAATGCCTGGAAAAATGACTCCAATATCTGTTGGATAGAATTCATGCAATCGTAAAATCCAGCTAAAAATATCAGAAGATAGTGGATTTTTTTGATGTGTTTCTAATGCTGTTTTTTTGTGAATGTAAGAAACAGTTTCATGAACAATTTGTTCTTGCTGCCAATGTGGCAAACTAAGTAAAGCACTAAAAAATTTTCTTAATCCTTCTTGATTAGAATTTTTTTGAAGAGTATGAAGTAAAGGATTTAATAGTGATACATGTAAATTCTTAAGAAAATCAATAATATCAGAAATTTTTCGAAATCCATTTAACATCCAAAATGGTGTCAAGGCACAAATAATTTCTGGTTTATGTTGTTGATCTTTATAGTTTCGTTCCGGAGATTTTAAATCAGTTCCTATTAAATATCTCCAACATTAAATTTTTCCTAGCAAATATTTATATCATAATAATGATGTCATAAAAAAATTTTCAATTCAACGAAAATATTTTTTCTCAGCTTTTCAAATAACAACACTTTTGAAAGCACTGTTAAACATGTATGTCAAAATAGCATAGTTTTTTTCTGAAAACATTATCTTTCTGGCGTATTTCGTAGTTAGTAAAGAAAATATACTTTTCTTTTTATTTTCATAAATTTTTGATTTTCTTAATCTTATTAAATTTATTTTTACGGTAATGAATTTGGTACACTATTTGAGTAATAATAATTTAGAAAGAAAAATTCTTAACTGGACAAGTTCCAGAAAAACATATTTCAAGGCTTATCAAACATTCTAAGCCGCAATGACACAATAAAGAATTCGTGGCTAGAGCGGGCTACCACAAAAATTTATTCCCGCAATAAGGAGTATAACTATGGCTATTATTAAATGGGATCCATTACGTGAATTTGAAAATATGTTTGACAGATATACAAAAGCAATGGGATATCCTTCTAACCGTGGTCAAGAATTTGTTACAGGTGATTGGTCTCCCTCTGTTGACATCAGCGAAACTGAAGAAGAGTTCAATATTAAAGCAGAAATCCCCGAAGTCAATAAAGAAGATGTGAAAATCAATATAGAAGAAGGAATCCTTACCATACAGGGAGTACGAAATCAAGAAAAAGAAGAAAAAGGGAAAAAATTCCATCGGATCGAACGATGCTATGGAACCTTTGTTCGAAGATTCTCTCTACCATCTAATATAGATGAAAGTAAAATTAAGGCTTCTTTCAAAGATGGTATGTTGACTCTTCAAGTTCCCAAAATTGTTGAGCCTAAATCTAAAGCAATCGAAGTTAAAATAGAATAAACGAAATTTTGCAAAGCTACAATTTTGCTATGAAATAAAAAAACGGACAGGTATAAAATACTTGTCCGTTTTTTTGTTGGAATTTTAAAATAAACACTAATACGAAGTTTTTGTTAGAATTACTTTGCCTTTGAAAATGCGATAGATGAAAATAGTATAGCCAATAACAAAGGGCATTCCAATGGCGGCAATAATTAACATAATTTGCAGTGTTTTAGCAGAAGAAGCGGCATTATAAATGGTAAGGCTATTTTCAGGAGCAGGATTCGATAACACTAAGTTAGGGAAAATAGAAATCGCAACTAATGCCATCAAACCAGCAATCACACAAGAAGAAGAAAAAAATGCACTCAGATTGCGACCATGATAAATTTCGCGTGGTATATTTGCAATTGCAAGGATGGTTAAAATCGGAACAGCTAATAAAAGAGGATGGTTCTTAAATGCTTGAATCGTATGGGGGACATAGAAAAAAGTTGCGATTGTTGTTAGTATATAGCATACAATAAAGGCAATGATACTTTTGTAAGCATAACTATGGATTTTTTTGTAAAGTTCATCTTGTTGTTTGAGTAAAGAATAAATGACTCCGTGCATGATAAATAATGCAACAGTTGTAAGGCCAACTAAAATAGGATACGGAGAAAGGAGACTGAAGAAACTTCCTAAAAATTCATGTTTTGCATTAAGAGGAATTCCAACAAGAATATTTCCCAACGCTACACCTAAAAGAAGGCTGGCAACCATACTGCCAATAGAAAAGACAACATCCCAAACTTGTCTCCATGCTGGAATATGAACTCGACTGCGGAATTCAATTGCTGCAGCTCGGAAAATTAAGCAGCATAGCAATAGCATGAAAGCAAGATAAAAACCGGAAAATACTGTAGCATATACTTCTGGAAAAGCAGCAAATAAAGCACCGCCTCCTGTTACTAACCAAACTTCATTTCCGTCCCAAACCGGACCAATAGAATTGATCATAAGACGGCGATCAGTATCTCCTTTTGTGAACAAATGTAATGTTCCTACACCAAGATCAAAACCATCAAGGATGGCATATCCGGCAAACAATACTCCAACCAAAATAAACCAAGTTGTATTTAAATCTATGCACATATTGTTACTTTGCCTCCTCTTGTGATGGACTCATTTCGGGACCTTGTTGTATCTTATGGTTCAATAAGTAAATAAACAAGGCAAACAGTACTGTATATATGAGTGAAAACATAATAAGAGAAGCTAATACTTGATGAGCAGGAACGTTAACAGAGACGGCATCTTTAGTTTTCATCAAATTATAAACGATCCAAGGTTGGCGGCCAACTTCTGCAACAAACCAACCTAGTTGGTTAGCAATTTGAGGAGCAAGCACAGAAACAACAAAGATCCACATAAGCCAAGTTTTCTGAAATAAAGTACCTTTTTTCCAGAAAAATAAACCTGCCATACATAATAAAATTAAGCTACCGCCAATAGCAACCATAATGTGATAACTTTGAAATAAGGCTTGAATTGCTGGCGGACGATTTTCTATAGGAATATCTTTTAGTCCTGTAACAGGAGCATTGGGATCATTATGAATCATCATACTTAGCATATTGGGAATTCCAATACCAATAGTTTTTTCATTTTCTACATCTACCCAGCCTGCAATATATAATGGTGCTGGACCTGTAATAAAATGCCCTTCTACAGCAGCCATTTTTGCTGGTTGATATTTGCTAACAACCATAGCACTAAAATGTCCAGAAGCTAATTGAAGAAGCGAGCCAGCAAAGGCAACAACCAAAGCAATTTTAAATGCAGCTTTAGCTAAATCTTCATGGCGTTTTTTGATAATATAATAGGCAGTGATACTTAAAACCAAGAACGCGCCTGTTTGTAAAGCACTGCTTAATACATGACTTAATCGAGACATGGAAGAAGGGTTAAATACTACAGCCCAAAAATCAGTAATTTCCGCACGTCCATTTACAATATGGTAGCCAACAGGCGTTTGCATCCAAGAATTTGCAACAATAATCCAAATTGCGCTGAAAAAAGAACCTAGTGAAACCATACATGTTGAAATAAAATGAACTTTTGAAGAAACTTTATCCCAACCAAATAATAGAATTGCCAAAAAGGTAGATTCTAAGAAAAATGCAAAAATTCCTTCCGCAGCAAGTACACTACCAAAAATATCGCCTACATAACGAGAGTATGCAGACCAATTTGTTCCAAATTGAAACTCTAAAACGATTCCACTTGCCACGCCTAAAGCGAAAATTAAACCAAAAATTTTAACAAAAAATTTTGTCATCTGTTCGTACATTGGAAGTTTTGTACGAAGATACATTCCTTCCATAAGAACTAAAATAAAGCCTAATCCAATACTTAATGGTGGAAATAAATAATGGAAGGAAACAGTTAAAGCAAACTGTAGGCGAGATAGCATTACTACATCCATGAGTGTCCCTTAAAAAGAAGTAGCTAAATTTCTTCTAATATAAAATATATTTGTCTTGACAAATAGAATAATAAAAAATAAATTATTTGTCAAGATAAATAGAACTATCTAAGACATCTTTAAGGAATTTTATCATGGCGAGTAATGATAACTCTGATTTACCTCCAGAATCTAATGCCTCTGGCTTACCTCAGATTGATTTAAGTCATATTACCAGAATTGCGGGTGTTTTTATCCTTGTATTTGGATTATATGTGGCCTATCAAGTAGTAAAAGAATGCTGGGAACTTTATAATGATCCAAGTAAAATAACTAAGTTTGCTAAATATATTGACGAAGGCAGCAATATAGATAATTTTGGAAATTCTTTCAGTAATTTTATGAATGAAGCGGCAAAAAATAATCCTCAGGCATTTCCTAGCAAACCCAAAATAGAACCAGTAAAAATATCATATTTTGTTTCCTGGCCCATTGTTTTTATTTTGCTTCTTATTATTGCAAAAGTGGGTTACTGGGCCGTAACAGCTGGAGGCCAATTGGCTATGCATAAAACTTCTCTTGAAACAGAATTAGCTAAACAAATTGTCCGAGAAGTATTGGCAGAAGGAAAAAAAATCTAAAATCTTGTAAAAATTTGCAATTTTGATAAAATATTAGCATGGGCCGCAAAAAGCATAAATGCTTTTTATATTTGTCCATGAAAGGAAAAATATGCCAAGAAAAGGAAAGAAGCCAAATTATTTATCCGATGCAGCAACGACTCCACAATCACATCCTTTACCCGGACAATCTCAAAATAACGCTGGCGGGTATTCTTTTGCTTTAGATTGCTGGCAACGATTGGATCAATTTCTAATTTTAGGAACAGAAGGCGGTACATTTTACGTAAAAGAAAAAGAATTGACACTTGAAAATGTAGAAGAAGTACGTAATTGTATTGCTCAAGATGGCATACGAGTAGTTAAACGTGTTGTTGAAATTTCAGAGTCAGGACGTGCTCCTAAAAATGATCCAGCTATTTTTGTATTGGCTCTTGTAGCATCTTCTGATAAATCTGAATGTCGAAAATCTGCAATGGAAGCATTGCCCAAAGTATGCCGGACGGGTACTCATTTATTTCACTTTGCCCAATATATTCAAAAACAAAGAGGTTGGGGGCGAGGCCTGCGGCATGGCATTGGTAAGTGGTATTTACAAAAAGAGTTGCCACAATTAGTTTATCAAGTAATGAAGTATCAAAACCGAGATGGTTGGAGCCATCGAGATTTACTCAGATTAGCACATATTAAACCTACTAATTCTGATTATGATATTTTATTTCGTTGGATTACTCAGAAAAATACACCTGAAACTTGGCCAGAAAGCCTACGTCAGCTAGAAGCCTTTACAAAGATTTTTACGGCAACCACCCAATCTGAAATTTGTGAAGCAATTAGTCGATATGCTCTTCCACGTGAAGCCATTCCCACTCAATGGTTGAATCGTCCTGAAACATGGGAATGTTTATTAGAAAAGATGCCTACAACTGCATTGATTCGTAATCTCGCTAACATGACACGCTGTGGTCTTTTAACAGAAGATTCTGCAGCAACTAAAAAAGTCCTAGCACGATTACAAGATGAAAATTCTTTACGAAAAGCACGCATCCATCCCATACAAGCTCTAAGTGCTTTATTAACTTATAAAGCTGGGCGAGGATTGCGCGGAAAAAATACATGGACTCCAGTTACCAGTATTTATCAAGCATTAGATTCCATGTTCTATATGACTTTTCCAAATGTTACTCCTACAAATAAAAGAATTTTATTAGCGTTGGATGTCTCAGGTTCTATGGCAATTGGTAGTATTGGAGGAGTAATTGGACTTAGCCCACGCGTAGCAAGTGCTGCCCTTGCTTTGGTAACAGCAAACATTGAAAGCAACTATATGATGATGGGCTTCTCAGAGCAATTTGTTCCTGTTCCAATTCTTCCTAAAATGCAATTGGATCAAGTTATCAAAACAATCAGCAGTATTGAGATGGGAAGCACGGACTGCTCATTACCAATGATTTGGGCGATGAAGAAAGAACAAAAAATAGATGCTTTTGTTATCTATACAGATAATGAAACTTGGTATGGAAAGATTCATCCTTGCAAAGCCTTAGAAGAATATCGTAGAAAAATGCAAATTGATAGTCAATTGATTGTTGTTGGAATGACAAGTAATGGATTTAGTATTGCTGATCCTAAAGATCCTAATTCTTTAGACATTGTTGGATTTGACACTGCAGTTCCGCAATTACTTAATAATTTTATCAGTCGCAAGCTCTATTCTGTTGAATCTAAAAATACAGAGTCTAATCAAAATTTAAATGAAGAAGATTCTGGACAAGATATTTAATTGTATTCTGGCGGAAAAAAGTAATATAGCTTTGATTCCGCCAATATGAAGTAAAGACTTCGTGGTTTTCTTGCCAAAATTCTATATAAAAAAAAGTAATATTTTTCTTGCAAAAAACACTTTTCTTGCCATAAAGAAAGGGCAAAAGATGGCCAATCTTTTCTCTAAAGAAATAGAAACTGAATTGACAAAAATATTTGAAGATGTTGCATCAAAAATGGGTGATAAAGTTGCAGAAAGATGCCTTGCTTCACTTCAAACACAATATCAACAAATTTGGCAACCTTTTGAAACTCGCGTTTCTACCTTAATTCATAATTTAGATCAAAGCTCTGCAAAAAATGTTGAAATAAATGAAAGTGTTCTCAAACAAAAGCAAAATCTTGGCCAAGAAATGAAAACTTTGCAGGATCAACTTCAAGCAGCCATGCAGACTTCTGTTGATAAGCTTGAAAAAACATTGATTCCGCATCTTGATGAAGCGTTAGTTGGGAAACTTTCACAAACTTTACAAAATCACATTGCTCAAGTTGCTGGCCAAGTACAGACAGTTTTGGAAAACCTTCAAGGCAAGATCGATGCGAGTACAACACAAGTAAAAACAGCATTAGATTCTGTAGCAACTGAAACCAAAAATGTACTCACTAAACTTGAAGATGATACTAAAGAAGCAAGTGAAAGAATAGAAGCAAATTATGATCAACGTTTAGGCAATTTTTTTGTGGCGCAAAAACAGCATATTACAAATTGGAATGCTAGTCTTGATGCAACTCTTAAACAGGTTGTCGACAAACATACTACTGCTACAGCTAAAATCGAACAAGAAATTCAAAAACTCCAAACTGAAGGAAGTAAAGCTCTTCAAGCTCTGCAAAAAGCCAAAAGTGAATCTCAAGATTTACAAATTGTTTTGCAACATTTTGGCCAGGATATGAAAAATTACATTGAAGAAAAATTGCAATCCCAAAAAAGTGAAATTGCTAAAATTAAAGGGAAATTTGGTCTTGTGGTTTTTATGAATATTCTTGTAATCTTAGGCATTGCTGCAATTGGTGCCTTGATGTTTTTAAATAAATAATATTTTGACAAATAAAAAAAGAGTACAAATTCGTACTCTTTTTTTATTTACCAAAGTATAACAAAGATAAGTCTTGTACTTTCTTTGCTTCTAGCATTTCTCCAATCAGGATATACAACACACGATCTAAGCCAATACTCCCTCCAGATAAAATACCGGGTAACTTAGGCAAACATTGCAGAAATTGTTCATCTATTTTTACAAAAGGTTTATGAAATTGCTGGCGCAGATTATTTTCATGCTCCATAATTTTTCGCATGAATTCTTCATTTGAGCTTTCACCATAGCTATTCATTACTTCAATTCCATTCCAGAAAATTTCAAATCGTTCAGCTGTTCCATTGCTTCTGACATTTGCTAAAGCACCTAATTCTTTAGGATACAAACTTAAAAACCAAAGTCTTCCATCTCGAATTTTATGTTCCAACTCTTGATAAAAAATCTTATAAAAACATATTTCAAAATCTTCGCTATCTTGTAAATACGAGCGAAGTTTTTTTTGTTTCTTTTCCTTAACAGCCTGCCGAATATCATCCATTGAAATTTTAATTTCTTGAAAAAGTTCTGCCCAGGAAATAACAATACTTTCTTTTAAAAATTTTTGTCCGTGCAAAGAATAATTATGGGGAAATGTTTCGGACCAAAGCATCTCAAAAAAATTTTTGCAAAGTAGGATAAAATTTTCATAATCACAGTCAATTTTATAAAACTCCAGCATATCAAATTCTGGGAGGTGTAGCGGGCTTTGCTGGGGTTCTGCAGCACGATATACTGGGCCAAGATAATAAAAAGATTGCTGCTCAATAGCAATTATCTTTTTTAAATAAAATTCTGGCGAAGGTTGTAAATAAAACAGTTCAGAAGAATCTAACGAAGAAACTGCACAAAAAAAATCTGTATAAGATTCCGGAGTAATAGTATAGGATATTGTTGGAATATACGCTCGATATATCCCTTTATTTTCCATAAATTTTTCAATCATCTTATAAAATATGTGTCGAAGTTGAAATAATTTTGTATAGTTCATAATTTTTTCATCAAAAAAAGTTGGCCCTATCTTTAGCAAAAAAAATTTGCAGCGGGTTCAATTCCTCACAGTTGGATGTCAAACACGTAGTTGGCATATTTTTTAGTCTAAAAACTTTTGTCTATTCATTTAGGAATTAACCCGCCGCTTATAAATGAAAGTTTTAAAGAAAAAAAATTGCAGTGGCGGGTTCAATTCCTCTCAATTAAATATCCAAAGACTTAGTTGACTATTTGTTAGCCTTTAAAGAAAATCGGGCTGAAGATAAACCAACAGACTAAAACTGTAATTACAAGAGCAACGCTCAAAAGGATATTAGATAACGAAGCTTTTTCTTCAATAGAAACCGATGCTGCTTTGTCAAATACTTCAAGATTTGCAGCTTTGGGAGGATTGGTCAAAAGGCTAACAACAGACATAACAACAACAGAAATGACAAATAATAGAACAGCAAAATGTAAAAAATTGATGGCTGTAAATTGTTGTATAACAGATTCACAAATTCCACATTGGCTTAAGAATCCTGGAACAAATACGCGTTTTCCTTCGATCATTCTCATAAAAGAAAGTTCGCAAATAAAACGTAATGCACCAAGAACAAAACCAGTAATAAGGGCACAGAAAGCACCTTTACCGTTGATACGTTTCCAAAGTAAGCCAATTAAGAAAATGGCAGCGATAGGAGGAGAAATATAGGCTTGTACGGATTGGAGATACAAGTAAATTTGATTGCTCATCATCCCAATAAAAGGAATCCATGCTAAACCTGCAACAACAAGAACGGCTGTAGCAATTTGTCCGCAACGCACAAGTTGTTTTTCTGTGGCTTCCGGATGACGTTTCTTGTAAAAATCCATAACAACAAGAGTAGAACTGCTGTTAAAAACTGCAGAAAGAGAACTCATCAAGGCTGCTAAAAGCGCAGCAATAACAAGACCTTTAATTCCAATAGGCAGCAAGTTGATAACCATGTGTGCATATATTTTATTGGGTTCCACTTCGGGATAAAGAATATGGCCAGCAATACCAGGCAATACAAGGATAAATACAGGCAGAATTTTTAAAAAACCTGCAAAAATTGTTGCACGACGGGCTTCTTCAACTTTTTGGGTAGCCAAAGTACGTTGGACAATCATTTGATCTGTACACCAGTACCATATACCTAAAATAGGTGCGCCGAATAAAATACCTGTCCAGGGGAATTCTGGATGGTTGATGGATTTCCAAAGATTAAAAAACTCTGGTACTTGTTGAGTCATCGTGGTTATTCCAGCTTTGGTGATAGCAATACCAGTAAGAACAATACCACCTAAAATTAGAATACCTGCTTGGAAAAAATCTGTATAGATAACAGCACGAAGTCCACCAAAAATAGTGTATGCTCCTGTTGCAATAATAAGAATAACTGCTGCGATCCAAATATCCCAACCTAATACAACTTGTAAAACTAATGCTCCAGCGTATAATGCAACGCTAATCTTTGTAAAAATGTATGCAATTAAAGAAATAATGGAAAGATAATTGCGACATCCAGAATTGTAACGTTTTTCCAAAAATTCTGGCATGGTAAAAATACCAGTTTTAAGATAAAATGGGGCAAAAAACCATCCTAAGAGGAGCAAAATTAAACAAGCAAGCCATTCAAATTGGCCAACGGCTAGCCCTGAGCTAGCACCACTTCCTGCTAGACCAATAAAATGTTCAGATGAAATATTACTTGAAAACAAACTTGCACCAATTGCCATCCAACCAATGGTACGACCACCTAAAAAATATGAGTCGCTATTTTCTAAACTTGTACGGCTTGACCAATAGCCAATTCCAGCGACAACACAAAAATATAGTGCAATAAAAATGTAATCCAAAAATTGCAAGATAATTCCTCCTATGATGTTAAGTTAAGAATAGCTTAACAGAAATTAAAAAAAGATAAACAATTTTATCAAAATTCAACTTTTTTGTCAAAAACAGTTTGAGAATTTATTTAAAATCCTTTATACTCTTAAAGGCAAGATATATCAACCATTTTTTTTTGACGGAAGGAAAAAATTATGGTACAAGAAAGTTCTAATATTTCGGGACCTGATGATATTCCTGTTTATGATAATATTCGCAAAAACTTAGAAGCCGATGCAATTTTTTTTGATGCTGATCAAAAAATAAAAGATGGAAAAACAACTGAAGCATTAAATATGTTGATTGGTCTTATAGAAAAATTTCCTGAATATGGTAGAGCATATAATCATATTGGTTTTATTTATGAAACCAAATATCGTGAAGCTAAAAAAGCAGAAGAATTTTATCAAAAAGCTCTCAAATATTCACCAGAATATCCAGCAACCTATTTGAACTATGCCTTAGTACTTTCTACAATGGAAAAATTTGATGCTTTGGAAGTTTTATTAAATCAAGGGCTTACTATTCAAGGCGTCAACAAAGATCGTTTGTACAACGAATTTGGAATTATGAGAGAATTGCAACAGCGTTATGAAGAAGCGATTGATTTTTTCAAAAAAGCAATTAAATCTTCTTTAAGTGAGAATGATATTGAACTCTATAGAAAAAATATTCAACGCTGTCGAGTTAAAGAAGAATTAGAATACTTCTAAAAAATTTTTATCAATAAAAAAGGCACAAATTTTGTGCCTTTTTTATTTTTTTTCTTTGTTTTTTTCTTCCTGGAGTTTGATTTCAAAATAATGTTTTACTTGTTCAATATAACGACCATGGGGATAATCTTTCATATATCTTTTGTGATCATATTTATATAAAAAACAATCATCTGATAAATTATTTACAACTCTTTGATATAAATTTTCTTCATTCAAAAATATTGCAATTTGAGGAAATATATATCCTGAAAGATATCCTGCCAGAATTAAAGTTACCAAATTTAGTTTACAACGAAAATCTCGAAGACTTGCCGGTTTTCCAAATGGTATAGGTGTATTAACTAATAATTCTTCATTATTATTTTTTCTTGATTCTATATTGCGGCATATAAATTCGATTGCTTGTTGAACAAGCTCTTCTCCAACAAGAGTAATTTTAAAAGATTCATCAGTTATTGTTTTAAATTTAAGATGTGTATAGGTATATTTTTCTTTGTAATAATAATGCTGATGAGTAACTTCTATAACATCTGCAATATTTATTACTTTCACTAAAATTGGATCTACCTCCCAATAACAATTAGCATCAAAAGCAGAAAAATCTCCAAGATAATATTTTCCTTTTCTTAAGCGGATACTTAAAGTATGAATAGAAGGAAATAAAAAACAACATCCTAAAAAAAACGAAGCAGAGATGAACCAATAACATTCCCAATATTCTTTAAAATAGAAATATCGAGAATAACAATCAAAATAAGCAGAAATAAAAGCATAAAAAGAAAATGCAACTAAAAATAGACCAAGAATAAGTCCAACCCAAGCTGCAGATTTATTTGTTAGATTAAAAAATACAAATACATCTTCGTTATTTCCTTTAGAATCATATATTTCTCGAAGATACTTTCTGCTAGCACAGTCTAAATCATTTGGACGAAAATTTCTTATACGGACTACCATTTTTAGTCTTCCTTATTTTCTTATCTTCTAATATTCATCTTCGTTATCTTCATCTTCTTCAGTAGGCTCTGTTCTTTCAGGTGTTTTTAATTTTGATTTTTCAAGATTATCTTCAGCGGTTTCTTCAGTAGTATCCCAATCATCTTCTAAGTTAGGCTCATCTTTTTCAAAGTCTTTTTGTTCTGGCTCTTTAGCTTTTTGTTGGGATTCTTGTTCTTTTTGTTTTTTTACTTCCTCATCAAAATTATTCACACAATCTTTAATGTCAGAGAAACTCCAATTTCTTGATTGCTCTAATGCAACAAGCCCAAATTTTTCCATTATCCGACCAGGAAAATCATAAAAATTCGAATACATTAAAATTGCATAAGGTGCCCAAGATGGAGCTGATGGCTCTGAAATAATATTGGTATTTTTTGTAGATTGCTCTTCAACCTTTAATATATACGGTTCGCTATGAGATCTTAAAAATATGTTAAATTCCCAATCTACAACATATTTACGTAATAAACCTCTAATAATATTTTTATTTTGAAAATAACCTACACTTTCTCGATATAAATACATATCTCCAAAACAATAAATTCTATAATTAACTTGAAAATAATTACCAATAGGCTTCTCATCTTTCTCCAGTTTTTTCAATTCTAAAAGATCATCATTTAAACCTAATGCCAAAGTCTGTTGCATTCTTTTAAGAAGAATATTTTCGTAATTTTTTATCATACTTTCTGAAAAGGATTCATTGCTATTGATAATAGGAGATTTCATTTCCTTGATTTCAGCATAATAATCTACATAACTTTTTATAATTTCTTCTTCTCTCTTTTGATAGAATGCACTTGGAGTTATTTCTTGTTTTCCATTAAATTGTACCTGAATTACAGGAGAATCAGCGTTTTTTAACTCTTCTAAAATTGTGATAAATGCCACAAAAAATTTGGAATCATCTTTAACATCTGTTTTTGCTAATATTTTTAACCTTGAAATAGCTTGAGTATATGCACTAGATAAAAGTAATTTAGCTTCTTCACGATGAGCTTGATTATTAGGCTCTTTTAGATAAAGCCTTAGCTCTTTTCCTTTTTGTTTGTTTAAAAATTCATCTTTGGCAATATTAAACCAATAGCTTTCGAGGAACTGTTTTACCTCATCAACATACCGTCCATTAGGGAAATCCTCGAGATAGTTTTGACTGTGGCGTTTAAGACTTTCAATATTTTGGGTATTTCTATAATAAATAACATTTTTATACTCATTTTCTTCGTACAAAAAATAGGCCATTTCAGGAAAGATATAACCTGCAACGTATCCTGAAACAATCAAAGTTAGCCATATAAGTCGTGGACGAATATCCCAACCACCAGCAGCTCTTCCCTTAGGTATAGGAGCTTCCATAATTGGTTTTCCGCTTGTTTTCCGTTCCTCTGCATTTAATAAAACGTAAGCTGCTGCCCCTTGAGCTAAGACCTCGCCAGTAATATTAACCTTAAAAGTTTCTTCTGTTGCTGTTTTAAACTTGATGGTGGTATTAACATAACTGTCATTATGGTAGTGATGGAGAATCTCTGCTACTTCTATAACATCTGATATATTGGTAGCTTTTACTAAATGAGGACTAACTTCCCAATAAAAATTGGGATCAAAAAGCCGAAAATCTCCCAAATAATATTTGGTATTTTTTAATCGAACACTTAAAGTATGAAGCGAGGGAATGAAAAACCAGCATCCTACAAAAAAACATGCGGATAACCACCAATAATCTTCCCAATAATATTGCCAATAAAAGGATTCATTAAAAAAATAGTTTGCAATAAAAGCATGAAGAGCAACACCAAGTAAAATTATGCCAAGAATAAGGCCAACCCAAGTTGCTGCTTTACTAGAAGGTAAAAAGAATACAAAAATATCTTTTCCTTCTCCTTTGATTTGGGACATTTCTCGAAGGTATTCTCGAGTAGTACGGTCTAAATCTCTTGGACGAAATTTTTGTACACGATCCATATTTGTTCCCCTAAAAATCTATCATAAATGAATAGACAAAAGTTTTTGGACTAAAAATATGCCAACTTACTAAATCTTCGCCAGAAAGCCCCAGCCTTCAGGCTGTGGGATGAATGGGGGAATTTTTTATTGGCAAAACTATAAAAATAGTTATAATATATTCATCTAATAAAAATAATAAATGAAATGATAATAAATATGGAAATACAAAATATGGCAAAGAAATATAAAAGTGATTGTCATTGCATATATAGCTGTCAATACCATATAATATTTTGTCCCAAATATCGTCGTAAAGTACTAATAGGAGAGATAGAAAAAAGGCTAAAAAATTTGATTTTGGAAAAACAGAAGGAATATTTATATAAAGTAATGGAAATGGAAATAATGCCAGACCATGTACACTTATTGTTAGATGTGCATCCTAAAATCGGTGTTTTTAATACTGTGAATAAAATAAAAGGATATACATCAAAAGTATTAAGGGAAGAATTTATAACACTGAAGAAAAGGTTGCCTTGTCTCTGGACAAGATGGAAATTTATTTCATCAGTTGGTTCAGTAAGTTTAGAAGTTGTAAAAAAATATATCGAGGATCAAAAAAATAAATGAGCAACCTATCGTCAAATAATAGTAGAAGAAAGATCAACAAGTGATAAAAAATTTAAGCAACTACATCAAAGCGAAAAAAACATATCAAAAGAACCCAGAAAAAT
>CAZPDM010000019.1:18861-59467 GCA_964585305.1 uncultured Planctomycetota bacterium | reverse complement strand
ACTTCCACTTTTACACACCAGTTGAACATATAGGGTGGATACAGCCAGACGCAGCAAATTCCCCAACAGTTTGGTGGCCTAATTTCCGCACACTCTGCATCCATTCAAAACTTGCTGTAATTGACAATTACTTCCTTTGCGGATCATCAAACTGGACTTATCGTAGTATGCAGTGGGATGGAGAAATACAGGTAATCTCCCAAAGTGCAGCACTTTCTGACGCTGTGCTTGATCGATTATTCTCACACTATGACGTTCATCATGCCATTACACTTGACAACATTGAAGAGACCTCCTTAAATTCGGCAGATCAGGTCATTGCTGCTGGGCATCCTAACACTCCTTTTGTAGGTGGGCTTTTTCTTATGCCGCTCGAGTACAGATGGGAAGAGACAGGGCTGAAACTTTACTGGGGTGTTGAGTCTCCACATCACGGATGGTTTGATCGTTTGAAAAACCCTAAGAAACGATTCGAAGGTTTAAAGCAGGATCTACCCAACTGGCAATGGTGGTAACGAATTTTTTTCTTTAAAAATACCTATTTCCTTTCTTCAAAAAAAACATACTTTCCTCCATAAATGAAGAAAAAGCTATTTTTTGCACTTTTTTTAATTAGAAAAATTTTATAAAAAATAAAATAGCAAAAGAACGCTTAGAGCGTTCTTTTACTATTTTGCATTTGATTTGTTTTTGTTTTCAATCTCCAGATTAACACTAAAATATGTTTCATAATATTGATCTAAGGAATGTTGTGCGTCAGATATTTTTTGTTGGGAAACATTCCATTCCCAAATTTTTTGTAATGCAGAGAGTCTTAGAGTCCTACGATCATTTTTGACAATCCAATGGAAAAGTTCTTGTGCGCGAGTAGTGTTATTACTGTTTTGATGAAATTGTGCAACTTGTAATGCTATTGCGATAGGATTTTTTCGACAAATTTTTTGATAATTTACAGATAATTTTGGTGTTTTAATAAGCATTCCCGCAAAAACTTCAAAAAGTGCAAATGCTGCATGGCAGGTTTTTCCATAGTATTGATAACGCTGAGTTAGTTCGTTAATTGTAGGAACTTCTTTGAAACATTTTAAAAGAAACTCAATAACAGATACAGCAGAATTTGGAAATTGAAGATATACAAATAATTCTTGTTTCAATCGTTGTCCAAAACCTGCAGGCCATAAAGATTGCACACTAGCTAAGTATATTAAAATAGGTTCTAAAAGATCATTAGAGTTTGTTTTTATAGTGTTGACTAAAAATTGGAAAAAATTCGAATTTCCTTCATTTGAAGCCCCTGAATATCCATGAAGAATTTTTAATAAAAGAGGCCAGATATGGTGTGGAGGAGAAGAAATCATCGATTCCCATGATAGTTTTTGCAGAACCTCTTTATCTTCTTTAGCAAGGTAAGGGAGTAACCATTCAATATGTTTACAGGAAGAGAAAAATAATTCCCAGTCTTCATTTTGTAGCATATCTGCAATATATTTATTTAGTGTGGGTGTTTGCTCTATGAAGTGATAAGAAATAGCAAAAAGGCTGTTCAATATTATACTTAAGGTTTGCTTTTTCTTTTCAGGATTTTGCAAATAAGTTTCTTCTAATTTTCCTATCCAAATTTGCCAAATCTGTTGCTGAACTTCTGAAGAACAACGGCTTAGCCAGGAAATTGCTAGTACTCTATTTTCAAGAAACATTTCTGGAATAATAAAATTTGTACTCGCTTCAGCATATTCAATACCATCAGGATAGCATATATAAATGTGGTGTAAAGAAAATTCTCTTTTGATTCCTGTTTGGGCTAACCAAGATATAAGAATTGTTCGATATTTTTGTTGCTCTTCCTGAGACATGAGATAATGAAGATATGCCAATGTTTGAGCAGAACGAATAGCAAGTTTATCTTCGCCTTTTTCAATGTTTTTAAACAAAGAAGGAAAAAGCTGAGTAAGATTGTTTGCAGTAAAGAGATGGTTTATTTCTTTTAAATATTCTTCAATATCGGCTGTTCCAAGCAAAATC
This sequence comes from uncultured Planctomycetota bacterium, assembly GCA_964585305.1. Taxonomy (GTDB): domain Bacteria; phylum Planctomycetota; class Uabimicrobiia; order Uabimicrobiales; family JABWCH01; genus CAZPDM01. Next base: position 57,445 of record CAZPDM010000019.1, on the reverse strand, counting down.
GTTTTTTGGAAATTTTCAGTGATAAATTCAGAGATTTCTTGTTGGAATTCAGAAGAACAAAACTTATGAAGTTTAGATAAAGCTATACATGAGTTTATTTTAATTTTGGGATTTTCTTCATTTTTTATGAGTCCATAGAAAAAGGAAGCTAAATCTTCAGGTTCATAAGAAATATAGCATTGGGAATAATTCGATAATAATTCTAAGCGTACTTTCGCGCCAGAATTTTGAACAATGTTATCTTCTAAAAATCTACGAACTTGCTCTTGCTCTTCGTTGCCAATAAATGGCAAACAGTAAAAGAGCATGTCCAATCCTAATTTTTGCACTATGGGGCGTTTATCAAACACCCATTCTTTAATGAGATTCAAAAATGTAGGATATTGAGAAACAAGAAAAGCATTCCAATAAAACAGTGGAAAACAGTCTGTTGGAGGATTTTCATTTTGCACAATTTTTTCAAAGTATTTAATTAAGTAGGAATGGAAGTATTCTGGCATTTGAAGTGGTAGGAATGTTTGTAAATGTTGTGTGGAAATTTTATTTTGTAAAAAATGCAATTGAAATAATTTTCTGGTCCATGACAGAATAGATTTATTTTTTTTCAGATTTTCTATGGAAATCCCCTCATTTTTAATTTCTGTATTTTCCAATAAAACAATAAAATCAAAAACATTGTTGGGGACAGGTAAATGGCTGAAATGTTCATATAAATTATCTATGGTAAGATTCCAGTCATTTATATTATGGTTTAATTGATATTTTAAAGCATATATTTTTGCTATAGTTAGTGGGTCTTTTTGAGATTTGAATAACAGGCTATTTTCTGAAAAAATTTCTAAAACAACAAGAGATAAATCAGGGTGAGGTTGGTTGATTGTGCTTAAAATAATTTGGCTTTGTAAGGCAGCAATAATTTGGCTTACCTCTGTAGTAAGATTTAAACTATTATGAAGATAATGTGCTAAAGCTGTTAAATATTCTAATGTTGATTTAAAATTAGGAGAGCCTTCTTTACAGGCAAGATATGTAGAAATATATTCGAGTTGCTTAGGAGAAGGAAAATAATTTTCCTTTAGTGCAGCAGTTTCTTTTTCTAAAAACGCTGTAGAATCTTGCTGATTTCCACTTGGCAACATAGAAGAAATAGGTGGACTTAGTGGAGAAAGTGGGATGTGTTTTCTTGTAGAAAAAGATTTTGAAGATTTGGGAAAATTTGAACGCATGACTGTTTGTACAGATCTGTTAGGGTTAGGAGTTATTGAGGTCTCTGGATTAACCGGTAGCATATCTTCTGTCAAACTTCCCTTTTGTAAAATCTTTAATATATATTGGTAAAGATAAGGATGTAAAATTTCTACTTTTTCTTCTGCAAGATTGATCCATTGTGATAAGCTAAGTTGCTGCAACTCTAAAGTAAGATTTTCTAAATTGATAAAATGTCCACGTTTTTCCAACAAGAGTAACATTTGTGAGATAGTAAAAGTCGATTGATTTTCAACAAGTATTTCTAGGACATGTTGTGCCGTTGAACTTTTTACTTTAATTAAAAGTCTTTCATAAAGTTCTTCCAATGAGCTTAATCGAATATGCTGATAAATTTCAGCATCTACTAAAATTCTCATTCTTCCATCTTGTCCAATATGCAATCTTTGGGACATTTTAGGCAACATTGCGTCTTGCTTTTGCATAAGTGCCATTTGCAAAATATTATGTTCTTCTTCCGGAATATAATGGGGGATTTCATTCAGTAAATAGGAACCTAAAAAATGTATATCAATAGCACATCCACCAATCTTTTGATAAATGTCTTCTGCAATATCCGGAGTTAAAGTAACTCCTGAACGCGCAAAAATCTCTTGCATCAATTGGAACGATTCTATTTTAGGAAAAGAATGCAAAGTTTTATTTGTGCTGTTCATTAAAAATAAAGCAGATTTATTCGCGCTATCCAAAGCCCATTCTGAATCTGGCAATCTTATGAGTAAGAGATATGATATTTTAGAAAGTTTTCTTAAAAATTGCTCCAACATTTGAAAAAATTGTAAAAAGGCAGAAGAACATCCAACTACATTAGTACGAGTTGAAAAATGATCTACTAATTTTACTTTATCAACTGTCCCAAAAAAAGGAGAGCCTAATAATCTATCGAAGTTTGAAATAAATAAAACAAGTGGGGATGTTAATGTTGAATCCAACATCGTAAAAAATTTGCAGAAAATGGGAAAAATATTAGAAAAATTATTTTCTAAAAAAATCTGCTGAACTAGATTTTGGCATTCTGATAATATATTATCACTCAATTTTAAATCATTACGATTTTTAATTTGCGCAAGCAATTCTTGGCACCAAAGTTGGACACATTGGACAATTCCTACTTCTGTTGTAGGCACAGCATAAACTGAAAATCCACATTCCGAACAATTTTTATTGATCTGTTGAATAATTTGGGTAGCTATGAGTTCATGGGAAACTTGCACAACTGCTAGTTTTTCTCCAAAAGATAAACGATGGAGCAAAGACTCCATAGTAACATTAACTTTTTTTTCCTCTCGTATGGATAATGAGGAGACATTATTAAATACTAATGGAAGCTGAGGGCCACTGTAATGTTGATTTACATTATCAAAGTCTTTTCTATTCATGCTAATAAGCAGAAAAAACCTTCGTGCATTTTTCCCCATTTCTTGCAAATTATAAAAAAATGTTTCTAATAAATCTGGTGTGGATCTCATAGCTTCTAGATGATCAAGTAATAATACTGTATTTAATCCCATCTCTTGGAGTATCCAATTCCATAAAATAATCATTTCTTTGCAGGATTCCTGGCCTCTATAAGCTTCTTTGAGTACATCAAAAACTATTCTTAAGTTTTGACTTTTTGCATCTAATCCTAATAATTTATAAGCTAATGGTAAAAGCGAAGGCGATATTTTTAATGCAATGTGTTGCCAATTTTTTTTTCTTAAAAAAGACAAAAACAACTCTCTATGAGATGGAGAAGTATTTATACTATTTTCTGCTTCTTGAAAAAATAATCGATAAAAATTATTGATATTTTCAGAAAAATCAGTTGCTGATATATATATGGGAATACAGCTAGAAACATCATCTTGAATTTGTTTGCGAAAGCGTAGTAGAAAAGTTGTTTTGCCAATACCATTTCGCCCTTTTAAAATGTGTACTTTTCGTGAATATCCACCTGCACTAAAGTCTTGAAGAAAACTTTGCAGCAATAAAAAATATTCCGTAAGCTCAGATTTTCGGCCAGCAAAATATATGGGTTTTGGATTTCCAGGAGAAAAACGATTGACAAGAACAAGTTTGTTCTCCATTTCTTAAATTCCTCTAAAAAAGCTAAAAATTTACTTAATACCTAATTTGCTACAGATAAGGAGCTTTATTAACTAAGTGTTTTGTCAACTAAATTGCTGGACATATTTTCCTTATCCTAGTGTACTAGTCCATGTACGTCAGTGCATGGTATAAAAGTATTATTATACTAAATTTTTTTGCTAAGTGCAACAGCTTGAAATTTAAACTTATAAATTTTAAAAAATAGTTCATACTTTTAACAATTTTATAAACTTCCAATAAAAAAACTCTAAATATTTTATTTCCAGATACTTTTATCTGATAAAATCAATAATAAATGATTAGTGGCTTTTCGCCTCTACTAATTTTATGAGAAAAAAAATAAAGTTATTCAAAAAAACAAAAGAGAGATTGTTAAATTTAACAGTCTCTCTTTTTATCAAAAAAATTTAAATAGTACGTTTTATTTTGCTAACCGAACTCCTAAATCTGGGTATTGGAGTTTAGGTACGAAATGCCAACGACGTGTACATCGTAAATTATCAAAAGATGTTTCAAAACTTCCGCCACGAACAGAGCGTTCCATAGAAGAAGTAATCGATTTAGGCTGTTGAGTATTATAGCGTTCTTGATAAATATCTTGACACCATTCCAATACATTTCCAGCCATATCATAGCAATGATAAGGCGATTGATCTGTTTTAAATTTTCCAGAGTAACTTAATGTTCCAGGTTTTCCGGCTTGTTTATAGTTACATAACATCTTTCCTAATGTATCGGGTGCATCTTCTCCCCAAGGATATGTTCGAGTAGGTATTGGATTTTTTTTCATAGGAATTGGTAATGTTGTAGTTTCCCAATCTGGAATTAGAAGCCCTCCGCGAGCTGCTTTTTCCCATTCCATTTCAGTAGGAAGCCGTTTTTCTGCCCAAGACGCATACATTCGTGCTTCTTCCCAGGAAATTCGAACTATTGGAGACATTGTCATACTATCTCCTTGCCATTCAAATTTCCCCGTTTGTTTTTCAAATACTTCATATTGCAAACTGCTTAACTCATACTTATCAATATAAAAACTTTCGACATTCACTTTTTTCATGGGGCGTTCGTCATTTTTTCTCTTGTCTGAGCCTCTCATAAATTCACCTTCAGGAACAAAAACCATTAAACTATTATCCTTTTGCCAAAGATAATCTCCAGTTTTAGCATGTCGTTTCATACCAGAAGGCATAGGTTCATTAAACCATCCATTATCTTGTAATACTTTTTTATGATAATTTTGTTCAGAGTTTTTAACTTGTTCTAGCCATTCACGTCGATCAAAAATAGAGATAGGTTCCTTAAATTCTTCAATATATTTTTTCGCCCCTTCAAAGTCATTTTTTTCAAAAAATGGCTGAAGATGTTGAGTTATATCTATAGTACTTTTTTTAGGAAAAATTACTAGTGCTGTTAAAATTGCGACTAAGATGATAAAGATTGTAAGAACAACCCATAATGCACTATGACTTTCTGTTGTAATTTTATTGTCCTTTTTTTCTATTTTTTTAGGTATTGAGCTACGTGGAGGTAATGGCTCTTTTGCGGCCATTCCTATTTTGGCATTTGCAAGGCGAGTACTTAAAGGAAGAGAAGATCCTTCTGATGTCTTAGAAATATTTGAAAGGTCGCTATCTGCAGCCAATAATTTATTAGTAATAATGAGTTTGGGACTTTCCTCAATAATAGGAGGGGGACTTGGTTTTTGAAATGATGGACTTTCTGGCTTTTGAGATGGAATTATTTCTGGCTTTTGGGAAGAACCTTTAGAAAGTTGAGTTTTTCCGAAATTTGCAGCAGAAGATTCTGAGGATGTTTTTCCAATACTCATCAATGGTGTAATAGGCATATCTATTTTAGGAGCATTTACTTCAGCAGATTCTACCAAAGGACGGCTAAATAATCGTTTGCTGTTGGGATCTTGGTTAGTAGAGGGGAGATTTAACTCCGATTCGTTTTCTTCTAAGATTTTTGATGGGAATAATTTGTTATCTGTTGTATTAGAAGAAGTTTTTGAGTCTTCTATTGATTCTTCTATATTTGGTGGTTTAGAAGGAGTAGAGAGAATATTTTGGAGTTCATTAGCAGAAACGATTTTAGGAGATCTGAAAATAGAAACACCAGGAGAAGGAGGAGGGTTAGGAGAAAGAGTAGTAGGAAGTTTTTGAAATCCGCTTGTTGTTGGTTTAGAAGAGGTTTCGTTTGTTTTAAGTTTAGATTCTTTTGGAGGCGAACTTATTTTTGTTGATGGTAGTGGTGTAGTAGATGAATTTGGGGATAATTTATTTGGCAAATGATGTGGGGTTTGAATACTTGTAGTTTTAGAAATCGAAGGTATAGGTGTAGAAACTCCCGATATATTTGTTTTGGGTAATTCGGATTTAAAAGGAGGAAATATTCCGGATTTAGGGGCTGGAGATTTGAATGGTTCTGATGTTTTAGGTGTTTCTGAGCTTTTGTTTTTTTCTTCAATATCTGGAGAAAATTTAGTTTTTTCTGAATCGTTTTCAGAGGAATTTTCTATTTTTTCTGTTTTGGAATCCGAAGATATTGCGTTAGTAATCTTACTTGTTTCTACTATATCAGGAAAAGATGAATCTTTTGTCGTTTCTCTGGAAATAGTGATATTAGAAATGTTTGTTGTTTTAGTGAGTGTATGAGATAAAACTTTTGTTGAGCTATCGAGTCCTAATCGTGAGGAATCTTTTGATATAGAAAATTTTTTTGATATATTTCTACTAGTAGAGCTGATTCCTGCATTCATATCTTGTGCAGGAAGAGGAAGAATATCTTCTTCTAACAATGCTGGTGGTTCATCATTATTTCGTAAATCTTTTGCCATTCCTGGCATTTTAGGTAATACCTTCCGGCTATTTTCTGTACTAGTTTCTTTACGGATCCGTCGATTTGTGTTAGTAATTTGACCAATTTTGTAAGATATGACACCTGTTTCGCTTTCAGTATGCACATTAGTACGAGAGCGTCTTTTGATATGCTCTCCTTTACTTTCTTCTAATCTATTAAGAAATTCTAAAGCCGATTCAAATCTTTCATTAGGATCTTTTGCTAAAAGGCGGGTAACTAATCTACCAATTTCTTCTGGAATATCAGGATTTTTTTCGCAAACTAAAGGAATTTGTCCGCTAATGTGTTGCTGCATAACTATAATAGAATCCGAATCCCAATAGGGAGGTTCTCCTATAAGCGCGTGATACAAAACACATCCTAAAGAATAAAGATCACTTCGAGGATCAAGTTTTTCTTTCTTAGCTTCTTCTGGAGAAATATAAAGCGATGCACCTGAGGATTGATAATTGATTGTGCCAAAATCGCAAAGTTTAATTTCTTGATTAGAAGAAATAAGAATATTACTGGGCTTAATGTTACGGTGTAGAATTCCTTTAGAATGTGCAAGTTGTAAGGCACGAGCAGTTTCTTGAGCAATCGTCAAAACCCATTCAAAGTTTAAGCAACCCTTTTTTTGAATAGATTCTAACAAATTATTTCCATCAATAAATTGAGTGGTAATATAATATTGGTTATTTTCTTCTCCAATATCATAAATAGAAACAATATTAGGATGTTCTAATTGTGCAGCTTCTCGAACATTATTTATAATATCATTCCAAATTTTTTGCTCATCATTTGTAATAATATTTAGTAATTTAATTGCCACAATTTTATGTAATAAGGAATGTTTTGCTTTATATACTGTTCCATGTGTTCCAGTTCCTAACTTTTCTAAAATTTGGCATTTACCAATTTGATTTCCTGCTTCCATTTTACTACTCCTGAGCAGGTTTGGATTGAGTATCTATTTTTTTACGATTTTTTAATGGCTTGGGGAAAAATTCAGAAGGAATATTTTGGATTTCATTATTTTTAAACGAAGTAATCAAATTTTGAATTTTTTTTAACACTGTATCACCAGGACGTAAGTTTAAAGCCCGTTGCACAGCCCATTCTGCCTGCTCATAATCTTTTGCCTCAATTAAAGCAATTGCAAGATTAGAAAGGTGATCAGGTATTTGAGGGGCAAGTGTTGCTGCGTATCGAAAACAAGCCAAGGCAATATCTTTTTTGTCGGTCAACATTGCGGTGATTCCTAATTCAGTTAGAATTAGTGTATTATCTGGAGAGATTTTGCTTGCGCGTTCAAAACACTCAAAGGCTTCTTTGGTTTGATTTAAACGGGTATAGCATCGTCCTAAAAAAAACCACCCTTGCCAAAATTCGGGAAGTTCTAATGTACAATGTTGAAAAAATGCAATTCCTTCTTTTGGTTTGCCTTCCATTATTTTAGTAGATGCCTCGAGAAATTTTTTTCTAAAACTGGGCATTTTAATTGCCAGGATTTCTTGACAAATATCATCGTGGAATGTTTTATCTTCCGTTTGTAATCCTTGTTTCCAAATAAAAAGAGCTTTTCGATTTCTTTTTTGCAAGTGATAAAGTATTCCTAAATAAAAATACGAGCCGCTATCTTGGGGATATTTTGTAATGTATTCCTGTAGAGAATATATTGCAGATGTATAATCCCCAGCTTTTGATAAATTTCTTATAACATATTCATAAGATGTCCAAAGAATAGGAGAATGTTTTAGGCTTTCTTCAAAAGCAATCCACATTTTAGGATATTCTTTACGTTCAAAATAAGCATTCATTAAGTTGATATATGTACCTGAATTTTTTTTATTTTGTTGTAGAGATTTTAGCCAGTAGGGCAATGCTTTTTCTAAGTATCCCATTTCTGCTAATATTGTTCCTAAATTATGAGCTATGATACAAGAATCATCTGAATATTCTTTTAAAAATTTTTGATAAAGATTTCTTGCTTTAAGAAGTTGTTTTTTATTTTCATAAAAATTTCCAATAGATACAATAATTTCTGGATTACTAGGATTTTTTTTCTTAGCACGAGTGAAATTACGCAGTACTCCTTTCTCATCTCCTATACTATTAAATACTGATGCAATAGCTATAAAAACTTCTCCTGGCAAATCTCTATTTTTTTCTATATTTTGTAATGTTTCTGAAGCAAATGAGTAAATATTTCCAGGTAATAATGGATTTCTTAAAACTTCTTCAATAAATCCTAATAAACGGTATATTGCAATATCTAAATTTGTATCTAATTTAAATACAGTCTTTAAATTATCCAATACTTTTGTTACAGAATCTATATTTTTTTTAGTATTATTTATACTTATATTTATACGAAAGCAGCATATATCATAAAGAGTTTTAAAAAATAATTCCAATGCTTCTGGATTCTCTGTTTTCGGCCATTTTTCTTCTTTTTGATCATACTCAAAACCACATTTTCGCACAAATTCTTTTAAATCTTTGATAATTAAGTTAGAAATTTCATGCAATTTTCCTTGCCAGGATTGCTGATAAATTTCACTTGTATCTGAAATATCATAGCATTTTAATTCAAAGCTAAAAACATTATATTTTATTTTTTTTATAGTTGGTAAAAATATATATTTTATATTTGATTCAAATTGTGCAATAGTTTGTAAAATTGGTTCATAAGGAAGTTCATAAGGAAATGTCATAATCTGGGGTGAATCATCTACAGCAAAAGCATTTAAAAATAGTGGAGCTTCTACATCTAAATTACTGCATGTCCTTAAATTCATAATTAGTATATCCATTAATCCGTATATTGGAGCAATATCAATTTCTTCTTGAGCAAAAATGGGAGCAAATAAAAGATTTTGTCGCATGGTATGTTCCTAAATAAAGGAATAATTTAAAGAATAAGAGAATTGTAGGGAACGAGCAAACTCGTTCCCTACGAGATTATGCGCTTAGATCAATTGAATAAATTATTCTGTTACAGCGTAGCTGAAAACTTTATCATTTTTAATAGAAACAACTAATTGGCGGTAGCCACTGCGAGTGATGACGAAGTATTCCCAAACTTCAACATCTTCATACGCTACTTTATTAGAAGGTTGGCCAAAAAATCCTTTGAGTTGTTCACTTGTTGTATGTCCGATTATAATATCTTGGATATGTTCTTCGGAATAGTTAACTCCTAAACTAAGATTGGCACAACTTAGGCAGAAAAGCATTCCACAAATTGCCAAAATTGTTAATTTCAATAGTTTCATCGTTTGCCCTATCTTAATATTAAACTTCTTTTTAAGAGATAAAAATTTTTTATCTTATATTTTTACTTTTTATGTTTTCGGAATAACGCAACACCCATTTCTTTACCAATAGCACGTACCAAGTCTTGTACTAATAATCTTGGATCTTTGGGTTCTGATTGTTGTTGATGTAATAGTTTTTTGCTTCGTGGGGAAAGAGCATTAGGATTTCCAACAAATTGAGCATATTCAGCAGTATCGTCTATATTTTTTTCTGCTACTTTTTGGCCCCCCACTTTTGTTGTTTTTACATCAACTTCTTGATAGCTGACTTTAATTTGAGCCATATTTGTTTTATAGAAACGGGTTATAATAGCAAATATAGGTCTTCCAGTTTGTGGATCTATTACGTATGGGTTTTCATCGCGATATTGTTCTTGCTTCCAATCGCCTTCTTTGCCATATATATAAGAAACTGTCCCAAGAACAAAAACATCTGCTGGCATAGTTTTGTCTAGTTGAGAAATATCTTCTGGCGTCATGATCTCCGGTAAACTAAGATTACGTTCTTGTGCTAACAATTGCATCTGTTGACGATTTACGAATTCAAGAAATTCTGGATTCATTCCATTTGTTGTAGCCAGTATTTCATCTGCTATATCCTGGCCAAGTGTGGCAAACTCTCCTTGTTTATTTTCAAAAGGCATAATACAAATTCTAATCGTGCCTTTTTCTGCAACACTTCTGTATCTTGCTTCAACATTGCGATAGTTTGGTGTATAATTAGCAGACATGCGGAAATTTTTTGCGGCTTCTTGGTAATTCCCGCTAGATTCATATCTTTCGCCTTCTGAATAATAATATTGCCCAGCTTCTGTAACTAATTGGGAACGTTCTGAGCTAACATCACGTACAACACTTACCCAAGGTTTTACAGATTTATTTAAAATAATAAGTTTATCAAGTTCCCCAATTGCTAAATAATATTTCTTGGCTCGGGCAAAGTTTTTAGATTGTTGTAAATGTTCATCTGCTGATTGTTCATAATATTGTTTGATCAACGCCTTAGCTTCAATATGTTCAGGATTGGTTTTTAGGCATTCTAGTAAATACTGTATTTTTCCATCTAAGGGGATAGAGGAAGTTTTTGCGGCATCAAAAAATTGGCCAGTTGCGCAGCCAACTATAAATATTGCCGTTACGAAAACCAATTTAATAGTCATGTTCATTAGAAAATCCTTAAAAGTCTTTCTAATCCAGTAAAAATTTAGAAAAATAGTATTTTGCTCTATGTATTTGCAAAACATGTTGAAAGAACTAACTTTTCTTAAAGCCTGCAAATAATCTATATCCAGAACTATAGCTTAATTATCATAAACCAGATTGTTAAATTTGTCAATAATTTTTCAAAATATCAAAACTTTTTTATGCTCTAAATGACAAAAAAACTTGGCAACTTCTAAAAAAATAGCTATAATTTACGTATCTTTATACAAATAATCATTTGAGATTTATGCTTAGTATGCTAAATTTAGCGAAAGGTTTTATTATGGCTTATCAAATACGAGTAAATTGTAGTTGTGGAAAAATTTTGAAAATTCCGGAAAAATATGCTGGAAAAAAAGGGATATGTCCACATTGCAAAAGAAAAATTTCGATTCCTTCTCTTGAAGATTTAAAGAATCAACCTGCAGAAACAAAAGAGCCAATGAATGTTGATGAACGTCAATGCCCTACTTGTGGAGCATATTTAAATAAAGGTGATAAGTTTTGTGTAACTTGTCATACTAATCTTAGTACAGGCGAATGGGAAGCAGATACATATAAAGAAGTCTCGCCATTTCAAGGCAATCTTAAAATGATTGGAGTATTTACTTCTGTAGGTGTAATTGCTTGTATCGCTCTAACTATTGTTGTTTATCGTTGGGTAACTAAGCCACCTATGAATTTGAGTAACTCTGTTGTTACTAGTCAACCTGTAGAAACAACTAAACCAGAGGAATCAAATCGTTTACAAATGATATTAGATATGCCAGAAAATGATTTAGTATCTGTAGAAACAAAAAATAAAGCAATCATCGAATTTTTAGAAAATAAAGATACTTTATCTATTTGGAAATCTTATCAAAAATTACAAGCAAAGAAATATGAGCTTCAAGCCCAATCAGAAACCGAAAAACTTTCTAAAGAAAATCCTATTCAATATTGGAATGCGTTAAATAAAATTGCTGCCAAATATTCGGAAACTACTTATGCTCATGAGGGATTGGCTACTGAGCAGAAAAATGCTCAAGAACAGATACTTTCTTTACTTCGAAAATATTCTGGTGATGCTCAAGAAAATTTTGCCAGTAAAAATTATGAGCTATTGTTAGAAAAGAATATGGAAAATTTACAAGGAATGCTGTCTATAACTTATGATAATCCTGAAATTCAACAAGAGTTAAGTCTTTTATTGGATTCAAGTAAAAGAGCTCTTGAAGAAATTCGACTTCAAAAACAACAAGCTGCTGTGCTTACTGTTGCTCCTTCAAAAGAATTAGAAAACATTGAGTTAGATACACTCAAAAAAGATTACAATGATTTTATTTCAAAATATCGAGAACTTTTAACACAATGTAAATTTCAGGAAGCATTTTCTAAAATACAGCCTATTGCTCAAAAGGCAGAAGAGTTCAAAAGTAAATATCCAGAAGATATTGATTTACCTAAGGTAGCAGAAACTTTCCAAGAAGTAAAGATGCTTAACAAAGTTTGGGATTATACTATAGAAAATGCTGCGGCACTTAAGGGAAAACCTGCGCCTTTATTATTTACTCGAAAAGGCAAACCAATTGTTGGATTAATTACTAAATATGATGAGAGTAAAATTACTGTTGAAAAAGATGGAAAATCAGAAGTTTTCGAATTGGCAGATTTAATGCCACGTAGCGTTGGTACTTTATCATTGATTGGTAATGAAAAAAATGTTGAACTATATCAAGCATTAGTTAGCTATTATTATATTAACAATGAAGATATTTTATGCAATGAAACTGCCGAAGCTGGTATTAAAATTGGTTTATTAGCTTCTAGTATTGAAAAACAACAAAAATGGGCAGCAGGCGTACTTGAAGAACGGAAAAGAAAATTGGATTCTCGTACACAAAAAATCGCGGAAGAACAAAAACTCCTCGCCCAACGGCAAGAAGAAAATCGTATTGAACGTATGAGACAAGAAGCTTCAGTTCTTGTTCGCCAAATAGTCGAAGACTATAGAGCCAATAAAGATCAAATTGTTCTTGAATATCTTTATACACTTAAAACAAAAATCGGCGATCAACCTGGTGGCCGTGATGAGTTAATAAAAATTAACTATACTTTGAAAAAAGAAGAAGGGCAATCGTTAGCCAAAATTGCAGAGAATGCTTACAACCGTTGTCCATTCTGCAGAAATAGTGGAGAAATGAAATGTAGACTTTGCAAAGGCGAAGGAATTATTGAAGGAGAAGAACGCCAGATTGGAAAAGATGGAGAATATACAACAATCAAAGGAAAGAAAAAGTATTGCGAAGCATGTAAGGCCAAAGGCGTTATAGATTGTCCATACTGCTCAGAAAAACGTAACAATCGTCGTTATATTATGATTAAAGATTACTATAATAATTTCTAATAAAAATAGGACGCAAATTTTTGCGTCCTATTTTTATTTTGCTAGCAAAACAATTAAAGACCTTGATGGTAAAAGGAAAGAAGAAGAATGATGAATGAGAGCATAATCTTCTTTTGTAAAATCTTGTGGAGATGGTAAAGAAGTATTAACAATCAATCTCCATGGTTTTTGAGATATTGGTTTGGGAATTTGAAATTCTAAAGGCTGCCAGAAAGCATTCAATGCAACATAAATTTCATTTTCATCTAATTGTGGCATTGCTTCAAGAACAAAGGCTATAGTATGAGATGTGTAAGACCAATCTGGTTTATATAATTGAGTGCCATGCCAATGTACCTTAATACTACTATAATCTTTCTTATGCAAAATTTTTTGACGATGTCTAAAGGCAATCATTTCTTTAGTAAATCGTAAAATGTCTTTATTTTTTCTTTGGTAATTCCAATTTATCCAGGAGATCTGGTTATCCTGACAATAAGCATTGTTATTTCCCTTTTGAGTTCGGGCAAATTCATCTCCTCCTAGTAACATTGGAATTCCTTGTGCAATGAATAATAAAGCTAAAAAGTTCTTCATTTGCTTTTGACGCAATTCAAAAGTAGCAACATTAATTGCGGTTCCTTCTTCCCCGCAATTCCAACTTCGATTATCATTGCTGCCATCACAGTTCTTTTCATCATTTTCAAAATTATGCTTTTGATTGTATGATACAAGATCATAAAGTGTGAACCCATCATGGCATGTTATAAAATTGATACTATGCCATATTGGTCGTTTACTTTTTTGATAAATATCAGGACTTCCAATCAATCTTTGGGCTACAGCATACGCATATCCATCATCACCTTTAATAAATGATCGTACATCATCTCGGAAACGTCCGTTCCATTCTGCCCATTTTCCATAATGAGGAAACGAACCTACATTATATAATCCTGAAGCATCCCATGGCTCTGCAATAATTTTTGTCTGTGCAAGAATAGTATCTTGGGCTATGGCACGGATAAGAGGCGGATCAGTTAATAGGTTTCCTGAAGAATCTCTAATCATAGCAGATGCTAAATCAAAGCGGAAACCATCAACATGCATTTCTTGCACCCAAAATCGCAGGCAATCTAATATCATCTGAATTACAGCAGGATGATTTGCATTGATAGTATTACCACAACCCGAGTAATTCTGATATTCTCCATATTGATTGAGTAAATAATACGCGCAGTTATCAATTCCCTTAAAATGTAAAATGGGGCCAAATTTATTTCCTTCTGCCGTATGATTCAAAACAATATCTAAAATTACTTCAATATTCTCTTTATGGCAAGCTTTTACCATTTCTTGAAATTCAATAATTTGCCGATTTTCTGTTGGTTTTGTGCAAAAAGAAGCTTTGGGAGCAAAAAAAGAAATAGTATGGTATCCCCAATAATTTTTTAGCATTTCAGAAGTTTCTGGATTTCTCTTGTCATTATCATTTTCATCAAATTCTGCTATTGGCAATAATTCAATAGCTGTAATGCCTAGTTCCTTTAAATAAGGAAGTTTTCTGATAATTCCTGTATATGTTCCAGAATTTATTTCCATGCCAGAAGAAGTATCTTGTGTAAAACCTCGCACATGTATTTCATAAATAACTGTCTTTTGATAGGAATGGTGTGGATGTTTATCATTTTCCCAATTAAATTTAGTATCAATTAAAAGACTGCGACGTTGTAATAACCGAATACCGTTCTTAGTCTCGCTGATAGGCCATCCCCAGATATTTGCATTATCTAAAGCCTTAGAATAAGGGTCTATCAATAAAATTTTTTCATTATATAGATGGAATGAATCATGTTTTCCATCAATTTTATACCCATAGCTAAATCCTGGTTTTACATCATCAACATGAATATGCCAAATATTATCATCAGTTCGATTTATTTTAGGATCAAATGGAATTTCTGCCCAGGACTTTTCTTCATTCGGACGAAATAAAACTAAAGAAACTCGTTGAGCATGATGAGCAAAAATCGAAAAATTTACTCCAGTATCAGTAAAAGTTGCACCCAACGGATATGGGGTTCCTTGAGAAATATTACAAGTATAATTACCAGCCAAATATTGCATAGTGATTTTTTTCCTATGTTTTTTTAAAAACCGCAGGCATTTAATTGCCCTTGAAGCTGTTTCACAACTTCTTGCGCAACTTCTTCAATATATTCCGCGTCTTGAGAACTAACTTTAAAACTTGTTGGAATATGAACAATTTTATTAAAAAATTCTTGTGTAGCTAAATCAGGTCGTAATATCGTTTCAATCATTTGTCTTTCCAATGATTTTTCTGTAATATCTTCTTGAGAAGGTAATTTTCCATCTTCTTGAGAAGAAGACCAACATCCATACAAACTAATTAAATCAAAACTTAAATTTTTATACGGTTGAATACCTTGAGCATTTTTCCAAGAAATAGCTTGTTTGAAAACATATTCCATATAACATCTTGATCGTAACCAAGCAATTTCTAAAGGACGCATGGAAAAATCAGCAACTGTAAATTCATCCGTTCGTCGGTTATCTTCCTGGAAATATCCTGAACCATCTATAACCAGTATTTTTGAAGGTGTTTCTGGATGCTTATCAAGATATGCTGTAAAAATTTGCATGAGTGTTTCTAACCCGTAATTGTCATATACTCCGCCATCAACAATATGTACTATCCTCAGAGAATCTTTTACAGTGTAATCTTTAAGGCTTACCGGCCCTAGTAAATTTGGGACAGCCGCAGAAGCAACAATAGCTTTTGATAGACGATATGGACGGATATCTGAATTAAGA
This sequence comes from uncultured Planctomycetota bacterium, assembly GCA_964585305.1. Lineage (GTDB taxonomy): Bacteria > Planctomycetota > Uabimicrobiia > Uabimicrobiales > JABWCH01 > CAZPDM01. The sequence goes on along the minus strand of CAZPDM010000019.1, from coordinate 41,524 downwards.
GACTGAAAACCAACTGTATAAAAAGGTTGGTATTTTTGTGTCGCAGAATTTTTTATAAAACCAGCTTTTCTAATTTCTGTAAAATATTGCGATTCATTAAACTTGGTATCAGCAGAATTGCTGAAAACAAACTTAAGTCCATCGTTCAGTATAGTTCCATTAATTAACAAGATTGGCGCGCCTTGTTGTTCAAGTTTATGTAAATCTTGAAATGTAGCGTCATCGAAAAATATTTGATCCCATATATTCGCGATTAAATCGCCACGATCATAATAACTAAAAAAATCTAAAAAGCCTGCCCCTCCCAATGTATATTCTACAAGTGCACAATTTTGAAAATTGATCCTCATGTCCGCTTTATATTTTTCAAAGAAATCTTTAGAACACGATGCTCGCTGAGAATCTTGAAATTTTTTATAATTGAAACAAAAATATGCAGAAGATAAGCTACCTCCAGAAACACTGGAAATATAATCTACTTCATCAGCGAATGTTCGAGATGAACCTGGTTTAATAGGAATTTTATTTAATTCTTGCATAACGCAAGCCATAAAATAAGCTGATCTGCTACCACCACCTGATACAGCAATACCTAATAACATTTCTCCATGATCACGATTGATAGGTTGTTCTTGATAAGCCTCTGGCCAAGTATTATCATATTTATATGAACCCATGAAGATATATTCTTTTATAGGATATGTTGCCACATCAACAGCAGTATCTACTATTGTTCCTACTGCTACACCGCAACCTGTAAAAGAAGAAATGCTACTGAAAAGAATACCAAGAGTTATACAAATTCGTAGGAACATGCACAGACTCCTTTTTAAAATAGGTATAAATTAAAAGTTTCCTATTCTTCGTGCATAAGAGCCAATCCACCAAGTGAGGTTTCTTTATAAATCTTAGGTAAATCATGCCCTGTACGTTTCATAGCTTCAATAACTTTATCAAAAGTTACACGATGTTTTCCATCCGATAGAATAGCAAAAGTGCAGCAATCTAAAGCTCGAGCAGCAGCCATTGGATTGCGTTCAATACAAGGAATCTGAACAAGACCAGCCATAGGATCGCAAGTAAGACCTAAGTGATGCTCCATAGCCATTTCAGCCGCATACTCAACCTGTGCAGGCGTTCCGCCAAATAACTGAGCTGCTCCTGCTGCTGCCATTGCTGCAGCAGTACCAATTTCACCTTGGCATCCTACTTCTGCACCAGCAATAGAAGCATTCCGCTTAACAATCGTCCCAATTAGCCCAGCAGTTCCCAATGCTCTTAAAATTTTAACTTCGGAAAATTCATTATATAAATGCAACAGATAAAAACTTGCTGGGACAACTCCCGAAGAGCCACAAGTAGGTGCTGTAACTATTTTTCCTCCTGCAGCATTCTCTTCTGAAACAGCTAACGCATAAGAATATAATAAACTGCGTCTTTTTAACGCACCTTCAAATCCTTTTGCCTTAACATAGTATGAGGAAGCCTTTCGTGCCAATTTCAAAGGACCTGGCAAAACCCCTTCATTTTCTAAACCACGTTCAATAGCAGCCTTCATTACATCCCAAACTTCTTTGAGATATTCCCATATTCCAATACCTTCATATTCCTGTACAAATTCCCAGAATCTTCTGCCATTTTTTTCACACCAATTCAAAATATCTGCCATTTTATGTAAAGGATATATTGGTTGTTTTTCAAGAATTTCATTCTCTCGTACAATGCTTCCTCCTCCAATACTATAAAATGTATCCGTTCCCAAAATATTTGAGTTGCTATCTAATGCTTCAAATTTCACAGCATTGGGATGTCGTGATAAAAAAATAGTAGGTTCCCAAAGTATTTCTGTAGTTATTGGTGCTAAGGTTTCTAAAATAGCTTGATCTGTAAGATGTCCTTTTCCTGTTAAAGCAAGACTTCCATAAAGAGTTACTTTAAATTTTGCAGCCTGAAAAAATTGTTCTTTAAATATATTGGCTGCCTTTTTAGGTCCCATTGTATGACTACTGGATGGACCATTACCAATTTTATAAATTTCACGAATAGATTCCATCATATTTTTTTAACGGAAAATACTTTGTTGCTTAACCTTTGATTGAGTACAATCAAAGGCCGCAACAAATATTTTCCTACTTTCTTTTTTAACGGAAAATACTTTGTTGCTTAACCTTTGATTGAGTACAATCAAAGGCCGCAACAAATATTTTCCTACTTTCTTTTTTAACGGAAAATACTTTGTTGCTTAACCTTTGATTGAGTACAATCAAAGGCCGCAACAAATATTTTCCTACTTTTAAAATCACAGTTTCCTTATTCTGATTTTTCCTGTAAAATTTGAGACAAACAATATACGCCTATTGCCCCCAAAACTAATCCAACAGCCATTCCTGGAGTATCTACAAACCCATGTGCAACAGGATGGTGTTCTGGATTAAAAGCATCTACATGTACTAAAAAATAATCTGGAAATTCGTGGATGTGCAAACTATCTATAGCACGATCATCTCGGAACTGACGAATTGCACCTTTAGATAATCCCATAAAACTTTCATGAAATTCTTCAGGAAGACAATCACTTTCTTTTTTAGGAATTTTTGCAAATGTACCGGATTGGCGGCATTCCTCACGGATTGCTTCCCAATCGATCAGCATGTTGTTGTTCCTTTATAAAATTTTTTTAACAAAAAATACTTTGTTGCAGCCTTTGATTGTACTCAATAAAAGGTTAAGCAACAAATATTTTCCTAGCTTTTAATGCTGGAAAAATCCATTATCAGAAGAGGCGCGCATATTTTAGCGCGCCCACCAAAGCCAATCGTTTTCTAACAGGTATGATTTTTATTCTTTTTCTTTATATTCGCGTTCCATCAGGAATAATTGTACCTTTCGGAATAACAATAACGCCATCCGAAATACTATACATATCAGTTACTGTTCCATCTGGTTTGCCATCTGGGGTAATATAAACGCCATTACCAATGCTGACATTTTTATCAATGATAGCATTTCGAATATAACATTCTCTGCCAATTCCTAAAGGAATTTTAGCAGATGTATTATATCGTTCGTGTTCATAATAGTCTGCACCCATTAAAATAGAGTGTTCTATAACCGTTCCATTTCCAATTACCTGGCGGATTCCGATTACAGAATGGACAATTCGATGGCCTGATATAATGCATCCTTCTGGTAAAAGAACACGATGGAGATCGCATCCTAAAATTTTAGACGGAGGTAAAAAGCGCATGTGAGTATAGATAGGTGCAGCAATATCATAAAAAGAAAATTCCGGAATATTTTCCGTCAAATCAAGATTGGTTTTCCAAAAAGATCCAATTGTTCCAATATCTTCCCAATAACCATCAAAAAGGTCTGCACAAACATTATATTTATCAACTGTCCAAGGGATGATATGTTTTCCAAAATCACTTTCAGTATTTTTTTCAAGAATTTCTTTTAAAACATTTGCATTAAAAATATAAATACCAAGATTAGCAAGGTATTTTTCTGTTTTGCATATATTGAGAGGTGCTTGATATTCAGAAATATCCAAAGTTGGAGCTGGTTTTTCTAAGAATTTTTCAATTCGGTGATTGGCATCTATTTTCATAATGCCTAAACCAGTGCATTCTTGGCGATTAACAGGTTTAGCCGAAATTGTTATATCTGCTTTCATCAATTGATGATGATGAATAACATCTTGAAAATCCATGCGATAAAGTTGATCCCCAGATAAAATCGCAACAACATCCGGACGCTGTTCTATAAAATAGGACAGATTTTGACGTACAGCATCTGCTGTTCCTTGATACCATCCAGTACCTGGAGTTTGTGATTGTTTAGCAGCCAAAATTCTAATAAAACTTGGGCTAAATTGATCAAAACGATAAGTATTTTGAATATGATCGTGGAGAGAAACACTATTAAACTGAGTCAAAATAAAAATACGACGAATCTGACTATTTAAGCAATTACTAATAGGAATATCTATCAACCGATATTTTCCAGCCAGGGGAACTGCTGGTTTAGAGCGATGGCGAGTAAGAGGTTGTAATCTTTTGCCTTCCCCGCCTCCTAAAATAACAGCTACAGAATCTGGCATGATTTCTTCTCCCAAAAATAGTTTTTATCGTTTTATGAACGAAAATCTATATCTAACATAAATCCTAATATTTATTTTAGATAAAAAAAAATGTAGTGCAAGAAAAATTTAAACCAAAATAGAAATATTGTCAAATTTTTGTCAATATACTGCCTGGAAAATAATGAAATAGGATTTTTTCATAATTATATCCATGTAAAGCCATGCCAAGTGCGCCCATTTGGCAAAGTCCTACTCCATGTCCCCAACCCGCACCAATAATTTTTATATGTTCAATATCTCCTTGAGGATTTTGTTGTTCTTGGATAATAAAGGCAGAACTATACAAAAAACTTTTATGTAAAGCTACACGAATTTGATATTCGCTTGTAAGATGATGTACTTGGAAAGTATTTTGATTATCTAAATAACATATACTAAGCTGGTACAATCTTCCGGAATTGCCTCGTTTACCTAGATATAGATTCAATAGTTTATTTATATGCAGTCCTAATTTTTGCTGTAAAATTTGATTTATCTCATCTTTGCTATAATTTTGTTCCCAACGAAAATAATGATCTGCAACATCCACTTTTCCAAGATAACCAAGCAATTTTTTTTGAGGAATTATTTTAGGACTACAAAAGCAATCAGGAGTCTCAACAATCCAGCTTTGCATTGCATGATCTGTAGTAAGATTGTAGAAATCTTTTTTCTCAGCTCCATCATAAACAGAATTAAGATAAGCCTGCTGTGTTTCTGGCCAAACATAATGACTTGATTCTGTTATTCCTCCACAACATTTACTATATCGAGCATCACAAATTTGATTATTATATTGCAAAACAATTCCATCTACAGCCTGTGCAATTTTCCACATTTTAGAATTCATGTTTCCCAGACCTTGATAGCGTTGGCAACAATCGTCATTGCAAGCATCCCAGCCTATATGTTTATTTTCAGCATGGGCTAAAAACCAAGAACGTGCGCAAATAATTTGCGCTTTAATCAAGTCTTCAGGGCATTTGGCGTTCATTTCCGAGGTTGCTACAGAAGGAATGTAAATTGCAAGAGGTAATTCATTTACCATAATCAAGCAATCATTTTGGATACTGAATTCAAAATGACCTGGTAAAGTTTGAGAAATTTTATTTTGCCAATGAAAATTACGACCAACAGAAATACCATCAAGACACAAACAACTTTTTTGTTTCGTCAAATCTTTATTATTATTTTGTATCTTTGCAACAGCAGATTCATCAAGAACATTTTCATTCTGGCAAAGACGTAATAATCCTTGAAAAATTTTTACAGAAAATTCTGTATTTCTACTTAATCGAATTTTTTTACTTCCTTGCCAAAAAAAACAAGAACTTTCTCCAACATGAAAAAAAATTTCTTTTTGATTATCCTGTGGTAACACTATACCAATTTTAACATTAGCTGACATACAAACCTTTTTATATAAAAAAAAGTAACTATATGAAATTATGCAATCTATAAATTTTAACAAAAAATAAATAAGTTTTAAACACAAAAATTTTCAAATTATAGTCATATAAAGTAATGAAATGAATTTTATAAAAATTTATAATTATAAGAATGTTTTTTTATTTTCCCTAAAAAATTTTCTAAAATTTCTAATTAGGCTTAGTATTTCACGTTATCTTAATCTTATTTTTTTTAGAATTTTCTTGACTTTTTTATGCTGTTATGATATTATAATAAAAGTTTAAGTTGAGTAAAAATGCTGATAATAGACATGTTCAAAATCATGTCTTTTTCTATTTTTATGTCTTTTAAATTAAAAATAATAACTTAAATTTATATACTAGTTTAATCATTACGCGTTTCTTTCGGTTTCATTCGAAATGAAACGCGTGTTCTTTTTTTAAAGAAAGAGGGGATGTTATGATAGATCTATCTATACGTTATCAGGCATTAAAAAATCGTTTATGGTGGTTAAAAACAATGGGGTATGATAGCAACGTAGAACAAATCCAGGCTATGGAAAACGAACTTATTCAAATGGAGCAGATTTTTGATAATGCCAGCAATTAAATTTTTTTTTAATAAAAAAAGCCATACTTAATTTTTTAAGTGTGGCTTTTTTTCATGATAACTATTTTATTAAATAATATAACTTATAAAATAGCCATTGCATATCTCGATTTCCTTCGGTTAATTTTGGAGCAATTTTTTCTAGTTTTTGAACTGCAATAATTTTATTTCCTTCGAGTAAATTTTTTATAATCATCACAAATTCAATATCTTCAGAAGTCATTTTTTTAGAGATTTTTTTTTCAATTTTTTCAAGCTCTTCAAGAATAAATTTTTCTTGTTTATTGGATAGCATATAAATAAAAATTTTATAGAGATAATTTATTGTGCATTCTTTTTTATCAAATTTTATTGCTTCATCAATATAAACAATAGCTTTTTGTAAATTATTAATTTCACAATAAATTTGGGCTAGTTGCAAATATACTTCGGGTTGTTCGGGTAAAATTTTTAATGATCTTTGATATTCTTTTATGCCTTCTTCTATAGCAATTCTACTCTTTATGAGTCCATCTGCTCTTTTATTGATTATTTCAACATCATCTGAAAGTACCTCTATAGCATGATTTAAAACAGCCATTGCATGGCTTTGATGGTAAGCAGAGCGAATTCCTTCTGAATTATCAAATACTTTTTTAATGTAAGTTTTGCGTCTGGTTTCATAGTCTGCTCGTTCAGGTAAACCATATCTGAGTGAAAGTTCCAAGAAATAATCAGATTCCCAAGATTTATTTGTAAAGATAGCATATTTATAAGCATTAGCAATATCTAAATCGCAATCTGTCTCCTTAAATACAATTGGTAATATTTCCTTCAAACGATTATATAATTCTCTTTTCATAAGATGTTTATGTTGTTGGAAAATTTTGTGGAAAAGTAAAATAGATTCTTTTATAAGAGGTTCGATTTCATTTTTTACTTCTTTGACATCATTTTTTTCTAAAAAATAAATCGTTCTCAAAAAATGATTCAAGACAAAATCTAATCCTACTTTTTGCAATTCTTTCACGCTTTGTTCTGAAAGAATTCCTTGTTGTTGCATAGAACATACTGTGCGATAAAAAATTTCCCAGTATGGATAGTCTTTAATTTGATTAGAAAATTTTGAAATTTCTTGACTGAGTTGTTTGTAATTTTTTTGCATGAGTAAATTTTGAAAACGATACAGCCATAAAAATATTTTATTTTGTTCTGTGCTATCAAAATATCTTGGAGTTTGCACAATTTTTTCAAAACGCGAAAGAATATCATAGATAACAACTAACTGATTTTTTCGACTAATAAAAACCCAATCTAATTTTTGATCACCATCGCAATCTACTTTGAAAGGCAATACATCCCCTATTTCTATATCATTCATCGAACCTAGATATTTTCCATCACTCCCTGAAAATAAACAAAATAAATCTTTAGAATCTATCATAGCAAAATCTGGTATGCCATCATGATTAAGATCTATATCTAAATTTATAATTCCTGTACTTTTTCTTACTAAACTAGGTTCCCATGCAAAGTTTCTTTTATCTAATATCATATTCTGATACCATAAAACTTCACCCGTTTTGGCATCAAGAAAATGAATACTGTTATCAAGTGTAGCAATGAGAATTTCTTTGTTGGAATCTTTATTTAAATCTGTTATTAAAAATACTCCTACATCACTACCATTAAGTCTTTTATGCCAGTATCCCTTTCCTGTTTTTCCATCTAAACAAGAAATGTGTCCAATTTGCGGAACAAAAACTTCAAGTATGCCATCTTTATTAAGATCGGATGTTACAATATTAGTATAAGCAGCTTCTACAGAAGAAGGAATTGGCATTTGCCATTTTATACTGCCATCTGCGGCATTAAAGCACCATATTCCACCACTTGGTCCGAAAGACATTGTGCTGATAGCGATTAAATCTAAACGATTATCGTTATCAACATCTTCAAGATACGGCATGGTAAAAATTCTATAAACCTGTTGTTGCCATAACAGTTTCCCATTAGAACTTTTCAAACAATAGATATAGCCATTTCCTCCAGTTGTGATAATTATTTCCAACTCTCCATCATTATCAACATCTGCAATAATAGGCGTTTTTGAACTTTGTGATTCGCAAGAAAAACTCCAAATTTTTTGAAAAACATCATTAAAAACAGCAACCCCATCATTTCCTTGAATGACTATTTCTAATTTTTTATCTTTATTCAGATCAATGATTACAGGAAAATTATTCATCTCATTTACGATTTTATGTCTCCAAAGAATCTCCCAATTTTTACCATTGAGACAATATAATTCTCCCATTTTATTGCCGAGAACAAAATCTAAATGCCCATCTTTATTCCAATCTAAAAATTGCTTGGAAATAGTAGAAAGCAAGGGATCTTCTTCGTAGATTTTTATTTGTTTCTCTGGTGTATATCGAATAGCATAAAACTGATCTTCTGATAATACAAGTATTTCAAGTATTCCGTCGTGATTGATATCATAAGGAATAAGAGAATCTATTTGATTTTTGTAAGAAAATTCTGATATAGAATTTCCAGTACGAGAATCAATAACATAAATTTTTCCATTTTTAGAAATCGCAATAATTTCTAATATTCCATCTCCATCTAAATCTACAACGGTAGAAGGAGATGTGTTATTTTGATTATACGTGTCACATTGCCATACTATCTTCCCATTTTTGATATTTATACAATATAATTTATCGGTGTGAAGAATTGCTTCTACAACTCCGTCTTTATCAACATCAGCTAGTACAATTCCTCCCATTCCAATATTGAAAGGTTTAATATTGCATTTCCATAATTCCTGTCGAGAAGATAAATCAAGTGCGCAAAATCCTTTTTCTATACGGTACCAAAGTAATATAGGCTTTCCTGAAATCCATACTAATTTCATGTCTTCAGGATCTCGATTTGTTTCAGGCTTTCCAAAAAATGAATAAACGGTGCGAGAAATTCCATTATTTATATTAAGCTCGTATAATTCTCCCTTAGCGGAATGAAGTATTGTTTTATCATTTAAAAAAATAGGAGTAAAATACGCTTCACTGCATTTATCATTTTTCCACAGGATTTTTCCATCTTTTAAATTATGACATTCAATGCCATTATATGTCCTAAACAAAATCAAATCATCATGTCCATCTTTATTTATATCGTTAAAAACAAATCCTGTTCCCCAATATCTAGGCATTTCAAAAATACTTTTATGAGATTTTCCAGAAACTATTTTAAAACAATCTCCGTGAACAAATATAAAGTCTGGAAACCCATCTTTATCTACATCTCGTAATAAAGATTGATGTTTAGAAAATGTCAAATTCCCAGATATTTCCCATAATTTTTCATGTGTTTCAAAGCTATATGAAGTCATTCCTCCTGCTACTGAAGAAATAAGCAATTCTAACTTCCCATCAATATCTGTATCTGCCAGCATCATAGCATTAAGAGGAATTTTTTGTTTTACGTCTCTTGTCCAGATTATCATTGATTGCAAATTAACATTTGTTTGTATTGTCTGATCAGGAATAATAGTTATTTTTTTTCTTTCACTAAAATAGTTTTCTTTTTTAAATGTTGCTTCGTATTCTCCAGATGGAATCTGATATTCATTAACAGAAAAAAATTCTAATGATCGATCTTTTGATAATGATTTTTTTTCATCAAAGATTTTAGTTGCAGAAAGAATAAAAGTATAAACTTCATTAGTTTTTATATTTTTAAAAGAAGCCTCTACTTGTGATAAAAAAGACCTAACGCCTATTTTTCCTTTCTTAGAAACCATTTGTTTTTCAATTTTGACTTCTTGTCCAGGAGATATTTGCACAACAAAATCTTCAGATTCATAGCCTTCTAAATTTAAAGATATTTTATGATAGCCATAAGATAATGATAGATGATTAAGATCATTGGAAAGATTTTTTTCCCCATTGATAAAAACTTCTGGAGATAAATTAGCAAATTGCTGATTCTTGACTGATAAAGTTAAGAATCCGGGCGCGAGAAGAAAAAAGTAAATAGCAAGAGTTAAAAATATGAGGCAAACTGTTGCGAAAGAAAATGGCAATTTATTGCGAAGAATAAATTTGCTTGATTTATAAAAAATACTGGGAGGTCTAGCTAAAATAGGTTCGCCATTTAGATAACGATCTAAATCCATTGCCAATGCACGAGCATTTGGATAACGTCTTGGAATATCTTTTTCAAGACATTTCAAACAAATTGTTTCAAGATCGTATGATAACCCTCGTACCAATTTTTTGGGAGAGATAAGCTCTTGAGATAAAATTGCTGAAATAGTTTGAGTTAAGCTGGCTCCGATAAATGGAGGTTTTCCAGTCAGAAGTTCATAAAATACAGATCCTAATGAATAAACATCACTATATTTCCCAACTCGCACCATTTTTCCAGAAGCCTGTTCAGGAGACATATAAGCAGGTGTGCCAATAGGCATTCCACTAACTGTAAGGCTCTTATCTCCAACCATATTTCTAGCTAATCCAAAATCTCCAAGATGAACAACCCCATCTTTATCAACTAATATATTTGCAGGTTTTATATCACGATGAACTATATTTTTTGAATGAGCAAGAGCTAATGCGTTGGCAACATCACGAATTAAGGAAACAATTTCATCAAAGTTTAATCTATTTTTTGATACATACTCATCTATAGGAATACCTTCAATATATTCCATAGTAAAAAAATGAATATTATTGTAAATACCTGTTTCATAGACAGAAATTATATTAGGATGTTGCAAAGCCGCTGACAATCTTACTTCCCTCGCAAACCTCTCAAGTTCAATCGAGCTTGCATCATCATTACTTCTAAGTGTTTTTAATGCGACAGTTCTTCCAAGTTCTGTATCATGTGCTTCGTAAACTACACCCATTCCACCGCGTCCAAGTTCACGGATAATTTCGTATCTATCAATTTTTTTTATTGTTGCATGAGAAACAATGGGAATATCATTTACATATTTTATTTCTACCTTAGTCTGTTGTTGAGAATCTTTTGTAATATGCTCATCTTTTGTAATTTTGGAAACATCGGTAATTGAAATTGCACGCTTTTTGAGCATAAATTGAAATAAGGGAGAATCATCCTTCAATGTCCATTTTTCTTTGATTGATTTATTTATTGATTCTATATTGACAATATTTTTTGAAACCAATCTAGTAATAAAAAGTTCATCTTCTTGAGATAAAAAATCTCCTTTGGAGTTACTCACTTCTTTGACCTTAAAAAGTTGACTATTAAGCACTTAATTATATCATAGATACATTCTCGTGACAAATTTTTGTTTACTAAAAAAAATGGTTGTAAAATCAAACAAATTTCATCAAAATACAAATATAGGAAAACAAGATTTCTACGTTTGGAAAAAAAATATCTGACATTTCTTAAGTTTATGAAAAACAAAAAAAGGAGATGAACAATATGTATTATAAAATCTTTTTTCTTTTGATCGTTGTCCTGTTCTTAGGATGCTTAAGTACAGAAAGCCAGATAAAAAATATTTCATCAGAAGAAATCGGGATGGAATATATTGATATTTGCGATCGACAAGGTTCTTGCAAAAAGTTTTCTCGCTTAATTATGGGAACTGATCATTTGGTTCAATCTGACTGGATAAAAGAAGGCCAATCGCAGATGTCTGAAGAACAAATCCATGAATTGTTAGATGAGGCAGTTAAACTTGGGATCAATATTTTTGATACGTCTCCAATTTATGTTGGGGATGTTGAAAACAAAATTGGGAAATGGATGAAAGCAAGAGAAGAAAAAATACAAAAAGACGATTTTTATTATAACAAAAAACTAAATCCTGATAGAAAACTCTACACCATTTCCAAAGGTGGATTTCCATTTGATCTGTTCTATTCCAAGAAGCTGGAATATGGTGCGCATTCCAATGAATTACTTAGCCAACTTCGTACAGAGGGAATTCTCAAATCTGATCGTTTATCCCAAAATGAACCACTTCTCCTGGACAATGTCCCACCTGGAACATATTCCAGCCGGTTATTTGGAAGTAAAGAACAAATTATCGACAGAATATCAAAAGAACTTACACATACATCAAAAAATTTAAAAAATAATATTATCACTATCTATCTAATGCATCGAGATGATAATGATTTCATACGATTTAAAGAAGTTTCCAGAAAACAAACTCCAGTTAGAACAATCATGGAAGCTCTTAGTGAGACAAAAATTTCAAGCCAATATTGGATGATTGGATGGTCGAATTGGAAAACAGAAAGAATAAACGAATCTATAAATTTGGCAAGCGATCCACTCTTACCAAAACCAGTTCTTAACAGTCCCTATTTCTCACTATTTGAAATGAGTGAGAGATCAATCCATGTAGGAGGAATACAAGTTACCCACAACGAAATGATGGACAGTAATTTTCAAAAAGGCATTAAACTTATGCCATATTCGCCGCTCGGAGGATTTAGTATTTTTGATAAACCTGAACCACGCTGGGAAAATGCCAAAAAGGCTGCTCAAAAGAAATTTGACAATGGCGATTGGTACTGGCAGAATGTATTCCATGCCATATTTACTGAAGCCAATCGAACAAGATACGAACGGGTAGTGATATTTACTGAAAATTTCAATAAACGTAACAATACGAATTATACTGTTGATCAGATGGTTAATGCGTATGCACTTGCACATAAACGAACAGATTTCTTAACTATTGGACCTATTACAATCGAACAGCTTAGAAGAACTGTCGCAGCTTTAAAATTATCACACAATCTTACAGCAGCAGATCTCGAATATCTTTATAGTGGAGTTAGTATAGATTCAGAAAAATAAGACATTTAATTATTTTTAACATAACAAAAGAATGAGTTACTCATAGAAAATGAATAACTCGTTCTTTTTTATTCATAAAAGCATTAAATGTTTAAAATTTTATTATTTATCGCGATTACCCATAAAATATAGCACAGGAACAGCCATTCTACTGAGAAGTAAGCTGGCAACTTCTCCTGCCATAAGGGAAACTGCAAGGCCCTGGAAAATAGGATCAAAGAGAATAACTGAAGCTCCCACGACTACAGCGGCAGCAGTAAGCATCATAGGACGGAACCGAACCGCACCGGCTTCGATAACAGCTTCATCAAGAGGTTTTCCTTGTTGCCGTGACAATTCAATGAAATCTACTAAGATAATAGAATTGCGGACAACGATTCCAGCACCTGCAATAAAGCCAATCATGGAAGTTGCAGAGAAGAAAACTCCCATTCCCCAATGCGCAGGCAAAATACCAACCAGTGAAAATGGAATTGCAGCCATAATAATAAATGGAGTTTTGAAAGATTCAAACCAGCCAACAACAAGTACATAAATCAGCAAAAGAACTGCAATAAAGGCAATACCTAAATCACGAAAGACTTCATAAGTAATATGAAACTCTCCATCCCATTTAATACTGTAGCGACTTTCATCATTAGGCTGGTGAGAAAAGTATACATCTAATCCATCTTTCGGAGCAGAATTAGCTTTTAGTTTATCAATTGCTTCACTCATTTGAAGAAGGGCGTAGATAGGGCTTTCTGATTCTCCTGCTACATCCCCTGTAATATATGTAACAGGAATAAGATTTTTATGATGTATGCTAATTTCTGAAGGAAGTTTGCGAATTGTTACAAGTTCGCCTAATGCTACTAGATTTCCTTCATTTGTACGAATGGGCAAAAGTTCGAGAGTGGAAATTTTATTGCGTTCATCTTCTCCCAAACGCAAAATAAGGTTGACATCTTCCCGTTCTCTAGGGTCGTGTATAATGCCAACATTTGTACCCGCCAGAGCAATTCTAAGATTTCGAGAAATTGTCTCCGTATCTACACCAAACAACGCAGCTTTTTCTCGATCGATTTCAAACTTATATTTTTCCTGAGCATCTTCAATATATGTGTCAACATCTACTACGCCAGGAGTATTAAGAAAAATCTGCTCGATTTTACGCGCCAGTTCTGTTCTTTTTTCCGCATTTGCCCCATAGACTTCGGCAACAATTGTTTGTAATACAGGCGGACCAGGAGGAACTTCGGCTACTTTGACCCTGGCATTATAACGCTTGGCAATCTTTTCTAACTCCGGACGAAGTTCTTTTGCAATTGTATGACTTTGGCGCGTGCGATCATGCCGTGAAGTTAAATTGATCTGTATGTCCGCAACATTCGCACCCTGGCGGAAATAATAGTGGCGCACAAGACCATTGAAATTATATGGGGAAGAGGTTCCAGCATACACCTGAACATTTTCTACTTCAGGAATATTTGCCGTAAGACTTGCCATTTCTGTAGCGACTGCTGTAGTGCGCTCTAATGTTGTCCCTTCAGGTGTATCAATGATAATTTGAAATTCACTTTTGTTATCAAAGGGAAGCATTTTCACTTTGACCAAGCCCGCAGGAACCATAAATATTGAGCCGAGAAGAAGCGCGGCAATAACAAGTAAAAAGGTATATCGAAAATACCACTTATGTAATAGACCACCCATAAATTTGCGATATGCGCGAGTCATCAAATCTTCTTGTTCGTGATGGTGTTGCGCATGTTCTTCCAAAGCATGTTTGAATAAACGAGCAGCAGCCCAGGGAGTAACAAGAAACGCAACAACCATTGAAAAAAACATTGCGCAAGATGCACCAATTGGAATAGGACGCATGTAAGGACCCATAAGGCCACGAACAAAAGCCATAGGCAGAATAGCAGCAACAACGGCTAACGTTGCAAGAATCAAAGGGCTTCGTACTTCAGAAACAGCTTCGGCTGTAATATCCGTAACAGACTTTCCTTTATTGCTAGAAAATCCTAGATGCCTAACAATATTTTCAACATCTACAATTGGATCATCTACCAAAATACCAATAGAAAAAATCAAGGCAAAAAGTGTAATACGATTAAGAGTAAAGCCAAGAAAATAAAAAGAAGCCATGGTTAAAGCTAAGGTAACAGGAATTGCAATAGCAACAACTTGTGCTTCACGCCATCCTAATACTAACCATAACAAAATAGAAACAGAAATTACTGCAATAGCCATGTGATAGAGTAATTCATTTGATTTTTCTGAGGCTGTTTGGCCATAATGTCTTGTAATAGAAATTTCAATATCCGATGGAATAATTCTTCCTTTAAGTGTTTCTACTTTACTTAAAACATTGTTTGCAACATCAATAGCACTCATGCCTTTTCGTTTGGCTATAGCTAATGTAACCGCAGGAAAAAATCCTTGGCTTACTTTTGTATGCTTACCTGCATGGAAAAATACATAGTGAGTAGGATCATCAGGCCCATCTTTAACTTTTGCTATATCTTGAACTCTTACAGGTTGATTATTGTAAACGCCTACTACGACCATAGCAACTTCTTCCGCGGTTTTTAAAAAAGCTCCGGTTTCAACTAATATTTCTTGATCGGAAGAAATAATTTTGCCAGCAGGTAAAGGTTTATTTGCCTGAGATAAAGAAGAAGAAAGATCGACAAGCGAAAGCCCACGAGCAGCTAAAGCTGCACGATCGGGAATAACTCGAATACATCGTGGATAACCACCGATTAAAGTTGTTTCACTAACTCCATCAGCTTGTTTAATTGTATCATCCATTTGAGCTGCTAAACGACGCAAGGTAGCATGATCATAATTTTTTCCCCATAAAGTAAGGGATAAAATTGGCACATCATCAATACTTCGAACTTGCACCAATGGCTGAGAAACTCCAGGAGGAATTCGATTCAGGTTGGCAGCAATTTTTGCATTAAGTTTGACAATTGCGTCCGTTGCGGAATGACCAACTTCAAAACGAACAATAATAAGAGAGCTTCCCTCACGACTGATAGAATAGAGATATTCAACTCCAGGAATTTCCCATAATAATTTTTCCAAAGGACGTGTTACTCTTTGTTCTACTTCTGAAGCTGAAGCACTTGGCATTTCTACCAATACATCAACCATAGGAACAACTATTTGTGGCTCTTCTTCACGTGGTAGCATAATAACCGCAGCTGTTCCAAGAAGTAGAGAAGCTAAAATAATAAGCGGAGTTAAATGAGAATTGATAAAACGATAGACAATAAGATTCATCCAATCGTGTTCTTTATTTTTTGTATCGCTCATGCTTATTTCTCCGTTATTGCTACGGGATCGCCATCGCGTAAATTTTCAGATGGATTTGCTATGATAATTTCATTTTCTCTCAAACCAGAAAGAACTTCTACTTGATCTTGAAATTCTTCGCCTAGTCTGATCATTCTTAATTTTGCTTCGTTGGATTCTACAACAAATACAAAATCTAGTTGTCCACGATTTAGTACGGTTTTTTTTGAAACAGTTAAAATTTTACGTGGAGCGCAAGGAAATTTTAAACGGGCGAACATACCTGGTTTTATATTTGTTTGGTTAGCCGGTAAGTTTGCACGTACTAAAAATGAACGGCTCTTAGGATCAACGGCAGGAACAATTTCACTAACTTTAGCAGAAAATTCAGCATCTACAGAAGAGACTTTGGCTAAAGCCGTATCGTTAAGACGAATTCTGCGTGCGCATTGTTCGGAAATAGGTGCTTCCAATCGCAAGCGATTAGGGTCTTGCAACGTAATAAGAACTTTTCCAGGGGAAGCAAGATCCCCTTGTTCTGCAAACTTTTCTACAACTACAGCATCAAAAGTTGCTTTGATTTCTGTATATCCTAAAGATTCTTGAATCTCTGCAATTTGTTGTTTTGCAGTCTCGACTGCTGATATAGTATTTTGGTACTTAGTTTCTACTTGATCTAATTTTTGCTTGGATTCCGTACCTCTTCTTACCAAATCTTGATATCGTTCTAAATCACGCTTGGCTTCATCTCTTGTTGCTTCTGCGGCAGCAAGAACAGACTGAGCTTGTTTAATTCTCGCCTTGATTTCTCCGTCATCCAATCGAATTAAAATATCACCTTTTTTTACAAAAGTCCCTGCATGAACTGTAATTTCCTGAATATGGGCAACAATTCGAGCAGACAGTTGGACTGTTACACTAGATTGGACTGTCCCTGCAAATTCATTAAATGAACTTGCATCACTTAATTTGGCCTTTGTTATTTGGATAGAAACAACGCTACGTTGTTCGACAGGAGAAGTTTTTACCTGATGTGTACTCCCCCACCCAAACCACCAAACTGCAATAGCTATCAGTGTAATAATAACAAACCATTTAAAAAATGTTTTCATAATATTTTTCCCTATCTTCCCGTTTTCTTTTTGGACAAAATAAACCGCCAGCAAAAACTGGCGGATATATTTTAACGTTTTTTTCTTTTTAAAAAAAATCCTAAAAGCAATAAATATGGAATAAGATTACTTATCGCAGAAATTATTGAATATTGATGTGGATAGCTGGAACATCCTCCGCTGCCACTTTCTCGTCCTTCAGTTTCCATTAAGGCATTATAAATATTTACTCTACCGCCTGATTTTACTTTACTTGTTCCATTTGGCAAAAGATCTACTGTTCTCAATATTTTGGCAATAAGTTCCTGATAGGTTAAATCAGAGTAACGTGCCCATAACAAAGCAAGGCAGCCTGCAATATGTGGAGCAGCCATAGAAGTTCCGTTGAGTTTTAAATAAGCCTTTCCAGCGTTAAGAGAAGGAGGTACAGTACTTAAAATTCCTACTCCTGGAGCAAAAATATCAACAGAATTTGGGCCATAAGCGGAAGTAGTATGTAAATCATCATTGATATTAGATGCTGTTACGGAAACAATATTGTCATGATCATAACTTGCTGGGAAATAAGGATTGATGTCGTTATTATTGCCTGATCGGTTTCCCGCGGCGCAAACACATATAATTCCTTCAGATTTTAAAACTCCAATAGCATCATACATAGCTTGTGAAAAACTGCCAGCTCCAAAGCTCATGTTACAAATTTTAGCATGGCTTCTTCGAGCATATTCAAGCCCATTGATTGCACCTGCATAGGTAATGCCAGTTGTATCACCTACTTTAACAATCATAAGCTGTACTTTCCAACAAACGCCAGATATGCCTATTTTATTATTTCCTGTGCCGCCAATAATCCCTGCGACATGACTTCCATGTCGAACATCATCTTCTATATTTGCAGAGTTTTTAACAGTGTTCCATCCTTGAAGATCATCCATGTAACCATTTTCATCATCATCAATACCAGGAGTTCCGTTAAATTCGTAAGGATTTTTCCAAATATTGTCTTTCAAATCTTCATGTGTAGGATCGGCTCCGCTGTCAAGAATAGCAACAATAATATCGCTTTCTCTTTTTGAGTCCCATGCTTGTGGGGCTTGTATTTTTTCCAATCCCCACAAACTACCATCCTCAAAATAAGGGTCGTTGCTATTTAAATCAAAATTGGCAATATAATTTGGTTCAGCATACAAAATATCCTTATAATTATTGAATAACCAAGGTAAAATTGCTGCCAAATTACTATTTTCTGGTAATTGTATAGCATAAAGATCAGGGACAATTTCTAATTGCTTAATATGTGTAACTTGCAACTGCTGCCAAAACCAATCTTTTCTTGCTTGATCTAGTTTAGAGTCTTCTATATTTTTGAAGCGAACAAGCAAGGAATCTTTTACATGAGAATATTGAAGCATTTCAGAGACATCTTGCCCCCAAACAGCTATGCTAAATATTACAACTATGAGAAATAAATAGTCTTTCATTTTTTATTTGATTAGGTAAAAAATTAAATCACGTTGGTATGTTTTTTGTCCATTTGAATAATTTTCTGCACGAACTTCACCAACATTTGGAGCATAATATTCTTTTGTCATGAAAGAACTATTGCTAATAGAATTTACTTGTACTACAATGCAATAAAATTCCCCAGCATCTGTTTTAACAAGTTCATTGACAGCAATAATTCTAGCCTGTTGTTGTGAATCTCGATCCCAATTAGCATATAATGTAACAGGGATAGGAAACATTTTTTTATTTTCTCGAACAAAATAACCGTTACCCATTGTCCAAATTCTGGTATCGCCTCGATTATCTTGAACAGAATATTGTCCTGCAACATCAGAAACTACCCTAAAGAATATTTCACTCATTTGGTTAGTTTTGTGGATATGAACTTTATAACGCCACATATTTCCCATAGCCAATGGTTGGTAATTTTGAAGTGATAAAATAGTATCAAGAACCTCTTGATCTTCTTGCCCTTTTTTTGCTATCTGTTGGGAATATGTTTGCAAATAAGAAAGAGCTTGTTTGTTATCCCCCAAATCGCGAGCAATAAAACCAGCTTTTTTCCAATATTCTATAGGAGCAACACTGCTAAAATTGTTTAAATAATTTTTCATACTGGAAAAAATTTCTTCCTTATTATAGGAATAACTGCGTAAAAGAATTTCAATTCTTGCTTTGTAAAGTTCGGCCCTTATTTCTTTAGTTTGGGTACTCTTTAATGCAGACTCAATTGCTGAAAGTGCTTGATTATCTTTTTGCCCTAATTCATACAAGCACAATCCTTGGTAACCTAACACAAGTATATTTTTTTCGGCAGCTACTTTATTTAAATAGAAAAGTGCTTGTTCATAATTTTTAGATTTGTAGTAGCATATTCCCAATAAACGGCTGGCAATTGAGGATTTATCAACCAGTTTCTTTTCTCCATTTTTTGCAAAAAATTGAGAAAATTGTTGTTGTGCAGCAGCATATTGTTTTAAAGCAAAAAATTGCTGTCCATTTTTAACTAGATTTTCAAGTTCTTTTAACTCTGCCGCTAACACAGCTTCTTTGGCTTTCTTTTCAGCAAGGTCTTTTGCTTGCTTTTCTGCTAATTCTCTGGCCTTACGTTCAGCTTCAGCTTTTGCAGCGGCTTCCTTGGCTTTTTGTTCCGCAAGTTCTTTAGCTTTTCGCTCTGCTTCAGCTTTGTCTTCTGCCTCTTTAGCTTTACGTTCGGCCTCAGCTTTGTCTTCTGCTTCTTTGGCTTTGCGTTCAGCTTCGGCTTTGTCTTCTGCCTCTTTAGCTTTGCGTTCTTCTTCGGCTTTACGTTCAGCTTCAGCTTTTTCTTCCGCTTCTTTAGCTTTGCGTATAGATTCTTCTGCTTTCGCCAGATTCAATCTTTGTAGCATTTGGAAAGCTTCTTGATGATAGAACCAAAGATGTTCAATTCTTTGTAAAACGCTTTCTGCCTGTTCAAATTTTTTATCTTCAATAAGTCGGCTAAATTCTTGTGTATATTTTTGAAATGGTTGTATTTGTGTATTATGCACCCAATATCCTAATGCACATATTAAAACTAAAATAGTAAAAAGTATAGAGCTGACCTTACGAATAGAAGAACTTTTTTTAGGCATTCCTAAAGCAGAAGAAATTGGTAATGTTGCAGAGGCTGTTTCAGAAGTACTCAGAGAAATTGTTGCTTGTGGATTTTTTTCAAATTCCTCAAGAGCATCAATAAATTCTTGAGCATTACTAAAACGGTCTTTTCGATCTTTTTCTAATGCTTTTAAAATAATTCTTTGCAAAGACTCTGGAATATTAAGATCAGGGCGCACTTCTCGCGGAGGAGGTACTGGTTTTACCATGTGTCCAAATAAAACATCTCGAATTGGGCCTGTAAATGGTAATTTTGCTGTAA
The DNA here is from genome assembly GCA_964585305.1 of uncultured Planctomycetota bacterium. Taxonomy (GTDB): domain Bacteria; phylum Planctomycetota; class Uabimicrobiia; order Uabimicrobiales; family JABWCH01; genus CAZPDM01. The sequence goes on along the minus strand of CAZPDM010000019.1, from coordinate 20,745 downwards.
TAAGCTGATATAAAATAACTCCCATTGAATATAAATCTGTGCGGTTATCCACACCTTCTCCACTTGCTTGTTCAGGAGACATATATAAAGGAGTTCCAATTGCAGTTTTTTGAGTAAGTTTTTCTTCCCCACTTTCATTAAATAATTTGGCAATCCCAAAATCTAATACAAGGGGATGATCCTTTCCCAAATGATATTCTATCAAAATATTATCTGGTTTAAGATCGCGATGGACAATACCTTTTGCATGTGCTTGTCTTAATGCACCAAGTACTTGCTTAACAATATGAACAGACCTTGAAAAAGAAAGACATCCTTCACTTTTAACAATACTTCCCAAAGATCTTCCTGTAGAAAAATCCATAGTAAAATATTGAGAACCGTCTTCTATTTCTCCAAAATCTCTTATCTGAATAGCATTTTCGTGGGTAAATTCCATTGCCATTTCAACTTCTCGGACAAATCTTTTACGAAAAGATTCATCCTGAGAAAGGTGCGAATGCAATAATTTTAAAGCAAAATATTTTTTATTAGGTAATAATAAATGTTCTACTTTAAAAACAATTCCCATTCCTCCCTTACCAAGGGTTTCTATAATTTTATATTTTCCACCAATAACAGAACCTAAACAAAGGTTAGTACCTTCAATTCTTGTTACGGCAAAACCACTTGTAGTACCAGCAATTTTACTTTGGGTACCAGCAGGAGGCGCATTATGCCAAATAGAATCAGCAAGAGGATTATCCGACGGAACTGTTTTTGTTCCAGGTGTGGATAAAGGAACACGTTTGGATGCAGTCGGATTTGGTGAAGCTGCAAAATTTAAAGTAGGTTGGTTTGTTTTAGGAAGATTGAGTGTAGGAGGAAGTGTTTTAGATGCTGTTTGAATAGGTTTAGGAGAAAGACTTTTTGTTTCGACAGGATTGCTAGAAATTACTTGTTTTTGAGCAGAAATATTTTTTTGTAATATATCTGTTGTAATTTGAGAAGATGGGATATTCTCTGTTGATTCAGTATGAATATCTTTTGCAAATTTTTCAGGAAGTATAGTATCTGGACCTTCTGCAATCTGAATGGAAATCATTTCTTTTGCAGGCGTTGGTTCTTTAATAGTTGTTGGTGTTGGTAAGATATTTTTTTCTTCTATATTAGAAGAAAAATTCTTTTCTGCATCAGAAATAATATTAGCAAGTGTTGCTGTTGATTTTTCTAAAGGAATTTCTTGATGTTTTTCTTCTGGAATATAAGCAAGTGTTTCATTTGATATAGGTGTTACTGCAGGCGTTGGCTCAATATTATTTTCTGTAGGTTGCGATATAGAAATAGATGCAAGAGTTTCACCAGGTGCAGATGTAGGTGTTGTATCAACCAGATTTTCACTGGGTTCAGACACTGTTTCAACAATTTTACCAGCTTCAGATGTTGTTGGTATTAGTGTAATAATTTCACTAGGTTCAGATGTTGAAATAGAAGCAAGAGTTTCATTTGGCGAGTCTACTACTGATAAAACAGGAACAGACGGTGGAGCATCTATATAGCGACCTTTAATAGTAGAATGTTGGACAGAGGAATGCTCTTGTTGAATCAAGGATGTATCTACTAATGTTTGTCCAGAACTTGCCTGTTGTAAAGTTAATTCTGTATCTACTAGTGTCTCGCAGACACTTTCTTCTTTTGAAGGTATCGACGTATCTACTAATGTTTGTCCAGAACTTGCCTGTTGTAAAGTTAATTCTGTATCTACTAGTGTCTCGCAGACACTTTCTTCTTTTAAAGGCAATCCTGTATCAACAAGAGTTTCGCCTGCACTGCTTTCTTGTTGCAAAGGTAATCCTGTATCAACGAGAGTTTCGCCTGCACTGCTTTCTTGTTGCAAAGGTAATC
>CAZPDM010000019.1:15028-18761 GCA_964585305.1 uncultured Planctomycetota bacterium | reverse complement strand
GAGTTTCGCCTGCACTGACTTCAGAGTCAAACAGGCTTTCACCTGCTTGGTTTTCTTGTTGGCAAGTTGCATCTGTTTTCTGCTGTAATGCAGTATCAACAAGAGTTTCGCCTGCACTGACTTCAGAGTCAAACAGGCTTTCACCTGCTTGGTTTTCCTGTTCTAAAAGAACATTATCAGCAGAAGATTTGTTTTCAATATTTTCCTGAATTTCTTGTATCTTTAAAAAAGGGGTAGATGGAGCAACATCTTGAACTATGCCATTTCCTAAAGGAATATTTGATAGTTCAATAGAGGTTACTTTGGGGATATTTTGAGGTTCACCAATAATCTTATGGGCAGATAAAATTGATATGTCATCTAATTTTTTATTAGGTTTTTCTGGTGTATTTTGTGGGTGTTCTGGTGTATTTTGAAAAGAATTTTCTTCCGCCATACTTTACTCCACTATTTTTTATCTTGAAAGATAATCAAATCAGTTCCATCAAATTCACAAACTGTTTGTCCTTTTTTGCCAAAACGTTCGCAAGCCGGGCATATCATAACTGTTTCTTCTACTTTATTATTTTTGACTTCTTCTGCTTGTCTGCGGGATTCTTCTGCTTGTCTGCGATTGTTTTCAGTGCTTACAAATTCCTGGATATTTTTATTTTTTCCACCATAATTAAGAAAATCTTTATAATAATCGTAAGCACTGGAAGTTAGATTAAGTTTGCAAAAAGAATCACCAATATTTTGTAATGCCTCAAGATGAAGAGGTTCGGCTCCTTCAGAATTGTTTCTTTTCTTTTCTTCTTTTTCTAAAACTTCTTTATATTTTTCCAAAGATTTTTTATTTGGCCCAAGTTGTTGTTCCAACATCACAGCATTATAAAATTGGGCCACAACATCGTTGGGCTTCATTCTTAACGCATCACCAATATATTCGCGAGCATCTTCTTTTAAAGTTCGATAAAGTTGGCAAATACCTTTACCTAATGTTGCGCGAAATTTATCTTCTTTTGAGATTCCATCTAATCGTAACGCGTTACTAAATTTATTTTGTCCGGTAAGAAATTTCTGACTACGTTCTTCAATATCAGTATATTCTATACTTCTTGCTAATTCCAAGTAACTTTCTCCTGCTAAAATCCAAGGATTAGGATCTTGTGGAGCAATTTCAACTGCTGCCTCATATTGTGCTGCAGCTTCTTTATATTTCTTTTGTTGAAAATAATAACTTCCTAATTCTAAACGGCCTTCATAAAAATCAGGGTTTTCCTGTAAGGCTTCTTGTAATAAAGTAATAGCTTCGTTTCTATTTCCTTGTTTCCATGTATTCACAGCCATATTATATTTTTGTTCATATAAAGGAACTGATTCACAAGCAATTAAAAAAACAAAAAGTATAATTAAATATAATTTCATGGATTTCTCTTTCTTTTTTTATAAAAAAATTTAGATATATATTTGTTTAAGTAAGTTAGCAAAAGTATTTGGACTAAGTGGTTTGTCAACTAAATTGCTGGACATATTTTCCTTATCCTAGTGTACTAGTCCATGCACGTCAGTGCATGGTAGGAATTAACCCGTCGCTTATAAATGATGGTTTTAACGAAAAGAAATTGCAGCGGCGGGTTCAATTCCTCATGGTTGGATGTCAAAAAACTTATTTAATATACCAATAATTATCTTTTTTTAAATAAATTATATTTTAGTCAGCATCAACAGAAACGATAAGGCTTATTGTTTCTGCCATTTCGCCTTTAGCAGCTTTTTTAGCAGCTTTAATTTCTAATGTAGAATCTTTAGTAGAAACAACTTTTTTACCATCTGGTACCTTAAAGAACATAAATCCAAATAAATTATCACCCTTTAAAACATGGCAATCACGGAAAGCCTTTTGACTGTAATCTTGATCAAGCTGATCGTTCGCATTTTCAATGGAATTCCAGCTTAAGAAAGTAGGGATAATTCCAAATGGGAAAAGTAGTATAGAAGCAGCAGGAGAAGATTGGGAAGCATCAATAATTTCCTTAAAAGAAACTGCTTGTGCTTGAGTACCATCTTCAAAACGATAGATAATATTTTCATTACGAATAGTAAATTCATAATCACTTTGATTACCTACGCATACATATACAGGAAGATAACCCATATCAAGCAGATTACGATAGAAATATCGATAGCACTTGCTAGATTCAGAATAATCTTCAGCAGCTAAAATCAATCCCGATTTTTCCTGTTTTTTAATGCGATTGTGAGCAAGACGTGTTGTATCTTTAGGCAAAGCAATATAAGAAGCGCATCCTACTAAAGAAAGAATTACAAGCAATCCGATCAATTTTTTCATGAAGTGCCCCTTAAAATTTTATAAAAAATAAACATTATCACTTTCAAACAAAAATCTATATTTTAACTTTAACTATTGATTAGCACCTGTTCCTTTAAGATTTCCGCTAACTTTTTTATATTCATCTAACATTTCAGAAAGTTGTTGAACATTGCTTAAAACACTTGAACTATCCAAAGTTGTGTAAGAATAATCATCTTTTAAAATCTGTCCACCAGCTATAACATAGCGTACTTCACTGCCATCAGAAGCCCATATTAAATTCTCAACAACATTAGAAATTTTAGTTGGCGTTAAGTTTGGACGTTGTAGATCAATAAGAATAATGTCAGCATCTCTACCAGTTTCAAGAGAACCGCAATTTAATCCCAAAATTTTAGCCGCATCAATAGTAATCATTTCTAATACTTTTTGCGCAGGTAATACGGTTGCATCACGATGCAAGGCTTTTTGGTATTGTGAAGCTAATCTTGCCGCCGCCAAAATATTTTGGTTGTCTGCACTCCCAGAGCCATCTGTTGAAATTGCAACAGGAATTCCCATCTGAAGCATCTTTAACACAGGAGGCATTCCTGATCCTAAAATTGTATTAGCTAAAGGATTATGAACAATTTTAGTGCCTGTCTTTTGTAAAAGTACTAAATCTTCTTCTGTGCAATGAACTTGATGTGCTAAAAGAGTAGTTTCTCCTAGAAAACCTATACTATAAGCGTATTGTACTTCTGTCATGCCATATTGTTTTTTAAACCATTCGGTTGTATTGTATTCTTCAGAACTATGAGTATGAATTAAGGTTTTATGCTCATCTGCCCATTTTTTTAATGCTTTCAATAACTCTGGGCCATTTGAAAAAAATTGATCGGGACCAGGGATCATGCTTGTACGTCTTACTGCTGTAAATTTTTTCCAATACTCATCCATTCTTGCCAATACTTTATTTATGTTAAGGTCCAAAATTTTTTCATAATAATGACGATCCTGACTTCCAACCGCAACAATCATCCTTGTTCCAGCTTGTTCATTTGCTGCAATAATCTCATCAAGATGGTACTTATTATAATTGCAATGGTGAACTAAAGAAGTTGTAATTCCATAGTAAATGTCATCTAATCTGGCTTTTAAGTATGTAATGAGATGGCCAGATTGTTTTAGTTTGTTTCTTATATCTTCTTTACATTCTTCTAAAAATTTTGTAAAAACATTTACAGCACCATCAAGCCATAATGTTAATGGAACATCTTTAACAATCCCAATTATTGGAGATTCATGATCGTGCCCATGAGCTTTAACAAATCCTGGTAAAATTACGCCTTTATGGCGTATAAAATCAGGTAAACTTGTCGCATACTTATTTTTAAGACCAACAACAGAAATTTCGGTATATTTATTTAAGAATTTCTG
>CAZPDM010000019.1:0-14928 GCA_964585305.1 uncultured Planctomycetota bacterium | reverse complement strand
AGAAAAAAACAAGCAAAAAATTTTAGAATTCGATAAATTATATTTCTATTAAAAAATTTTCCAGAAATTATTATGGAGATATAATTTTTCAGTATACAAGAAATTAGGCACGCCATGCGTGCCTTTGTACTGATACAAAAATTTCTATTATTCTATTTGATATTCTTCCAATTTTCTATATAAAGTACGTGTTCCAATGCCAAGTATTTCTGCTGCCTTAGTTTTATTTCCGCCTACTTTACTAAGAGTACGTAAAATCATTTCTTTTTCAACGTCTCGCAATGATGTCCCAACTTTTAATTGAATTGTATCTCCACTATTATCTGCTACTTTAGCTTTTTGAATTTCTGGAGAAAAATGTTGAGGAAGCAGAATATCTCCTTCTGCTAGAATAATAGCTTGTTCAATTTTATTTTCAAGCTCTCGAATATTTCCTGGCCAATTATATCCAACTAGTAAATCCATTGCTTCTTTAGAAATACGGCATACAGAACGTTGGTTTTCCTTACTAAAAAGCTGAACATAGTGTTGTGCTAACAGAGGAATATCTTCCGGATGTTCTCTTAAGGGGGGAAGATGAATTTTAAATACTTTGAGTCGATAATATAAGTCTTCCCGAAATTTTTTTTCCGCAATAGCTTGTTCTAAATTTACGTTTGTTGCAGCAACAAAACGCACATCTACTTTTTGAGACGTATTTTCCCCTAACCTTTCAAAGGTTCTAGTTTCAATACAGCGCAGCAGTTTAACTTGAATATGTTCGGGAATATCTCCCACTTCGTCTATAAATAAAGTTCCTTTGTTTGCCTCTTCAAGTCTTCCTTTTCGATTTTGAAATGCCGTAGAATGCGCGCCTTTTACATAGCCAAAAAGTTCGCTTTCGAATAAAGTATCTGTCATCGCACTAAAATTTACAGGAACAAATACCCCTTCCCGATTGCTATATTGATGAATAGCACGAGCAGCCAACTCTTTTCCAGTTCCAGTTTCTCCTGTAATTAAAACTGTTGTACGTGCAGGAGCAACTTTAATAATAGTTGAAAAAACTTCTTGCATGGCATGACTAATTCCAATCATACTTGCAAAACTTTTTTTCTTTTCAATTTCATTTATCAGTGATTCACGATTTTTAAGATAATCTGGTAGTTTTAATGCACTATCTACTGTTTGTCTAATAATATCAAGATCAAGAGGCTTCTCTATAAAATCCATTGCACCAATTTTAATTGCTTTTACAGCTTTTTCAATGCTTCCAAAAGCCGTCATCATTACAACAATTGTTTCAGGTTGTATTTGCTTAATTTTTGTAAGCACTTCAAGGCCATCTATACCAGGGAGTTTTATATCACAAAACGTTAGATGGATTATTTCTTTTTCTATAATTTCAATTCCTTTTTCTCCGCTGGGGGCTTGAAAAATAGTAAAACCTGGTTTTGTTAAAGCACGAGATAGTGCAATTCTAGCACTTTGATCATCTTCTACAATAAGAATATTTTTTGTCGTATTCATGATTGAACCTGTTGACGAAAGAAAAAAATAATTGTTTTTTTTGTTATGACGCAAAAGAAACAATTATTTTTTCTATACTCTCTAAATTACATTATTTTTTCTATAAAAACAGGCTTTTCTTTAATGAAATTTCCACGATCAAATAGATCTTGGCTAATTGACACAACTTTATTATTGCTATGTGGTGTACCAAGTCGTCCATGAACAGAACGCCAGCCGCCTAACCAAGAACGATTATCACTAACGAAAACAAGATCGCCTTCTTTAGCATGTAAAGATTCCATTTCCGCCTGAGAAATATGAACAAGGGAATCTCCATGAGTAACTTCCAAAGTTAGGTGTTTAACCATACGTCCAGCATTTTCTTCGTCCGGTTCGCCGCCTTTATATTGTCTCATAGCGTCTTGTACAGTAGAAGCTACTAAACCAGCTAACTCTTCTTTTGGTTTTGGCTTTGTAAAAGCACTGATAATTAAACCTAATAAAACGGAAACAAATACACCAAAGAACGCTCGCATATAAGTATGGCCATCTGCTGGGCTTTCACCATGAGCAAAAGGAGTAATCATAGCAGGGAAAAATAATGATATAACATTGATGATAAAACCTAATACCAAAGTCCAAAATGCTGCATCAGGAGTAAATCGTTTCCATATTGCACCCATGACAATAACAACAATCATAGGTGGAGTTACTGTTGAGCAAAAATGGCTAAAAGATTGGGCTACAGATTCAAAACGATCATAGAAAGGGATCATTAAGAAACCTAATAAACTTGCAGAGACTACAACATATCGAGCAATTTTTAAGTAATATTGATCGCTTTGATCTTTTTTAATAAAAGGTTTCCATATATCATTTACTGCAATTGCAGAAAAGGCATTGATATAAGTATCAAGAGTAGAGAGAAGAGCCGCAATTAAAGCAGCCATAACAAAACCAAAAACACCTGGAACACAAACAGCATTTGTAACAACAACAAAAATATGACGCGCTTCAAAATTAGGTTGGAGCATTCCATTATTAACCATAGCCTGACCAATCCATCCAGCACTAGATACTGCGATTGCTGCCAATGGCATAAGGATTACAAGGACGATAAGTACGGCTTTAGAGCCTTCACGAACACTGCGTGCGGACATAAAACGCATCAGAATCCCCTGGTTCATGCAATAAAAAGCAATTGTTCCTGTGATTGCATCATCCCAGAATATTCCAACTGTATGATATTCTTTCGGAGAATTAAAGCCAGAGAATGGCAATTTATGGCTTAATGGAAGATTATTCCAGAAATTTTCAAATCCGCCAAGTGCTTTAAGCCCTAAGATAAAAACGAGAATACCTGCAAAAATGAGGATGCTGGATTGAAAAAGATCTGCCATAATAACAGAAGTTTGGCCGCCATGATACATATATAATAAACAAACAATAGTAACAACAACTGCACAAAAATAAATATTCCATCCAAGCATACCACGTAAAGCAACTCCAATGCTATAAAGGTTCATACCAATATAGCCAATGAGATAAACCAGAATTGTTACCAAAGCAGCAACACGAGTTTTAGAATCAAAACGGCGTTTGAAATATTCTGGAATAGAATTTACGCGAGTGTAGTAAATAATAGGTAGCCAAATCAAAAGGAAAAGAGGAAGGACAAACCAATCCATAGTATAATTCATGGCAGAAGATAGACCATTCATATAGCCACGTTCTGAATAATTGATAAAGCTATAGGATCCAATCAACGTAGCAATGCAGCTCATGCCAATTAGCCACCATGAAAATCTTTGCCCACCAAAGAAAAAGTCAGAGGTAGATTTTGTATTGCGCCCAAAAAACATACCGCAAGCAAGAATTCCAAACATATATAGAATAAGGACAACATAATCCGCATTTTGTATATTGATTCTAGGCAACTCTGATAGAAACAACATTAGAGACACTCCTTTTTTCTATTTTAATAATGAGTAAATCCAAATAGCATGTACGGCCATTGCTAACAAAAATCCACCTACAACTACAGAAAAAGTTACTCTTCCACTATGAGTATTTAAACGAACAGTTTTCCCATGAATTGCAACAATTGCAGTAAAAAGAAAAAATAATCCTCCAATACCATATTGATAAATATAGCATTGCCAGGGTTCTGGTATTTCTTTGAACCATGTAATTAGATTTACCATCAAAAAAAACATAAAAAACTCCTTTGTTAAAATTTCCAAATCCATTCATAAGAGAGAAAAAGTTAGTCTGTTAAAAATAAAATGCCAGAAAAAAATTTCCTGGCATTTTACTATTATTGGCGTTAACCATTGTGTTGTTTGCGCTACTCTTTTGAGCATCCGCAGCAGCATTGGCATACTGGAGTTGGTATAACGCTTACGCGTTTGCGTGATTCAAATTTAACAATTCCATCGCAAAGACTGAAGATTGTGTAATCTTTTCCTAACCCCACGTTCAAATTTGGATGGAAATGTGTACCACATTGGCGCAAAATAATCGTACCGGCAGTAACAAATTGGCCAGCATATTTTTTAATTCCGCGATGTTGAGGATTACTATCGCGACCGTTGCGGCATGAGCCTGTACCTTTTTTGTGAGCCATTAGACTACTCCTTTACAATTTGGCATACGCGGACTCGGGTATAGATTTGGCGATGGCCTTTGATGGTATGAGAAGTACCATTTTTTCGCCATTTCATAATATCAATCTTGTCCCCAAGGTGTTGTTGTTCAATAATACCTTTAACCTTAATATTTGTTAAATAAGGTTGGCCTACGAGAATTTCTTTTTCGTTTTCTTTTTCATTTTCGTTGTTATAAAAAACAACTTTGTCTAATTCGACGGGTGAACCAATGTCTATCATTTTAAATTCGAGCTCGACAGATTCGCCTGGCATAACTTTGTACTGCTTACCGCCATCATGGATGATTGCGTACATAACCTTATAAATCCTTTCTAAATGCGCACTTAGAAAAGCAGATTGCTAATTTCAATGACTAAATTATAGATTTTATGGGAGTTTTGTGGGGGAATTACAAAACTATAGCAAATTTCAAAAAAATGTCAATCATTTTTAGGCAATAAAATTAAAAAAATAACATTTTTTTTAATTTTATTATTTTTTTTTTAATCTATTGCAAATAAATGACAACTTTTTTTTTATAAAAAAAATAATTAACTATTTATGAAATATACTGTTAGGAATTTTTTTCTTTGCAAATTCTTTTCTAGAAAAATTTTCAACTAAGTAAGTTATCAAAAATATTTGGATTAAGAATTTATTATACATTCTTATCTCAGTACTAACTTTAGCTAAGTAAACTTGTCCATGCACGGATGTGCATGGTAGAAATTAACCCGCCGTTTATAGACTGTGAGCTTTAATGAAAAAAAATTTGCAGCGGCGGGTTCAATTCCTTACAGTTGTTTTTTTAGTCCAAAAACTTTTGTCTGTTAATTGACTTTTACTATTAGCTTATTTTTTCTTTGGTGGGTATTTGGGTGGGTTTTTTTTGGGAGATATCTGAGAGCTTTTTTGTACGCTACCGTCAGCAATGATAATATCTTCTTCCTCTTCTTCTTCTTCCCATTGTTGAAGATTGTTGACCATTTCAAATTCTTTTTCCCAAACAGCATCAGAAGGAGAATTTAAAAGAGATTCTTTTTCTAATGGTTCTTGAGAGTTAGAATTTTTCTCTTTGGAATCAGAATCTTTTTTGCGAATGTCTCTTTCCATTTTTTGAGCAATAACAACATTAGGACTATCAATAGTTTCTGTTGGAGCACAAACTATTTTATCATGAGCAGGAAGTTCATTCCCTTTCATTTTGACAGGTTCTATTGTTATAGGAGTGATTTTGACAGGTTCTATGTTTACAGGCGTTACTTTAACAGGTTCAACTGGCATAGGAATAGGAGGTTTGAGTAAAGTAGCATGTTTTCTTTCTTCAGGAAGAATTTCTTTTTCAACAGAAGATTTTTTATCAGTTATTGGGTTATCAATGCTTTTTTTATCAGTTTTTTCTGGTTTATCTGTAGGAACTTTTTCGGATTTTTTATCAGCTTTTTCTGATTGTTCTACTGCTTGTTTATCAGTTTTTTCTGTTGTTTCAATTTCTAAATTTGAAGGCTTTGTTTCACTTTCGTATTTAATTGGTTGAACAGATTTTATCTGTTCTTGAAGTTCTGCCATAGATTTAGAAGGAACTGGAACTGGCATGAGTTTGGCTTTAGAAATTGCTGAAATATCTTCTGGTTCTAAATCAAGTTCTTCTTCAACTTCCAAATTCTCATTTGATTCAGAAGAAGACTTTTCTTTTGGAATATCCTTTGTTTTGCTAGCTTTGTCAGATTTCTCAGTTTTGTCAGATTTCTCAGCTTTGTCAGATTTCTCAGCTTTGTCAGATTTCTCAGCTTTGTCAGATTTCTCAGCTTTTTTACCACTTTCGGCTTTTTCTGGTTTTGCTTCTTGCCATTCTTCCCATCCTTCTTCCCAATTTGCGGCAGATGCAGATTGAGATTTTTCAACGGGTTGACTAGCTTCTGGCTTAAATTTTTCTTGTTTTTTTATACTTACTTCTTGAGCTTTTTCGGTTGATTCAGCTTTGGCTTTGTCTTTAATTTTTTCGGTTGATTCAGCTTTAACTTGAGTTTTTTCGATGTGTTCAACTTTAGCTTTTTCTTGAGCTTTTTCAATTGGCTCAACTTTAGCTTTTTCTTGAGCTTTGCTGCTTTCGTCGGATTTTGCTTTTGTTGGAGCTACTTCTGCAGTTTTAGATTTTCCTCTCCCAACTGCTAAATCCAACAATTCTTCTTCGCTTAAATCTTCAATTTCTTCATCAACGTATTTTTCATTGGCAGAGGAAAGAACATCTGCCACATCTTCTTGAGAAACAACAACCATTTCTTTATCTGGTTCATCAATCATTTTTTTAACTTTGCTAGCTTTTGAATCAACTTTAGTTGCAGGCGATTCAGGCTCTTCAGTTTTAATAGATGGTTCGGCTTTAGAAACTGCTTCTGACTTACTGGGTTTAGATGCAGCTGCTTCAACTTTATCTATTTTGCTTGCTTTTGTATCGGCAGATTTTTCGACTATTAAAGTACTAGCTTTCTTTTCTGTTGTACTTTTAGCAGATTCTGGTTTTGCAACAACTTTTCCTCGTGATAATGAGCCAAATAAACGACCAAAAAAGCTCTTTTTATTAGGTTCTTCTACAGCTGGCTTGGGAGGCGTTACAACTTCTTCCCATTCTTCAAATTCAGAGTTTATATCTATATTTGCTAAAGAAGATTTTGCAGATTGTTCTTCGGGAAGATTTTGTTTATTTTCAGTTTCAGAAAAATCTACATCAGCAGCTTCTTCAGCAACTTTAGTTTGCTCTTGAGATTCCTCAATTGTTGCAGCATCTTCTGCTAATGATTTTTCTTCTACTTTTAAAGGACTTGCAACTATTTCTTCTGCCTCTTGCATGCTCCATTCAGTATATTTTTGTTCAACTATCTGAATTTCTTCTCTCAAATTTATTTGTCGATCTTGAGGTAAACGTTGCAATAATTTTTCTAAAGAAGGAACTAGCCAACAAAATTTATTGGGAATTTCTGATGCAGATTTAAATGACCATTGGGATAACTGTCGTAAGGCTTGCCGTGCATCGGTAGTAGAAAATGGGCTTTTTCCAAATAGGATCATATACATAATCATTCCCAAACTGAAAAAATCGCTTCTCATATCAAAAGTTGCGCCGGATGCTTGTTCTGGAGACATATAGCTTATGCAGCCGTATTCGCCAGAATTACGCAGTAGAGAATAGGCTGTAGTTTGTTGGTCTTGGTTAAGATTTAAAACGCTAAATCCATTAAGGAATAAATGCCCAGCTTCTTCACCTTGACTTCCAATCCACAATGTTTGAGGCCGAATATTTCCATGATATAAGCCAGATTCCTGCAAATAACCTAGCACAGAAGCAAGTTCGCCAAAAATAAATCCTACTTGTTCTGCTGTGGCACGACGTTTGGATTGTGTTACAAAATGTTGAAAACTTACGCCGGGGATATGTCTTGTAATAACATAATAAAGCCCGGGATATTTATAACGATATGCTGCAAACATTCCAAAAGGCTTGCACATGCCTTCATTCCAAATTTCCAAAAGTTGGGGATGTTGGATTTTTTGCTTTTTAGGTTTATCGCCCAAACGGTTAATAAATTTTTCAGGAATACTGGCCAATTTAGGAGGGATATGTATGGTGCAATAAACAGGAACATTCTGTTTTGTATCCCAGGCATCATAAGTATCCTGCATCGGATCAGAAACAACACATTTTTTTATAATATAACGTTCTGCTATAATCGTATTAAAAACTAGTACACTTAACTGAGTTCCTAATTTTCGCAACTCTCCTTGAACTTTATAAGTTGCTTCTGCTTTTATTTCAATATTTCCTAGCCGTTCTTTTAACCATTTTTGTTTATCTTCGCCAGGCTCTATAATTCCAATAGAACATGCTTCTCCAGATTGATCGCAACCTTGCCAAATTTGGGCTTTATATGGTGGGCGTACTTGTTGAAGGTCTCCTAAATGTTTCATTAAAGTATATGGGCCAATAGGAATTTGCCGCGAAGATTCAATTACTGTAGGAAGGGCTAATGGTTGCCAAGCTCTTTCTATACTATCATCTTTTTTTCCAAAAAATTTATCAAATAAGGCCATGAGAATTTTCTCCTAATGTAGCAATTTAGTCCCACATTGGAATAGGAAGACCTAAAACTTGGTAGATATATTTGGGCCACACAACTAAAGCAAAATGCAATAGTTCATCATGCCACATTAAAACTGCTAAAGTTCCAATTGCTAAATGTGGACCAAATGGAGTATATCGATCTTTAGTAATAATGAGTGAAATAATTCCAAATACAGTACCAATAATACATGCAAATAAGAAAATCAAAATAGCATTTTTCCAGCCAAGAAAACCGCCAACCATCGCCATCATCTTAACATCGCCCAAACCCATTGCTTCTTTGCGAAAGATTATTTTTCCAATAACTCCAACTACATATAAAATGCCGCCTCCAACGATAATACCTAAAATAGAAGAAAGTAATCCTGCTAAATGAGGATTCTCAATTACTGGAATTTCAGGATGAAAGAGAGGACAAATAACAGAAACAAAAGGAGCGAGCATAATTCCTGTATAATTGAGAGAATCTGGGATAATCCGATATGCCATATCAATAAAGGTAATGATAATCATATTTGCAATTAAATACCAGGCAACTACTAAGGCAAACCATCGTTCCCAACCTAAAAAGGCATGGAAACTTTTTACAGGAGTTAGGATAATCCAATAGGCTGCTAAAACAAACAATACAGAAGTAAGAGCTTCGACAAATACATATCGTCCGCTAATTCTTCCTTTGCAATATCGGCAAGCTCCACCTAATGTAATCCAGGAAAATATTGGAATATTGTCATACCAATGTAAAAAAGTTCCACATTGTGGACAATGTGAGCCTGGCCAGGCAATCGAAAGATAAGTACGTGGTAATCGATGGATACATACGTTTAAAAAACTTCCCACGACAGCACCAAACATTGCTGTAAATATAATAATTAAAGCTACTAATTCAGGAGGATATGGGCCTACCATAATCTTTTTTCCCTTTTGTTTGATGAATATTGCTTTTTTAATATATTATAACGAGGCACGAAATGCCGTGCCTCGATAGGCTACAAAATTCTTATCTTATTGTCGAATGAATAATTCTTCAAGAATTGGTAGCAATTGAAAAAATGCGTTTGCAGTGGCTTTTTCTAAAGCTATGTTTCCATCAGGATTTGAGCCAAAACCATAAATGGTAACTGTTTTTTGTAATTGCATACTTTGATCAAAAATTTGAACTCGGAAAAATAATCTGACGTCTGTAATAACACTAGAAATAGGAAAAATTGAAGCGTCTAATGTTGTGATTGCAACATGAGTACTTCCATTTTTTTCTACTAATCCCTGACTAAAGCAGCGTCCTAGACTATCTTTAAATTGTTTTTCTACAGCATCTTTAACATATAATTCGTAATGATAAAATCCCAAAGCATGATTATACTTATCTTGTGAAGATATACTTAAACTAACATTTCCTGGTAACGTTTTATCTGCAGTAATATTTTGAATATTTTGCAATTGATAATGATATGTTCCTCCACAACCAACTAAAAATAATATGCTTAATAATGCAAAATAATAAGCTAACTTTTCCATGTTTTCTCCAACTGTCTTAGATATAAAAGTATAAATATTAAACGCTAACAATGCTTTTAACCTTATTTTATTTCCCTTTTAAAGAAATTGCAAGAAAATTTATAAAAAGAAATCGTAAGAAAATGGCACAAAAGAATACTGTTTTTTTAGCATTACTTGAAAAAATAACAAAAAATATCTAAATCTTTTGCTTGACTATTGCTTTTTGATAAAAGTTTTCTTAAAATAATAAATTACTTTGGAGAATGTCTCCAAAATTTCTTTCTTAGAAAGGCAATTATATGTATCCTACGAATTATCAATATACTAAAAGCCATGAATGGGCTTGTGTTGATGGCAAAAAAGCTAAAATTGGTATTACTGAGTTTGCAATTCAAGAACTTACAGATCTTACTTTTTTAGAATTTGATGTTCAAGTTGGTGATGAATTAGCCAAAGGTCAAGAATTTGGTCAAGTTGAATCAGTAAAAACAACAGGTTCTTTATATATGCCTGTATCT
Source organism: uncultured Planctomycetota bacterium (assembly GCA_964585305.1). Classification (GTDB taxonomy): domain Bacteria; phylum Planctomycetota; class Uabimicrobiia; order Uabimicrobiales; family JABWCH01; genus CAZPDM01. Next base: position 4,651 of record CAZPDM010000019.1, on the reverse strand, counting down.
GGAAAAGTATTAGCTATTCATACAGAACTTCCTGACATGCTTGAAGATTTAATGAAAGATCCTTATAAAGCTGGTTGGATGTTGGAAGTAGAACTAACTAATCCTCAAGAAGTTGCTGGTCTACTAAATGTAGAAGATTATAAAAAAGCTGCAAAGAGTAGCCATCACTAAATTAATATATTTGCAAATGTCACAACTCAAAAAATAGATTTTTTCTATATTTGAATTTAATTAGCAGATAGACATCTTAACCTTTGGGAAAAAGGTTAAGATGTCTATTCATCTATTTAGATAAAGTAGGAAAATATTTGTTGCGGCCGTTGATTGTACTCAATCAAAGGTTAAGCAACAAAGTATTTTCCGTAAAAATAAAAGTAGGAAAATATTTGTTGCGGGCCGTTGATTGTACTCAATCAAAGGTTAAGCAACAAATATTTTCCGTTAGAAAATAAAAGGCAGGAAAATATTTGTTGAGGCCTTTGATTTTACTCAATCAAAGGTTAAGCAACAAATATTTTCCGTTAAAATAATTGGAGTAATTTATGTCTTATATTCCTCATACTGTACAAGATATTGAGCAAATGTTGAAGGTAATCGGAAAAAAAACATTAGATGAATTATTTCAAGATATTCCCAATCAATTAAGAATGAAGGGAGAATATCAAATCCCTACTGCAATGAGTGAACCCGAATTGCTACAACATGCCCAAAATTTATGCAAAAAAAATAGCGACTTGGAACAAAATTCTTCATATTTAGGTGCAGGATTATATGAACATTTTATTCCGGTTCTTGTTGATTATCTTACCAGTCGCGGAGAGTTTGTTACAGCTTATACACCTTATCAACCGGAAATTAGCCAGGGTATTCTACAAGCTATTTTTGAATACCAAACCGCAGTTTGTGAACTAACAGGAATGGATATTGCAAATGCTTCCATGTATGATGGTCCGACAGCATTAGCGGAAGCTGTTCTTTTAGCATTCAACCATCATCGTGGAAAACGTAGTTACATTGCTGTTCCAAAATCTTTACACCCTGAATATCGCCAAGTTTTGGAAACATACCTAAAAAATCAAAATATTAAACTGATAGATATGCCAGAAAAAGATGGTTTAGTAGATATTAGCAATATTTCTAGCGTTGTAAATGATACAGTTGCAGGAGTTGTTATTGCATCTCCTAATTTTTATGGTTTGTTGGAAAACGCTGCTGAAATTTCCAAAGCAGCTCATAATGTTGGTGCCTTAGCAATTAGTTGCACAAACTGTGTTGCTTTAGCTGTTCTTCAAACACCAAGAGCTTATAATGCTGATATTGTAGTAGGTGAAGGGCAACAACTAGGCATTCCAATTAGCTATGGCGGACCAGGATTTGGATTTTTCGCAGCAAAAGAAGAATTCTTACGTAAAATGCCAGGCCGTATTGTTGGCCAAACCGTAGATGGTCAAAACAACCGAGGTTTTGTACTTACCATTCAAACTCGTGAACAACATATCAAACGTGAAAAAGCAACTTCCAATATATGCAGCAATCAAGCTCTTATGGCACTACGTGGATTAGTATATCTCACCTGTTTAGGAAAACAAGGCTTTTATGATGTTGCATATCAATCTTTACAAAAAGCACATTACCTTGCTACAGAACTGATTAAAATTCCTGGCTACACACTCAGTTATTCCGCACCTTATTTCAACGAATTTGTTTTGAAATGCGCTAAACCTGCAGAACAAGTTCTTGATGTACTTCGTAAGAATAATATCTATGGAGGAATTGCACTTTCTCAATGGTATCCCGAACGCAAAACCGAAATTCTAATTGCTGTTACAGAATGCCGAAGTAAAGAAGATATGGATAAATTTGTCGAAGTATTGAAAAAACTAGCCTAACAAAAAAAAGTTTGTCGCTTAATTTGCGACAAACTTTTTTTGTTAGGTATTTGGACTAAGAATTTATTCTAAAAATTCTAAAGCAATTCCATATTCCGGACCATCAATTCCCTCTGGCTCAATTTTAGTATAATTTTGACCATCAAGATCCATAGTATAAAAATAATTTTCCCAACAGGGAATACAATAGATTTTATTGTTTTTAACATCAAGTGCTATATTATGCAAACTTCCTTCTTCTGCGGCTTCTATGTATTTTGTTGCCCGACTTCTTAAATCAATTACAGCAATACCATAATCACAATAGACAACATAAAGCTTATTATTTACTTCGTCTATTGACATCATTTCGCAGCCATACCATTCAGAAGGTAAATCGTTTGGAGTTATATTTTGTACATTGCTACCATCTAGATCACACATCCAAACTTCATCATCTCCTCTATCGTATTCATTTGTCCAGAACAATTTTCCAGATTTAGGATGTACAGCAATTCCAATAGGATATTCAACAGCACCTAATGCAGAAGTTTCTTTGCTAGAAGGAACAATTTCTTTTCCACTACTACCATCTAGATTTGCCGAATAAAGTTTGCTATTTCTACAATCCGCAACATACATCTTATTTTCAGCAACATCTAAAGCAATACTTATAAAACCAAAACTAGGAGTAGGAGCTTTAATTTGGGGAGTAACATCTTCTGAATTGCTGCCATCAAAATTAGCACGATATATGGATTTTTGATTTACATAATACATTTTTTTATTGGTGCTATCTAAGGCAATATAATTAGGATAGTCCATCCCACTTGCGGGCGTAATATCTTCAGCATTTTTCCCATCAGCATTACAACGATATATGGTATTAGAGTCTCTATTTTTAGGAATGCTTGTTCTCATTTTTTTGCATCTATAATTAGGTGAAGAAAAACGATAATCAATATTGGTCCAATATATACGAACTTTTGCATCATTGAGAGTAATATTGAAAGAAGTGTCGCCATTAACATTAACTGCACCTGTGTATAAAACTTTGCCATCTTTTTCAACAATTATTGTTTGACTCCCATTTGGCACGCCATTGATTTCAAAACTTCCATCTACATCTGTAACATCACTTAAATCGTCAATAGATATTGTTGCTCCACTGACAGGCGCTCGGGTGCCGTCATCTACAATCCCTTTAACAGAACCTGTATCAGGCTCTGAATTATTATGGCCCATACACCCCATAAAAAATAATACACTTAGAATTCCAAAGATTGAGCATACTTTCATAAAAGATTTCATCCAATATCCCCTTTAAAAAATAAATAAAATAGAAGAAAATAGTATATCAAATGCTTCTATTTTTTCAACAAAAAAAATAACATTAATCTAATTCTTAAAAAAAATTTTGTAAGTATATATTAAAAAAAAATGTTAACGTTACCACTTTTTATGAAATTATTTCGGCAAAGTAGGATCACGGAGAATATCCGTCTTATTATAAACATCCATATTTAACAAATCTGCTGTACCACGTCCGCTGAGTACTGCTGTTGGATCGTTTAAGACATATCCATCACACATAACCCCTGGTATAATTTGAACTTGACCGTAATAAATTGATTTTCTTTCAGCCATAAATTTTTCCCTTTTTGAAAGAAATTTTGAGAAAAATGAGAGCTTTTTTAAGAAAAAATCAATATAAAAAATAGCCTGAAAGTTTTTAGTAGAAAAACTTTCAGGCTATTTTTGCCAATATGTTTTTGATTTTCTCTAAGCATATCATTTGCAAAAGCTAAAGCATAACTTTAGCAGCTCAAAAAAAATTTAAGGTAGAATAGTTCTTTGTTTATTTGGGCGAGTGTCGATTAAAACGCCTTGGACTTTTTTCTGAGCTGACCTAATTTTCACTAGGTTTCTGTGAGTGGTTATTTCTCACTCGGTACTATGATGGAGTCTGTCCGGAGAGGGGATTTGTTTGTCAAATTTTATCACTCTTCTCAGACATTTCTTTAAGAAACATTTGAATTTCTTCCAGAGAAATCTGGATTTTGTATATCTGAATATTTAATTTTTCTTGCTCTTGATTGGATGCAAAAGTAATCATTTCATCAACCATGGTCAGAATTTCTTTGATATTAGGTTCGACTGCATCATAAAATATCTTTTCTTGCTCATTTTTGCTTATTCGTGAAAAAGAGTATATCTCGTCTGCGAGTTTATTCCGTATGTGTGTCAATTGCTGAATATTAAATGGCTCTTCCTGAATAGCCACACCGAGCATTGTCAGGTTGTCGCAAATATTTTGCCATGTGTTTGAGAAACTATTCGTATGCACTGGAAGTTTTTCTATCTCTGAGTTGTCATATTGTGCAGAACTGCAACTTATTATAAATATAGCTAAAATGATAACGTATTTCATAAAATCTTCCTAATCCTTTAACCCAGTTTTTTTGGTTTGATAACGCTTTAATTCCTTTTCTTTGATGTCAATTCTGAGTTGAAGCCCTAAGATTTTATCTTTCAAAAAAAATTGAGCATCATAACTATCTTCTGAGGCCTTTTTTAATATAAAATCTGATTTCAATTTATGATATCCGGCGATACCCATGCTACCTAAAGTGTAGGAAACCTTGCCAACAGTAAAAGATTTATTAATCTTATGAAGTGTCAGTGATTTGGCTGCCTTTTCAGAAAAAGTGGAAAGTTTAGAAATTAGTTTATAGAATTTTAGCGAGAAAACCCCGAAGTCTTCAGCTTCGGGGATGAATCGC
>CAZPDM010000018.1:0-59826 GCA_964585305.1 uncultured Planctomycetota bacterium | reverse complement strand
ACGACACCAGTAGTAGAGACACCAGTAACGACCCCAACGACACCAGTAGTAGAGACACCAGTAACGACACCAGCCAAAACTCCTGATCAACCACTTGCTGTTGCGCAAACAACTCCTAAAGAATTTACAAATATATCTGGGACAATTATTTTTTATAATACAATAGAAGAAGCCTTGAAAGCTAATCCTGAAAATACTAAACCAATTGTAGTAAAAGTTGGTGAAGTTGTATGTGATTGCGGATGGTGCAACAAGCTAGATGATATTTTTCGTTCCCCAGCCGTTGAAAAAAATTTAGCGAACTTTCTTGTTGTTCGAACAACAAGTGATAACCACGAAATTGAATATTTTGGTATGACTGGTCTTCCTACTATCTTTTTTTTAGATGCTACAGGGACTAAGCAAATCAATAAGCCTAAAGAAGGATTTGTTAACGAAAGAGGGTTAAATTACTTATTACAGGTAGCTATTTCAAATTCTAGAAGAAATCCATAAGATATAGGGAGTTTTAACTCCCTATATTTCAATTTTTTGTTGAAAATAATAATAATTTTTTCTATAATGTCTATCTAGACATATCTTTATTTTTTGTAGAAATAGGAGTTATCTATGAATTTTAGAATGATTATTTCTTTATTAGATAGTTCCAAGAATGAACAAAGACGCTACCCTAAGTATTTACGATTAGGAGAAGGTTTTGCTATATGCTTTCGCTATATTTCTGAGCAGGCAGTTTCAAATGCTTATGATGCTTCAGAAGATGTTTGCTTTATAGAAAATCGAAATGGTGAAATTGTTCTTACAAAAAGAATGGATGAGGACATTTTACTAAATGGCGAAAGAGTAGAACGATCAGCAAAATTAACAGAAGAACAGCAGCTTTTGCTTCCTTATTCTGTAACTCTTATGATCAGTTTGCAAGAACTAACAGGAAAGGAAATTGTTAAAAGTATTCGTCCTGCAAAAGAGCCTATTACTATTGATGTCAAACGAGAAAAGATTCCTGAAAAAAAGACAGTAGTAGATTTGAGCAATCCTATTGGTCATGAAATCAATGGATATTTATTTCAAGATGTTCTTAATTATGGAGATATGGGAATTGTTTATCGTGGCGTCCAAAAGTCTTTAAATCGCCAAGTTGCGATTAAAACAGTGTCATCTAAAAATACAAATAATGCGACTCTTATAAAACGTTTTGCTAATATGGCTAAATTGGCATGGCGATTGAATCATCCTTATCTTGTCCAAATTTATGATACTGGATATAGCCCGGAATTTCGTCTACATTATGTTGTTATGGAGTTAATAGAAGGTGATACTTTAAGAAATGTAATTAACAAAGAAGGGAAATTCAAACCAGAGATAGCTTGTAAATTGATGAGCCAATTAGCAAGTGCTTTAGGATTTGCACACCGTCAAAGCATTATTCATCGAGATGTAAATCCTTCTAATATAATTTTAACCAAAAATGATTATATTAAATTAGTTGGATTAGCATTATCTAAAGTAGTAGATCCTAATGAAGAAAAACTAAATCTTACCGCCAAAGGCCAGGCAATGGGAACAATGGGATATATCTCTCCCGAACAGGCTAAAAGCGCGTCCGATGTAGATTTTCGTACAGATATTTATTCTCTGGGGATAATTTTTTATGAATGTTTGTGTGGAAAAATTCCCTTTGATGCTGAAACTCTTAAAGATCCTAGTAAATATGCCAAAGCATTGAAATATTTGCCTAAAGAATCTCCAAGAAAAGTAAATCCATTGGTGCCAGAATCGGTTAGCAATATTGTAATGAAATGTTTGGAACCTAATCCTGACAAACGTTATCAAAAGGCGGAAGAGCTTTTAGACGAAATTAAAGTTTGCTTAGACTCTATTCATCTCTCTACTGCTCAAAAACGCATTCGAGCAATGTTTCCTAAAAATTTTGCCTATCCGGGATTAGAATTTGCAACAATATTTGAACCGATGGAAGAAATTGGTGGAGATTTTTACGATTATATCATGCTTGATAATGAGCGTATTGGCATTACTATTGGGGATGTAACAGGACATGGTGTAGAAGCTGCAGTTGTTATGGGTATGGTAAAGTCTGTTATTAAGCTGATGGCAAAAAACTTTGAAAATGCTGCAGAAGTGTTGGAAAACGCAAGCCGAGAAATTGCTCCGGATATGGATGCTACAACTTTTGCCACTGTTGCGTATGCAATTCTTGATCCGAAGGAAAAAATACTACATTTTGCTCGTGCAGGACATAATCCTCTCATTCTTTATAATCCTAATCGTAGTCCATCTTTAATTAACTATGCTCCTAAAGGTTCTGTATTAGGTCTTCCATGGGGATTGACTGTAGAAGAAATTCATATTCCTCTTCAATCTGGAGATGTTTTAATTCAATATACAGATGGAATTACAGAAGCTAAAAATAAAGCCGGTGATGAATTTGGAAATGAACGTTTATATGAGTTAGTTGAAAAAAGTTACGCTCCTACAGCGCAAGAAATCGCTATGGCAATAAAACAAAATGTCGCAGAATTTAGCAAAGATTCTAAAGAAAAAGATGATGTTACTCTTTTAGTTCTCAAAATGAAAGATTAAAAGGACGTTTAAAACAAGCATTTTCTAAGGAGATGACAATGGCAATCGCTTTTCGGGCATTTGTAGCTATGCCATTTGCACAACAATTTTATTCCATATTTTTGACAATTCGCCAAGCAGTAGAGAAACTGGGTGGCACTGCGTTTCGTATAGATGAAGTTTGGGCAAGAGAAGATATTTATAAACAAATAGAGCAAGAAATTATTACTGCAGATATTGTAATTGCTGATTTTACAGGAGATCGTGTTGTTGATATTCCCAATCCAAATGTCGTGCATGAGGCTACTTTTGCTCACGTACATAAAAAATATCTTGTTTTACTTGCACAAGATTATAAATGTTTGCCATTTGATTGGAGAACACGGCCAGCAATTTTGTATCAACAAAATGATGAAGGTTTAAAATATCTTGGCGATCGCATGTTAACTGCTATCCAGGCAATTATCCAACGGCCTGACTTTCGTTCAGAGTCTTCCGTAGAAAAAATGCCCATTCCTAATACAATGCCTTTCTCTACTCCAAATGTATATTTTCCTAATATGAACGCAACAAATTTTCAGAATCCTAATATGTTAGCGAATATCCCTTCCAATTATACTCCAATCAATTCAAGTAATTATTCTTCCTTTTCCCTTCGTCCAACAACGCAATCTATCAATCGTGCGGAATATTTACAGAGTTTACTTAAAAATTTTGAATTTTCTTTACCTGAAGGAAAACCGCTTCTTCCTCCTGGTTTTCATTATGCTGAGGATAATCCATCGGAAGAAAATTTACTTAAATCACCCAACCAAGATAGAATTATAAAGGTAATTTGCGAAGAAGATGAAAGTTCAATGGTACTTATTCCCTCTGTATCCTTTTGTATGGGGGGAAATGAAGATGATGATCAAAAGCCTGTGCATGAAGTTTCCTTGTCAGCATATCTTATTGACATAATGCCTGTAAGTAATAAACAATTTCAAAAATTTATAGCTGTTGGGGGGTATAATAATCCTGAATATTGGACACAAGAAGGTTGGATTTGGAAAACCCAAAATAATATTCAACTTCCAGCTTATATCAATGATAATAGATATTCTAAGCCAAATCAACCTGTTGTAGGAGTATCCTGGTACGAAGCAATGGCGTATTCTGCCTGGGCAAATAAGCATTTGCCAACAGAAGCACAATGGGAATGTGCAGCTCGTGGTACAGATCAAAGGATTTATCCATGGGGAAATGATAAGCCTACACGACATCACGCTAATTTTCAAGGAGGCAGTGAAAAGCCTAGTGATTGCAGCAAGTACAGTCGTGGAATATCAGCATATAGTTGCTATGATATGGCAGGAAATGTTTGGGAATGGTGTTTTGACTGGTATGATGAAAATTATTACAAACAACAAATTGAACAGCAATCTTGTTCACAAATTCATCCCAATCAACAAATATATTTGCAATCACAGTATCCTGAAGCTCAGCAACAGGTAAAATGTTTTGAATGGAAAAACCCTTGCGGGCCTAATATTCTTCACGCCCCTAAATTAGGACAAGAATTGCAAAAAGTCTGTCGTGGTGGTTCTTGGAATTATGGCAAAGATGTTTTAAAAACATACTATCGTTTTTGGGGACCAATTGCACTTCGCGATGTTGCTTATGGTTTTAGATGCTCTCGTATTCTTGAGATAACACCAACTACTTAATTTATTATGAAATATACTTTTTTTTGCTATGGCCATTCTAATATTAAGGCCAAACATGTTCGCACTCTCGAATTTACCAAAGATACTGATCTGTCAGAACGTGGAGATTGTATTATTGGTATTCGTGCGGATTTTAATAAAACAGAGCTTCAAAAATTTCGAGGAAAGATAAAAATTACAGTGCAAATCATCAATGATGATAAAAATTCTATCACCAATTTATCTACTCCAATTCTACAAGATACGTTTCGTGCAGTTGTAAATCCTAAATTTGATGACGAGCACGAAATGGTTTTTCGCAAAAGTCTTTATCCTTCTCCTCGAACATTTGGACATTTTTTAAATAAAGGTGCAAATTGTTTAGATCGAAAAATGGTAGAATTACTCAAAAATCCTACAACTAAAATGGCTGTTACGATTGAAGACAATCGTTCTACCTAAAAAAAATACATGCTTTAGACAGCATGTATTTTTTTTCATTTAAAAATTTTTAGTAGATTTCATAGACAGTATTTTCAAATACGATGATCACTTTTTCACCTAGGGCTAGGAATTTTCCTATGCCAGATTTTTTCTTGATTAAATCAAAGTATTCATTGCTCATATAGCGTATTTTTACTTTTGTATCTTTACCATTATAGGTACTGTCGTACCAAATTCCATCACGAAGATAGAAAGTTTTTTCATCGATTTTTCTTAGCCATTCTTTATCTGATTTTCCTTTTCCTTCAGATTCTTTTTTATCTATAGAATCCGCAACTTGAGCATCTTTCATGGCTTTCAATGCGCGTGATGCCTCTACAGCATGTTCTCCGCTGCTGTGTGTCATTGCAGATTTTGCTTGTTCCATTTCTTCAGAAACTGCGGGAGCTGATTGTGCTTTTTCTCTCCAGGCGTTTCCTGCTGGTGCGGGGGAACTTGGTTGTAAGAATCTTGGGCGAGCATCTTCTATAGCCCGTTGTGCTCCACCAGTAATGCGAGGATCGTCTTCAAGAACAAGATAAGATGTATAAGGTGTAACGATTCCAAACTCTTCTGCTAATTTCACAACTTCATCACGTAATCCAGAGCTTTCACCTTCAAGACGAATTTGATCAAGTAAAAAACCTACTTTGCGAACTGCCCATAAACGAGGAATTTGGTTATTTTCTGTATTATTTTCTGGGAAAGTTACTTCATAATCAAATTCTTGTTTTTCTTCACCTACTAAACCAGAAATGCGAATTGCTTGGTCTCCGCTTCCAGTATAACGACCTACAACAGTTAATTGGCCGCCTTTGAAAAGATCGCCAAAATTTTTAGGATAAATTTCAGTAATCTTAATTTTCTCTAATTTAGGAAATTCAATTTGTATGTCATTGAGAACAGGAGAAGACACTTTATCAAATAAGCGAGATACTTTAACTTCGATATTTTCTTCTATATCTACATATTCACGATCTCCGCGATTTTGTTCACTGAGCATATCAAGTAATTTTGTATTCAGTTTAGCTCCTACACCAAAACTGAATAATCGTAAGTTCCCGATGTTTGCTTTTTTTACATTATTGATGATTTCATTCGGATCAGATGGGCCAATGGTTGGTTCACCATCAGTTAAGAAGAATATCATAAATGGGCGTTTGCTATTTTGTGGTGCTAATTTTAATGCAGTTGCCAATGCTCCATCAATATTTGTTCCGCCTGTTGCAACAACTTTATTATCTACAAAGTTAAGAGCAGCTTTAATATTTTCTTTACTTGCATCTAAAAGATTATTATTTTTTTCATAGAGTGTAACTTTGGTTGCAAAAGTAACAATGTTAAATTTGTCATTAGGACGTAAGCTGCTAAGGCAATATTTTAGTGCTTCTTTGGCTTGTTCAATTTTATTTTTGCTGATCATAGAACCTGACGTATCAAATACAAAGACTACATCTTTTGAATATTGATCGTTGAGTTCCATATTTACTTTAGGAGCCAAACTTAGTAAAAAATAACCTGCATCATTTCCTTTGTGATAGGGAACTAAAGTTAAGCCAATTTTTTGTTCAGAGCGAGAAATATATAGAGTAAAATCTTTGTTAGGATTAAGTCGAGTTGCTTCAAAAGTAATACGGGCTTTATTTTCTTCTTTATTTACTTTAATTTCATGGCTAGATGAAAAAATCGATTTTAATGGAATTTGGGATTGAATATCAACTTTAATCGATACTTCCCCCAAAACATCTTCTCTTCCATTGCCTACAGTTGTTAAAGGATAAACGTAAGTAGATAGGCCATCTTCTTCTTTCAGTAATTGTTGATAAGAGAGTTTTACGCGCTTTTCTCCTTGAGCAGGGATAGGGAAAATTCTCATTTGAAAAGTATCTCTGCCTACGAATTCTAAGAGGCCTGGGTCAATCATACGTCGTACAATACTAATATATAAATCGCGAGCTTTTGTTGCATCTAAGAGTTCGCCTTGCATTTCTTTGCCATCGATCCACATTGAGAATTGGGAAACCGAGGCTCCTGCTGGCAATGGAAATAAATATGTTCCTTCAAGTTGGCGTGGGTTGGGGTTATAGAAAACGCTTTCCAAAATAGTTGTTGCTACACCATCTTGTATAGTAATTTCAACGTTATGTTTGCGAACTTGAATAGCTTCTAATCGTGGTTGTGGTTCTGGAACAATAACAATAGGAGGAGTTGGTATTATTCTACATGACCAAATAGGCATACTTAGTAGAATAAAAAAAATAAGGAAAAATAGAAATAAGTTACGCATTGTATTCTCCTTTGAAAGAAGTTATCATTTGGATTTTATAGGATTAGTAGTTAATTGTAAAAAAAAGTTCCTAGAAAATAAAAAATATCTTATGATTCTAAATTTTTCATAAATTTTCAATTGACTTATGTTATAAAATCTGTTATGCTATAAATATATCTTGTTTTTGTAGATAAACCTAGAGAAATATAATTATATAATATCTTGTTATTATTTAATTTATAGAAATTTTGCTCTGGGATAATAGTTAACATAAAATATGTAAAATTCCTTTTAAGGGAAAATTTCATATTTTTTTATTTAAATTGGTAGAAAGGTCTTTAAGACAATGTCCATTCATCAAAGTTTGAAACTCTCTGCTGGTATGAATCGTGTTCGCAATGTTATGAAACGTGATGAACGTGTTGAACTTATGCAAAAAAATGGCTCTTGGAAACAAGAAAATTCTGTTTTTGGTTTGCCAAAAACCAAGATGCCTTTCCGCATGAAAAAGAAAGCAGCCGCAGAGAAGAAAGAAGAGAAAAAATAGTTCCTTCCTGCTTATTCAAGCAAAGATCTATAACATTAGGTCTTTGCTTGATATTTTATCTTTAAGTGGGTGGGATTCTTGCGTTATTCTGCAATATCATTTTTGAGTAAAAAAATTAAGGATTACATCATGTTTGCAGATCGCGTAAAAAATTTAACTGAATCGGGAATTAGAAGAGCATTTGATCTGGCGGCAAAAATGAAAAACCCTATCAATTTTTCAATTGGCCAGCCAGATTTTGAAGTTCCCGACGTGATGAAAAAAGCAGCTATTGAAGCTATCCAAAAAGGATACAATCGCTATAGCGTAACTCAAGGTATTGAGCCTTTACGTGCAAGGTTAAGTGAAGAGTTGAAAAAGACAAAGAATTTTGTTCCAGATGGGTTGATGATTACATCAGGGACATCTGGTGGGCTTTTGTTGCTTTTGGAAGTTTTAGTCAATCCTGGAGAAGAAATTTTATTACCCGATCCTTATTTTGTAATGTACAATCATTTGGCAAATTTGGTTGGTGCAATTCCTAAATATTATGACTTGCATCCAGATTTTCAAATACGACCGGAAAAAATTGAAGAATTGATTACTCCTAAAACCAAACTGCTTATTGTTAATTCTCCTTCTAATCCTACAGGAGCTGTCTTTAGCAAAGAATCTCTTCAAAAAATTGCTAATATTGCTAAAAAGCATAATCTTTTAGTCGTCAGTGATGAAATATATGATGCTTTTGTGTATGATTGTCCTCATGAATCCATCACAAATCTTTATCCTAAAACAATTCTTTTAGGTGGTTTCTCTAAAACTTATGGTGCTCCTGGATGGCGCATGGGTTATGCTGCTGGCCCTAAAGATATTATTGAGAAGATGAAAACTTTACAACAATTTTCTTATGTTTGCGCTCCAACTCCTTTTCAATATGGCTGTTTACAAGCCTTTGATGTGGATATGTCGCCTTATATCCAATCATACAAGAAAAAGCGCGATATTATTGTACAGAATTTACTTGAGAATGGCTTTCGTGTTATAAAACCTGGCGGCTCTTTCTATATCTATCCTGAAGCTCCAGGCGGAAATGCTGAAAAATTCTGTGAAGCAGCAATTCAAGAAGAATTGCTGATTATACCTGGAACTACATTTAGTAGTCGAAATACCCATTTTAGAATTTCTTTTGCTGTTGAAGATAGTGTTATTACTCGTGGTCTTGATGTTTTGGCTAAATTAGCAAAAAAGTTTGTTCATTAAATGATGAATAAAAAAATGCTAATGAAGTATTATTTTATTTTATTTTATTTTATTTGATAAAATAATACTTCTGCTTACAAATATTTTTTAAGTCAGGATCAAGCCGAGGCAATTATGAACGATATAAAAGATACACAACTTATGCAAAAATTCTCAGATGGAGATGATACAGCTTTTACAGAATTGATGGAGCGAAATTTTCAACGAGTTGTTAGAATTATCCAGCGATTTATTATTCATACTCAAGACGCTGAAGATCTTGCGCAAGAAGTATTTTTACGTATTTATAATGCTCGAAATCGCTATGTTCCCACTGCTCAGTTTGATACCTGGCTATATCACATTATCACAAATCTTTGTTTAAACCACATTCGAGATTCAAAACGACGACATGCCCAACCTTTATCTTATAATGATAGCGATATGAATTTACCACAAGGCGGAATCTATGATAAAAAGGAAGATAGTCCTTCACGTATTCTTGCAAAACAAGAAATTTGTGAAAAAGTAAAAAGTGCTCTTTTAGCTCTTCCTCCTAATCAACGTTTAGCTGTGATTCTATCAAAATATGAAGGATTATCCTATCAAGAAATTTCTCAAGTTATGGAAATTTCTCTTGAAGCAACAAAGAGTTTACTCAATCGTGCAAAAGTGAATTTAAAAGAATTGTTGACAAAAAATGTTAAAAGTGCGAGTGATTTAATCATCAAATAAAAAATATATAAAATAAGTTTATGTTAAAATTACAAAAAATATTAGAAGAATTACGTCCTCCGCCAATTTCTTCTCCGTGGCGTATTTTGCATATTTTGCCCACTCTCGAAGTTGGCGGTACAGAATCATGGTTGGGACATCTTTTGCCCACTATGAATAAACATCAATTTGAAAATATTGTCATATCTTTAGGTGAGATTGGACCAATTGGTAATCAATTGCAGCAAAATGGAATCACTGTAATTGCATTAGGAATTCATCCCAAAAGGCCAAATCCTTTTCGCTTACTACGTCTTTTGCATATTATGCGCAAATTTAAACCTGATATAATTTCAGGGTGGTTGTATCATGGTAATTGTATATCAGCTTTATTGGGAAAATGTTTTAAAGTGCCGGTAGTGTGGAATATTCGCCAATGTTTGCCGGAAGGGTATTGTGAGAAAAAAATAAGTTTGCTGTTTTTACGTTTAGGAGTAAAACTGGGGAATATTCCTTATAAGATACTATATAATTCTTATACTTCTGCGCAACAGCATGAAAAAATTGGATTTCCTGCTAATAAGACAGATTATTTTTTAAATGATGCAAATACAAAGATTTTTTCTCCATCGTTAACAGCATACCAAGAAGTTCGAGAAGAATTAAACTTAGCTAGTAATACTATCTTAATTGGTTTAGTCGCTAGATTTCATCCAGTTAAAGGACATCGTGTTTTTTTAGAAGCGGCCAAATTTATTTTAGAAAGTTTTCCTAATATACATTTTTTACTCATTGGTACAGGAATTACTTGGCAAAATCAAGAATTAAAATTCTGGATTGATGAATTTCATTTGCCATACCAACAAATTCATCTTTTAGGAGAGCAGCCTAGTTCTTTGGTTGCACGCTATACTGCGGCATTAGATATTGCCACATCGAGTTCTTTTGCTGAAGCAAGATCCAATACATTACTTGAAGCAATAAGCTGCAATGTTTCTTGTGTAGCAACTCATGTTGGAGATACAGCCAAAATATTTGAAGATACTGCCAAAAATCAAGAAAAACAAGGAATTCAAAAGAGACGAAATATTTTAGTTCCTCCTCAAAATGCTATAGAATTAGCAAAAGGATGGTCTATAGTTTTACAAGATTTAACTTTAATTAAAAGCTAGCTTTTTTTCCATTGTATTTGTTCTAAAAAATCTTCAACTTCAATAATAGCTTGGCTATTTGAGTCGGGTATTCTGTATAATAAATAAGTTAAAATAATGGAGCTAAATAATCTGCCGTATGACCAAGGATAAAAATCAAAAGTAGGAACTAAATAGGTAAAGAAATATGCCATGCAGTATAATAACCATTGTGTGGGTGTATGCAATTTGAGTATGACGATCAAATAAGAAAGAGATGCAAAAATAGGATGATGCTCCCAAATTAGTGGTGATGCAAGGAGCATAAGTATAAGCAGAATTGGAGAGGAATTTAGAATAATGCTGGTTGCTTGCTCCTTTTGAAAAGTTTCTTTTTTAATACAAGCTATCATTACCCACAGCATAGCAGCAAACAAAATTCCTTTTGTTATAGTAGTAGCAATAGGAATATATCTAAAAGAAATTCCAAAAAATTTAGCACTGCTGTCAATAAATGAATTTATAGAATTATCTCGAAAACATTCCGAACTAAAATTATACAATTGTTGAATGTTATTCCAAGATGAGAAAAACGGCTCAATGCCATGTGTTACCAATGTAATTGAAGCAAGTCCAAGCATGCTTATTGTAAACCAAGATAGCCAACGAATGTCTTTTTGTAGAAGAAAAGGAAGAACAAGAACAGCTGGAGACATTTTTAAATGTATTGCCATTGCTAAAGATAATGCTGATAAAATTTTGTATTTAGGATAAAATAAAAGAGTCATTATCATGAGATTAGCAACATGAAAATTGACCTGCCCATAGAATAATGTTCTAAGAACTGCTACATTGACAACTAAAAATAGAAATACTAATAATTTTGCCAATCTTTGGGAAAAGCCATAACGTTGTAGTAATATAGGTAATAAGATGGAAAATAATCCTAAGGAAAAAATATTAGATGCCCAAAAAACACCAAAAGAAAATTTTAACCCCAATCGAGCAAAGGGTTCAAGCATATTTGCTAAAAATGGAAGATAGATATATCTACTGTTGAAAGGCTTATTTTGTATAAGATCAAAAGCTGCAAAAACATAATCATAAGTATCATCATAAAATGTTCTTTCTCGGCAAATATTGATGTATAAAAGAATAATGATCCATGTATAAATTGTTTGTATTCCATATTTCATACGAAATGTTTTATTACTAAATAATGTAAGGATTGCCCCAAGAGAAAACCAGACTAAAGCAATCGAGCCAAATGTTATATAAATATCTGAAAGTGAACCAGGTTGAGTAAAGACAGAATAAAATTCTCTTCCACATAAAGTAATAATTAAAATATTATTGATTATAAAAAAAAGCGAAACTATTCCCCAAAAATAAAGAGCATAGAAAAGAAATCTATCAAAATTATTTTTTTTCTGTTCCATAAATTTTCTTTCTTTTAAGAGAAACAAAAAAAGATTGTAGCTTTTTGCTATAATCTTTTTTTGTTTGTTTAGCCTATTATTTCTTTAGAATATTGCCTTGCATAGTTTCAATATTCCTTGTGCCCATGGTTTGCGATGGGTTAAACCAGAACCGCCTTGAAGTTTTTCATAGTTTTCTAAGTACCATTTATAATTTCTCAAAAGTGCATCTTGATTAGAGAACTTAGGTGTAAATCCAAGTTGTTTCTTAGCCTTTTCAATAGAAACAAAAGATTCTTTGCCAGCGGTTTCATAAACCCATTTGTATAATGGAGAAAGTTTGAGCATTTCTAAGAAACGAAGAATAAGAATAGCAGGTTTTTCTGGTAAGGAAATAACACGTTTTCCATGGCCTGCATAATCTAATACTGTTTGGAAATCAGTTCTTGGAGTTCCAAATTTTTCTGCGCCAATATTAAATGTATCATTGACAGTTTCATCTGGAAGTGTGCAGCATAGCCATATTGATTCACATAAATCTTCTACATCTAAATATTGGTAAAGATTATTTCCACTGCCTAAAATTGGAAAGTTATGTCCATCTTTAGCCCATTCAAAAAGTATAGAGAATACTCCAAGCCGTTCCGGCCCAATAAATGATTTAGGGCGTATAATAGGGACAATCATATTATTTTTGCGGAATTCTTCACAGACTCTTTCTGCTGCTATTTTGGCTTCGCCATAAGGTCCTACGCCAATAAGAGTATCATTTTCTAATAATGGATGGTGATTCGGAATCCCATATACGGCCGTTGAAGAAATATGTACAACGCGTTTGACACCTGCTTTTTTAGATTCTTCGAGAACTATTCGTGTGCCATCAATATCTGTTGAATAAATTTCAGCAGGTTTATATAAAGGTAATGCCGCTGCAGCATGAATGACAATATCTACATTTTCCAATGAACGTTGTACATCAGTAGCGTTTCTAATATCTCCTTGTACAATGCGAATTTTATCTTGTACATCAGGATAATTAAAAGGGACAATGTCAAGAGAAGTTACTTCCTCTTGTTTGGCCAGAAGAAATCGCACCAGGTTAATACCAAGAAAACCTGCGCCGCCTGTTATAAGATAACGTTTTGCCATGTTTTTCCTTTCAAATAAATTATTTAATACGAGATCGACTATATTCTCCTAATGCCCATAATGGAAAATAGTGTCTATAATAATCATATCGTAAATAGAAATGCTTAGGAAATCCCGTTCCCGTAAAATATTTTTCTTCCCATGTTCCTGAAGAATTTTGATTTTTTATGAGCCAAGAAATGCCGCGTTCCACATTAGGAGAGTTTGCTTGTCCAACTGCAATTAAGGATAGCAATGCCCAGCCTGTTTGTGAAGCCGTACTTTCTAATGGCAAGTAATGGTTGGCAAGATATGAATCGCAGGATTCTCCCCAACCGCCATCAGGGTTTTGTATTTTACAAAGCCAGTTTACAGCTTTTTGGATAACTGAATGATCATGGTCGAAATAATATTGTAGTCCCATTAGAGCAGACCATGTTCCATAAATATAGTTGACTCCCCAACGTCCGAACCAAGACCCATCTTTTTCCTGGTGTTTAAGTAAAAAAGAAATGGCATCTTTTACTGGTTTGCTATCTTTGGGAAGACCAATTTCTCCAAACATTTGAAGGCATCTTCCTGTAATATCAGAAGTACTTGGATCGCTCCAGTTGTCCATATCATTAAAGGGAATCATGTTGACGTATTCATCATCTACTCCCTTTTCAAAAGAACTCCAACCGCCATCAGGATTTTGCATCGTCAAAAGCCATCTTACTCCAAGTTCAATCGAAGATTGTAATTGTTTGGAAGGCTCAGAATGTTTGAGCAACGTCATAATAACAACAGCAGTATCATCTGTATCAGGATAGAAAGCATTATCAAATTGAAACGCCCAGCCGCCTCCAAAGCCACTTTTATTTCGAATAGACCAATCGCCTTCTTGAAAAATTTGGTTGTTAATAAGCCAATCAAAATATTTTTGATAATTTTCTTCATTGAGATTAAGGCCAGAGCGATTTAAAGCAATTAAACTCCATGCCGTATCCCAAACCGGAGAAACGCAAGATTGTTGATGTAGCATATTTCCAATGGGTTTCTGAAATCTTTCTAAAGCTGAAATCCCTTTAGCTAAAGCAGAATCTCCTTCCAGTTTTTCACCGAGTGCATACAATGCAATATTGCAATATTGCATTGCTGGATAAATGCCTCCCCAATCACCACTGCGATCTTGGTGATCGAGTATCCATTTTTTACATAAATTAATTGCAAGTTTGTTAAGTGATATTTCACTTAGATTATATGTCTTTTTAATTCCTCTTAAAAAAATATCCCACATCCGATTTTTGCTGATATATGTTGGGAAATCTTGATATTGTGGTTGGAATTCTCGAATAATGTCAGAGGAAAGAGGGAAATGTGGTAAACGATAGCGTGTACTGTATAAAACAGACATAGGTACTAATGATGTGCGTACCCAATATGAAATTGAGTATATATTAAATTCTGCTTCTTTAGGAATGAGAACCAAAAGGGGGCTGATCATGGGAACACAATCCCAGGAAATTAGGCCAAATGTTGCCAATAACAAGCGTGTTTCCATATTAACATTTTTTGTAATATCATTGGCTTGAAGATAGTCATGTAATTTTTGCAAATCGCTACTATGCGGTGGATAGCCTAATGCACGCCCGGCTAAATAAATAAGTAAATTGGTAGAATAATGTGGTGCGCCACCATAATATAAGGGATAGATTCCTTGAGAATTGCATTTGCTTATAATATATTGCCAAAGACGATTCAAGCGGGAATGATCTTTATATCCTATTCCAAGAGCCATAAGAATAAACTGTGCACTCAAACTTGCATTAGCTTCAATGTTTGCATTCCAAAAAGGTTGTCCTTGAGTTTCTTGGAACAACCATTCTTGAGCATGAAAAATAGTTTGTTCTAGTTTATCTTCTTTTTCTTTACAAGAAAATGTTGGAATCGTTTTACAATACTTTTTTTCTCGAATATACTCCAAAATAGAGTTAAACCATTTAGGATCTTTATAATCTGATAAGAAGTCTTCTGGGCTTTCAATTTCAATTCCCATGAAAAAACCTTTCGTTTTTTTAAACAGATAACTTTGTTATTTTTTTTGTTCTTTTTCTTTATTTTCTAATTCTAAGAGTAGTTCCTCTTTTATAAGTGAGAAATCATCGTGTTCTTTTTCTGATATTCCATTCAAAAGTTTTATTGCCTCTTGTTGAGATTCAATATTGTAAATTGCTTCTTGGGCTGCGGTTTGAATCTCTAATTTAGGGCTATAGAGTAATACTTTAATATAAGGAAGTGCTTTTGTTGCAGACATCTTAACTAAATTTTTTATAGCTGTCCTACATTCGTGTATATCTTTGCTTTTAAGCAAGGCAATATTATTATAAAATTCCGCATCTTTAGGGTTTAATTTAACAAGTAGTTGTCGGCATTCTTCACTTAATTGGGAATGTTCACATGTTCCTAATAGCGCAATTAAATAAGGAATAGTATATTTAGAAGGATATTTAGTAAGATAACGTAGTGCTTTAAATTGTTCTTGAAGATTATCTGAACGTAGTTGTAATATTTGCTGGAATAATATGCTTTGTTTAGGAAATATTTTACAAAGTGCTTGCATTGCCATAGAAGCAACTTCGATTTTACTATCTTGTAATAAAATTAGGTAGTCTCGTGTCAGCTCTTTGGACTTTTTAGGGATAAGGCCTCGGATAGCAGTTTGGCGAACACGTTCATCTTTATCATAGAGAAAATTTTCTTTTAAGAAAGTAATTGAATTGGGATGAGAAGTTCTTCCAAGTAAAAAAGCTCCATATTGCCGCTCTTTAGGTTCAAGACTTTTGCTATGAAAAAGTGCTATATAAAAAGGACTTTGCCAAGGATCAATAAAACAGAGTGCATCGCAACTGATTTTACGAATTGATTCACTTTCATCATCATTTAATAGATTTAAAAAAAATGGGATAGACTCATTTATGCGAATTTTTCCTACAATTTTTAAAGCAAGCTGTCGGATGTTTTGATTCTTATCTTTTGTGCGTTGAGAAAGAGATTTTGGAATAGGCGCATCAATTTGGCTAAGTAATAATTCAATATCGGAATGATATTCCGAACAATCCATTAAAGATATTAACGATTCTACAGCACTAGAAGAAAGGTTATCAGGATGCTTTAATAAAGCAAAGATCGCCTGTTTATTATGAAAATGGAGATTAGATTTTAATCCTAATATAGGAAAAACGTAACCTAATAAAAAAAAACTGATTATTGCTAAAAATATAGCCAACATTCGGGCTGCCCAGAGTTGTCTAATGCTCCAATAAAATGATAGGGGTAAATAATAAAAACGTTGTCCTGGAAATTTAACTATATTGGTCATTTCGTCGTAAAAACCTAGATTTCCAAGTTGCATGTCTATAACATGCCCGGAGGGATAAATTGCAAATCTATTTTTAATTCCAGCGGCTTTTAGCGCGATACGTTGATTTATATCCCAATACTCAAATGGATTTTGCGTAATAAGAATATATCGATCTTGGCAAATTACAACTTTTCCAGAGATTTTTTTTTCTGTGTCTATATAAGTAGAATTTTCTAATTTTAAATAGCGTGGTGAAAATGGTAGTCGTTCTGCTTGGATGTATTGATTTTTTTTAATATCATAAATTGTAAATTTTCCCATGCTAGGTAATTCACTCGCCCAATAACGGTGTTCATTTTCCAGATAGTAAACTGGAATTTTTTTGCCAGAAGGAAGATGAATAAGAAAATTATTTCCCTGTGTATTCGACCAACGATTGGGATGAGAAAATATCCATTCTTTATGGTTTTCTATACGATATAAACGATGGTAATTTGCATAATTCACGCCTGTTTGGAATGGTAAAATATTGCATTTTTCTGAAAGCCAGCCCATAAACGATATTGCTTGAGTATGATATGGCTCCGGAATGGGATTTGTCATTAAATATTCTAAAGGAAAAGGATTGTACCAGAACTTTACTTCGTTAAAATAAAAAAATTTGGATAGAATATTAGGATGGGAAATAGCAATTTTCTTGCGAATAATCATATCAGAATTTTCCAATGTAGGAAATTCTTCCCATTGCGATAACCCTAGCATTACAACTAAAGTAATATCTTTTTGAGGATGGTTACTGCCAATCCATTCTTTCATGGCTATTATTTCATCTAATACCCGATCAGATTCTGAAGTAGAGTCATTGGAATTTAAACAATAAAATAATATATGCGTATCAGGAAGATATATATGTTCTTTTGTGTCCAAATATCCACCATTATTGGAAGAATAGGAAGCATCATAGAACTGCCAAAAGTATGAGATTTTTTCCGGGCTATGTATAACTTCTAAAGTCGCGGGCAAATGTCCTAGAATTCGATTTGTTTTAAAATATAGCAAATTTAAAATATCTTGATAATCTTGTCCGGAAATTCCAACTTTGAAATACTCTAAAATGCTGCGAAAAAGAAGTAGTAAAGTAGTCGTTTTGCCACTAAAAGAAGGGCCAACTAAAGCAATATTTATAGTAGTTTTAGTATTTTTTTTCATGAAGCTTGCCTATTTTTTTGAAAAGATTTCAATAGAAATATTCTAAGTAAAAAAATTTTCTAACTAATTTTTTTACTTAGAATATGAACGTTCTTTCCATTTAGCACGTGTTCCTAAAAGATATTGTCTGGCTGAATCCCATGTCATAGCTAAATACAATACTCCTGCAAAAGGCAATGTGAGAGAAAATCCCCAGAATAATTTATAATAGTGAATTGTAGGAAAATATGTTAGGACTATAATGCACCAAGTAATTCCTCCTAAAATTGTTCCCAAATAGGGAAAGGAACAACTTAATAAGAAATTTGGAGTTATATAAGAATAGAATTCATTATAGCAATTTGTGGAAAAATATGGCATCCAAATAAAACTTAATAAAGATAATATTGGAATAATGAAAACCAATCCTAATCCCAGTGTACATCCTAATAATCGCCAATAGGAATATTTTAACTCAGTAAAAGCAGAACGTGTAACCATTTTCCATAAACCAGATAAAGAATCATAACCACGATAGCTAAGTAAATCTGGGCCATCCATCAGTTCTAAAGTAAATCCTTTGTTTTTTACAGCTCTAGCTAATGCTATATCGTCAATTAAAGCATGGCGAATAACTTCAATTCCTCCGATGCTTTCTAGTGTAGATCGGCGAATTAAGATGCAACCTCCTGCAGCAGCGGCTACCTTGCTTTTTGTTTGAGGAACTTGAGAAAAAGGATAAAGCATTTTAAAAAAATAGAGAAATGCTGGAATGAGCAATTTTTCAAAAAATGTATATGCTCGTAATTTGGCCATTAAAGAAACCATATCTCTTGATTTCTTCATTGCATAATCTATTAAAGATTTTAACATAGTAGGTTGAGAATAGACTAAATCAGCATCTGTAAGCAAAATCCATTCTCCATTTGCTTTCTGAATTCCTTGCTTTAAAGCCCACATTTTTCCAGCCCATCCTTGAGGCAAATTTTCTCCATATAAAATATGCAAGTGGCCTGGATATTTGCCAGAAGATTGAATTTCTTCAGCTATGGCTTGGGTTTGATCTGTAGATTGATCATTTACTAAAATGACTTCAAAGTTGTGATAATTTTGGCTTAATATACTTGGTAAAGTGTGCGGCAAAGCTTCTTCTTCGTTTCGACAGGGAATGACAACACTTATTTTTGGTGAAGTGTTTATATCATTGGAAGGATTGCTTTGATATTTTACTGAAGAAAAAACTTGGTTATACCAATAAAAACGATCCGGGCGTAAAGCCAATATAATCCATACTATTAAAGAAAGTATAAAAATATATATCAAAAGTATCATAAAAAAATACGCACTCCTGTAAAATTATTTATAGGGCACGAATAACGTGCCCTTTATTGAATTTGCTAATCGATTCCAATGAGAGCTTCGATGTATTGAAGCCGTTCATAAATTTCAGGTTTATGACTCATTTTTTGGCTCAATTTGCCACGAATTTCTTGTAAAGACTGTATCTTATGTTGGTCCATCCAGGTTTCTACTTCTGTGCGAATTTTTTGTAGATGAGGAATTTGATTAAGATACAAGGCTGAACAAATTTGTATCGCAGTAGCCCCCGCAAGAATTTGTTTAATTACTCCCGCTCCAGTATGAATACCTGTAGAAGCTGCTAAATCACATGGAACTTTTCCAGCTAACATACTCATCCAACGTAAAGAAAGACTAAGTTCTTCTTGAGAACTAAAACGATATCCTGGTGCTAATTCCATTTTTTCTATATCAATGTCAAGTTGATAAAATCGGTTAAATAATACTAATGCTTTAGCACCATGTTTGGCTAATTGTTCTGCCATATATGGAATAGAGCTGAAATGCGGGCCTATTTTAACTGCTATTGGAATTTTAATTGCGGCAGAAACAGCATCTAAAATATCAAGATAGATTTTTTCAATTTGTTGAGAAGTATGATTGGGATCTCCTGGTAATACTGCAATATTTAATTCTAACCCATCTGCACCAGCAAGTACAATCTGCTTAGCATACTCTAGCCACCATTTTGCAGAAATACAGTTTAAGCTTGCAATGATTGGGATTTTTACAGATTTTTTTGCTTTTTCAATCAATTTGAGATAATCTTGAGGGCCAATTTCCATTCCCATCTTATTAAGATAATCAAAGGCTTCTGTGTGGGAAGACATCCAAAGATTTTCTTGATCTGCTTTAGCATGAAATTCTATTTGTTCTTCAAATAAAGATTTGAGAACTATCGCGCCTGCTCCAGCATCTGCACATTTATGGATGCCTTCTTCTGTTTTAGATAAACTGCAACTTGCAACAATTAAAGGATTGTTTAACTTTAATCCCATATAAGTTGTAGAAAGATCGCTCATACTATTCCTTTTTATAGAAGTAAAAATTTTGTTCCCATGCTTATAAAGCATGGGAATAATAAAGTTGCTTGAGGATTATTCGTTATCAAAATTTACTGGCTTGTCTTTAATTAAAAGACGATTGATAGCACATTCTCCTGTAATACGGCTTACTTTTATTTCTACAGAAATATCTTCTCGAGAAGTATATTCAATTTTGAGGCCTTTTTTCTGTGGGACGAAGTAACTTTCTATACCATATTCTATTATATAATTTGTTTCATTCCAAACGTTTGTTATTTTGCCACGAATAATTACATCATTTGGGAAATCTGTGGATAGATTAACCATATCTTTGGCCATCTTTACAGCATCCCAGAATTTGGTATTTGCATTTTTTCTAACAGCAAGATAAACTATATCACCTCGTTCAAAAGATTCGTCATATTGAGAATATGTTTTGTTAAGTTGTCCAACTTTATAACTGAGTATTACATAGTCTCCACTTAATAAGCTGCGTGGGTCTTTGGGAACAAGTTCAAGTAAAATGGTTTGATCCGAACGAAGCAAATGTTCTCGTTGTATTACCATTGCTATCAAAATTACAATTTGAATACCAACTGCTAGCCAAAATAATTTCTTTTTTGAAAGGCTCATCTCTATTCTCCTTTTAAGTTTATGTTTTTAATGTTTATCAGAACTTTCGTTATGAATTTTTTCTAATAATTTCCGACGGTTCTTTTCTAAAAGATAGCCGCCTATCATTACGATAGTTCCTGTAAAGAAGAATAGTGCCGCGCCGTCTAACATATCCCAAAATACATCAAAATAACGTGTCATAATATGAATAACAAAAACAAGCAATGCAAAGTTTAATAATTTAGCTGAGTTTAAAATAAGGCTATGATAAATCATTGCACCTTCTAAAGCAAACATAATAAAATTAATGAGTAGTAGTTGTAAAGCGAACGGGATATCAAAAGGAATTTCCAGTGTAATAACAGTAAGTACAAAAATACCTGCTGTAGTAGCAATGATATATCTAAAGTGTTTTTTGATGTAAAGCCAGATATAAAATATCATATTTACGCATATAGAAATGGAGATAAAGGATGAAATGTTAAAACGATCTGCGTCAAGTACTGACGATTTTGAACAAAAAGATAGGATATATAGGGTTAAGATTCCTAAGATGCCACAGAAAATATGAATATGTTTATAAGAATATTTTGAATCAGAGAAGAGTATTTTAAAAGTATATGATAAAACAAAGCACGCAGATAAGAATAATATAAATGAACCTAGAGAATATAAGAAAAGCCCACGATAAGATGCAAGTACCAATGCAATAATGAATTTAGAGAATATTACAAAAATAGTCATTATTACAAAAAATATTTGTTCCCAATCGCGAGTTTTAGAATCGTTGAGACTGAAAAATGGAAGCCCAAAAAGTAATGCAAATAAGCCAATATTCAATATTGTCTGGAACAAACTAATTTCTTTTATTGGAATAATGCTGATAAAAATTGCGATACCTAGACCAAATAATAAAGTCCAGGATTTTTCGCCTTCTTTGCGTAACCATAAGATTAAAGCAGTGCAAATTGCCGCCAAAGAAAAATATTCTCCTGGTAGGAATTTAGCTTGGGAAAAGTTTGAGTAAAATAGAATAGAAGAATTAAAATCTGAACCAATATTACTAAAACGAGAAGGAATAGTTAGAAAGATAAATGGGGCAAAAAATAGCATCCAGCCACAAATTCCCATTACTCTAGCAGGAATATTCCAAAAATCAAATTTTTCAATTTTACGTCCAATAGTTGATAATAATAATCCAAAGGGAATGCTCAATAAAACTGCGGCTATAAAAAACAATCCTTCTTCTCTAAATTCATAAATTTTTTGAGCTTTGATAAGAAAATAAATGTTTATTTGAACAAAATAGCCAATCAATAGCAAAATAAGAATTGATACACCTACACGAGATTTGGCTCGATAAAATGCCATGGCTAAAATAGCTAGAACTACTAAAAATAAAGGATTGGGATTGTTATATTGGATAAATTCCCAAAAATTCCATATTGAAAAAAGTAAAGTAGAAAGGAAAATACTCCAACTTTCTACAATCAAAAGCCCCATAACTACAGCCGCCAAAGCCCATACTAATACACCATTTGTGGGGTGGGAACTGATGTGGTAAATTTGAGCAATGAGACCAATTGATGCACCAAACGACAAAAGTGCTAATAAAAGTAGTCCTCTCCCAATAAGAGGAGGTTCTTCATGTTTTGATAAGAAGAAAAAGGCCC
Source organism: uncultured Planctomycetota bacterium (assembly GCA_964585305.1). GTDB lineage: Bacteria > Planctomycetota > Uabimicrobiia > Uabimicrobiales > JABWCH01 > CAZPDM01. The sequence goes on along the minus strand of CAZPDM010000018.1, from coordinate 37,451 downwards.
CACTATAAAGCCCAATAACCATAGCAAATATTTGTAGCAATTTAAATTCTTTAGGCATATATTGCCAATTAGCACCATAAAATAAGAAAATTCCTAAGCCAATAAGAATGCTGGCTAATATAATCATAATTTTTGGCAAACGGCCAACCATCGATTTTTCTGGGGTAATATAGAGATCTAAAATTTTATTTCTCTGTTCTTCTGTGATAATACCAAGATTACTCCAATTTTTGCTATGTTCTTGAAAAATTTTGTGCAAGTTTTTTGCCATGCAAAATTTCCTTAAGAAAAGATAGGAATCTATTTTCTAAAAAAAGAATATTTTTGCTTTAATCTCTAAGTGTATCAATCTTTAATAATGAATGCTATCAATTTTTTAAAAAAAATTGCTTGGTTTGTAGAAAAATGGTAATATACTTTATAGATCGTTATGTTAAGTTATTGTTTAAATATTTTTATAACTATTTTCTTTACAAAATGTTAAAAATTTATGTATTTTTCCTAAAAGGTTTATTATATGGCAAATCGTATTGCTAAGTTATTAAAAATAGAGTTATTTCCTAATATTCGACAAAGAATGGAAATTGTGTCTGATCTATCTATTGGTCGAGATTCAGACAATCAAATTATACTTAAAGATATGAGTTCGTCAAGCCAACATGCTATGGTTGGAATAGATGGAGATCGGGTTTGGATAGAAGATTTAGGTTCTACTAATGGTACGCATGTAAATGATAGTATGATTCATAAAAAATACTTAGAAGATAAAGATTTAATAACAATTGGATATACAAAAATTTGGTTTTCTTGTGAAGAAGAACCTAGCGAATGGAAAAATTTTTCTTTAGAAGAAGATTTGTGTGATAAAGAAGAGTGCGCAGTATTGCTTCCTTTAAAGGAAGAAACTATGCGTAAATGGAGTGGCTGGCTTTTAGAACGGTTTACAGTTTTAGGAATTTCTGATTTTAGTAAAGCCGTATTGGCTGCCTTAGAAAATGCTTATATTCATGGTAATTCAAGAAACAGAAATAATGTTCTACGATGTTATATAAAAAAAACAATTACTCAAGTTATGGTAACTATTCAAGATCAAGGCCCTGGTTTTGATTATGAAAATAAATTGAAAACAATTTTTACCCAAGCATCACCTAACCAAAATAAATTAAGTGGATTAGAAATAATTTTGCATGAAAGTGATAGCATTGAATTTAATAAAATAGGAAATCAAATCGTATTATTTAAAAATTTAAAGAATGTTTCAGATAGAAGTAAAGAAAGTACAACAACCATTCCTATTCCAGATCGCGCTGCTACAAACCGTAAAAAGATGTTTAATAGCATTCGATATTTTTCATTGCGTTATTTTCAATATGCTATTTATAAAAAAACTTCTCCTATTAAAATACTTATTTCCGGACAACCTTTAAGAATTTTTCCTGAAAATCTTGAAATTAAGCCATTGTCAGGTCAAAATTTTTCTTCGACAACATTGGTTACTATTCAGCCGGTTTGTCCAGGATGTTTAGTTAATCCTTCTTCTCAAGAAATCGATATTAGCCAAACTCCAAATAAAATAGAGTTTTGGATAACTCCTTTAACATTAGAGCGTTATAGTTTACAATCGCTTATTCATATCATAAAAGAAGGTACGGTTGTTCAAACAATAAAAATTCCTTTTATAATAATGAATTCATATCTTGCACGCCAGTTTTTATGGGCATCACTTTGGCTTCCAATAGTAATGATTTTATTAGATATTCCAAACTTTCCTCTTAACCGAGATATGCCACTGCTGGTATTGTGGTTGCTAAGAGCAGTTCAATCACTTGGTGGTTGGAGTGTTTGTGGAATTTTATTAGGGTGTATTAGCTTAGGGATTAGCCTGTTTTTACATTGGCGAAATCGTCCGATTCCTTCGGAAGTAATTCACTCCGAAGCAAATATTGGTTAAGAAACAAAGTATTTTCCGTTAAAAATATTTGATTTTGGAAAGGTGTGCGTTATGCCTCTGATTGGAAAGCTTGTAGTTATTAAAGGCCCAAGTAAAAATATGGGATGTAAAATTTCTAAAGGAGAAGAAGTAACTGTTGGCCGTAATCCGCAGTGTAATATTCCTATTCCAGATGTAAAACTTTCACGCATTCATTGTATAGTGAGAAACATAGATAATTGCTTTGAAGTACTTGATAGTAAAAGCACAAATGGAACATTTGTTAACCAACAACCAGCTCTTCCTAGTATTACTTTAACATCTGGAGATGTAATTGAATTAGGAGATAGTTTAATTAAATTTGTATATGAAGAAGAAAATGCTTCTTCTGTTATTGAAATAGATGAGATCGGGCCAATTGATGATAAAAATGAAGATAATTCTTTAAAAAATGTCTCGCTAGAAAAACAGGAATAGAAATGTGTACAATTTTCCCAACAAGGTAATGTTCGCATTTCTTAGAAAGGTCTATTATGAAATTTTTATGTTTTTTATTGCTACTTTGTTCCCTTGTATCTGCACAAGTTTTAACTATTCACTATCGTAATAGCGAAAATTGGACTACTTCCTTAGCTCATTGGGGCTATCGCACGTATGAAGCAGTAACAAATAAAGCCGCGTCTGGTAATGATGTTTATGGTCCGTATTTTCAAATTACTTGGACTTCTGAAGCAACATTTTTAACAACATGCTTTACTAATGGTTCAGGGCGTTGGGATGGTGTGGATCGCCGCATCAATAAACCCGCGAGTTTTCCGGCAGAAGTTTGGATTAAAAATGGAGATGCTACGGTATATTTGCAAAATCCTGTAGATGTAACTCCTCCCGAAGTAAGTTTATTACAACCAGCCGATGGTGCAAATTGCACAGGAAAAATCATCATCTCTGCACAAGCAACAGATAACCAAGCAATTGCAAAAGTAGAATTCTACCAAAATTCCAAAAAAATTGGTGAAGACATTGCAGCTCCTTATCAAATAGAATGGGATACTGCATATATAGCAAATGGAACATATAATTTAACTGCAAAAGCTTTTGATGCTACAGGAAACAATGCAGTTTCAAAATCACGTAAAATTTCTACGAATAATCCCAACCTTGCACCGGTTGCAAAAGCTGGCGGCCAGTTGTTTGGGTTAGTTGGTGTGCCTATGCAATTTGATGGATCAAATTCGTATGATCCTAATGGCACTATTGTTGAATATATTTGGACAAATGGCTTAGGTGGCTCTATGACAGGCGTACGTCCTCAATATACCTATACAAAAGAAGGTACATACACAGTTACACTTACTGTTCGTGATAATGAGGGAGCAACTCATAAAGATACTGCCCAACTTAAAATAGGTAAGGCTTTGCCAAGAACAGATTTTAGACAAGAGACAATCTATTTTCTTATTACAACTCGTTTTTTTGATGGAGATTCTGCAAATAATTATCGATCTCCCGATCCAGGCAATAAAAATCCAGAATGGGATCCTGAATGGCGTGGGGATTTTAAAGGACTCATAGAAAAACTAGATTATATCAAAGCATTAGGCTTTACAGCAATTTGGATTACACCTGTAATAGAAAATAAAAGTGGATATGATTTCCATGGTTATCATGGATATGATTTCCACAAAATTGATCCTAGACTGGAATCTTCTGGTTATACTTTCCAACGACTTATTCAAGAAGTTCATGCACGCAATATGAAAATAGTTGTGGATGTCGTTTTTAATCATTCTGGCAATTGGGGAAGTAAAGGACTTTTTGAACCCGTTAATAACTCAAGTTTGCCACCACAACAACAATACTTAGACCGCGTCAATCAACTGTTCAAAAGCGGCTATTATCATGAAGGCTGGCTTTCTTCTTGGGAAAGTTATGACGAACAATCTAAGAGTATTGCTGGCGATTGCATGGATTTTGATACAGAAGATGAAAAAACACGCCAATATATCATTTCTGCATATAATAAGATGATTGATATGGGCGTTGATGGTTTCCGTGTAGATACTGTCAAACATATTAGTCGCTATGTTTTTAACAAAGATTTTATCCCTGCTTTCAAACAACGTGGTGGAGATAATTTCTATATCTTTGGCGAAGTATGTACTCGCGTTCGTAGTATATGGAATCGTGATATTCCTGCTATTTCTGCGCCATTCTATACATGGAAAGAAAGCAAAGATTATAGCAATTTACCTGATTCTGAAGCCGTTTATCAAAATTGGCTAGATAACCGTTCTAATCCAGAATCTCAACCGCAAATTGACAATCATTATTTACGTGGAAATGATTATCATGCTCCTGATTATAGCAAACGATCGGGTTTAGACGTTATTGATTTCCCTATGCACTGGAATTTTGAAAATGCTCCTACTGCTTTTGCAATGAAGCATGGCGATTCTTGTTATAACGATCCAACTTGGAATGTCGTTTATGTTGATTCCCATGATTATGGCCCAGATAGCAATAAACGTTATAATAATGGTACAAATGCTTGGGCAGAAAATTTTTCAATGATGTTCACCTTCCGCGGGGTTCCTTGCGTTTATTATGGTAGCGAAATTGAATTTATGGCTGGTGCACCATGTGATGAAGGCATGAATGCTCCACTTTTAAGTACAGGCCGTGCTTATTTTGGCGATCATATTGAAGGAAGCATTGAAGTTAGCGATTTTGGTCTTTATACAAATGCTTCTGGTGCAATTGCAACAACATTAGAAAAACCTTTAGCTAAACATCTTGCTCATTTAAACCGTATTCGTCGTGCAATTCCTGCTTTGCAAAAAGGCCAATACTCTACAAATGATATGACGGGCTATATGGCTTTCAAACGTCGCTATACAGTTGGCAATACAGATAGTTTTGTTCTTGTAACTTTATCTGGCGATGCTACATTCAATAATATTCCTAATGGAAAATATGTTGATGCTGTTACAGGCGATGTTCAAGTTATTAGCAATGGTTCTTTAACTGCTCGTTGCAGCGGACAAGGAAATTTACGTGCTTATGTCCTTGATACTGCAAATACTCCTGCTCCAGGAAAAATTATTGGCAATAGTCCATTTATAAGATAAAACTTATCTAAAAACTCTGGAGTACAACTTCAGAGTTTTTTTTAAAAATCTATTGTAATATAGCTAACTTTTATGTAAAATTCTATAAAACGCCAATAGAAAGGAGTTTTTATGACAAAGACGCTTCTTTATACTATATTATTTTCTTTATTTATATTGCCAATTCAAGCAGCTCCTATTGTTGTAACAAATGAAAACTTTGAAACAGCAGCTACAGGGTGGAATGTTACGACAAGAGAATATGATGCCAGCTTATCGTATTTTCTAGGAAGATTTGGGGGGACTGGCGGAGCACAAAGCGTTTATAAGACGTTTACTCTTGCTGCCCCTAGTATTGTAACAATTCAATTTGATTTTTATGAAATTGATTCTTGGGATGGCGAACAATTTAGAGTATTTATTAACGATGCAGTAGTTATCGCCGCTCCTATTCGACAATCTTATAATGATTCTGTTACAAATGCTGTTGCATTGACAGATGGATTATCTCATATTGCATACAGTAGTGGTTGGACAGATCAAAAATTTCGATTTACTTTAACTTATGATGCTACTACAACCAATCTAAAATTAGGTTTTGGTAGTACTTTGGATCAAGCAATTGCTGATGAAGCATGGGGTATTGATAATCTTATGATTACCGCCAATGCTCCAGAACCTACTACATGGCTTTTATGCTGCTTTGGTTTAGTAGGTATAGTAATCCGAAAAATTCGTAAATAGAAGATTAAACAAAAAAAAGATGTCTGGGTTTCAGGCATCTTTTTTATTTAAATCTTTGGAAAAATTTTTCCTATTGTTCCATAATTAAACTGGAGAGTAGTTTTTCTAATGTTTTTTGCCAAATAGGCGTTATTTGCTTTGTAAGTTTCATCAAATGCAAAAGATCAGGTAATTTATGTGGATGTGTAAAAAGCCAAAGCATGGCATTTAAAATAGAAATTTCTCCATTTGGTAAAACCGTTTTCCCCATATCAGGAATACAATCAATGTAACTGTCTAAGATAATTCTCAGGCATATCCAAGGAATATTTTGCGCATTTAAAATTTGGCCTACCCAATAGTTTTCCATTTCTACAATATTCCCACCGAATTGATAAAGTTTATCTTTTTCTATAATATTAGATACAACTTGTGTGCTGGTATAGCTATTTTTTAGTAAAGCATTGTTAAGATATTGTAATATTTGCTGACAAAGATTTTTATTGCTTATAATGTCGGGAAGATTATTTGTAAGCAATTTTTCACATATTACTAAATCTCCTGTTACTAAGTTCTTATCTAAAGCTCCTGCACAACCAGCAAGAATAACTAGATCGTTTTGAGAATCAAGATTAAGATTTGTTACAAAGTTTTCAATCTGTTTTCCCATGCCAGTAAGTCCAAAAAAGCAAGATGTTGTATGGGGAATAGTTTGTAAAACTGGCGAGTTAGAAGAGTGATGAGAAAAAGATTTTGCTTTTATCCAAGATTTTGGGATTTCTCCCCTTGTGGGGAATAAAAAAATAATTCGCTTCATTATTTTGGCCTTAAAAATCAATCTTATTCATAGGAAGTTCTAATTTTTGAAGATTAGGCCAAATGATAATTTTTTCTTTTAAACTATTGGGACATTGAGATTTTACAATTCTTTCAACATATTGAGGTGTGTATCGCGAACTAAAATGTGTAAGAATTATTTTTTGATTTTCTTGAAAAAATTCTGGATTGCCAAAAATTTGATTGAGATGGATATGCCCCCAAAGCTTGGCATGATCAATATTTTTCCAATGATCAATGAAGGTTGATTCCAAAATCAAAACTTGAGATCGTTGAAAATCTTTATTGCAAACAAAACTATCAAAATCACAATCACCTAAATAACTTAAAACGGGCCAAGTTATTTCTTCTGTAATTTTTTCCTTATTTTCTAAGTTTTGAATTTCGGAACTTGAAAGATAAAGATATTCTTTTTTTAGTTTCTTCTTATGTTCAAAAATGGTATAACCAGTGCTAGCAATACGATGATGAACAGGATATGCTTGGAAATAATGATTGCGATCCAATATATGGCGCGTATTGACTTCGGCAGGAAAAACTTGATATTTGTAAGTAATCTCTTCAAGCTCTTCCCAAGCTCGAATAGCTTTTTGAAATTTTTCAACAGTTGAAGGTGGTGTATATATTCGGCAAGGCGGAAAATCAAATAGTTCTCGTTGGGATAAATAGTAGATAAGCCCTGCAGAATGATCGGTATGTGCATGTGTTAAAAGAACATTTCTAATACTGATAATATTTTTAAAATGAGTTCCAATATCTAATAAAATATCCCATTGTTTTACCCAAAAACAATTATTTTTAGAACCTGAGGCAATTCCTTCAAGAATAAACGACATAATTTCTTTCTAGTACTATAAAGACAAAAAAATAAATTTCTCTCTTGGAGAGCAACTATGTTTATAAGATATGTCTGTACTATTTTGCTAACTTTAATGATAACAGGATGTTCTTTGTCATCAGGAGAAGGCAACTCGTTGCCGCCTCCAAATTTAAATTCCAAACCTCTCAATTTTACTCAAGCTAGCCAATATATGGCAAGAATTTTAACGATTCCAGAGCAGAAAGTCTGCTTGGGGAATATTGAAGTAGAAGCTCCGTATCAAGAGCCTCTTGTGAATGCTTTTTTGCAGGAGTTGGAGGTTTGTTTATCGCAGAAAATGCAAGTTTTAGAACGTAAACGTCTTCGAGAAATAGTGGAACAACATCGTTTAGAAACCAGCAATTTTTTTGCTAAGGATAATCTGCAACGTTTAGGACAGTTTACTCAAGTTCAATATATTGCTTTAGGAGAATTGCAGGAAAGAACCGTTCATTATGAGATCTTAGTAAAATTAGTAGATGTTAATACTGCTATCATTCATCGAGCAGGTAAAATAAATTTAAGCAAAGAATATATTCCCAGCAGTATTATTCAAGAAATGTCTCGTTTAGAATTAGCAGAAAAAGGGTATTTAGCTCAGTTGGCTCAAAGCCAGCAAATTTTGCAGTATTTTACCCGATCTTATACAGAACATCAATCCATTCAAGAAAATCAAGAACAACCTTTAGAAGTGCAATTTCAAGCACGGAAAAAAGTTCTTGGAAATATTACCCCATTGAAAAATGGAGAATTATTGAATCAAAACGATCAATATCAATTGCAGATAAAACTTAACAAGCCTGCATATTTATATTCGATTTCTGTGAATAGTCAAGGAAATATCTGGCCTATTTTTCCTCATCAAAACATAATGCAAGATTCTTCTAAGCAATTTTATACATTGCCAGGCCCAGACTCACAAAATTGGTTTACTGTACAAGATCGCCAAGGTCTAGGACAAATTGCAATGTTAATTTCCATGCGACCAATTCCTGAATTGGAAAACTTGATGGAAAAAGTAGCCAAGGATAAAAGTGAGTCAGAAATATCCTTAAAACAGCCTATATTTGCTATTCCCGAAGATATTACTCGTAAGTCAAAAAAACAAAATAGCGAACAAAATAGCGAGACTTTAGAAATTTTTAAAGATAGTTTTGTACTTCCATTATGGTTTCAACTTAGATAGAAAATAAGAATACAAAACTATTTTAAGTAGTCTGCCAACTAATGTGTTGTTTTTTTTTAATTTTTTGAAAGGCTTTTTGTGCTGACATAAAAAGCCTTTCAGATGATACATACAAACTAGCGGAGTTTTAATGTTTGAAAGATTTGTTGAAGTATAGGAAGAGTTTCTTTTTCGTTATCTTTGCTAAAATATAAAATAGCTGTAATGATGTAATCCTTGTAAATAGCAATATGTATCTGCTTTTGAAAAGTTTCTTTTTCTATTACCATTTCCATTTCTATATAGATTGAAGGGTAACCTAAGAATTGCGATTCTTTTTTAGCATTGACTTTATATTTATCTTTAAGATCTATTTCCCTCTGCATTTTTTTTTCTATTTGTTTTTTTCTTTCTTCTTGAAGTTTTTTCTCTTCTTCACGATCTTTTTCTGTTTTATCTTTCTCTGCTTTGGGACGTTTTACTTTTCTTACTTCTACTTCATTATTTGAGCCTAGCATTGCTTGATGTTCTGCGGAAAGAATACTTATGGCAGTCATTTCAAGCAGTTTTTTATTCCCTTGTTTGAGAAGTTGCGCAGAAAGTTTCTTGTGATGCAAGGAAAATTTAGCTTTAGCTTTTTCTATATTTATAACGGGTGTAACAATGACTTTATTTGCTTCGTTTTTAATTACCCAATCATTGGGATAAACAAAAGTCCACATTTCGTTCTGGAAATCTTTTGCATATACAAATCCAGAAAAGATAGTAATAAGACTTGGGAATAAAAAAATATATTTAAAAATATTTCTCATTGTTTTACCTTTAATTTTATGAAATATTCCGACTAAAAAATTCTATATTGAGAATATATGGTTTCATGCAAGATTCTAAGTCTGATCTCTGGTACAACAGGCGTTTCGTAAAGATTTCCGCTTAAAAATAGCAAGTATTCTGCCTCAGTGAAATTTTTGTAATAGTTTCTGATTTCTTTTACTAATCCTCCGTTTGTAGAGTAATTAGAAAACCATTTTTTCTCATCTTCGGAATATAAGCAAGAATAGACATCACAACGATTTTTAGAGTTTGAATCAAAAGAAGATTCAGGAAGGAATTTTGTAACAGCCATATTGGCAAATTCTGGTCTTCTAAAGTTGGGGATTTCAAATTTTCCTTGAAAGCAGCTATTTTTATATCTTGCCACATCAAATCTATTTGCATAAAGATATGTTCCAGGAGCTGCAAATTCGCTTTGATGTTCCATAGTAATATCCATAATTCGCCATACATTAAGAGGAGTGTCGCACATTTCTTTTATTTCTTGGCCTTCTATTATGCCCTGTAGATGACTTAAAGTAAATTGTTTGATTTCAATTCCATCCCAAACTAATTTGAGCCGGTACCAGATGCTAGGATCAAGCGTTTCTTCAATACGATATTCGGAACGACTAACTGGATTCGGATGGAAAACTGGTGGGATAAAATTTAAGGTTACATTGCGTAAGGAAAGTTGATCGGGTTCTCTCTCTACTTCAAAAATTTCTGGCCCATCTTGAAAGACAATATCATGGTATTCAGACAAAGAAATAACAAGTTTTCTTTCTAATCCATTTTGTACTACTGGTATAGGAACTGGAATAAAAAATGGCGGCAATACAATAGGATATAAAAATATGGTAAGTGTGATAGCACCATATTTCATGGTAATGGGCAATTCTTCCTTATCAATTCCTTGGGCAAGTGCTCGATAGATTTTGGTTGCAAAAACATAACCAAATTCTGCTGCAAAGTTTGGATCAGCTACTTCACTATAACAAATGCTACTAATAGGAGGAACTCCAAATGTTATACTCCAACTATCCAGGTTATCTTTATATAGGGTTGTTCCAATTTTTAGTAGTTCTTGAAACCCTTCTGGTTTTAATACACCTTTATATATTTTCATTTTATTTTGTCGAGTTTCTGGATCGGGATATTCTAATTCTTTGGAACAACATAAAGTACGTGCCGCACGCAAATAGCCTTGTTCATCCCAATAGATTTCGGTTGAAATTCCATCATCTAATGAAAAATTGCGAAAAATAGGAGTTGTTGTGCTTTTGTCGAATTCATCACTAGGTTTAAAGAAAAAATCGAAGGATATGAGATTTCCACGCTCTTCTTCTGGGAAAGGAGGGCTAAGATAAATAGGAGATATTTTTCCATCCGCACAATTTGTTTTTAAATTTTCTTCATCAGAAGAGTTGCCTTTAAAATGTAAGCTGGCTTCATTGTTAAGCCCATTTGTACGCATAATCCAGCCTGTAGATTCATCTGGCTTTACTTCGCTATTGATTTTTGCAATGTCGTCGTTGTTTTCCATCTCTGCTAGCAAATGTCCAATAGGATTAGGGCCAGTTGTTGCTTGAAACATGTCTCCTGCAACACTTGAAATAACGCGATTTTGATGAAAGTCTTCCTGGGTATGATGGATGAATTGGGAAAAAATGCGAGCTGTCATAGAAACTTTGCTCTTGCTTTTACTTTCCAGTCCGCAGTATGTTCCCATAGATTCTATAGAGAAAATTCCACCAGGATAGAGAGTACAAGGAATTCCATATTTCTTTAATTGCGTGCGATCGATTGCCCATTTTACGTGTTTGTCAGGATTTTTATGATTAGGCAAAACAAAGGGGCAAGCATTAGCAAAAAGTAGAGAAACTTCTTCCACAGAAAAAATTGAAGACTCATTTAAAAATTTTGCAAAATCATCCCAACTTAAAAAATAGCGTCTTGGGGCAAATTTTTTATCAAAAATAGCATCCACAAATTTTTTTATTTTTTCAGAAGATAGCGAAACTTTTTTTCCCTCAAGAAAGGTTTCCCCTTCTAATTCCGAAAAAATTGCTACAAGTATTTCGCGTGGGGCAGCATTGATATTGATAGGATAATAGCTTTTCAGTTCTTTCGAATCAGGATCATAAATTTGCTCTGATGCACTCTCTATACAAATATAGGGAGAAATTTTTTCCCAAGTCGATTCTTTTATATCTAAATCAGTTTTTATATCTTCTAAAGAAGAATATTTTGTTTTATCTTTTTTTACAATGTTTTCAGCTAAGTCTTTTCCATCGTTTATATCAAGTTCTTCAAATAATTTTTCTAGTGCTTGCTGAATTAAATTAGTATATTCCCCTTTTATATTGATTTTGCTATTATTATCGATAATTCGACAAGTATAAAAGGAAGGGATGTTTTGGATTTCTATTTCACCAGTTCTGTCATCCTTTTTTGATGAGTGTGCAAGTCTTTGAGAATAAGATGGATGTTCTAAGTTTTCTATGTCAGTGGAAAACCATTTTTCTAAATCTTCTGAACATTGCCAATCGCTAAAATGAAAAACGCTTATTTTATCTGTGTACTTCCATGTTTCAGCATCTCTTCTGATTTGAGAGGCTTCTTCACGTAATCTGCTGTTACAGTATTCTAAGCCTGCTAATGCTAAAAATCTTGCTTGTAAAGATTGACTGATATTTTTGGAAGCATTCATTTCCATACGAGAACTATTAGCAAAAGATATTGCTAAAAATGAAAGCAACGCTAAAATGGTTACGCAAAAAACAAGAGCGGAACTTTTGTCTCGTTTTATTTTTAACATTCTACGCATTTTTATTTACATTTCCTTATTTTTTAGTGGACAAGATCCTGAGCAAAATTTACCAACTCATCTACAGCAGGATCAATTAAAAAGAACGATATGATTTCGCTAAGAATTGTTCCAATAATTTCCTTGATCCCAGGAGGTACTTCTAATGCAGTAAGTATTCCATTGACCATTTGTTCCAATATTTCATTGAGTACTTCTTTTATAATTTGGCCTACAATAATAAAAATTATATCGGCAGCATTCATGGAGCCATCTATTTGGCTTACAATTTCATAGGCACTAACTAAAACTTGTTGAGCTGCACAACCTATAGCTTTATATTTTTTTGACCATGAAGTTACTGTCTGCGCAGGTCCTAAGCGATGGGAGCCAATGATTGGCCCAGCTACTTGCATTGCTGTGGAAACTGTTTGAGAAGGCTTATCTTTTAAGTTAAGTAAAATTTCCATTGCAGTTGAAGCTGCTGCAATGTTAGCATTAACATAATCTGATGCAATCTCCGTTTCCTCTTCTTCAAAATCGGAAGAGATTGAACCCAAAAGATTTTCTACACTTACTGGTGGGGTAGGCTCTTTCTCCTTGTCCTTATCTTCAGCAAAAATAAATAGACTTAAAATTAGAAAGAATATTAAAAATATATTTTTCATATAATTTTCCATTCATGAATAAATAGAGAATTTTTTTATTTTTTGAAAAATTCTGTAAAAATTTCAATCTTATTATCTTTGTCGGATAAGTCATTAAAAAGAGTTTGGCTTTCTAGGATTGTTGAATAGGCTTTTGAGTTTTTCATTATTTCCATCAATAATTTTTCCATTGGTTTGTTTGCATCTGCAGCTGATTTTGCTTCGGGTGCTTTGCCATAATTAGCTTCTAAATATTGGAAAATTGTAAGAGCGGATTGTTCTATGTTTTGTCGCAGTTGGTGTATTTTGTTCACTTTATCTGCCATTGCCGATGTATAGTTCCCGTCTTTAACTGGCAAATTTTTTATAATATAATGATTATAAATTTCTTTCCAAGAAGCATAGCTATTTTTATAACTTTTCCAGTCTTTTTTTTCTAAAAAGCTCTTAATATCCTTTTCTAAAAGATTAGCAAGCATAAGAAATTTAGGCATTAAAATTTTCAGACGTTTTTCTGCTACATTGTCTAATCCAATTTTTGCACTGCTTGATGTGCTTTCTTTTTTTGTTGAAGAATTTTTTTCAGAAGTTTTTTCTATATTTTTTTCTGTAGAGGATGTTTTAGCAACTATGGATATATTAGAAGGTTCTGGAGTAGATTGTACATTAGGAGATGGGGTTGCAGGAGTTATTGTTGGTGTAGGTATTGATGAGGGAGTTGTTGGAGTTGTTTGATGAGAAGGCAATATTTTATATACTCCCCAAAAACATATACATGAAAATACAATATACAGCAAGAAAAGTTTTTTTGTTTTGCTGCTTAGCTTAGCTTTTGCAGAGAGAGAATTCTTTTTTAAAACACGCATTTGCGTTTTAGGCGATTCGTGGAAAGGAAGATCAAGTTTATGTCCCATGTATTCCAGTGGAGTTTCTTTTACTTCAGGATTTGGAGATGATGTAGTATTTTGATTTGCTCCAGCATTTTCTGCTGCAGGATTATCAATCTTTCTTGTTTCTTGATTATCAGAGGAATTTATTTGTGTTCCATTGACTATTGCTGCCTCATTATTCGATTGAGGAATATCTTGAGAAAACGCAAGTTCGCTTGTTTTTTTAGGAGATTGCTCAATTTCTTCTTTGGAATATTCAAAAAATTGAGAGGCCATGTCGCTAAAAACTAGCTTAATAGTACGATAGTCAGAAGAAAATTTTCGAGTCATTCCTTCACGATGATCGGGTTCTATTCGTTTAAGCATTTCATAAACTAGAACAAATCCTGGAGATTGATGTGGAATAATAATTTTATCTACAGGAATCTCTAACGCTTTTAATTCTGCATGAGAAGTTTCTATAAGTGTGGATTTGAGGGTATTAGAATCAAATTTTGTTAAAAGTTGGCCAGGGTGTTTCAATTCTAATTCTACTGTCCAGCAAACTGGGCAAACTAAACTGTCATGAGCATCTTTATTATCAAACAATCCATAGATTCTATGGCAACATGGACATTCCATGATAAATAAGTTCATGGTAAAAAATATGTTTTTTAACTCAGGAATTAAACTGGAGTCTTGTTCTGAAAGAATTTTTGCCAAAGGAGTAACTTTATTTGTTGTAAGAAATTCTTGGTATCCAACAGATTCCGCTTTTTTAATCTGGCTCGATGTAATATGAGTTTCAGATTCTTGGGCAAAATAAACATGGCCTTTAAAAATAGAATCTGGTATATATTTCCAAGAACTAATATTACTTAATATCTTTTTTTGGAAAGTAAGCATTTCTTGTAATTGAAAATCGGTGATCGCATCAATTTGGACTAATATATCTCCTATCTTTTTAGATGGATTATTATGTTGAATCTTAATGCTTTCTAAGACCTGAGCGGCAGTGATCAAACCACGTGTAAGCGCAATACGTCCCAAAGAAAAATGGTGATACTGCTCAATATTGATGAAATTAGTATCCACAAAAACTCCTTTAGTTAAATAATTTGCTAATTTTTTTTGAGAGATAATCTATTATAAATTTGTTTCGCAATAGTATCCCAAATCCAAATAAGAAAAACAAGCATAATACATGGAAAAAATAATATCCACCACCCTTGATAGAATGATTCTGGATTATTATAAAGCAAGCACAAAAAGGCTCCTAAATCTTCTGGCTGGAGATGAACGACCCCAATGAATGTTAAAAAAGAAAGGACAACTAAGTTATCTCGTATTTGCTTTACTGCGGCAAAAGGAAAACCTAAACAGTTACTCATAATGTGCCGAAAGAATATTTTTATTTTAGAGAGTCCTGCACTTTCTGCTGCATAAACAAATAGACTTTTATTTATTTTTTCAATTTCTGGTTGGGTTTGAGCGGATAGAAAAATCCCTCCGCTGATTCCTAATCCTAAGATTAGATAAGTTATAGAATTCCATTTAAGTTGGGATGGTTCGTGTAACCCTAACGCAATGCACCAAATTAAAAGGAAAAAAAGACGCGGAAAATAAACAAATATTTTTAGTAGAATATGGATAAATTTATGTGTAGAGTCTAAAAAATCTAAAAAAGATAGGATTATTCCTATTATTAAGCTAAAAAATATTGCAGTGATGCTTAAATACAAACTCTGTTTTGCTGCTTGTAAAACTACCACTAAAAGATTTTGTTGGTAGTACGTGCCAAAAAATAAACCATTTTTCCATGTAGGAGAATGCATCCATTGATCAGAAACTTCCGAAGGGAAAATAGTTGGCAAAATCCAAATACATAAAATGCTAAAAAATAGACAATAATATGACCAGTGCATTTGATTCCATAACTTATACATAACTTTGTGCTCCACTTATCAAAATTCCAGAGTTATAAAAACTTTGGAATTTTGCAATTGGTTACAAAATTTTTAAGTATTATAATCTTTTTATAACCAATTGCAAAAATAAAATATTTTTTTATTCGCGATCAACAAGTATCATACTTTGCACCATTTGGCGAACTTTAGCAGATTTATCACTAATCCCGGATTGTTTTACAATACCTTCTGCTTGAGGAAATTGCTTACGCATTTGCCATAATAAACGCAAGTTTTTCACACGAAGGTTTTCAGAGTCTTCAACTCTTAAATTTTCTTGTAAGCTGTTAAAAACCACTTGGCTTGGTTTCCGATAACTAAGTGAGTCCAAAATGCTATTTTTTATATTAAATCCAGTGTTATTTTGTAATCCTTGGGCAAGGATAATATCTGCTTGAGGATCGTCAATAAAACGTAAAGAGGCAGCAGCAGTTGAACGAATAACATCATCAGAATCTTGAAGGCATTGGTTGATATAAGTTAGACTAGAAGAACTTCCTGCATTTCCAAGAGCTTCAAGATACAGTTTTTTCTGATTAAAATTTGATGCGCTTTGGAGATTTTTTTCCATATCATAGATCAATGCAGTGGCTTGGCTAGGATCTTTTTTCCTAATTTCTCCAATCATCCCCCCCAGAGCTAATGTTGCAGCTCCTTTAATTTGTTCATCCTGACTGGTACGATGAAGATTTTGTACAAGCTGAATACTTGCTTCATTTGGATCGGTTAATAATGTTAAACAAGATACAGCCATTGCAACAAGATTAGGGTTGTCCATTCGTTTTTGAATAACTTCAGCTAATGCCGCTTGGGCTGCGGGATCTTTGACATCTGTCAATGCGCTGAGAATTGCTCCAGTTGTTGGATCAAGTTTGGTAACATTAAGCAAGTCTTTAACTATATCAGAAATATTTTCAGGATGTAGTTCTAACCAAGCTCCTAATTGTCGATAAAATTCGTTTCGTTCTTTGGATTCTGATTTATCTGGTGTTAAAGTTTTTCGTAAATTTGCCATATCATTTTGCAAATCAGCCCATGTTTTTTTTCCGACAATTCGTTCAAGTCGGCGTTTTCTCATTTCAGCTTCTCCTTCAATTTTATGCGAAGCTGTAATATAGAAATTGCCTTTCTTTAATTTTTCATTCATTCCTTGTACAAGAGTAGCTTCATTAGTTTTATTTTCGAGTTGCAAGGAAATTTCTACTTGGCCTTTGTTTATAAATTCCATAGCATGTTGTTCTACATCTTCTTTCCAAGATAGTGTTTGAATATGATTTCCTTTAGGATCAAGTTTGATTGTTCCGCGGGCCATTAAAATTTTAGCAGGACGTTCATTTTCTTCATCTTTTACATATTCTAGTTTTTGTTTGAAGAGAAAAATTTGGCCTGTTTTAGCAGCTTTGGCAGCTTTATAATTTGCTAAATATGTCCCGTTCATGTCGTTTTCTTTATGTGTCCATTCTGACTTTTCTTCGTTGCCAAAAATTACTTGAATATTGAGTAAAAGACTTTTCATTGTATTGCGTAAATCTGCTGGAATTTCTTCTGGGAAAAACCAGCGTTCAATAATTCCTTGTGTATTAAAACTTACAAAGACTTCTGTTTGTAATACTTTAAACATTTGTTGAATAAAACTTTTATCCGCGGCAGTAATTGTTACCATAGAAGGATTTAATGTAAATCCTGCAAAGATGTTCTGCCCTTTAACTTCATAAATGCGTTGTTGTAATTTTCCTTCTATAATCATATCTACCATATCTTGGGTTATTTGTTTCTTTTGAATTTGAGCATGTGATTGGTATTTTGTTTTAAACACCAGCAAATCGCCAGGAGAATAATGATACCGTATTATTGGTAGAAATGCCGAAGGTGTATTTGTGGGTTTATTAGGGATGATGGTTGGTGCTGTTTTGTTATCAACATTTTCTGATGACATGAGGAAAATACATAATCCAATAGCAATGACAGATATAAACAGCAACATACCTATTATAATATTTTTTTTCATAATTATTTATTCCTCGCTATATAAAACGCCAATTTCCCAGTTCAAGTTAGCAAATAAGTTAACTTTAGAACAAATCTAGCTAAAAAAAAATGTCAAGCACATGATGTGCGTTGACATTTTTTACTACAACAAAAGTTTGAATTAGTTTAATTATAATTCAACTGTTTTGGTTAGATTGAGTAAGTTCCATTCTTTTTTAATACCAGTCCATTGGAATAGTGTATAGGAGTATTTCTTCCATCCACCCCAAGGTTTGCGGATAGCAGCAAAAATGGAAATCTTACCAGAAAGTGCTTCAAGACTATCATCGATGCGTAACGCAAGTTCGAGGATGCTAACATCAGGAATATAAGTTACACTAGCAATGATGACTAAGCGGTTGTTCAACAGAATGATTTCGCCTTCAACACCAGCTTTGGCAATCCAAATATCTACAGCAGCTTCAGCCTTGCCATAGGTATTAAGATAAGGAACAACGGTGCCTTGGATGCCCAAGCCATCGTCGGTCAAAGAAATACTAGCATTGAAACCCAATGTACCGCCAATGGTACCAGTTACGGATACTGGAATCGGACCAATCATAAATCTCTTGGTCGCGCTCCATTCTTTGTTCCAGGACTTTTCAATATAAAGTTTTACATCCTGTACATTGAATAGAGTATAGCCAAAAATCTTGCAAGAAGTGCTAGCAGTAGGTTGGGTGCCATTATTTCTCATGTTGGCATCAAATTCTACAGCTTTGAAATTTTTGGTGAAAACATATCCGCCAGCATAAAGATGGGCTTCAAAAGTACGGGTTGCAGCATCGCCATAAATTTTTGCTAAAGCATCAATATAGGCAGAGAAAACAGATTTAATACCCCATTCCCCATAGTAGCTTTTTTCAAGGGCATCGCCGCGGCTGTCGCCAGTAACACCTAACTCACCGGCTGTAATGTCCAAAGTACCTTGTTGATTGAGGCTTTGTTGATCTGCTAGTGACATAGGAACATAAAATTCATCTTCACTAACAGCATAAGCACCATGGGTAATTTGCAAATCAGCTTGTTGTGCTTCTAAGTTTTGCCAAACTTCGTCGGCAGTCATAATTTGTACTGCACCTTCATTTTCGATGAATAGCACAGTGTCTGGAGTTAGTTCTTCTGTAGTCTCTTGAGCAAATGCTGGAAACCATACAAATGCTAATGCTAAAAGAATAATCCATTTCTTCATTATAATTCTCCTAAATATCTTAAACGTTTAAAATATCCTGGTTTATACCAGTAATATTTAGTGTATCACGAATTCAAGTGAAACGCAATAGAAATTTATAAAATAAAATAAATCATTATAGATAATTAAATTTTATAGCAAAAATCGTTCCGTTTTTATTTTTAATAAATTTTATTTTATTATTTTCAATTTTTTGTATTGATGAGAAAAAGATTTGTAAATTTTTTGTTAGTATTTTAAAGTTAAAGTTATTGTAAAATAAGAGATTAGAATCAATAGAATTTTTATATGAAATGTTTTTTGGGGGGGAAATAACTTTAATTTTTTAAGGTCAATATTATTGGTTATCAATGAAATTTAAGAAAAAACAAACAAGTATGTTACAAAAGGAAACAAAAAACTTGCAATATTCTAGCAAGTTGCTATAATATATAAAATATGCTAACCTAGCATATTGAATTGATTTGTATTTAAGAGGAAAGAAAATGCCAAACTCTAATGAACTTGTATGTTATTTAGTTAATCCTCCTTCTGTTCCTATTCCACTTTCACGCACTCGTGAGATTACTATTGGAAGAGATTCTGCTAATAGAATTGTTCTTCCTTATCAAGATGTCTCACGATTTCATTCGAAAATTCATTGGGAAAACCAAAAATTTATTATAGAAGATTTAAATAGCGCGAATGGAACTCTTATCAACGGCCAACAAATTACGTTATCTGAATTGCATGATGGAGACATGATCTCAATTGGAAATAATCTGCTATTTTTTTATGAAGGCAATATTCCAATTTCACAGACAAAATCTCATACAGAAACCTCTGTACATGATACTATTCGTATCAATGCAAGTACCATGAGACGTAAAGCATCTGACTCTGCTCTAAACGGAAGTCTTAAGACTCTCAATCTTCCTACAGTTTTACAGATTTTAGGAACAGAGGAAAAAACTGGAGAATTTTGTTTACAGACATCTTTAGGCATAGGAAAGATATATTTTTATAACGGAACAATTATTCATTCTGCATTTCTTGAACTTCAAGGTATTGCAGCATTTTTTTCAATTATGGATTCGGTGGAAGGAACTTTTGAATTTCATGAGGCTATTTCATCTCCTCAAATTACAATGAACCATCCTGTAGAGTTCCTTTTATTAGAGTACGCTCGAAGATTAGATGAATCAACTCAAGTACAAGGTTAAAAGATGCTTGATTTAGAAAAAAGCTGGCCCAAATTACTTGATCATTTTGAAATTATCCAAGAAATTGGACGAGGAGGTATGGGAATTGTTGTAGAAGCAAAAGATGTTGTTACACAACAATTAGTTGCTATAAAATTGTTAAATCCTAACTTAAGTATGGATTTAGCTGCGGTAACTCGTTTTCATGTAGAAATCAATGCTTGTCAAGCACTTTCTCATAGAAATATTATTCCTATTTTAGAAGTCGGTCAATATCAAAATACTCCTTATTATGTTATGCCTTTGATTGCTGGAACTTCTCTATCCAATATATTGAAATTACAACGGGATAAAATTTCAATTCGGCTAGCTACTCAAATTGCTTTTCAAGTCGCTTTAGCCTTAAATCATGCCCATCAACATGGAGTTATTCATCGTGATATTAAGCCTAATAATATCATGGTTACGAATGAACTTGTTATGGTAACAGATTTTGGATTAGCACGACCAGAATGGATGGCAAAACTGACAACTACAGGAATTATTTTGGGAACTCCAAATTATATGAGTCCAGAGCAAATACAAGGAATTCCTTATATAGATGGTCGTAGTGATATTTATAGTTTAGGAATATGTTTGTATGAAATGCTTACAGGAATGGTTCCCTTTCAAGGGGAAACAATTGCTCAACTTTTTCATCAGATTTTGCATGTTCAACCTATGCCTCCCAAACAGATAAATACTAATATCCCAAGAAAACTGAATGATTTGGTACTGAAGTCATTAGCCAAACACCCTTCTTTTCGCTTTCAAAATGCAGAGGAGATGGCAGAAATTCTTCGTTGTTTTCTTTGTGAGCCATCAACTAATGTACAAAGATATAAATATGCTTGGTTAATCAACACTTTTCAAAAAATTTCAAAAAAAACAGAAATTTTTACAATTCGATTAAGAAAAATATTGGCATTGCAAAAATTACAGTCAATTCTTATTCAAATAGTATTATTCTTCATTACTCTATTTCTAACATATCTAGGCTGTAGTTATTTACATAATTTAAAGCTAGAAAAGTGGCACGAATACCATAAATTTAATAATAGCCCAAATTCTTTATATTATGCTCTTCATAAAGCACATTCTTCTTTGGATATTTTTCAAAAATATGAGAAGAAAATGAATCAATCCACAAAAAATAATAAATCTGTAAAGATTAAAAAAACAGAGAAAACAGATTAAACAATTTAAGAATTTTTTTCTTAAAAAAATAATATGTTTTTTTCTTTTTCTATATAAATTGAACTATCATTATGTTGACTATTCTGCTATTTTTTGAACGTTTATCAAGGTAAAAAAATAATGACAAGAGATCCAAAAAAAGTTTTAGAAAATACTATTCAACGTTGTCGGGAACGCCATATTATTATCCCAACTTATAAACAAATGCGTAATCCCGATTTGATTCCTGCTAAAATTAAAGATAAGCTCAAAAATATTGGTTTATGGGATTTAAATTCCCTTAATCTTTTCCGTATTACATGGAATAATGAGCCTGTTGCGCATGGTGGAGGATTTGGGAGTCCTAATTATATAGAATTTCCATCCCAATTAACTGGTACAAAAGCTAGAATTGTTATGCTTCTTGGGAAATTTTTTCCAACTGGTGCTCATAAAGTTGGAGCAACATTTGGCCCATTAGTAGAACGATTGATTAGTGGAAAATTCGATCCAACTACACAAAAAGCACTTTGGCCTTCTACTGGCAACTATTGCCGTGGTGGTGCCTATAATTCTTATCTATTAGGCTGTGCTTCAATTGCTGTTCTACCAGAGCAAATGTCTAAAGAACGTTTTGATTGGCTGAATAAAGTTGGCTCAGAGATTTTCGCTACACATGGTTGCGAAAGTAATGTAAAAGAAATTTATGACAAGACTAAAGAGCTTGAACGAGAACGTGGTGATGCAATTGTTACATTGAATCAATTTGCTGAAATTGGAAACCCAATGTGGCATTATGCTGTTACCGGCCCGATAATGCAGGACGTTTTTAAAAGTTTAAAAGCTCCGAATGCTCGTTTTAGTGGAATTTTTTTAACTCAAGGCTCGGCTGGAACACTGGGATGCGCAGAATATTTGCGAGAACAATATCCTAATATGAAAGTGTGTGCTGGTGAAGCATTACAATGCCCTACACTACTTTACAATGGTTATGGTGCGCATCGTATTGAAGGTATTGGCGATAAACATGTGCCATGGATAATGAACATTCGTAATATGGATGTTATGGCAGGGTTAGACGATGAAATCAATATACGTCTTATGCGTTTATTTAATGAAGCAGAAGGCAAAGAGTACTTGATTTCTCAAGGTGTACCTGCTGAATTAGTTGCAAAACTTCATCTACTTGGTATTTCTGGTATTGCTAACTTAATGGGTAGTATTAAATTGGCGAAATATTATGAAATGACAGAAGACGATGTGATTTTTACAGTGGCAACAGACTCTATGGAAATGTATCAATCTCGTTTAGCAGAAGAATGTCAACATCATGGAGAATATACACAACGCCTTGCGATTCGAGATTATGATGGACATCTTATGGATATTGGGATTGATCAGATGATTGAGTTAGGTTATTATGACAAGAAACGTGTCCATAATTTAAAATACTTTACTTGGGTAGAGCAACAAAATAAAACTGTTGAAGAACTTGATGCTCAATGGTACGATCTCAACTATTGGAAACGCCAATATAGTCAAGTTGAAGAATGGGATCACAAGATCGAAGAATTCAATGAACGCACTGGTGTGATTAAAGAATATCAAAATTAAGAGATAGTTGAAAATCGCTTTTTATAGCGAAAATTATAATCAAAAAAAAATTGTGGCATATCGTTTATACGATATGCCACAATTTTAGTGTTAATAAGCTCTTGCTATGATTACACGTTTATGACTGGTTTTTTGACAATAGATGCATTTTCCTTCTTCTTCCTTAGCATCCAGAGGGATACATCGGATTGTGGCTTTTGTTTCTTCTTTAATTTTAGCTTCGCAATCGCTATTTCCACACCAATGTACGTAAAAGAAACCACCAGGTTCTTCAATTTTATTTTTAAATTCTGAGTAATCATCCAGCCAAAAACTATATTGCTTTCTATAATCGCAGGCTTTTTGGAAAATTTGTTGTTGAATTTGATCAAGCATTTGTTGATAGTTTTGGCAGAATTCTTCAATTCCTAAATTTTTCTTTTCACCAGTAACACGATTGACACAAACAATTTGATTTTGGGCTAAATCGCGTGGACCAAGTTCTAAACGTAATGGAACACCTTTCTTTTCCCATTCAAAAAATTTGCGTCCGGGTTTCATTTGATCACGATCATCTACATAAACTTTTACACCAATACGTTTTTGTAAAGTATATGCTGCTTGGCATAACTGAGAACGTTCCTCATCTGTACGATAGATTGGAACAATTACAATAGGAATAGAAGCTAATTTAGGAGGTAAAACAACACCTTTATCATCTCCATGAGTCATGATCAAGGCACCAACTAAGCGTGTGGATACACCCCAGCTTGTTTGCCAAACATAAGACATGCTTCCTTCTTTGTCCTGGAATTGAGTATTAAAGGCTTTAGCAAAATTTTGTCCAAGATTATGGGAAGTCCCTGCTTGTAGGGCTTTTCTGTCTTGCATCATAGCTTCAATAGTATAGGTTGTATCTGCTCCGGCAAAACGTTCAGTTGGAGTCTTTTCTCCTGTAATAACTGGTACGGCCATATAACCTTCAACAAAATCGCGATAAACGTTAAGCATTTTACGAGCTTCTTCTTCAGCTTCTTGCTTTGTGGCATGTGCAGTATGCCCTTCTTGCCAAAGAAATTCTGCAGTACGTAAAAATAATCGTGTACGCATTTCCCAACGTACAACATTTGCCCATTGATTAATCAACAATGGCAAATCACGCCAAGATTGTACCCATTTAGCAAACATCGCATTGATAATAGTTTCAGAGGTGGGACGAACTATCAATTCTTCTTCAAGTTTAGATTCTGGATCTACAACAATTTCTGTTTTTCCACTTTGATTTGTTACCGATTTTAATCGTGAATGCGTAACAACTGCACATTCTTTAGCAAATCCTTCTACGTGGCTTGCTTCTTTGCTTAAAAAAGATTTAGGAATAAATAGAGGGAAATAAGCATTTTGATGGCCAGTTTCTTTTATCTTAGCATCTAAATTATGTTGAATATTTTCCCATATTGCATAACCATAAGGCCGGATAACCATGCACCCTTTTACTGGTGCGTAATCCGCAATTTCTGCGGCTTCAATTACATCTGTGTACCACTTCGCATAATCTTCTTTTTGCGAAGTAATTTCTTTAGTTGCCATTTATCTTCTCCAAGAGAATAAATTTTATCAAAAAAAGTTTTAACTTAATTCTGTAGATAATGTTGGGTCAAATTCAAATTGAGACATTCTTGCCATTAGCTCTGCAACAACATCAGAAATAACGCGGTTTTGATATATTATTTGATATACCCCTTCAATAATTGGAAGGGAAATCTTGAATTTATCCGCAAATTCATGCAACACTTTGGATGTTTCTATACCTTCGGCAGTACTGCCCATTTCTTTCAGAATTTGAGATAAACTTTGTCCTTGTGCAAGATAATATCCTACACGGTAATTATGAGAAAGTTTGCTTGAGCATGTAACAATAAGATCTCCAATACCTGCTAAACCTGTAAATGTAATTGGCTTTGCTCCAAATTTTAAACCAATGCGTGCCATTTCTGAAATGCCTCTGGTGATAATGAGTGCTTTTGTGTTATTTCCAAAAAAAATTCCATCAGAAATCCCAGCTGCTATTGCAATGACATTTTTAATAATTCCACTTAATTCTACTCCTGGAACATCTTCACTTCCATATAATTTAAAATCAGGTGTAGAAAAAATTTGAATGCTTTTACGAATTACTTCATGATAATTACTGGCAATGACACCTGCACTTGGGCTACCTTTTAAAATTTCTTGAAATAAATTTGGACCAGAAAATACTCCAATTTTTTTCACGCAGGTTTCTTCTCGTAATATCTGACTCATCAAGGAATGAGTGTTAGCTTCTAATCCCTGTCCGCCGCAAATTAAAATTTGATCGCCATGAACAAAGTTTCCTAATTGATAAACAGTTTCTCGAAAATTTTGTGAAGAAACAGCAACAAATATAATTTCACAGCGTTTGGCAATTTGTTCTAAATCAGAAGTAGGAAAAATCTTTTCAGACAGTGGAAAATCATAAGTATATTTGCTATTACGATGATTTTGTCGAATATCTTCAATAATATCTGATTCTTTTGTCCATAATAGGACTCTTTGCCCATGTTTTCCTAAAAGATGAGAAATTGTAGTTCCCCAACTTCCTGCTCCTACCACACCAATACTATCATAGCCTTGCATAATTATCCCTTGATTTCCTTTTCCAAACTATAGTGTTTCAAACGATTGTGATAATAGTATAGTAAACTGCGATCTGCAGGTTTTACCCAATCACCTACTCGTTCGAGTAAATTTTTACTATGATAGATTTGAAAATGATGAAGTGCTTCATCAAAAATTTTATCTACACTCATCGTTTTCATTTGATCGTCTAAACAAATTCCTCCTTGATTTTCTAATTTTTTGAGCTTTGCTAAAATCCGTTCAATAGTTTTGTAGATTTCTGAAAGAGAAATTTGTTCTTCTTTACCCCCTGTACGCAAAAGGGTATATAAATTTTTTTCAGGATTATGCTTTTCTAATAACTCATGGATGACAAAAGCTACTAAATGAGTACTCATAATTACATTATTTTTTAGATAGCTTTTGCAGATTTCTTCACCTAATTCTCGAGTATATTGCATATCTCTTTGTGGTTCGGGAGAGATTTTGTTTCCAGATGAGATATAGCGGGTTATATCAACTACGCGACCACGTTTATCATAAGAAAGTCCTTGCAAATTTACAAGATTTCCAAAAACATCCATTGCTGGACAAAAGCGAATGTAAATACGTGAATCAAGTCTTAAAACTCCTGTAAGAAAGTTAATAAAACGTACTAAACGAGAAAATTCATCATCTTCTAAAATGTATTCAGATTTGCCAATGGCTTTTAGTTGTTCTTGGATAAGGGATTCTGCTTCTAGAACTAGTTGATAAGAAATTGTACAAGGAATAACATATATGTTGGGTTTTGATTTATTATTATTTATATTATTTATATACGCTCGTAATCCTGTCCCTAATAATCCTAGTTTTATATGAGGTTCAATTTCTCCTGATCGACAGCGTGTTCCTCCAGGGAAAAATAAATTATTATATCCCATTTCTAAAGTGCATGTAGTATATTCTTTTAAGACATCTTTATATAAAGAGGCGGTCTTTTGTCGATCAACTCGGTACGCACCAAGATTACTTATAAAGTAACCAAAAGGCCATTTCCTAAATAAATTGATAGCAGCTCCATAAATAAATGGAGGGAGTCCTATTTTATGTAATGCCCAGCCAACAACAATAGAATCTAAATGACTGGCATGTGTTGGTACTAAAATAATTGTTCCAAGATTAGAAAGTGAACGGATGAGATCAACTTCTCCACATATAATTAGTCGATCGTCTAAATTAGGAAGATGGGGAAAATGTGAAGAAAATATTCGTGGGGATATAGCGTTTAAAAATAAGCTTAATAAAATAGGCAATGCTTTTGTACTAAAGTTATAGACCTGTGGATTAAAATTTCCTATAATTTCACCAACGAAGTTCCTAGATATTTCCGCAATCAATTCCTTTTTTTGTTCTAGAGTAGGTGATTCGTGCATGCGTTTATTCATTCGTTTCCAATATTGAATAGATAGATTTGTCTTTCTGTTGGCACGAGTGCTGTCTAAACGTTTTCGTTCGTGGTAGATTGTATCATTTACAATATTTTCCAAAGGATATGAGTTGGCGGTAGAAATTTTATCAGCAATTATTCTACGAATAACTTCTTCTATAACAATTTTTTTATGTTCTGGTTTCATTAGTTTTTGATAAAATATATTAACATCCAAGTTGTTTATTAAATTAAATATCTACGTTTTTCTGTTTTGCTTCAAGTCTTTTTTTTATAGTAATTTGCATTACTTTATAAAGAAAAAATTGGGCGCAATAGAGAAAATTTTTACTTTGATAAAAGGCGTGTTTATTTTAACATGTATCTTTTTTTTCGCAACAAAAAAATGTAGATTCTTTTAAGAGAATTTGAAGCCTATTTTTTTTGGACTATCCAAGTCTAAAATT
This sequence comes from uncultured Planctomycetota bacterium, assembly GCA_964585305.1. GTDB lineage: Bacteria > Planctomycetota > Uabimicrobiia > Uabimicrobiales > JABWCH01 > CAZPDM01. Next base: position 10,001 of record CAZPDM010000018.1, on the reverse strand, counting down.
CTATAAATATCTAGTTTTCTAAAGCAAAATAAAAGTAGTTTACAAACTACTGTAAATAGTGTATAATAGTTGTTAGTTTTATAACAAGAATATATCGGATGAAAGAGATATATATGGCTAATGAAAAAGATATTCGATGGTTGGAAAAAAATCTTAAAGGATGTAAGATAAAACGTGAACTTGGGAAAAGCAATCTTGGCACTCTATATTTAATTCAACATCCAGTTTATGGTAGGTGCGTTCTAAAATATTTTGAAAGTTTATTAACAATAAATCCTAAATTTATAAAGAAAATATTAACAGAATCCGAAGCTGCTAAACAAATTGAACATCCTTATGTTGCTAAAATTTTTCAAGTAGATTATCAACCGCGTCCTTTTATGATTAGAGAATGGATTAAAGGGGAAAGTTTAGAAGATCGTATTAAAGAAGGTGCCTTCTCTCCTATTATTGCAACTGAAATTATGATGAATATTGCATTAGGATTACAGGCTGCTTATAATTTTGATGTGCGGCATAAAAATTTAAAGCCCAATAATATTATTATGATTGGTAATGATATTCTAAAACTGGTAGATTTTATGTTACCGCCAACCGAGGCATATTATATTGCTCCGGAACAATTTGAAGGAAAAAAATCTGATATTCGTTCAGATATTTATGCTTTAGGTGTAATTTATTATAAAATGATTACAGGAAAATTGCCTATTTCAGATACTCCAGATATAAAAAAATATATTACTCCATCTAACTATGATCTTCAAAGTTTGCCTAATCCTGTAAAAGAAATTTTAAATAAAACATTATCAAAAGATCCCGACCAACGCTATCAAGATCCTATGGGATTTGTTGCTGCATTAAGAATTGCTAAACAAAATTTGAGTATGCCTCAAGATAAAACTTCTCAATCTAATCTAGAACTTCAAAAATTAGATGAGCTACTTAAATCACCTACTAAACCAACTAATCTTTCTAAAGCCTGTTTGACTACTACTAGCATGGTTCTTTTAGATAAAGATTCTGTAGCAGCTAAGATGAAAAATTCTAATGAAATTACAATGGAAATTCCAGAAGATTCAGAAACTTTAGCTGCTGGAGTAACAAATACCCCTGCTAATTTTTTTCCTCCAGAAATTACTGAGGATACTGGAACATCTTCTCAATTAGTCGAGCATCCAGAAGGAATAGATGCTGAATTTGATATTGCCAAGATTGATATTGTTGATGAAGTAACAGAGATTGCTCCTGATTATCAACATCTTCCTGCAGAATTACCAGAATTTCTACAAAGAGCACTTTTGTTAGCAACTGATGTTCGTAGCTTAAAGCAAGATAATACAGTTTTATCAGCTCTTACAATTACATTTCCTAGTGTTTATAAGGGATTAGTATTAGATTATTTGCAAACAGTTTTGCGTCGTGAATGTTGGGTTTTTAAAGAAACTGAGAATAGTGAAAAAACTTTTCTTAGCGTGGATCTGGAGCTTGCTAAAACTTTAAGATATTTTAATTATTTTGAAGATAAAATTCAAAATGCTTTAGCCAGATTGCCTAATTTTTCAACTGCAAATAAAAGCATGATTACTTGTGTTCAAGAAAATATCCAAGAACAGATAGAAGAACCTGAACAACATCAAAATATTTCAAAAAATGCTGGAGTTTATACAGTTTTCGATACTTTAATGGACATTCAAGAAGAAGCAATGGAGCGTTTAGAGCCAGAAGATTCTTCTTCAAAAAATAAAACTGAAAAATTCAAACTCAATGACCAAGCCACACAAAAGTTTGATTTAAAAGATCAATCTCTTACTCCAGAGCAAAATACAAGCGAAAATAACCAAGATGCTGCTACAGACCAAGAAAAAGTTGGAAAAAAGAAAGTATATATTCCAGAAAAAACCCAACTATATGATGTTGAAGATATGAAAGTTGGTATGGCAGATTCTGGGCTTGAAAATGAATTAGAAGATAATGAAGCTGAAGGAATTGAGTATAATAAAAATATTCCTCTAGAAATTAACTTTCAAAATCCTTGCCAAACGCGTGCTTGGTTTAAACTTGTAAAGGAACACGGTTGGGAACAGGGAAAGCATTTTCAGCTTGAGTCGCAAAAAAATAGTAGCCTTAAAAATATTCGATTTATGATCAACCTTTTAGCCTTACAAGATTATGAACGGAAGCGTTCTGGAGTTTCTAAGGTCAAAGAGTTTTTTCAAGGCGATTATGAAATTAGCCGTTTTGATCATGGTGGTATGGCTGCTGTTTTAAAGCTGACAACTAAAGATGAAACAATTATATTTTTACGACCTGAAAATTATTGGGCAAGGACAAAATTTAAACCATATCTTTGTGTTCGTCAAGGAGCTGATGGCAAAGAATGTGTATATGCACAAGTTCCAAAAGGTACAGAATTCGTAGTAAAAGTAGCATTTGAAGGCCGTGAGGAATCTTTAATTTATGAATCCCGTCTTTTATCTAATTTAGCACAGGAACCAGAAGCTAATAAAAATGTAATTGGAATGGTCCAACAGGGTAGTTTTTTAGCAACTGCTGATGATAATTCTTCCGGACAAGAAGAACGTGTTGGATATTACTTAATGTTAGAGTATGCTTCTTTAGGAAATATGGAACAATTCTCCCATCGTTTTCCCCAAAATCGTCTTACTCCTAGTATTTCTTTGTATATTGTATATAGCATGTTGCAAACATTGCATCGTTTAAAAAGCAAAGGGATTGTGCATCGTGATATTAAACCACAAAATATTTTAATTGACGGTGAAGGAATTCCAAAGCTTTCAGATTTTGGTTTAGCTATTACAATTGATCAAGCAGGAAATCAACTTAATGAGGAACGCCGACGCCTTTTAAGGTTAGTAGATACAGAATTTTTGAGCATTAGTAATAGAAGAGAGCAATCTCAAGTCCAACTAAAAAAACTACGAGAACGAATCAAGCAAATCAATCTTACTGCTGAAGATAAAAAATTTGAAGAAATTTCTGTCCAAATAAATGATTTTTATCGGCGTATCAACAGTTTGATGGAACAAGAAAAAACGCGTGCTGAGGGGCTGAAAGAAAGGTACCGCCCGATGAGTGCTGAAGAAATTGCACTCAAAGGAGAATTTGCTGGTTCAATCTACTATGCTGCACCAGAACAATTTTCTCCATCGAAACTTCTTACTTGTCAGTGTGATATTTATCAACTTGGTGCAGTTTTCTACAATATGCTTACTGGAAAACCTCCAGTTAAAGGAAAAAATATTGCTGAAGTTATGGGACAAATTGTTATGGGGCATCGTCCACATGTTTGCGATATTCTTGGGAATACACCATTACTTGAAACTCTTGATGAATTAGCTTACCAAATGATGGAGCATGATCCAGAACAAAGATTAACTCCTGAAAAATGTCAAGAAACAATGGAAAGCATTTTCTTGAATTATGCTGAAGAAATTATTAGCGATCCTTCTTTTACTTCTCCTACTAAATTTAAAAATGATAAAGAATTAAAGATTTGGCAAGAAAAAATAGAATACGCTAATAAAATTCATAAAAAAATGCTTCCAGAAATACAAAAAATCATTCAACAACTTCAGGAAAAAAAGAAAATTGTTCCAAATAAAGAAGAAAGTATAAATATCAATACGTTGGAAGTTATTTATCTTTGGCGGCCAAAAGAAATTACTCCCCAACAAAGATTTCGTTTTCGTTGTCCAAATTGCACGCAAAAACTTCAGTTACCTCCTATTAAAGTCGGAAAAAATATTAGATGTCCCAATTGCCAACAACGTCTTATAGCAAAATATAAAGATTAAGAAAATGGCCTCCAAACTAATTTGGAGGCTATTTTAATTCTAGTTAAAAAGTTGGAAACATAGAAATTTTAGGATTATTTATGAGAAAAATTCCAATATTAAAAATAGTCATTGTTATTTTTAGTGGATTAGTTCTTTTTTCATATCTCAAAATGAATATAGGAAAGATTGGTTCTGTTGAATTAGATGAATCGATTTTTGATGATTCTTATATGTTCTTACGTTATGCCAAGAATTGGCTAAATGGGAATGGATTTTCTTGGAATGCAACTGATGGTCCATCTTATGGTATAACAAGTACATTATATTTATTTATCATTACAATATTACGAGGAGTAACAAATTTATCAGATGTTGTTATACTTACAGGAACTTCTTTTGTATTTGGCCTGTTTGCTTGTTTTACACTTGTTTTTTTAGGATTTTTGATACAAGGAAAGCAGATATCTCAAGATTCTTGGATCCCAATATTAGTGATTCCTGTACTTTTGTTCCTACCTCCTTTTAAAGCGCATAGTGTAACAGGAATGGAAACAACTCTTTCTTTATGGATGAATTCTTTACTTGCTTGTTCTGTAGTAGTTTTTAGTAGAAGGTGTTCTAATTTAACTCTTATACTTTGTTTACTTTTTGGTTATATGAGTTTTCTGACTCGTCCGGATAATGGTTTATATGCGTTATTATTACCACCTATTTTTCTTTTAGCAACAAATCGTTCTTTATGGAATTACGTAATAAAATATATAGTTATATTTCTTATAATATTACTGTTAGATATGATGATGAAAAAAGTTTTATTTGGCAGTATACTTCCCTTACCATTTTTTGCTAAGAGCAGTGGATTTTATAGAGGATTTTTAGGAACTCCCAATTCCATATTTGCAATGATGCCATTTTGTGACGCTGTAGTTCCTATTATACTTGTAGTTGTTGCTAGTATAACAAGTTTTTCTTATAAACAAGTGCTTGCGATTTTAATACCAGTTTTTGCAACATTTTCTTATCTTGTTACAGTAAACCAAATCATGGGATCTTTTTCTCGATTTTATTATCCATCTTTATCCTTTTTTATTTTTGCTGCTTTCATATCAATAACTGCTTTAAATACAAAAAAAACAGAAAATTCAACAGATTTCTCTTTCCACAAAATTGGATGGAGAATAATAATAGCTCTTATTTTTCTACTCCCTTCAATTTCTATTTCATTTAGAAATATTGCCACAAATTTTTGGCAAAACAACATGATGAAATCTTTTTCTCATACACCAATTCTTAATATAGAGTATAAAAAAATAAGTACAAAGCAACTTCCTGTATTAGGCCAAAAAAGCATATTAGAAATATCTAAATTGCTTCAGAAATTGCCCAAAGAAATTACTCTTGCCGCTTCGGAATATGGATACTTAAGTTCAAAATTCCCATTTATGACGATTATTGACATGGTGGGGCTACATGATAAAAATATTATTCAAAAAGGTTTTTCTGCAGAATATCTTTTTTCTCGCAATCCTGATATAATATGGTTTCCATATCGAACATATTCCCATGATATAGCTGAAATATTAAATAGCAAAACTTTTGCATTAGAGTATGAATATTATCCAAATGTTTATGATTATGGAATTGCACTGAGAAAAAATTCTAGATTTTTTTTAATAATTAAAAAGGTTTTAGAAGAATCCTTACGTATTTATTCTGAGGAAAATTTATCAAATTTTTTAGCACAGCCTGTTGAAAAACAATAATTTTAGGTTCTAAAAAAATTTTATGAAATCTTTAGTCATTGGCATTAGTTTTTTGATAGTTGCAGTACTTATTGAATTCATATCTATTATGGTATTGAATTCTAATCAACTTACCTATACGCTTGATGATCCTTATATTCATTTAGCCTTAGCAGAAAATATTTATTCTCATGGTCATTATGGAGTGAATTATAATGAGTTTTCCGCCCCCTCTTCCAGTATATTGTGGCCATTTATTTTAAGCATTTTTATGTTTTTCCCGTATCATGAATATATTCCCTTCTTGTTAAATATCTTTGCTGCAATCGGTACAGTTTTTTTCTTTTGGAAAATCCTTATTTACTCTATTTGTATAGATAATGCTTCACTGAAAAATAAAATAATTGCAATTTTTTTAATGCTTCTTATTTTAGCAACCAATACCGTTGGTCTTATTTTTTCTGGAATGGAGCATTCTTGGCAAGTATTTTTTGTAGTAATGATAGTCTATTATTTGATTGTAGAAATTGAAACTAATAAAATTTCTCCTTGGCTTATTTTATCAATCTTAGTTGCTCCTTTGATTCGATATGAAAATTGCGCAGTTTCTTTAGCCGCAATATTATATCTATTCTTCTATAGATACTATAAAATTGCTATTCTTTTAAGTATAAGTTTAACTTTTCTTATAGGAACATTTTCTCTATTTCTTTGGCAATTGGAACTTGGATTTTTTCCTAGTTCTATATTAGTAAAATCCTCGATTATCGCGACAGATGGAAATATTAAAGCCATTTTATATAACGTTAAGGATAGTTTTTACAATAGGCAAGGAATTTTTTTAGTTCTTTCATTATTAGGATTACTAACATTTATTTTTTTTACAAAACAACATAATAAAAAGAAAATATTTGCATTTGTAATTGCAATTGCAATTTTTTTACATATATTACTTGGGCGTTATGATTGGTACAATAGGTATGAAATTTATATTTGGGGAGTAGCTGTTTTAACAATTATATATTTGTTTAAAGACATTTTTTCTTCTTTTTTATCTTTCCAAAATTTTGTGGGTATTGGCAAAGCTCTCTTTATCATTACTACAGCAATATCTTTTATTTGTATAAATTACATTCTAGGTTTAATAACTGTGCCAATTGCCTCTAATAATGTATATGAGCAACAATATCAGATGTTCCGTTTTGCAACAGAATATTATAAACGGCCTGTAGCAGTGAATGATTTAGGATATGTTTCGTACAGAAATGCTAATTATGTCCTTGATTTATATGGATTAGCTTCTAAAACTGCTTTAACTAACAAAACATCTTCTAACAACCAATGGATGAATGAGCTTGCTATAAAGCATAATGTGAAATTAGCAATGATTTATGATAGCTGGTTTCCCACAGTTCCTGCTAATTGGAAAAAGATAGGCTACTTAAAATTAGGAAGAAGAAAAATTACTCCTGCTGAATCCACAGTTTCTTTTTATGTGTTAAATAGTTCTTCATATAATGAAATTATAGAATGTGTGAAAAAGTTTGAAAAAACTTTGCCAGGTGGAGTGAAATTTATTTATTTTAAATAAAAAAATTGCCGCAATTTGCGGCAATTTTTTTTGTTAATTTAACTTTTAGGTTCAACAGTATTTTTCATACTGATTGGTTGTCCAGTAGCTTGAATCACATCTCTCCATAATGGTCCGTATATATCAACAACATTTCGGCGAGAGACTGCTAAGGAAATAGGAATGTGAACAAATTGATGATGAAGTCTGCTTATTAAAACTTCCGTACGTCCCGACATCGCTGCATGTACAGCCATATTTCCTAAACGATAGCAATAAATAGAATCGTTCGGATTTGCTGCCGCTGCTCGAATAATATAGCTAGGATCAATATATTTTACATTTACTTCATAGGGCTTATTGTTGAAGTGTTTCTTAATTTCTTTCACTAGGAAGGGACCAATATCCAGCAATTTTTTATTTCCGGATTCATCTGTTTCATTAGAAGGTGGCAAATGTTCTTGTCCAGCTCCTTCTGCCACAAGAATCAGTGCATGTTTTCGGCTAATAACTCTTTGTTCTAAGTGTGTTAAGAATCCATTAGGGCCTTGTAAATCAAAAGATATTTCAGGAATTAAAGTAAAATTCACATCATTAGAGGCTAAAGTAGAATGGCAAGCAATAAAACCTGACTCACGCCCCATTACTTTAACTACAGTAATTCCATTGATAGAGTCTAATGCTTCTGTATGAGCAGCTGTTAAGGCTTCTACAGCTTTGGCTACGGCAGTTTCAAACCCAAATGATTTTTCTACAAAACTCAGATCATTGTCAATTGTTTTAGGGATTCCAATTACTGAAATATTTTGTTTACGTTCACGTAATTGTTGTGAAATTGCTAATGCCGCACGTTGTGTACCATCACCGCCTATAATAAAGAGTATATCAAGTTTCATATTCATGATGCAATTGACAATATCTAAAATGCGATCACGTCCGCCACGTGAAGAGCCAAGCATCGTGCCTCCGCGGCTGTGGATATTGTCCACATCATCCGGAGTAAGTTGAATAGGCGGCAATCCATATTCTTTAAGAAAGCCTTTAAGACCATTACGGATTCCAAAAATTGTACGAGTTCCGTAGATATACCAAAGAGACATAACAAGTGAACGGATAACATTATTAAGTCCTGGGCATAACCCACCACAAGTAACAATGCCTACACGTACTTTTGTGGGATCAAAAAAAATTTTTTGACGAGGACCTGCTACTTCCATCATTTCAATATTTTCTGATGGTATAGATTGTGGGTTATTTAAATCGAGTTCAATATTGTTAAGAATTCTTCGAGAATCGGAAACAAAATATTCGTTGGGCACAGTAAGTTCACTCTTTTTATAAGAGGGAAATAATATGTTTGGTTCGCCTAGTTTTGTAATTTCAAAAATATTTTGCATGGCTACTCCATTTTCCCCTAGGGAAATTTTATAAAGTTTCTCCATAAGCTAATAAAGCATCTTGGAAGCATTGTATTGCAGGAGTAACAAGACCAGCTCCAATTTGACCAACACCGGCCTTTTTGTGAGCAATTCCAGTATTGACACGTGGTACAATACCAGATTCTACAACTTTAATAATGTCTATTCCAACAGGTGTTCCGCGAAATTCTAATGCAGGGATTTTATAGTAAGGATGTTCACTAGTAGTAATTTCATACATTTCTAATGTTGCATCACGCGCCATTTGAGCTGTTCCACTGACAAATCCAACGATTGCAGGAGCAGCAGCCATTGCAAAACCACCAATCCCAGCGGTTTCTGTGATTGTACTGTCGCCGATATCAGGGTTTGCATCCTGTTCACTATATCCAGCAAAATAAAGTCCACGTGGAATTGTAGAAGGTGCGGTAAACCAGCGATTTCCTAAACCACTTACTCTTATTCCAAAATCCGTTCCATTTCGTGCCATTGCTGTAACTATCGAAGAATGTGGAATTCCATGAGCACTGTCCGCCGCAGATTTACAGGCAGCCATAATCGGATTAAGCATGAAAATATCATTTCCATGTAGTGCTTTAAATATCATTTCTAAAGTTGAATGATCAGCTTTTGTTGCGATCAGATATGGTGCAATAGTTCGAATAAAAAGAGATGTACTTCCTTTATTACGATTGTGCCCTTCATCTCCCATTTGAATAGCTTGCGCAATCATGTTACGAAGGTCTATTCCACCTACAATTTCAATCGCTTTTTTTAATAAAGGAGCAAGAACATTGGTCATCCATTGAATTTTATTTTGGACTTCAGAATCATAGGCTCCATACCGTAATACTTTTCCATAACCTTCATTAAGATTACAAAAAGCAAGGTTTCCATGTGTTTCATTTTTTACAACAAATACTGGCATAGAGGGAGAAGTTATTCCAGCCATTGGACCAACTGCTTGATGATGATGGCAGGAATCTAAAATGATTTTTCCATCTAATACAAGTCTTTCAGCTTCTTCTGCACTTTTTGCTTTTCCTTCAAAAATGAGTGCTCCAATAATCGCGCCTCTCATTGGGCCAGACATTCGTTCCCAACTAATTGGAGGACCCGCATGAAGAAGCATATTTTCTTTCATTCCAGGAATGATATTTCGAGCTGTTTCAATATCAATTAAAACAGGTTTTGCTTCCATTAACTTTTGCACAGCTTTTTGATTAGCTTGGTTAATTGCTTCCATAAAAACTCCTATCTACCAGCAATTCCTTTTGTACCTGTCCACACACGAAGAATATGGTATGGTAATTTACTGCCTTCTACACCAAGATTTAAAAATGGGGAAAGATGAAGTTGATTTGTGGCAATATGTGACATACCTCATGGCAAGCCATGAGGCTTCGACAAGAAAATACATGGACTAAACCAGAGAAATTCTTACAGGGTTAGCCACAAAACCCCTAACACGGTC
>CAZPDM010000017.1:19076-61083 GCA_964585305.1 uncultured Planctomycetota bacterium | reverse complement strand
TCAACAGATATAGCCATGCGACAGTATTTGCCTGCTAATCTACTTTCCTTTACCGTTACTAAAGCCATGTTTCAACAGCTTTGCGAATTAGATGAACGAAGTTTTCTTTACAAACCGTTTTGGGAAAATCTAAAAAAATCACGGCAAAAATAAGAAATGCAAATAATTTTAAAACATTTTTTTTCATAAAAGAATCCAGAAGAAAAACTATTTTTTCTCTGGATTCTTTTTTTTTTTAATGAAGGATTCCCATATTCTTTAAAAGATTCGTATTATAATTTCCCTGGCAGAAATCTGGATTCTCTAATATTTTCAGGTGTAGATCAATTGTTGTGGGAACACCTTCAATAACAAATTTGGAAAGGGCTTCTTTTGCTGCGGCAATTGTTTGCGCACGGTTTTCAGATTGAATAATGAGCTTACAAATCATGGAATCATAGAATACTGGAATGCTGTAGCCTTCCTCGACAAAGGTTTCCAATCGAATTTTAGCATTTGAAACAGATTGTGGAGGTTGGAATTTTGTAATAGTTCCTGGTGTGCGTTGAAAATTCTTTTGTGGGTCTTCTGCGTTAATGCGAAATTCTATGGCATGGCCTTTCCAGGTAATATTTTCCTGATTGATTTTCAAAGGATGGTTAGCTGCAATTTTAATTTGTTCCTGTACAATATCTTGTCCTGTGATCATTTCCGTAACAGGGTGTTCCACTTGAAGACGTGTGTTCATTTCCATAAAATACAATTCTTGTGTTGCAACATCCATAAAAAGTTCCATTGTGCCAGCACTTCTATATCCAATTTTCTTTAATGCAGTAGTCAACTTTTCTCCAATTTTTTGGCGTGTTTCGGGGGAAATAATAGGAGATGGGGACTCTTCCAATAATTTTTGATGATGACGTTGCACAGAACATTCACGTTCCCCAAGATGGATTACTTTCCCATAGCTATCGCCTAAAATTTGGAATTCTATATGACGCCCGGCAGTAATATATTTTTCAAGATATAATCCTGCATTGCCAAAGGCTTTTTCTGCTTCACGGCTGGCTTCAATAAAATTTTCTTCTAATTCTTTAGGATTATTGCAAATTCGCATTCCTCTACCACCGCCGCCAGCAGTGGCTTTGAGTAATACAGGATAACCTATTTTTTCTGATAGTTCTTTTGCTTCAGAAATATTGACCACACCATCTGAGCCTGGAATAATTGATACACCAAATTTTTTCATTGTTCTTCGTGCATTTGCTTTATCGCCCATTGCGTTAATGGACTGCGCTGTTGGGCCAATAAATGTAATTTTATATTGATCGCATAGAGAAGAAAAAACAGCATTTTCTGCTAAAAAGCCAAATCCTGGGTGAATAGCATGACAATTATTTTGCAAAGCCGCTTGAAGAATGGCTTCCATATTTAAATAACTATGGATACTTTGGGAAGCTCCAATACAAACAGTTTTGTCCGCCAATTTAAGATGGGGAGAATATTGATCTGCTTGGGAATATATTGCAACAGTTTCTATGCCTAATGCTTTTGCGGCACGAATAATTCGAGCTGCAATTTCGCCACGATTAGCTATGAGAAGTCTTTTAAACATTAAAAAATCCTTTGTCAAATTATTTTAAATTTTGTTAACGTTGGAAAATATTAGAAAATGATTGAACTATTCTTTTGTTTCATGCCATTTAGGTTTGCGCTTTTCTAAGAATGCAGATAATCCTTCTTGTCCTTCATCGCTTACTCTAAGTTTGGCAATCATTTCTGCTGTATATGGCATATATTCTTTAGATGTCATTTGAGGGACGTTTGCTAAGAGATCTTTTGCCATTTTTAGGGCTTGCGGTCCACATAATAGAATATTTTCTAAAAGTTTATCAACAGTTTGGTTCAACTCTGCATCACTGACAACTTCATGAATTAACCCAATTTCCTTAGCTTTCTGGCTATCCATACGCATTCCAGTTAAAAAATACGGAGCTAATCTTCCACTTGGTATATGTTTTAGAAGATAGGGGGAAATACAAGCAGGAACTAATCCTAAACGGGCCTCTGAAAGTGAGAAAATAGCAGAGTTCGCTGCAATCGCAATATCACAGGCTGCAACAAGCCCAACGCCGCCGCCAATTGCCGCTCCATTGATTTTTGCTATAGTCGGAATCGGAAGCCGATATAATTTTTCAAACATTTCTGATAAATGTTGAGAATCTTGAATATTTTCTTGAAAATTGTAGTCTTTCATTTTGCGCATCCAGTTCAAATCCGCACCCGCGCAAAAAGATTTTCCATTTCCAGTAATCACAACTGCTCGAATATCACGGTTTGATGCAATATTTGTAAAAATCTGCGTCAATTCTGAAATCATTTTATCATCAAATGCGTTGTGAATATCTGGGCGATTGAGCATAATCTCTAGGACAGATTTATGCTTTTGAAGCTGAACTGTAAAATAATTATTTGATAACATTTGAACCCTAACTAAATTTATAGAAAAATTGTTGGAAATTTACATTTTTTTCAAGTAAAATAAATATATCAAAAATTCTTTCAAAAAAAAATAGATAAGATTGGCAAAATTATGGAATCACGAAAATATAGACGTATTTCTTTAGAAATACCTTCTCAAATTTCTATCCATGAAGCTGATCATAATAAACAAACCTTAACTATATGTGATCTTTCATATGGTGGAGCATTTGTAGCCTGTGAACAACCCTACGAACAGCATACTCTTGTCAATATGAGTTTTGAACTGCCTTCTAACCAGGGTACTATTGAAGCTACAGGATTTGTTTGTTGGTGTGGCAAAAGCCAATATGATGGCCGTTTTGGAATGGGAATTCAATTTCTAGTTTTATCTGAAGAGCATCAAAAAAGATTAAAAAATTTTATTGAAAATATTTCAAAATTATTATAATCTTCTTTCGTATTTGTTAAAAGGGAATACATTATGGCAAAAGAAGCATATATTAACCAAAATGACTGTGTTGGTTGTGAATTATGTACTAAGATTTGTATTGCTTTTAAAATAGCAGCAAATGGTAAGGCTGAATTTTGCCCAGAAGTTATTGCTAAAGAAAACGAAATACAAGATGCAATAGACAATTGCCCTGTTCAATGTATACATTGGAAATAATAGAATATTCCAATTTTATTGGGAAAGTTATTAAAATACTATGCCAGAAACCTCCGAGAATCAAATTTTTTTATATTTACGACTTCGTGATGAAAAACGCACTTTAGTAAAAAGTCGTATTCGCGAATTTTTGGCCATTAGCAAGACAACTGTTCAATTCTTAAAAGAAGTTTGGAAAAAATATGGATATGATACGCTAAAGAACTGTTATTTAGAATATGTAGAAGCAAATTCTGAACTGATTTTACTTTCCATACGAAAAGATCTAGTAAAAAGTCAGTGGATTCTTAGCGGTCTAATCCCTAAAGAATATCAAAAGCGTATGCTAAATGAAGAATTTGCCCGAATTAAATTTACAGTTCGAGATTTTCTTAGCCAAGTTTCTTCAATTATTGGCCCGGATCGTGATTTTTTTATCCGTCAGCGTATCATCCAACCTAATTTAGGAACAATGATTTCTTTAATTCGAGAAAATATCCAGGAATCCGGAGAATTTTATATTGAAATAGATATGAAAGTGTTATGTGACGAATAAAAATATTTTTATTGATTAGATTGAGAGTTTTTTTATGCTATCTAAATTAAAAATTTATCCATTTATTTTTATTATATTGATTCTTACTTTAGTAGCCCAACAACAGCCTACTAACATCATCATCTTAATCGGTGATGGAATGGGATTGGAACATATTAAGGCAGCTAGTTTATTCCAACATGGGAAAGAAGGATGCCTTTTTTTAGAATCGTTACCTTATAAGGCACTTGTTACAACTTGCTCTGCTTCAAAAATTTCCAAAGGGGAAAAATATATTCCTACCATTACAGATTCTGCTGCTGCTGCAACAGCTATGGCCAGCGGACAAAAAGTTTATAATAAAACAGTAAACAAAGCAAACCCAGGAAATGGTGAGTCTCTAGAAACTATACTAGAAAAATTTAAAAAAGAAGGAAAGAAAACAGGAATTATAACTTCTTCTTTTCTTACCGATGCAACTCCTGCAGGATTTGGAGCACATGCTAATAATCGTACAATGTTTAAAGATATTGCAGAAGATTTTTTTAACAAAACTACCCCCAATATTTTATTTGGTGGGCCAAACAAGGAAAGAGATAAAGTTCCTCTTACTCCTGAAGATGGTAAAGCTGCAGGGTATTGCATTATTACTAACCGAGAAGAACTGAACAAACTATCAACCACTGCTCATACACATTTCCTGGGCCTTTTTAGTAAAGGTGGTATTATGTGTTTTGAGTATGATTATGCTCAAAAAAGACAAAACGATTATGATACAATGCCACATTTATCAGAAATGTCCATGGCAGCTATCAATTTCTTAGCTCGTAATCCTAAAGGATTTTTTGCTATGATTGAAGCTGGCAATATTGACAAAGCCGCCCACTCTAACGAATTTGAAAGAGTTGTTTATGATACACTTGAATTTGATAAAACAGTTCAATTAGTAGTTGAATGGGCAAAACAAAGAGAAGATACGCTTGTTCTTGTTGTTGCCGATCATGAAACTGGCGGTTTAAAAGTTTCCAATGATAGTAAAAATGAAAAAGGTGTTATGCCACAAGTTACCTGGTCAAGCAGAGAGCATACAAATGCTGATGTTGGTTTATTTGCCTTTGGTCCTGGCGCGGAAAAAATTCCAGCTAAAATAGATAATACAGACATTTATAAAATTATGGCAGGAACTTTTGTTAAAGCTACAGAATATACGCCAATTGTAGAAGATTAGTCTTCATTATATAAGCAAAGGATTTTATCCTTTGCTTATACTTTTTAAAAGAAAGAAAAATTTCGATTTAAGGCATTTCAATAAGAATGTATTGTTTTCTTTTTCCATTTTCAACACATAAATAATGTCTCTCATTGACCCAGCATTCTTCAATATTAGAAGGGATTTGCAATAATACTTGCGTGCCTGGTGTAGATTGCGGATGCCATGATATTTGCACTTTATTTTCCTCAGTAAAAAATGTTTCAATTTCATTGCCAGGAAATATGTGTCCATTTGTTCCTAGAATTGCAAAGGTTTCAGAAGGAACGTAAAGGAAGCATTTGCTTGCATGAGCTGCCAGAGAGAAATAAGGTTCTTCCAATTTTTTTGACGATGGGAAAGAAACAAACTTTTTCCATTTTTTTTCACTATAATAATTTTCGCAATCGTAGAACTTTCCTGGTAACAAGTCAAATTTTTGATAATTTGTTAATGTAGGCGTTGGTAATTTTTGTTTTTTATTGCTCAAATTTGCTATTATAATATAATGAAATGTGTTTGCTTCAAAATGAACTGTAATAACATTTTCTTTTTCTGATACACTATGAATCATTTTAATATGATGAGGAA
This sequence comes from uncultured Planctomycetota bacterium, assembly GCA_964585305.1. Taxonomy (GTDB): domain Bacteria; phylum Planctomycetota; class Uabimicrobiia; order Uabimicrobiales; family JABWCH01; genus CAZPDM01. Next base: position 55,602 of record CAZPDM010000017.1, on the reverse strand, counting down.
AAATTTTTCGGTATAATTGAAAGGTTGCTAGGGAATATTCCGAGATATTATCTGAGGTAAAAACAAGCTCTCCAAAAACTAAATTAAGACGTAGCAAGGTTTCTTTTTCTATTCCACTCATTTTTTGCTTTTTATCTCGGAAAATAAAAACATCCGGATCATTTCCAAAAGCATACCGATTGAGATGATTCCGAAAAATTGTATTAGTTAAGGCATTCACAGTAGAAACTCGTTCACGGAATCTAATAAATTTCAAACGATAATCTTCCCAAGATAGTGCAACATCACTTCCAATTCTACAATAATCTACCTGTCCAAATGCTGGGCCTAATGGAACGCCACATCCTAAGATTTTTTTATTACCAACAATTTCTCGCAAAAATTGCATGGATTCAACCATAATTTGTCCACGAGAATGTCCCTTATAAGGAAATAATGCTACAGCATATAAAAAATCTAATTTTACTAAATCAAATCCCCACTCATATAAAATACGAGAAAATACATTACGAAGATATTTTTGGACTTCTGGATGATAGAAATTAAGCGCGTAAAAATTTCCACTCCAATGAAATGGATTATATCCAATTACTTTAGGTCGGTTTTTTTTATGCTTATCCTGGATATTTTCACTGATCAACCAATCTGGATGATTATGATAAATAGATGACTTTTCTTCGCAAATAAATGGTGCCAGCCATAGCCCGGCTTCATAGCCTAATTTGTGAATTTCATCGGCAATAAACTTCATTCCATGAGGAAATTTTTCATTTGCTTCCCAATCTCCAACTGCTTTTTGATACCCATCGTCTATTTGAAAAATTTGTATAGGAATTTTTGCTTGCTGAAAGGCATTTAAATTTGTTAAAATAATATTCTGATCAATATTTTGGTAATAATTATACCAACTCGTCCACCCAGTACAAGGTGGACATTGTGCTATATGCCATTTGTTATGTTCTAATATTTTCCAAGAATCGAAATATGACAAAAATAAATCATTTCTCTCTCCCCATCCTACAAAGATTTTTGCAATAGCTAGGTTCCCACTAAATTCTAACCCTTCACAATCTTTTTGAATCACCAATGAATTATTTTCTATATCCCAATGAAATATAGTATATCCAGCTTGTTCAGATAAACTTCCTAAAAGCATAATCTTTTCAAAAGAATTATCAAGAGTAATATAAGTATAAGTAAAACTATGAAATTGCCCAGATTTATTGGAATATTTTACAAAAGAATAATCTCCATAATTTTGCATATAATAATGTTTTGAAATTGGTGCAAGCCATGAACGTAAACCAGGCATAGATTCTTGAGAAAGATACTCACGACTGTTTGTCCAGGATTGAAATCCATTCGTAAAAACTCGAGATATTTTTTCATCTGTAATAAATGCGTGCATTTCTACATTTTGTAATCGAATTGTCTTGATTGTGTGGAGTTCTATCTTCCAAATCTCTGATGAAAACTTTGTTTCATCTGCTGCATAGTCATTAAATTTGACAACACTTAAATCTTCATTCTGGCAAGGAAATTTATCGCTTTGCAAACACTTAAGTTTACCTTCTTGCCAATATGTTACATCAATTTTTTTTACACGTAGCATTATTATCCTTTGCTTAGAATTTTGCAAAAATAGTTGCAATGTTTTTTTCTTTTGATATAATATTTTTATTGAATTATGTCTTCTGCTTTAAACTAAACAATCAAACAAAAAAGTAAATATTCTCCAAATTCTTAAATTTGGAATAAGGGAATCAACATGGAAATTCCCCGCAAATTCAGCAAATATAGTATTACAAATATTATTGGCCAAGGTTCAATGGGAACAGTTTTTTTAGCCGAGCAAGATATTATTAAGCGAAATGTTGCAATCAAAGTTCTGCCGCTGGAAATGGCAAGAGAAGACGAACGAAAAGTTCAGCGGTTTGAGTATGAAGCTAAATCTGCTGCACGGCTTTATCATCCCAATATTATCACAATTTTTGAAGTAGGAAAGTTAAAAGTTGGTACAGATAATATTGATTACTTTGTCATGCAATATTTCAAAGGTGAATCTTTAGCCAACCTGATCGAATCTAAAAAAAGAATACCTTTATTAGAAATGTTGGCCATTTTTGAACAAATGGCAAGTGCATTAGAACATGCTCACCAAAAAGAAGTTATCCATCGAGATATTAAACCCTCTAATGTTTTAGTTGACAATGATGGAAATGCTAAATTATTAGATTTTGGTATTGCAAAAATAAAAGAATCTCCCAATCTTACCCGTGAAGGATATGTTATTGGAAGTGCACCCTACATGTCTCCAGAACAGGCAAGAGGCGAACGTGTGGATGGTCGCAGTGATATTTTTTCGCTAGGCGTTGTTGTTTATGAAGGATTTACAGGCCAACGAGCTTTTTCCCAAGACAACAAAAGAGATATGATCCTTGAACGACAAAGAATGGCAAAACTTTCAAAAAAAGAACTTCCTCCTCCTATCCGAACAATTGATCCAGAACTTCCAGAATATTTAGAAAATATTGTACAAAAATGTATGGAAGGCAATGCAGATTTACGTTATCAAAATGCTTCCGATTTATTAGAAGACATTCAACGCTGCAAATTGCTGATTCTTGCCGGTCCTAAATATTATAATATAGGAACAAAATTATATTATCACCATAAAAACGAAAATCATCTTTGGAATTTTCTTATGGCCACTATTGTATCTTTGATTATCTTTATTGTAGGAATTATTGGATTAAGTGTTGGTTGGATTTAATAACTTAGTTTAAATTTCTTAATTTTTTCTAAAGGATTTATTATGTCTAGTAAGTCTAGTTATGAATATTACCAAGGTAATTTTAAGAAAATGTCTCCCATACGAGCTATTGCAGAAAGCCTTTGGCATCATAAAAATGATGCTTCGCAGATTGAATATATAACAGCACCTCGAGCTTATGAATTAGCACGTTGCCAATCTTGTGTTACGGTCACAGATATGCCAATATATGAAGAAAGCTGCAAACGTCTTGGATTACCAGTAGGTTCGCCTATTCTTAATGACAACCATGGTTCAATTGTAGGACGTAGTGCAAGTGCCCGCAAATTTTATGATCGCTCAACGGCTAAAGATAAAGATATTCTAGAAGGAATTGCTCGTGAAGCCATTTTTGAAATGCAAAAACATTCTCTGATTAAAACAGAAGCTGTCATTGGCCTTGATTCAGACTTGATGGTCAAAGCATGTATGATAACAACTGTTGATGATGCCAGCAATGTTTGGAATTGGCTACAAAATTTTACTCCATATAATGAAGTTAAAGAAAAATATGAACAAAGTGCAAAACTACCTATTCAAGACATTTTGTTTATAGCTTATCCTCATTGGAAATCTTCTCAACCAGAATATAAAGATGGTCTTGTGATCTTTGATCCTTATGAAAATGTTGTTTTTAATCTTGGCATGAGATATTTTGGTGAACGCAAAAAAGGAACATTAACTTTAGCATGGTCTTCTGGCGTTCGTCTAGGCCAAGTTGCATGTCATGGTGGAATTAAAGAAATTGATTTTAGCCATTGTGAACAAGAAAAATATCGAACTCTAGGAAAACGCTCTGTTGCATTCTTTGGATTATCTGGAAGTGGAAAATCTTCTCATACGAATTCCCATGATAACGAAGGAACTTTGCCAAAAGGATTTACTCGCACAATTCTACATGATGATGCGTTCCAAATTGATCTCAAAGATCGCATTTGTCGAGTATGGGAACCTACTCTATTTGATAAGACTGATAGCCGCAATATCGATCATCCTGATTGGAAATATTGCATGTCCAGTCAAAACAACGCGCTTATTACAATTGATGGTAAAGTGAGAATTCTTGCTTTAGATGTTCGTAATGCAAATGGCCGTTGTATCTTTGATCGCGATTTATTAGGCAAAGGCAATTATGTCAACCGTTGTGTATTCCCACTAGCCTTGTGTTGGTTGATGAAAGACGAAACTTTGCCTCCAATTATTAAATTTAGTGATAAAGACTTGGCAATTGCAATGGGTGCAACTCTGATGACAAAACGTACAGCAGCGGAAAACGTTTCTGCTGAAGAAATGAAAAAACTTGTTTTTGAACCTTTCGCAAATCCATTCCGCGTTTATGAACTTTACAAAGATTGTGAAGGTTTTACACATGTTATAGAAGCCGGTTCATCCTGCTACTGTTTTAACTCCGGAAGTTTCTGGGCAGGGCAAAGTACTTCAAACAAAATTCCATTAAGTACCAGTTTACGCTTGAATACTGCAATTCTATGCGATGAATTGAAATGGCAACCATGGCCATTACTCCCAGGTGCATTAGTTCCTACAGCTGAAAGCATAGATGCAATTATTCCAGGCTATAGTGAAAAATTTAATGTTGAAAAAGTCGTAGATTTATCTGCTTATACTGGGCTATTAAGCGACCGCTTCAAACAACGACGTGATTATCTGCTAGGTTCTGATCTTCAACAAAGACCAGAATTATTACAACGTCTGGTAAAAGCCCTCCAGCCAGTATTGGCATAAAAATTATTTTTTCTCCGCCAAAAAACTTTTGGCGGAGTTTTTTTTTGCTTAAATTTCTACCAAGATTGCGCCATATCTCGAATTAGCTTTGTTAAATCTTTTGTATCATAAGGTTTTTTTAAGAAATATGTATTCGGTTTCTTTAACCAGGCGTCTAAATTTGGATCATCTCCTGTTTCCGCAGTAATGATCATTTTTATATAAGGACGTAATTGAAAAATATCTTTGATTAAAGAATCCGCTGAGATTTCTTTAAGAGCAAAATCTATCATCACTAGCTCAAAATTAGGATTCTGATGGCAAAGTTCGATAGCTTTATTTCCATCTAATGTGCCAGTTGTTGTGAATCCATTTCGAGCTAAAATTTGTTGTAAAATATTGATGACTTTTTGATCATTTTCGACAATTAGGATATCACTCATTGCTATCCTCGTTTATTTTTTGTTCCCATAATATTTGATTACGTGAACGTAGTTATAATTGGCCATACTTTTAAAGTATGGTTGTAAAATTTAAATTTAATGTAAATAAAAACAACTACTCTCTTTATTGCACTTGACGAATGGCTTCTTCAAGCGCGTCATAATGATAATCTTCAGTAACAACAAAAATAATTTTCTCTACACAACTATGCCCGTCAAAATGCTTTTTTACTTCTGTTAATAGAAGTTCTGCAGCACGTTTTACAGGGATTTCATCATTCTGACCGATCAAAGGAAGTGCTACTGTTCTAAAGCCATTTTGTTTGGCAACCTGGAAAGCTTCTCTTATAGTAGCCATAAGCTCTTCTTCATTGCTTTCTTCTTTGGATTCGTTGATGATAGCATGAATCAGATGTTTTGTTCGAAGTTTTCCAGCTGTAGTTACAACAGCCTTTCCTTTTTGTAATCCAGTCAGACGATCGCATTCTTCGATAATGTCTTCCCCACCGGCTTGAAAAATTTGACGGGTAATCGGATCTTCCGTCTCCAATTCGGTATTTGCATGACATATAATTGCATCGACATTGATGGCACAAATATCGCCTTGGATAAGGCCAATTCGATCTTTCATATTGTACCTTTCTTAAATAACTTGTAGGAGCAATGGCATCCATGCTCCTACTTATTTTTTAGGAAATTATTTTTTAAGTTGCTTGCTAATTTCTTAGCAATTGTAAATAAAGACAAAATTATAAGAAAGATTGCAATTCTTGTTGCAACTGTAATAAACTCTTTTTAAATTCATTCTGTCGATCACGCTCACGAGTTACTACATTAGCAGGTGCTTTACTGATATATTCCTGATTTGAAAGTTTTGCTTCGATTTGATCGATTTGTTGTTGAAGTTTAGTGATTTCTTTTTGAAGTTTCTGACGTTCTTTTTCGAAATCAATAACTCCTTCCAAAGGAATATAAATTGAAACATCTTTAATTAAGCGAGTTGCTGTATGACTTGGTTTTTCATAGCTAGTTTTGCTTTCAATTTTTTCTGCTTTACCAAGACGGCAAATGCCTGTAAAAAGAGGTTCTAAGCTAGATAGTCTTTTTTCATTTTCGCTTACTAAGATTGCTAATGGAAGCTTTTGACCAGGTTTGAGTTTTTGTTCAGAGCGAATATTATTGATAGAAGAAATAATCTCACGTGCTATATCGACAGCTTCTCGAACATTTGCATTTTGTGGGAATTGCTGCGCATTAGGCCATTGCATGAGCATACAGGATTTGACTGAAGGGTTGTCTCCAAGAGCAGTGTGTAAATTTTGCCAAAGTTCTTCAGTAACAAATGGCATAATTGGGTGCATGAGTTTAAGGAATGTTTCCAAGGTTTCAACAAGCATTGTTTGAGCATAACGCTTGCTTTCTTCGCCTTGTTCACCCCATAATCTTGGTTTTGCGATTTCCAAATACCACGAGCAAAAATCATCCCAGAAGAAATGATATAGAGTGTTGCACATATCACCAATGCGATAGGATTTTAGTTGTTCTGTAGCATCGCTAACAACATGATGAAGCAAATCCATCAACCAAATATCTTCAAGATAGGCCGAATTTAATTCAGTTCGTTGTAGTTTTTCACAATTGCGGAAAATGACTCCATGTGCGGCTTGCCAAATTTTATTGCAAAAGCGTTTTCCTTCTTCGAACAATGGAATTTCAACATCATAATGTTTAAGTGTATCTTTTTCTTCTGTGCGTTCTTTGCGATGTACCAAAATACGAATATCTTGTCCGCCGGATGTCATGGACATTAGACCAAATCGCAATGCGTCGCAACCATACATGGGATAGTGTTCTACACGTTCGGCAGGAATATTTCCTAGCGGTTCTTTTCCGCGAATATGTTCAACTCCACCTTCAATAATTTTGACAGGATCAAAACCATTGCCACGGGATTTTGACATAATATCGCCATTTTCATCTTGTATAGTGCCTGTAATAAAAACATTGCTAAATGGCTTTTTGCCAAGAAATTTCATGCCCATCATTACCATACGTGCGACCCAAAGAGCAATAATATCGCGTGCTGTTACTAGAACATTAGTCGGATAGTAATATTCTAAATCTTTGGTTTCATCTGGCCAACCAAATGTACTAAGCGGCCACAATTGAGAAGAAAACCATGTATCAAGAACATCTGGATCTTGCACTAAATTTTTACTTTGACATTTAGGACAATGCTGGGGAGAATGATTAGGATTATTGACGTCCGGTAATATTGGAAGAGCAGTTCCCGGAATGCGAATAGGTTCGCCATTTGCGGTCAGTTCAATATCTGGATTACAATCTCGGCAATACCAGATAGGAATACGATGTCCCCACCAAATTTGCCGGGAAATACACCAATCAGGAGTTTGATCCAGCCAACGTAAATATTCTTCTTCTCGTTTTGGAGGAAAGAAAATGGTTTCTTTATCTAAAACTACTTTCCTTGCCATTTCGACTAACGGAGCCATTTTTACAAACCATTGATCAGATAGAAAAGGCTCAACAACATCATCACTACGATAGCAATGCGCAACAGGATGTTGAATAGGCTCAATTTTGACAAGCAATTCTTTTTCTTTTAGCTCTGCGACAACTTTTCCGCGAGCATCCATTACTTTAAGACCTTGATATTTTCCAGCATTGCTGTTAAGAGTGCCATCTTCATTTAAAATGCTAATCATAGGTAAGTGATTGCGAAGTCCACAGGCATAATCATTGGGATCATGGCCAGGAGTAACTTTAACAGCACCCGTTCCTTTTTGTGGATCGGCTAACAAATCGTCTGCAACAATTGGAATTTCGCGTTCTAAAATTGGCAGGATACAGGTTTTTCCAATGAGATGTTGGTATCTCGGATCTTGGGAGTTAACGGCTACTGCTGTATCGCCCAGCATTGTTTCAGGACGAGTTGTAGCAACAGTGATATATTCACTAGTTCCTTTGACAGGATAACGAATATACCAAAGATGGGCAGAAACATCATGATAAACCAGCTCATCATTAGATAATGCTGTGCGGCATCCAGGACACCAGTTAATTAGGCGTTTTCCACGATAGATCAAACCTTCTTGAAACAGCTTTAAAAATACAACACGAACTGCATGAGAAAGGTGTTCGTCCATAGTAAAACAAGTACGATCCCAATCACAAGAACAGCCTAGTTTTTTGAGTTGGTCAATAATTCTGTTGCCGTAATTTTCTTTCCACTTCCAGATACGATCTAACAAAGCTTGTCGACCAATATCGTGCCGAGTTTTATTTTCTTTTTTAAAAAGTTCTCGTTCCACAACTGACTGTGTTGCAATACCTGCATGATCAGTTCCTGGAATCCAGCACGCATTATAACCTAGCATCCGGTGAAACCGAATTAAAACATCTTGGATGCTATTATTTAAAGCATGACCTAAATGCAATGCTCCTGTAACATTAGGAGGAGGAATTACAATGGAATAATGCTCTCTTTGATCAGGAGTAGAGTGAAAATATTTATTTTCTTCCCAAAACTTATACCATTTAGATTCGATTTCTTGTGGAGAATACGAATTCATAAAAAAACAATCCTTTCGCATGATAAAATGCGGAGTTTTAACTTTAATTTAACAGTTATACTAGCAAGAAAACCTAAAAAATCAAGGCAAAAATTAGAACATTCTATTTTATTTTTGGCTTTCTATAAGTATTTCATTATTACCTTGTAAGACTAAAATTGGATATCCTAAAAAAGGAGTCTTACGCTTTTGTTCATTACGTATTTCACTAGTATAAAGCACGGTTTCTTTCTGTTCTTGTGCAAGCGCGTAAATTTTAGCTTGCGGTAAAGAAATAGCAAGAGAAAGAAATGTTCCCCGACATGATAGTAAACTTGGTTGATTTTTTTCGTCGCTATAAATATATGCACTATTTCCAACACTTGCTAATAAATATTTAGCATTTTTAGAGATAGCAACACATTGTATTGCATCAGAAAGTTTTTGTGTTTGATATTCACTGGCTGTTTTTAATTCCCATTGGATTAACTTTCCTCCTATATCTCCAGAAAGTAAATAGCCATTTTCAGAAAATTGCATATCACTAATAGCCACAAAATGCCCAACATCTTCATCTATTCCATCATCTTTTTTTGCTGAGCCTAATGTTTTCCAAAGATTTCCATTTTCTTCAAAAATTTTAATTTGGCCAGTATGATAGCCTATTGCAAAATATTTTCCATCATTGCTATATGTATATGCTGTGATATGATAAAGTTTTTCGTTAGAAAGCTCTCCGTCATTTAAGAGAACTGTTTGAATATAGCCATCTTTATTTACCATAACACATTTTTGTTGCTGTAGCCATATTTGTTTATATGTTCCTGGCAACATACTTTTAGGTTCTTTGCTGATGATATTCCAGGAATAAAAATTTCCACTTTTGGTAATTCCCGCGGCATATTTCATATCTTGGGAAAACAACAAATTTGATTGAGAAAGAATCTCTAATTCCAATTTTCCTTCTTGAATAATTTTGCCAGAAGTAATTTCCCAAAATGCCCAATCGGTGTTTTTACAACTTAAACAATATTGTCCAGTATGGCTGATTTCTATTTTTTCATTTGGAATTTGTGGATAATTTTTGATGCTACGATTGTTTGCTATATCCCATAATTCAAGAGGTTGCTCTTTCATATTAACCAAAATTTGTGTATTATTCGGAAGTATACGAATTTGCAAAATAGGACGATTAACGTGAATTTGGGATGTGATTTTATTTTCTTCCAAATTCAATATTTCTATTTGATTATTGGTGTTTGCGATGGCAAGATAGGGTTGCATATAAAAAGATTCGATTGCAATTATTTTTTTCTCTAATAAAGATTTTTCGTCTATATTTGATTGCTCTGTTGTTAAAGAATAAATATTTTTATCCTTTAAATTCGCGATAATATTGCTTTTTTGATCTTTCATCTTCCAAAGAGAAATTTCTCCACTTTCGCTGATACTAATAATTCCAAAATGATGAGAAGAAAATGCAAGATGTTGAATAGGCTTTGTATGAGATGTAGGAATATTTGCCAAAGGCAAACCTTTTTCCATGTCCCATAGTTGCAAAGAAATATTATTTGTAAGAATATTATTCACCCATATTCCATAGTTTGTACTAGGAATAAGACAAAATAAATTAGGAGAAATAAGACTGCAAAGATTATTGGCTATACGCATATCTTTAGGCAACCAAGAAGTATTTTTCATATTTTGCAAATTTTCTAATACTTCAGCAGGAATTTGAACAGGATGAACTATATACGCTGGTTTTGCAATTTCAGGAGTCGGTTGTACAACTTCAGGAGCTGACTTTGCAACTTCAGAAGTTGGTTTTGCAATTTCAGGAGTTGGTTGTACAACTTTAGGAACTGACTTTACAACTTCAGAAGTTGGCTTTGCAATTTCAGGAGTTTCTAGATTGGCAGAAGTTTGAGCCGTTTTCTGTGTTTGTGTATTTACAGGGATTTGTGTTTGTAGGGTAGTTTCAGTTTTCACTATTTCCGAAGAAACAATTTTATTTTTTTCTATGGTGGGATTTGCAGATATTTCCTGTGTGATGGAAGAATTTGAAGGGGGATTGATTGGAGTTGCTGGCTTAGAATTTATTGCTGAATTTTCATTTTCTTTGTTTACATTGCTTGAAAGAAAAAAATTTTTCTGCAATCCCAATATGCCTAAATACCACAATCCTAACACAATCAAAGTTGCTAAAACGCGAAAAAAAATATCTGATTTCAATTCCAAGCCTCCTAAAATTCTATTTCACTATAAGCATTAAAATTAGTAAGATACTAAGTATTGTTATAATGATCTGATAAAAATATTCTCGATGTTGCAATTGTTTAATTTTTTGTTTTAAGCTGCTTACAATAGTTTGTGCATATTTTCCTAAATAATCATCACAACGGGCAACCCTTGATCTTCCGGCTTCCAAAGGTTCTTGCTGAGGAGATTGATCATTAAGTAAAAGATCAAAATCTCGTTTGAGTTCCTGATAGCTCTGGTAACGATCTTGCGGATCTTTTGCCATCATTTTTTCAATAATCACAGCAAATCCATTAGGTAATTCCGGAACTAAAGAACAAGGAGAAACAATTTGTGCATCAAGATGCTGTTGAATAACATTAGATTCTGTTCCATTAAAAGGAACTTCGCCTGTACACATATGATATAGGGTAGCACCCAACGAATAAATATCGCTACGATAGTCCAAATCTATTTTCCCCATAGCTTGTTCAGGAGACATATAATCCGGAGTTCCAATGGTTGAATCATTGCTATAAAACTTTCCTTCAAGTTTGGTTTTTACAAAACCAAAATCGCTTAATTTTGCAACATTATTTTCATTGATGATGATATTACTTGGCTTTATATCTCGATGCACTAAATTTTTACTCCATATATATTGCAGAGCTTCCAACATTTGCGAACATATATTAAGAGATTCTTTTAAAGGAATTCTTTTATCTCTTTGAATGATTTGTTCTACTGTATCTCCATGAACATATTCCATAGAAAAAAAATATCTGCGTTGATCGTATCCCATATCATAAACTTGGATCAAATTGGGATGAGAAAGCGTTCCTACAATACGGGCTTCCAAAACAAATCGTCTGCGGAATTCAGAGTCTTCCATCCATCGGGCATATAAAACTTTAAGCGCAACATAACGTTTCATTCGCAATTGTTCGGCTAAATAAACCATAGCCAAACCACCTTCTCCTAAAATTTTACATATTCGATAACCACCAAAAATCAATTTTTGTTTTGCTTTTGCAATAATAGCATCGAGTTGAGAAGGATTAAGCCAATGTAAATCGACAGCAATTTCTGATAAAGGTTTATTATGATAAATGCCAGGCTCACGTTGTAAAATTTTACATTTTTCAAGTAATTCCTCTGTAAGATATTCTTTACGAATAGCATACTTCTGGAAAATTTTATCTGAGATGGGCATTATTTTTACCTCCTATCGTTATGATGTCGCAAAAGATCATTTAGCTGTCTTGTTGTAAAAGACCTGTTGCAAAGTTTTCCAAACTTTAGGTAATTGGGGAATCAAATCCGAGGCAATCAACCCCATTTCGCCAATTTCATTGGCAGCCAAATCTCCTGCGCATCCGTGAGCCCATACTCCTATAGATGCAGCTTCCCAAGCAGAGAAGTTTTGTGCTAAAAGACCTGCAATTACGCCAGTAAGTACATCTCCACTTCCGCCGGTCGCCATTCCGGGATTTCCCGTTGTATTGATAAAAAAATGGGCTCCATCTGTAACAATTGTTCGAGCAAATTTTAACACAACAATACAACGATGTCCACGTGAAAATTCTCCAGCCAAATCAATTTTATTTTCTAAGATTTCAGAAGATGTTTTTTGAGTAAGTCGTCCAAATTCTCCAGGATGAGGAGTTATAATAGTAATGCCTGTTCGCTGTTGCAGTAAATCTGCATGAGAAACAAGATTGTTTAAAGCATCCGCATCTAAAACTAACGGTTTATTCCAATGTAACATCAATTGATGAACAAGTTTTTGAGTGCTGGGATGTTGTGAAATTCCAGGCCCTAATGCAATAACATCAATTTTTTGAGCAAAAGATAATATTTCATCCAGAGCATTTTCATGAAAAGTTTGCTCAAATGTTTCGGAAAAGCCTTTTGTCATGGCACAGGTTAATTTTGCCTGCACAATAGGCAACAAAGATTTCGGAATCCCTAATGTTACAAGACCTGCTCCGGTACGAAGACAGGCTTCGGTAGCAAGACAGGCAGCCCCAACCATTCCTTGCGAACCTGCTAAAATTAAAACTCTTCCAAAATCTCCTTTATGAGAATTTCGATCTCGTACAGGAATTTTGCGAATTTCAGTAATTTGTTCCATCATATTTTTAATTTTTTATTTTTTTAAAGATATTTTTTCTCTTAATTCTTGTACTTTTTTACCAGCGTCTGTTGCATGAAAAATAGCAGAGCCAGCTACTAATACATTTACGCCTGCTTGTACAGCTAATGGAGCTGTATCAAAATTGATTCCTCCATCTATGCTAATATATTGGGGACAATCTTCTTTTTGCCGCAATTCAGAAACTTTAGATAAAACTTGTGGTTGAAATTTCTGACCACCAAAGCCAGGTTCAACTGACATAATTAACACTAAATCTAAATTTTTAAGATAAGGAAAAATAGTTGAAATCGGTGTATTAGGCCGCACTGACATACCGACTTTAATATGAGCATCATGGATATTTTGAATAAGAGTTTCTGGATGAGAGACAGTTTCCTGATGAAATGTAATGTAATCACTACCTGCATTGGCAAAATCTTTCCAGTATTTTTCTGGATTTGTAATCATTAAGTGAACATCCAAAGGTAATGAAGTAACCTTACGTATTGATTCAACAACACATGCACCAATAGTAAGATTGGGAACAAAATGACCATCCATCACATCAACATGAATCCAATCTGCACCACCTTGAGCAACTTTGTCAATTTCTTCTTTAAGCCTTGCAAAATCTGCAGATAAAATAGAAGGAGCAATATTGATTTGCATTTGTATATTCCTAAAATTATTAGCTAGATTGTATATTCCTAAAAATTTCTAAAATTGTTAGCTATATTCATAAAATTGTTAAGTAAGTGTTGGAAATGATTTCATCAAGAATAAAAAACACGAAAAATAAATGATTCAGAGGGAAGAAAAGAGGTGTTTTATAAAACTTACTTCTATACAGCAGAAGATCTGCATGTAGAAGTGGAAAAATGTTTATTTTTTTCTTAAAAGTACGAAATATTCGTATAAATTGTTTTTTTTATATTTTATTTATTTTTAGTAATTTGTCAAGTCAACAAAAAAACAAAAATGCTAGCTTTAGCATTTTTGTTGAAATTTTAGACATGATAGGTATAGGAGCTTCCGCCGATGAATTCGCGCATGAGAGAGTTTTTGGGAACAAGTTCATCCTGGTTTTCAATAGGATCGATTGTGTTAAGGAGTTCTAAAACTCGTTTAGAACGGATGTAGGCATCTTGCCTTGCCGGATCATTTTCGTATAAACGGGCGAATTCAGGGAAATGATGGTACATGTGGAGTTTGAGAACAGGCAGTTCATAGCATAAAGAGCCGTTTACAATGTAATCAACAGTAGGAATATAGGGAATAATATGTTTAAGTTCACTGCGGCGAACATAATGCCAATGCTCTACAGTCATTTTAGGATTATAGGCACGTTGTCGTTGATCGCGGGTCATTCTTCTTAAAAGACGAATGTCTGTCCATCGAACAAAATTTTTATGGGCGTCTTTAATCTGACAGAATGTTTCAATATAGAGTTTGAATTTATTTTCTTCTGGAACTCCAATTGTCATGGGTTCATGCAGTCCGTGTAGAGTATCAATCAGGATAATCTGATCTTTCTCTATTTGAAACAAATCAGTTTGTGCTTCACGTTTGCCAGTTTGGAAATTGTAGCGAGGAGTCTGGACAGGTTTATATTCCATGAGATCCCGAAGATGTTGGTTAATAAGTCCTAAATCTAAGGCTTCTGGAGTTTCAAAATCGTAATCTCCAAACTCATCACGCGGATGGCATTCCAAATTAAAAAAATAATTGTCAATATTTAAAGCAATTAGCTTTAATCCCTGTTTACGCAAATGTTCTGCTAGTTTTATGGTGGTGGTTGTTTTTCCTGAACTGGATGGTCCTGCAATAATTACCAATCGAATTTTATCACGGCGTTCTAAAATTGCTTGCGCGGCACCTGCGACATCATCATTATACGCCTGTTCAGCTTCTAATATAAGATCTTTAATGCTTCCTGTTCGAATATGGCGATTTATTTTTTCGATCGTTTCGCAATCATGATCGATATTCCAACTTAAGACTTCCCATATTTTTTTGTATGGAATATAATCTGGTTGTCCGGATTGATTCTTTTTTACACCACTTCTTAACTTTGAACGATTATCACGATATAAGATATAGGCTTTTGCAATTGCAGGTAAATTATGTCGAACCAAAACTTCTTCAACAATATCTTGTATTTCTTCAACAGTTGGAGTTTCTTTTTTCTGGCCTTGTTGCAGATATCCTACCACTTCATTCGAAAGCATCTCACAAAGCGATTTATCATGGACTCCAACTGCACCCGCAGCTTTATGAATGGCAATCGTAATTTTCTGTTGATCGAATGGAGACATGCTCCCATCACGTTTAATGATATGTTGCAACATCATAAATATTTTTGCCTTTCTGATTCGGATAAATATTTTATTGCAAGTTTTTTGCTTTTAATTTAACTAAATCTCCGCGTTGTAGATATTGCATAAATGCAGCGATTCGATTATGCCAAACTTCAGTAATTTCTTGTTCTAAAATCCCTGCTACCTCCTGGCTAATATCTAAAACAGTCTTTTTCCCATCAATGGTTTCCCAAATTACAGAACCTATTTCATCCAGCTTAAGATGGATAAAAGGCTGTTTAGTATATTTCATTAACCATCGAAAAGGCCAACATGGAAAGCGGGGATATAAAACATGAACTTTCTGATCGCTTTGTTTTTCCGAATCGCGTATTCTTTCAGGAATCATATCAAAAATATTATATTCATTTTTTTTCATAAAAACTACTATTCCATTCCTGCCCATTTTTTCCATGCAGCCATATCTTGGCCAAAGTCTTGACCTGCCCATTTTTTCAAAATATCACGGCTTGCTTCTTGGATTTCTACAACTGGATCTGTTAATTTAGAAACCAAAGCAGGGGAAAATTCTTTATTTCCTGTATGTCCTAAAGCTAATATAGAATTATATCTTACAATAGGATGTGTATCAGAAATAGCAGTTGCAGCAATAGCTTTAATGCCTTCAATATTCCCTATTTTGTCTAAAGCTATAACAACATGGCTACGCACATTAAAATCAGAATCTTTTAACGCTGCAAGTAAATGTGGCAGTGTTCCTTCATCCTTATCTTTTTGAACAATCTGAGAAATAGCAAAGGCCGACATTGCACGAACATTATTTTGAGGGTCTTTTGCTAATGCGTTTAATAAAGGTTCCATCGGGGTTTGGTTAGAACCTAAATGTCCTAAAGCCAACGCAGCATTATTACGCATATCATCGTCGCCTTTGGAAAGAGCTTGATTTAAATAAGGGATCGCTCTTACGTCATTTCCAAAACCTAAAGCAGCAATCGCAATAGGGCTATCACTACCATCTAATTCTTTGACTATTTGAGAAAAATTTCCCCGAACGATTTTTTCAAGTTCTACACCTAGATATTGAATTCCAGAAAAATTTTGTTTTCTCTGAGCTTCATGCCATTTTTTTAAAAGATCATCCAATTTTACCATAAGATTTTCTTCTGAAGCTCGATAGTCTAAGCCATCACGGCTTTCTTTCATTGATTCAACATCTAACTTTTTATTTTCTTCTGTTGTTTTACAAGAAATTAAAACAAAGCATAATATAAGGCAAAGTAGCATTTTAAACATGCCAAAATCCTTAATAAGGACGCACATTTGAATAAATTATTTACTTTTCAAGCAAAAACTAAGATGTTTTAGTATAGCAAAAAGAAATTTCTAAAAGCAAGAAAATTCTTCTTAAAATTAGCTTGATCTTTAATTTTCTTTTGCCTTTACTTTTCATGAAGACACTCTATCACGATTAAAGTTGCATCATCTTGTACATTTCCAAAATTTTTAAGAAAATAAGGAATTATTTCTTGCGATTCTAATTTGGTACACTGGTTATTCATCTCTCTTAGCATATCCATTGTTGCGGAAATATCGACATAATCATCACCTAAAAAAGCATCTGTCATCAGAATAATCCTATCCACTTGATCAATAGTATGAAAAATAGTATTACGTGAACTAGGACGCAAATTTTGAGGCATTCTCCAACCCAATTTAAGATCGAAAATTTTCTCTGATTGTGATGGCCACCATGCTTTATTTTTTGTACGTACTAAAGTATGCGCACCATATCCCCATAGCCCAAATTCTAAAGTTTTTCTTGGCCACCAAATTCCTGCTGCTAAACAAATTTGCGATTTAGAAAAATAAGCCAGATCATTACAACGAGTTGCAAATTGAACTAAACTATTTCTATTTAAATCATTCTTGAGTACATCTTGCCAAAAATTATCCCATTGCAATTTATTGATTTCCCATAATCTAAAAGCCTTTTCTCCATGTCCTGACATATCTGCAATATACCAGGATAAAGAACCTTCAGCAGTAAGATGACACGAAAAACGATCCCCCCCTTTAGTATTATCAAACGGTTGGAAATAATAAAAACACTGATAATTACCAAGCTGAGTTTCCCCTTGTTGCTGGTTCAGTTCATCACTGAATAAGTAACTTTGTCGTTCCATATTTCTATTTCCAATGATTAAATTGCACATTGGATTGCTTTCTTATATAAAGCAATCCAATATAAAAAAACAATTAAACTACTTCTTATTATCTACTTTTGTTGATACTAATTGGTGTAGCCAATTTTCGTTGGTTAAGAATGGCAATGTAATATGATCTTCGCCAATATGTTCTTGGTTGTAAGAAATACATGTTTGAATAGAATTTGCATTACGTGCCCAGGATCGTCTTGCAACACCCACCATCACATCCCAAGGCATTGCATTTTTGATGATTTCATCCGTTCGTTTGCTGCCGTCCAGTACTAAGCCAAATCCACCATTGATAGCTTTGCCAATGCCTACGCCACCTCCATTATGAAGAGCAACAAGGGTCATACCGCGTGCTGCATTTCCGGCAAAACAATGGGTCGCCATATCTGCCATAATATTGCTGCCGTCTTTAATATTAGCTGTTTCGCGGAAAGGAGAGTCTGTTCCGCCAGTGTCATGATGATCTCGTCCAATCATAACAGGACCAATTTCACCTTTGCGAACCATTTCATTAAATTTAAGAGCGATTTTAGTCCGTCCCATAGCATCTTGGTATAAAATACGTGCTTGAGTGCCAACAACAAGATTGTTCTTTTCAGCATCTTTAATCCAAATATAATTATCTCTATCCTGGAAACGTTGCTTCGAATCAATACATGCCATTGCGGCCTGATCTGTCTTACGTAAATCTTCTTTTTTGCCACTTAAACAAACCCAGCGGAATGGACCATATCCATAATCAAACAACATTGGACCCATAATATCTTCAACATAAGAAGGGAAAATAAATCCATTGCGTTCATTTATTCCATTTTTGCAAATTTCTTTTACGCCTGCATCAAAAATGGCTTTCATAAAAGCATTGCCATAATCAAAAAAGTAGGAACCTTGGTTTACTAAGGCTTGTACATATTGAAAATGCTTAATGAGCGATTGATTAACTAATTCTATAAATTTATCTTTATTTGTTCGCAACAATTCTGTTCGTTCTTCAAATGTAATACCTTGTGGGCAATATCCGCCATCATATACAGCATGGCAGGAAGTTTGATCCGATAAAAGCTCAATAGAAATATGATTTTCTGCAGCGTATTGTAACAAGTCAACAATATTGCCATAAAATGCGATTGCTAAAGGGACTTTTTTATTTTGGTATTCTTTGGCAACAGCAAAAGCTTCCTGTGGAGTTTTAGTAATTTGACTTACCCAACCTTGGCTGTGTCTTGTTTGAATACGAGAGTAATCCACTTCAGCAATAATTCCAACACCGCCAGCAATTTCAATAGCTTTTCCTTGCGCGCCACTCATTCCACCTAATCCAGAAGTAACATAAAGATGGCCGCGTAAATCCTGATCCCCAGTTAATCCAAGTTTTAATCGTCCGGCATTTAATAAAGTATTATACGTGCCGTGAACAATTCCTTGAGAACCAATATACATCCAACCACCTGCTGTCATTTGACCATAGTTTGCGATGCCTAATGCCATAGCACGTTGCCATTCTTTTTGATTATCAAACATTCCAATCATCAATGCGTTGGTAATAAGAACATGTGGTGCAAAAATAGAAGAATGAAATAATCCCAAAGGATGACCTGATGCAACAACTAATGTTTGTTCTTCTGTCATTTCTTCAAGATATCGCAAAATTAATTGGTATTGCATCCAATTTTGACAAACTTGTCCGGTTTCTCCATAGGTAACAAGTTCATAAGGATACAAAGCTGTTTCAAAATCTAAATTATTATTTATCATTATTTGGCAAGCTCTTCCTGCTACACAACGACCTTTTACTTCATCAATTGGCTTGCCATAAATACGCCCATTAGGACGAAAACGATACCCGTAAATACGACCATGGTTTAATAATTCATCTAAAAATTCTGGAGCTAATGTTTCCTGCCAAGATTCAGGAATATATCGTAAAGCATTTTTTAATGCTAATTCTATTTCGTCTGTAGATAAAGTTAATTCTCGTTTTGGTGCGCGACGTATTCCTGGGATAAACTGCGTCATTTCAGGAATATCTGAAAATATATTTCCTAAATGGATAACCATAGCATTTTCAATTTCTTGGTTTATTTGCATAAAACTTCCCCTATATAAAAACAGAATTCCCCGTAAAAAGGAATTCTGTTTTTGTTAGAAAATTATTATTGATTTGATTTAATTCCAAGAGCCGCGGCTAAAGTCTTAACAATTGCATCCAAACCTTCTGCTTGAGCTTCCAATTCTTCAGCAATAGACGCTTGTTCTTCTGAACTACTTGCATTAGATTGAACGACTTTATCCATATCTGTAATGGATTTGGTAACTTGTTCCAATCCTTGGGCTTGTTCACGGCTGGCAGCAGAAATATCTCCAATTAAATCGTGAACTTTATCTGTTTCGCTGAAAATTTCTTGGAATAAGATTGTACTTTCTTTAACATCTTTTGCGCAATCGTCAATTCTAGCGGCATTCTCTCGAATAATTTTATTTGTTGCTTTGGAAAATTCTGCGGATTTTTGTGCTAAGCTACGGACTTCATCTGCAACTACCGCAAATCCTCTACCATGCTCTCCAGCACGAGCAGCTTCTACTGCGGCATTTAAAGAAAGCATGTTTGTCTGCATAGCAATCTCTTGAATATTTTTCATGATTTTTTCCATTTCCGCACTACTATGTTCAAGTGCTGCAATGGCTTTTTCAAGAGTACTAAGTTTGGTTTTACCTTCATCTGCAGAATTCTTTGTTTTATTGGAAAGTTTTTCTGTATCAGCGCAATTATGAGCATTTTGTTGAGTCATGGAAGTTATTTCTTCCAAAGAAGAACTAATTTCTTCCAGTGTACTTGCTTGCTCAATAGAACCTTGGGAAATTTGCTGACTTGAGCCAGACATTTGTTTTGCAGCATTAGTAAGCTGTTCTGTAGTAGAAGAGATTTGATCTACTGCAGCCATAATAGGTTCTCCAATGCTACTGGAGATTTTATAACCTACAAATAAAACTGCAATAATGCCGATTAAGCCTAAAATGTACATAAGATTTCGTATCTTGCTTACACCAGCAAATGCTTCATCTGTACTCATTTCAGTAATAATGGCCCAAGTAATATTATCAGAGATTTTTACAGGTGAGTAGGAAGAAAGTACAGATCGGTTTTTATAATTTTTAGTTACTTTTGTCTCTGCTTTATTTGCAAGAGCTTCACGGATAGATTCACTTTGAAGTCGGTATTTCAGAGGATCTGCAAAAGAATTTTCAACAGTAATATTTGTATCCAAAGCTAAATTAGAACGGACTAATCCATCTTTGCCAATAAGATAGCTTTCACCCGTCGCACCTAATCCTTGTCTCATTTGCATGTAAGAGCTAATTTGATCCACATTAAGTTGCAAAGCAACGATCATATCAAGTTTATTTCCACTTGCATTAAAAATAGGGCAGGCAGAAAAAGAAGACACTCTATTTTTGCTAGGAGCGTACGGTTCAAAATCAACTACCTCTAACTTTTTGTTGGCAATAACGTTTTGAATCAATCGGCCTAAATTAGTGTTTTTATAAGGCCCATCAACTAAATTGGTATAACGATCTGCTTCACCAGCAACACTATGAAAGCAATATCCATTATTTGCAAAGAATAAAATATCGTGATAGTTATATTGTTTTTCAAATTCAACAAAATAAGACTCGTTTTTGGTATTTTTTAAATCGATTCCCTTGTCTAAAGGAATTTGACTTACTAATGCCCAACGTTCACCTAAAATATCTAAAGGAACAGCACTAGTTAATACAAATTGTTTATTATAGTCTTGATAAATTCCTGAGACAGAATTTCCCATAAGAGCTTGTTGGACAACTTCGGTATTCGCACCATTTTCTTCCACTGTGCCTTGGAAAGATGCAAAGGAAGAGCGTTTTTGTATATCAGATGCTAAATCTGAGCGAAATTTTTTATCTGGACCAACAAAATAGCTTTCAATATTAGGAGTTCTTTCATAGGTAATATCATTCATACGACTAATATAAACAAACATCATTACAACGCCTTGCAGTTGTCTTTCGGCATCAAAAACAGGGAAACCAGCAAAAGCTTGGGGGAAATTTTTGTGCATTAAGCAAACATGGAAATCTTTAAAATAGACTTTTTCTTCACGTTGGCATTGAATAAAAAATTCCGAGAGAGTGCTGTTTTTCCAAGTTCCACTTAAAAGGTTAATTCCTGCTTCAGAAGCATTAGGTGGGGCATAAACTACATCGCCAGCAGGGCTGATGAATAAGCCATTATCTGCTTTAACACGAGTGATCATATTAGAAAACCATTGATCACATTCTTTTCTAGCCTGGTTCCAAGAAATCTGCATATCTTTTCGAAGGAAAGTATCTTTCAACTTGCTTGTGTTTTGACGTACGATAGGATCGGTATAGTTAAAAATTGTTAATCTTTTTGCTACTTCTTTAAAATAAGTTTCTACAGCAGGTTTTTTTACGCTATTGACTTGTTCTAGTGTACTTAATCCTTGTTGTTGAGCAATTTCAACAATTTTAGATAATGCTTTTATATCACCTTCATTATTTTTGAAATAGGTTTCTATATTAGATTTCTTTATTTCTCGTGTACCTTCCAGTTTTTCAATAATTTCTTTTTCCAAAGAGGAACTTGTATAAGAAAGAGCTAAGATACCCAAAATTAAAAAAGGAATGATAGATAGGGATAGAAAAGCAACTAATAATTTTGTTCGTAGTGGCAAATTTTCGAAAAACTCACGCATAAATTTACTCCTAAGTTTTTTTTCAAAGAAAAACATAGCTTAATTCACCCAAGCCACTAAAAATTCCCTATTTCATAATTTACTAGCTTTGATTTAAGTATGCAAGAAAAAAATAAATTAAATTAAAAAAGAAACAAGGATTTTGTTTCAAACAAAATATTTTTTTTATTCAAAAACAATGCGACGTATTCCTTGAGAGCATGAAAAAACTAGTATATTGTTACTTACAGCAATACTTCCTAGCTGGGATATTTCTTTAGTAATTGTTGTAAGTTTTTCTTGTTCATCAATTTTTGATATTTCTCCTGTGGCTTGATCTGCAATATATAAATTATTTTTCTTATCATAAACTAAACCACTAATTTTCTTAAATTTATAGGGCAGCTCTCGAAGCACTTTTCCTTCTACATTTAACTCAAAGATTGTTGTATGATTTGCAACAAAAATGCTCTCCTTTTTATTTATATTTTCTGCTAAACAATATATATTATCTATACTTGCTAAAATTCTGGCAGTTTCTTCTATAGGATTAAACAGTAATATTTGGCCAGATTTTGGATCGCTGATATAAAGATTACTATTTTTAGCTAGAATATTGCAAAATTCTTTTATTCCTTCTTCCTGTATTTTTTCCAAATCAAAAAATCCTAATTTTTTCCCTGTAATATGATCGTATTGCCAAATTTGAAAACCGTCTATGACATATAAAATTTCGCCTAAGATTGTAATTCCTTTCACAGATTGCAATTTTATAGCAAAATCAGGGATATCTAGATTGCCCTCACTATCAAGACGCCCAATATAGGAATTCTCTTGATCCGAACTTTGTGAAACTTTATGGCTGAAAAAAATACGTTGGCTTTTGGGATCATAGACCATAGCTTCAACAGATGTTCCACGTGCTACCAATTTCCCAGATAATTGTTCTTCGATAGTTCCATTTTCTGACTCAGCAGTTACTTGACTTTCTAAATTACTATTACTTTCTGCAGGCTCTAAATGAGAAAGATCTGTCTCTTGGTTATCCTGTTCCCAATTCGGATAAAAAACAGAACAACTTATAAGAGCTAAAATAGTACATATAAGCATTGTAGCCATAATATATTTCATAGTATTTTTTTCCCGCTCCAAATAATTTCCTTGACTTTCCCTTTTAATTGGCGTGTTTTGTAAAAAAACATAAGTTTCCTCAAAAAAATTTTCTGGCCATATTTTAGCACGACTTGTTAATAAATTCATATTAAGAATTTCTCTAAGCATAAAAAGATTGCTTTATCATAAAAAAAACCTTGCCGAAAAGCAAGGTTTTTTTATAAAAATTAGTTTATTTCGGCCTTTGGCCTAATGTTACAGTGATTTCTATTTCTTTTTCTTTTAGCCCTTCGGAGCGTAAAATGCCTAACCGTACTTGAGTTCCAGGAGGCATATTTTGAATACGCTCAATTAAATCAAACATATCCATCAATTTTTGTCCATCTACTGAAATAACAACATCACCAACTTTTATTCCTGCTTTTTCGGCAGGAGAATCTTTCAGAATATCTACAACTTCAGCACCTGATTCATGATCGCCAAGCTGAACGCCTATAAATCCTTTTTCTTTAGGATTGAGAACATCGCGCAGAATATCATCAAAATTTTCTTTTTTATCAGCATCAGGAGCCAAGAAATATTGCATCAATCGTGCCATTGGGTCTAGCTCTGGTTCATAAGGTTGATATTCTGGCCCGGCTACAGTATTTTTTCCTGATTTTAATTCTGCTAATACTGCTTTAATTAAAGAAATAGGCGTTGCCAATGTTGTTCCACGATAAAAATGTCCGACATTGATGCCAATAAGTTTCCCTTCAAGGTTAATTAAAGGCGTTCCAAATTGATGCTTTTCTATATTAGAATCATGTTGAATAACCTCTAAATATGCTCGAACTGGTGATTTATTTGGTGTTCCTAACATTCCAAAAAGACCCAGCGGAGGAACACGACGTCTATCAGGAATATTTCTTTGTACAGCACTTACCATACCAACTTGCATACATCCTGTAATCTCTGCTCCGGATATAACCCAATTTCCAATATTAAGATTGCGATCGTTTCCGAATTCTAAAGCTGTCATAGGAATCTTCGGGTTAATTTTTAACAACGCAATATCATATATTTCATGCCATCCAACAATTTCTGCCGGATACCTTCCGGGTTGTTGTGGAATTTCTAAAGCAACTTTACTATTTTTGGGTAAAATATGAAAAGAAGTTAGTATCCATCCGTTCGGATCAATGGCAGCACCGTAACCAATAAGTTTATCAGAAGAAATAATCTTTACCGTGCTTTTATTTAGCATGAGACCTTCTTTGATAAAATGATTTTTGAGATATTGATCGCGGCTGTAAGCATGTTTATTAAAGATAGCAGTAAGAGTTTTGCGTTGGCCATTACGCAAAATAACTATATCAATTTGTTCCCCAAATTGAACGTTTGCAAAAAAACTTCTTATTAAATTTAATGAAGTGATTTTTTTTCCTGCAACATTGACAATTATATCACCAGGCTTTAAACCTGCTAAGGCTCCCACACTATTGACACTTACGTGAGTAACAGATATGACGGAATTGTTCATTTTAAATTCTACACCAAATAGAGGAGAGGGGGTAACAATATCATTAACATCTCCTCCAAATGTCTTTAAAATGCGGCCCAATGGGGTATCTTCAAACATTTTTTGCATATCTTGAACGGGAATTTCTTCTTGCATTTCCATCATAATTTTGAAAACTTCAAAAATACTTTCCGGATTGCGGCCTGCTACATCACGTCCTTTTTTTAAGACTGAAAAATCGGCTTTCATTTCATTGATGGGAATAGAGAAAGCCAGATCGCTTACTAACATAATCGCGCCATTTATACCAATAAGTTCGCCTTTTAAATTAACTAATGGACCACCTGAATTGCCAGCAAAAATAGGCGAATCGGTTTGGATAGCATCATCATAAAATTTCGCTCCGAGTTCAATAGGGAGGCGACGATGTAAAGCACGAATTCTACCTGTTGCAATAGAAGGCTGATTATCCGGATACGGACCACCAGGATGTCCTACAGCAATTACCCATTCTAATAATTCAAGTTTTGAAGAATCCCCCAAAGGAAAAAATGGTAAATTTTTTGCGTCAATCTTTAATAAAGCATAATCATTAACAGAATTCATTCCTAATTTAGTGGCAGTAAATTCTTGACCGCTTGAAGTAATAATTGATATATTGGGAGCAACTTCTGCAACATGAGCGCAAGTTAAAATTAAGCCATCTGCAGAAATAATAGCACCAGAGCCAAATCCTGCTCTGCTTCCAATACTAATTTTTACTGCTACACTACGGTCTTTCAAATAAGAAACCATATTTTTTACGGTTGTTGAGATTTCATCTGGAGTTTGCGCATATCCAGATAGCATCCCAACAAATAAGAATAATATTATAAAATACTTTAATTTACATAGTTGCATAAAAAATTCCTTAAAAAAATAATATTCTCTCTAATTATAGCATATATCTTTAACTATTAGCGAAGCAAATTTTTAATTTTTCTTTGCAAATTTGGCAAAGATGGAAAATATCTTATTGAGAAATATACGTCATTTCACTAATTTAAGATTGACAATTTTATCAAATTATTTATAATTCTAAACATGTTTTATAATAGTTTTCTCTCTTAAAAATTATCGTATTTAACAGGAAACTAAATTATTATGGATTATAATTTTCAAGAAATCGAATCGAAGTGGCAAAAGTATTGGATTGAAAATCGTACCTACCAGGTAGAAATTTCTAAGGACAAGCCTAAGTATTATGTTTTAGATATGTTTCCATATCCATCTGGAGCAGGTTTGCATGTAGGACATCCATTAGGATATATTGCTTCGGACATTTATTCAAGATATAAAAGACTGAAAGGCTTTAATGTATTGCATCCTATGGGATATGATGCTTTTGGATTGCCAGCCGAGCAATATGCAATCCAAACAGGTCAGCATCCTGCCATTACAACAGAAAAAAATATCCGCCGCTATCGAGAGCAAATGGACAAAATAGGTTTTTGCTATGACTGGAATCGCGAAGTTAGAACTTGCGATCCACAATACTATCATTGGACGCAATGGGCATTTATCCAAATGTTCCATCATTGGTATAATAAAAATACACAACGTGCAGAACCTATTAGCAAACTCATTGAAACCTTTGAAAAAGAAGGTAATGCCCATATTAACGCGGCAACAGATCAAACCGAAATTTTCACAGCCACACAATGGAAAGAAATGTCTGAACGTCAACAACAAACAACTTTACTTCGTTATCGCTTAGCCTATCAGGCAGATATTCCCGTCAATTGGTGTCCTACTTTGGGAACAGTTTTAGCAAATGATGAAGTCAAAGATGGGCTTTCTGTTCGTGGTGGACATCCTGTTTTTCAAAAAGAAATGCGTCAATGGTGTTTACGCATTTCAGCATACGCACAACGCTTATTAGATGGCCTGGATAAGATTGACTGGTCAGATGCTTTGAAAGAAATCCAACGCAATTGGATTGGCCGATCTGATGGTGCAGAGATGCTTTTCCCGGTAAAGGATTCCTCTATTAAATTGGAAATCTTTACGACTCGAGCTGATACAATATTTGGCGTTACTTTTATGGTGCTATCTCCAGAAAGCATCTTAGTTGACCAATTGACTACAGCCTCTCAAAAAGAAGCTGTCGCAGCATATCGCCTTGAAGTCAGCAAACGGACGGAACGTGAACGCATTGCAGATACTCGCAAAACAGGCGTATTTACAGGTTCTTATGCAGTCAATCCTTTAACTCATGAAGAAATTCCAATATGGGTAAGTGATTATGTATTAGCAGGCTACGGGACTGGCGCAATTATGGCTGTTCCTGGACATGATACACGTGACTTTGCATTTGCCCGTACATTTGGATTGCCTATTAAACAAGTTGTCGTTCCTAAAGGGCAATCTGAAAGCGACCCGGCTACTTGGAAAGATGCCATTGATTCTTATGAAGGAACAATGGTTAATTCTGGCTTTATTACTGGATTAGAAGTTCCCGAAGCAATTCGTAAAACTGCAGAATACATCGAACAAAATAAAATCGGAAAAGTAAAGGTCAACTACCGTTTACGCGACGCGATCTTTAGCCGCCAACGTTATTGGGGTGAACCTTTCCCAATTTATTATAAAGATGGGACACCTTATACAATTCCAGAAAATGAATTGCCATTAAAATTACCTGAAGTCGATAAATACTTGCCAACAGAAGAAGGCGAACCGCCATTAGCCCGCGCTCAAAATTGGAAAACAAAAGAAGGTCATCCTTATGAATTCTGCACAATGCCAGGTTTTGCAGGTTCATCGGCCTACTATTTACGCTACATGGATCCACACAATAATCAAGCCTTGGTGAACAAAGAAGTTGTGGATTATTGGCGTAGTGTAGATTTGTATATGGGCGGAAGCGAACATGCTACAGGACATTTAATTTATGCAAGATTTTGGAACAAATTCTTGTATGATTTAGGAATTATTCCAGAAGATGAGCCTTTCAAAAAACTGATTAACCAGGGAATGATTCAAGGACGTTCTAATTTTGTTTATCGAGTAAAAAATACAAATAAGTTTGTGTCTTATAATTTACGCCAAGAGTATGAAACACAAGAAATTCATGTGGACATTAGTCTCGTTCACAACGATATTTTAAATATTGAATCCTTCCGTAATTGGCGGCCAGAATTCCAAAATGCTGAATTTATTTTGGAAGATGAGAAATATGTATGTGGTTATGCTGTTGAAAAAATGTCCAAGTCTATGTACAATGTTGTAAATCCTGATGACATCATTATAAAATATGGTGCGGATACATTGCGCATGTATGAAATGTTCCTTGGGCCAATAGAAGTAAGCAAACCTTGGGATACCAATGGAATTGATGGCGTCCATAAATTCTTAAGAAAATTCTGGAACCTCTTTTTTGGCGGTGGAGAACAATTTACCATTACCCAAGATGAACCAAGCAGGGAAGAATTAAAAACCCTCCATCGTACTATTGAAAAAGTAACTTCAGATATTGAGAAATTTTCTTTTAATACCTCTGTTAGTACTTTTATGATCTGCGTAAATGAATTGACAAGTCTCAAATGCAATAAACGAGCAATATTAGAACCTCTGACAATTTTAATCGCGCCCTTTGCACCTCATATTGCTGAAGAACTTTGGCATCGCTTTGGCCATAAAGACAGCGTTACTACAGCCACATTTCCAATATGTAATGAAGAATATCTTATTGAAAATGTTATAGTATATCCTGTCACTTTTAATGGCAAGCGACGTTATGAAATTAGTGTACCTGCAAATGCTCCAACTGCTGAAGTCGAAAAAGCTGCACTTATTGCTACAGAAGCGGCAAAATGGCTTGCTGGGAAACAACCTAAAAAAATCATCGTTGTTCCTGGGAAGATTGTCAATGTAGTAATTTAGTACAGCAAAAATACAAAAAGATCGTAACTAAGTTGCGATCTTTTTATATAAAACTAAAAGGGAAATATATGTTTCGTATAGGCTTTCCATTAGATGCTGGAGAAAATTCTCATTATATTGTAGTTAATTTAATCCGAGCAAAGCATCATGTTTGCAAAGATTGCGGAGTTTCAGACAGTTTGCCAGAAAACTCAGGAAGTCGATTTGCTTGGGAAAGAGAGTTAGAATTTCATTCTTACTATCGCTTCCAATTTTCTATTTTTCCTACCGAAAAACGAAATCAATTAAAAACACCGCAGCAGTTATTTACGGAAGGAAATTCAGATTTTGCAGCCTCGGCTTTAGCTATTGCTCAAAATTCAGACTTATCAGAATCTACTCCGCTTGTTCTAGTTTCTTGCTCCTGCCGTCCCAATCCATTGGAAAAAGGGTTGCATGAAGTCCAATTGGACAAAGTAACAAATGAAAATAGAGAAAGAGCCAAAAAGTCTTTATTAAACAAATGGAGAGTAGCAACAGAAAGTCCAGCAGTAGCATTAGTTTTACATGAAAAAGATGTTCAAATTTTGTTGGAAGCATTGCAAGAAAATCAAGAGCAAAAAGAAATAAAAGTATTTTCTTTAGAAGAAGTGAACTTTTCTAAACTGGAATCAAAAAAAACTCCTATCATAGTTTCTTGCCAAGACAATGATTTGCCAAATTTGGCAAAAAAATTAGGAATTTCTCCTGATATATTTTTGCCACAAAAAAGAGCTATTACTGCGAAAATCTTAAAGATTGCAGCCGTTATAGTTTTATTATTAGTTGGTTATAGCTGGATAAACAATGTTGGTGTAAAATTAGAATTCAATGTTGATGTAAAATTAGAGTTCTATAAAGAAGATGGGAGAATAATTCTTGCAGATTCAAAAGTTTATTCTAGGATGAAATATCGAATCAAACTGACTGTTAAGAAAGAAAGTTATATCTATATCCTACAATATAGCCAAACAGGCTTACAAAGTATTTATCCCACCCCCGATCCAGAAATAAAAAATAATCCTAAGACAAATCAATATTGGTATGAATTTTCCAATCCTTGCAAGCCGAATTCTGATGGTATTTGGATACCTCCACGAGACAAACCTCTTCCTGCTTTTGATGATAAAATTGGAAAAGAAAAATTTATTTTATTAACATCTAAAAAAACCTTATCTAATGAGGAATTAACAGAAATTTGCAAAAATTATGCTGATTCCAAACTAGGGACAATGTACGGAGAGGAAAAAGATTATAATGTCTCGATTACCACTTTTAATCATGAGTAGGGTACAATAATTTTTTCCTCAAAATTAAAAAAAATGTTCCCCCTATCTTTCTATTGGCCAACGTAATATTACAATGGCCAATAGGAATCTTTTCTAGAAAGAGATAAAAAATGAAAACAAAAGAAAGTGAAGATTATGTTTTTTATGAAATTGCTAACTATTTTGAAATTCGTAAAATTAACTGGGGCGAGGATGAGGAAATTCAAAAACTCGCCCAAGAATTTTGGGATCAGTGGGATGAGCGAGATAATAAGGCTGAAAAATTACCGGAATTTCATTCGGAAGAAAAATTTAAAAGTTGGTTATGGCTCGCAATACCACATTTTTTAGAAGACAAAATTAGATGCCTAAGTTTAAAAGTTATTAGTCAAACAATGAAAAGGTGTCTGCCAAATTGGGATAAAGATAGAATCGCCGAAGAAAGCGAAGATGCTAATCAAAATTTATGGTTAGATATGCCAACTAAATTCCAAGTTTATTCGACAGAAAAGAAGTTTCTACCTTGGTTATCAACTGTCGCAAGAAATCATGCTATCGATCACCTACGAAAATATAAATTTATCCATAAAAATGAAATTTTACCGGATGACGAAGAACCTATAGAACCAAAAAACGACAAACGAAATCCTTCTTATAACTGCGATTATACACTGGCAAATGTTGTCAAAATATTTCAAGAATTGTCCTACGATAACTCAGAACCTTTACATACCTTAGAAACCATGGACTTTATTTCACGAATTTATATTGCATTAGAGTTGGTTGCATTTGGTAAAAATTGGAAAAATGCTTTAGAAAAATTGGAAGAAGAACAAAAAAAATATACGCAATCCTATAATTTCCCAGAATTTTTAAAGTTACTTTTTGAACGAGGAATCGAGAGTTTGGCTTGCTATATTTCTAAAGAAAATACAATTGTATTAGAAAAACTTTACTATACATACCTTATCCGTGCCCATGTTTTAGAAGAAATAGGATACAGTGAATTAGCAAATGAAATGAACCAAAGTAAAGATAAAGTTAAAGAAGAAACAGAAAAAGCACTTGCCTTGTTTCAAACAATTTTGCACAGTGCTTTAGAAATTGATCTACGTAAATATTGTTCCTGGCGTATAGCTTTTAAAAATACAATTCGGATAGCTTTTAAGATTTTAGGATGTGATGCAGAAATAGATTCTATCTTTAAAGAGTTGTCCGATGCGATAGACATATCCCAAATATCTTTATATGAAAATAATGTAGATATGCTCCTTAAAAAATATTGGAAAGAATGTACTTGCTCAATGAAAAGCAAAGAATGGAAATATTGCTGGGCATATTCTAGAATGATTTTGGAACATTATCATCAAGATAATCTTGATTTAGAAACAATTTTTAATTCTATATATCATGCAGAACAAAATAAGAAGGATTCCATAAAGATAAAAGACACTTGCAAAAACCTTTCTTTCAAAGATTTTGCTGAATTTCAGCAATGGTTTAAAAATTTAGAAAATCGTTTTAAATTAATTCTCAAAAAACTTGGCATATCCTTAACTTATGGCAGTGGATACTATCTATGGAAGCTAGCTAAAAAGAAAAAAGAAAATAAAGAAGGAGAAAATGATGAAAAATCTACATAATAAAGAAGAAAATAATAACGCAGTTTTATATATACAAAAAACATTTGGTCTTTCGCCAAAAATACCACCAAATAATTGTCCTTCATATAAAATCTTGCAAGAATTTTTTTCTTGCCCTAAAAAAGGGCAAGAAAAAGTATTTCTACATTTACAATCATGTCCAAAATGTGCTGGGATAATGATGGAATTAGAAGAAAAAGCACATGCTAAAATAATTGTGAAGGTAGAAAAAGATGTTCCCATATTTATACTATCCCAATATCAAACCCAATTTTCCCAACAAATTTCTCCAGAACATATTGCTGCTGGTGAAGCAGGTATAAATAATCTTCCAGCTAAATTAAATTTTGGCAAAAAATTTCCAAATGGAGAAGAAATTGTTTTGCGTTTTGAGCACAATTCTTCAAAAGGAGGATATTTAATTTCTATTAAAGGAAGCGATTATAATGATATATCGCTTGTTGATCTTGTTATCATATACAATGACGACACACAATCATACTTCAAAGGAGAAACATTTGCATTAGATGGTGCTTATATTACAGAAGAACAGGCAAATTCTATAAAAAGCGTGGAATTAAAATGTAATTTCCCAATAGAAAAATAATTTGCTATGAAAAATTAACAATAACATTTTTTGTTGAAAACTATTGTTCATGTTAGCAGATTGAAAGGAAATAAAATGAAAAGTTTGAAGAGCGAAAAATTGACTATTTTTCTACTGTATAATTTTTGTATGAATATTATCTGGGTATTGTTCATAAGCAGCATTTTAATTCCTTTTTCTTATGCGCAAAATATCCAAAAAGAACTTAAAGTAACAGTAGATGATTTTATAATTCTCAAAATCGCTAATAAATTAGTTTACCATTATAACGACTATCCAGTAAGAGCAGATATTAAGTCAATAAATTTACCAGAAGGTTGGCATAGTATTGAAATAGAATATAAAAACAAGTTTGGAAGTAATCTACTTAAGTTAGAGGAAAAATTACCTCAAAGAAAATATTTTTCTTTAATTCCCAAAAATTGTTTCCGCTATCTTGATGATTCCAAACTTTTTTATATCATAGGGCTTAGAGCAGACTATTATGATTTGCATGAAAATTTTATTCAAACGGTTTTGGGAGAAGGTCCTATTTATCATGCGTATTCTGATTATACACCTGCGATATATCAAAATAAATTTGGATTATGGGCCAAAAATTTTGATGGATGGGCGAGTTTTGAAGAAAAACTTCGTGGAGAAATTTATATAGGAAATACTACTCCTGATTTAGAAAAACAAGCTCAAAACATTCCTACTTTATTCTTAGAACCAGATAGTATATTCCAAGAAATAGAAAATATTATAAATAGTAATCATTTTCAAGATAATTTAAACTTAATAACTTTTTTAAATCGGGTTGGAATTATTCTGGAATCTCAGGGAAGATACCAGGAAACTCTTACTATATACAAAAAAGTACTAGAACTTTACCAGAAATTTTTCCCTATCAATCAACATCTGCAATTAGCAAATTTTTTTGAAAACATTGGGCGTATATTAGAAAAATTAGGTAATTTAGAAGATTCCCTAATCTTTTATCAAAAGGCTCTCGAAAATCAAAAGTTATCAAAAAATAAGCATAGTTTAGAATTAGCAAATTCATTCAATAATATGGGACGCATTTCAGAAAAATTAAAAAAATGGAAAGACTCTTTAGTATATTATCAAGAAGCATATAAGATAGCTAAACTGGCTAAGATAGAAAATGATTTACTTTTTGCTAATTTTTGTATTAACCTTGGAAAAACTTATGAAAATTTGGGCGAACTTGAGAAAGCACTGCTATTTTATTGTCAGTCTCTTGAAATAAGAAAAACATTTTACAAGAATAAACTTCATCCTGATTTGGCAAATTCGTTTGAACATATAGGAAATATATTATATGGACTACAAGAATTTGCAGAAGCAGAAAAATATTTAAAAGAAGCGTCAACAATTCAAACCTATCTTTATTCTAATTCATATTCACATATTGCTCCTTATTTAGCCAGTATTTCATATTCTTATTATTTTCAATCAGATTATGAAGAATCTTGGAAATATAACCAAAAAGCCTGGGAAATGTGGAAATCTCTTTATGAAAAAAAAATGATATCCTGGCCAACTTCTAGAAAATTTTTTAATGCTGCAACACATTTGCAAAACCAAATAAGTATGTTTTTGAACTTAGCAGAAAAAAATGTCAAATGGCATTCAGCGGCTTATCAACATTGGGCTTGGCGTAAAGGATTGGTAACTCGAATACTCGCAAATCAGAAAAAAAAGTCAGAAGTTGCGATTTCTGAAAGATGGAAACAATATTGCTTTACACGAGAAAAATTAGCACAACTTATTCATCAAGATTTATCTCAGGCGACGACAGAAAAAATATATAACGATTTTCAGTCTCTTCTTGATGAAAGCGAAAATCAGGAAGTAGAGCTTAGCAAACTGTTAAAAGAAGTAGATTTTTTTTCTGAAAAGTCTATTGGAAAAATTCAAAAAGAAATCCCTGATAATGCTATATTGCTTGATTATGCTATCTATTTTCATTTGGAAAAAAATACCCATTATTTAGGAGTATTTGCTCTTACTCAAGATCAAATACAATTTTTCCCTTTGGAAACATGGGAAAATGTAAAATATAAAACTCAAAATATCTTAAGAAAAATCAATGAAGTCCCTAAAAAATATGAACAAGCAGAACAAGAATTAAAAACAGAATTGCTTCAATTAACCCAAATGCTTTTGCCGTCTTCTTTACAAGAATCTTTACAAAAAAAAGATTTGATCCTTATTTGCCCGGATGATTTTCTTCACAATTTCCCTTTTGAAACTTTAGTAATCCCAGAGACTACTGGTGATTTAAAATATATTATCGAAAAATTTAATTTAGTGTATTTAATTTCTAGTCAAGACTTACTTCGCAAATTTTCATATTCTGGAAAAAAATTTTTAGGGATAAGCAATCCTAAATTTGCAGACAATATCAGACATCCTAAGCTAATGAGTAAAGAATTGGATTATACATTAAAACATTATTTTCGCAATACTATTATTTTAAGCGATGAGCTTGCTACAAAATCAAATTTTAAACAGCAACTTTCAACAGGAGATTGTTTTTGGTTGCATGTTGTAACACATGGCTACTTCTGGCAAGAACGCCCTTTTATGAATTTACCCCATGAGTTACTATCAGATTTAAACAACGAAAAAATTTCTAATCCTGTACTTCTTCAACTAGTTCAAGAAAA
This sequence comes from uncultured Planctomycetota bacterium, assembly GCA_964585305.1. Classification (GTDB taxonomy): domain Bacteria; phylum Planctomycetota; class Uabimicrobiia; order Uabimicrobiales; family JABWCH01; genus CAZPDM01. Next base: position 20,662 of record CAZPDM010000017.1, on the reverse strand, counting down.
CCATCTTCCTTGGATAGAAAAAAGAGAAATCAAAACGGTACAAAAAGATCGAGAATGGCATTTATACAGTAATGAGAAATTACAATATATTATCGCTCAAGAGCCTAAGCAAAAAGTGCTGTTTTTATATCCTGCTTTATCTTTTAAAATTCCAGAATACGATCCCTACATAGAATCTTCATTCAATCAAATAATGCAGCATAATAAATTTCAATCCAATATTTCAGATAATCCATTGCTACTTTCTGCTATTATCTTAGCATCTTCTGAAAATAAAAACGAAATATTTACTGCAGAAGAAATTTCCTTTCTACCTTTAGATTCCGTATATTGTGCTATATTTGCCTGTTGTGAAACAGGTACTGGCCTAACCATCAATAATAAAGGGGAAAGTATATTCGGATTTAAGTGGGCATTAAACTACTCAGGCGCTCATTATGGTATTGTAAGCCTATGGAAAATTTCTGATGAACATACAGAAGATTTAATCACAAGATTTTATTCAAATTGCCAAGAATTTCCTATTTGGCAAGCATTAAATCTTGCAAAACGAGATAAAATCAACGCATTACGCAATACTGCCAATCATGCACATCCATATTTCTGGTCAGGTTTAATTTGTAGTGGAAAACCAACATTAGATATTCCCGAGCAACTACGCCAGGGGATAAAGAGAGCGCAAAGTAACAAAGAAAAAAAAGATATAGAAGTAAAAGAATTTTTTCAACCTCAACGATTTGCTGAAATTAAAATTCTTGATGATGAACATCCTTCTAAAATAGAAATAACAGCTAAGGATAATCTCTATATTTATGTTGGAATTCAAAAGACTCCTAATGATGAAATTAGTTGGACACAACAGCAAAAAATAAATAATAAAGAAACTTGCAATCTACTATTAAACTCGAAAGAATCTATTTGTCTTATTTTGAGTTATAAAGAAGTCTTTCCAAAAGATTTAAATAATAAAACAACTATTTTACGTGGAACTAGTTACGGCCTAGAAGAATCAGAAAATGATCCAGAATATGCTATTTGGGTTTTAAAAAATAATTAAAATTTTTCTCTTTCTGAAAGAACACAATCGTAATATAAGTAACAAAAATGCTAATTTTTTGAATAACATATTTTTTCCTTGCAAAAAAGAAAAAGGAATGATAGAATTTGTTGAAAGTTTTTTAGTCCCAATAATTTGCTTTCTTCATTTCAAATAAGCATTATCCTTGAGAATTGTAAGGAGAAAAATATATGTTTAAAATATTCGTCCTATTTATTTTATTAACTATCCCTATTTTAGCTGCACCTATTTATAATCCTACTACCGGACATTGGTATGTAACTGTCTCCGGCGACTGGTTCACTGCTGAAAGTAATGCAGTTGCTTTAGGTGGACACTTAGTAACAATAAATGATTTGGCAGAACAAAATTGGTTAATAACTAATTTTGGAAGCACAAGATATTGGATTGGTTTCACTGATTATGTTACAGAAGGCCAATGGGTATGGAGCAGTGGAGAAGCTGTAACATTCACATATTGGGGAAGTGGAGAACCAAATAATTCCAACAATGAAGACTTTGGTGTAAT
>CAZPDM010000017.1:0-18976 GCA_964585305.1 uncultured Planctomycetota bacterium | reverse complement strand
CTATGAAAAAATGTTCGAACTGTGGAACACTATTGATTACCGGAATTTCTCATGGTGATAAAATTTATTGCTCAAAAGAGTGCGAATATGAAATGGAAGGTCATGCAGGATTTTGCCCACGATGTATTATGGAAACGACATCAGAAGACACAGGAGATTTATACTCTGGCCGTTTTAAACAACAGGAATTAAAAAAACTGTCAAAAAATTTAGGTTTATTTATAAAAGATGTAACCAACACAAAATGTCCTATTTGTGGATCAGAAGTAGAAGAATTAATTTTTTCTTATTTAAATTTTATAATGTTTGCAAGAGGGAAATACAGAGTCATAAGACTAGGAAACTCTAAAAAAGATCGTGAAATGTTTTTTTCGCGTCGTCTTAGTAATGACATCGAACGCGGATTTTTACTTAAAGAGACTATTCAAAATTTTCTAATTCTAGCCTTCGTAATTTTGCTCATTTACATTTTTAAACATTCTTAGAAAGGAATACTATGGGACACCTAAAAGAACAAATTTATGGAGAAAAAAAGGGAAAAGATATAAAAGAAAATTCTTATAAGGAAAAAAATATAAAAGAAATTATTGAAAAATTACCAGATATTCCCTATAGAAAGGCATTAAGTATTGAAGCTAATTTTGCTTCTTGGCAAACAATTTTTCTTTTGACAGCGATATTGGGAATATTTGGTGTAATATCTTCCTTTAAAAGTGTAGAAGCTTTTACGAAAACTCTAAATCATATACAGCAACTTTCTCCAAATTATGTTAAAGCAGAATATGCAAGTTTGGTAAGATGCGTCCACGATCATTATGATTCATTTAATTTGCTTGCTTCACTGCTAAATTTTGGTGCAATTTTTTCAGTAATATCCTGGGCATTAAGTATATTTTTCCGTATTAAATTTGTTAGTAGAGATTTAGCAGGGCCTAAAATGTTATTTGGATGGTTAATTATTTTAACCTTTTTTAGTCTCCTTTCAGCATTATTTACAATGACTATTTCTGCACAAGATGCAATGCCTTTAATCAATTTATATCAAATTAGAATTGAACCAGTAGTTTATTTTTTTATGCTATTATCCCTGATACCTTTTTTTAGCAAATATGCAGAAGTTTACCATAAATACGTAAGAAAAGATAAAGATATCTTTACAAGAGATGGTGCAGCTTGGTACTTTCTTTCCCAAGAGGAAATATCTCAACGAATTCAAACTCTCAAAATTCGTAAAGATAGATCGTTTAAAGTAGCTATGATTGCCTTTGGAATTGCTATAGTCAATATTCTACTCATAAGAGCTTTGCCGGCAAATTTTGGAAAAATTTTTATTAGCATTATATATCTTGGAAGTTTATGGGTAATTATAGAAAGTGCACTCCTCGGATATGTACTATATAAACCAGTTGTTATTACTGTAATTGTAGGCATTTTAACATTTGGAATCATACCGTTTATACTCATTTTGAGTTGGCAAAATAAAGCTAAAAAAGAGCTAGAGCTTGCACCTGAAACTTATCAAGAAAACTTAGAAAAAATTGAGCAATTAGAATAATATTGTTACTCTCTCCTACCACTGCATATCGTAAATATATACGATATGCAGTTCTTTTTATAATAATTTTTTTTTCTTATAAAAATTCTACAAAGGAGACATATTATGAAAATTTTTTGTATAGCGATTATTATAATGGTATCTTTAATAGAAGCCCAAAATACCGATTTTTTTGGTATCAGTGGTGGTGTAAAAAAATATCCTGGCCATGATAAAATGAGTAGTGATTTCTTTTGCCCAATATGTAAAAGAACATTTACTACATACGAAGAAATGGCTCAGGATCAAAATAATCACTTTGATGGAAAAGATATGTTCATTATAGCACGTATAAAAATTTTATATGAAAAATTTAATGAAAATAGAAAGCAATTAAAAAATTGTGACGACGATCGCAAAACATTAGATGGTGCATTAAAAAATATTAAAACAAGAGCTTCAGAAATTAGAAATAATATGGAAGTAATTAAAGAAAAATTGAATCAAAAACAAGAAAAAATTGAGAGGATTATTCAAGAAGTACAACAACAACTGCCATATCTTAATCAGAGAAAAGAAATATGGGATAAAAAATGCCAAGATTACGATCAAAGCCTTTCTACATATAATCATAAGGTAGGAACATTTAATAATAACTATTCTAAAAGATCTCTTAACGAGGGAGAATATGAAACCGGAAAACAAATTAAGAATCAACTTGATATAGAAAAAGCAATTTTAGACCGTGAAGAAAATGAAATATTAAAAGAAAAGGCAGAATTACAAACAAAATTACACTGGGTTATAGGAAAAGCAGAAGAAAAAAATAGCATTATATCTGAGCAAAATATACTTGCTAACGAATATAATGCTTCTCAAAAAGCTATGGAAGAATTAAAAATCGAATATGGTAAATGGCTAAAGAAAGATAAATTGAATAAAGATGTATCAATAAAATTAAGAAATAACATACAAAAATTAAATGAAGAAATCTCAACATTAAACAAATAACAAAAAAAGAGCCTTCCATGATAGGAAGGCTCTTTTTTTGTTTTCGGACTTGTACAAAATCCAAGATTATGATAAAATTAAATCATTATTCAGAATGTACTACACTTTTTCTAACAAAATATGTACTATACTTTTTCTAAAAGAAAAAATTTTGGAAGGTTGTATATGGGAGATCATTTTGATATAGGCTCTCTTTTAGTTATTCTTGCAACGTTTGTTTTATTTACTATTGCTTTATTCACTAAAGGTTTTACTCATGATTTGTTGCTTGAAGCTGGTGTTTTTCTGGTATCGGTGAAATTGATTATCATGGCTTATAAAATTAGTGTTTCCTCAAAAAGAATTGAAAAAAATTTAGAAAAAATTGAAAAAGCACTTCAAGAAAATCAAGAAGAATAAGAAAATTATCTTCTTTCTCTTGCAGAATATGCAAAATTATGTTAATATAAGAGTATTAGTGAATTAGCATAAAAAATTATCTAAATTTGGAGCGTGCAATCATTCTAACAAGATTGGTTTTGTGCGTAAGTTATGATTCCAGTAAGTGAACCTTTGCTAAATGGCAATGAAAAAAAATATGTGATGGAATGTTTAGAAACAGGCTGGATTTCTTCTGAAGGCCCAATGATTAAAAAATTCGAAGCTGCTTTTTCAGCGTATTGCAACCGTAAGCATGGTATTGCAGTATGTAATGGGACTGCTGCATTAGAAGTTGCATTATATGCGGCAGGGATTTCAGAAGGTGATGAGGTAATATTGCCTTCATTTACAATTATTTCTTGTGTTCTTGCTATTTTAAGATTAGGAGCTATTCCAGTCCTTGTTGATATTGAACCTGATACTTGGAACATGAATACTAGCCAGATTGAAGCCAAGATTACAAAAAAAACTAAAGCTATTATGCCTGTTCATATTTATGGACATCCTGTAGATATGGAACCCATTTGGGAAATTGCAAAAAAATATAAACTTCTTATCGTTGAAGATGCTGCGGAAGTCCATGGGGCAGAATATAAAGGACGCAAATGTGGTAATCTTGGTGATGTTGCCTCTTTTTCATTTTATGCGAATAAAATTATAGCAACTGGTGAAGGCGGCATGGTAGTTGTCGATGATGATAAAATGGCCGAACGCGCTCGTTCCTATCGTAATCTTTGCTTTCTGGAACGAGAACGTTTTTTACATGAAGAGCTTGGCTATAACTTTCGTATGACAAATATTCAAGCGGCTATTGGTGTTGCACAAATGGAAAATATAGAAGAACGCGTAGCATTCAAACGTCATATAGGAGAATATTATCGCGAAAAATTATCGAAAATACCAGGCATTCAAACCCAAATTGAAAAACCTTGGGCGAAAACTGTTTATTGGATGTATGCCATTCAACTTTCACCTTCTCTTGGCATTACTGCTAAAGAAGCCATGCAAAAACTCAAAGAACTTGGTATTGGAACGCGACCATTTTTCAAAGGATTGCATAGCCAACCTGTTCTTAATCGTAGAGGTTTATTTATTGGGGAAAGTTATCCTGTAACAGATGAAGCCTATAAATATGGCTTTTATTTACCTTCTGGTATGACTTTAACACATCAACAAATAGACACAGTATGCAATGCCTTACAACAAATTTTAACGCACTAATTTTTTATTAAGGCATGGTAATGATTGCAATACGCGGTGCAACTTCAATAGAATATGATGATGCAAAACATATATCTGAACGTGTATCTGAACTTTATCAAGAAATATTATCTCATAATAGTTTTATTAATATTTCTACAATTCTATTTTCCGTAACACCTGATATTCACAGTATAAATCCTGCAACGATTTTACGAATAAAATATAATCTTTCGAATGTAGCTTTTATGTGTTTTCAGGAAGCAATTTTCGCAAATTCTTTGCCATATATAATTCGTATTTTAATTCTAGGCGAAGGAAAAGGAGATAAATTTATTTATCTGCATACTGCAAGTAAATTGCGTGAAACTTTGCAATTGATAGAAAATTTGTTTCTATAAAAAATTCTCTTAAAATATTTTGTTCTGTTTTTTCAAAAAAAATGAAATGACAGAACAAAATATTTTTTATAATAAAAAGGAGAAAACATGGAATCACTTAATAATAACCATTTACCTCCCTACGCGTCAGTAACAGGAAAGCATTTAGAGCTGGCACAAATTAGAGAAGAATGGTTATGTCAAAAATTAAAAGACTATGTAGATCGCCCTTCATATTTGTCTCAAATAAAAAATTTTATTCAACAAAATGAAAAAAGCTATTTACTTGTATTTGCTCCTGTTGGAATTGGAAAATCTACCTTATTAGCAAAATTTATAACATCTTGGCAGAATGAATCCAAAGATATTCCTGTCATATTTCATTTTGTTAGAATCACCGGACCAGGACATGAACTTTTTGGGATGCTCTGGCATATTGCAGAACAACTTTACAAAAATGGGATAATTAGCGATCCGCCATCTCGACGAACTTATAAACTACGTTTGCAAATTCGCCAAGCACTTGAAAAATCCCAACGTAAATTTATCTTAGTTGTGGATGGACTGGATCAACTTGAAGAATCAGGAAAAGATATGTCCTGGCTACCTCGACAAATTTCATCTCATATAAAAATCATTCTTAGCACACAACCAAAACGTCCGTGGGATAAATTGCAAACATATTCCAACTTGGAAAATCTTAAACTTCCAGAATGGAACACAGATGAAATGAACCAGCTATTAAAGCAACTTTGTAAAAATAAAAATATTTGTTTAGAAAAAGATTCAGTAAAATCTTTTGATATATCTGAACAAGGATTTTTATTAAAACGTGCAAATGGAAATCCATTGTATTTAAAAGTTGCTTTTGCTGAATTACAAGCCCATCCAATTTCTACAAAGGGGCTTGCGCTTTCAATTGAGCATTTGTTTGAACAAGTTTTAGAACGACTTTATGAACAATTTGGGCAACATATTGTTCAAGATTATCTTGGATTGATTATTGCAAGCCGAGCAGGGGTGTTAGAGTCCGAATTAAAAGAAATCCTTACACTTAGCAACTCTCAAGATTATCCACCAATTTCTGAAATTTTTTTTCAAAAAATTATGCAGGCGTTGCAACATCTTTTAACCCAACATCAAGGATTGATTTATTTTCTCCATTCAGAATTTGCATACTTGATCCAACAACGTTTTGGAAAATTCAGTATGCGTAGTTACCATCGCCGTTTAGCCAGCTACTTTCAAAATAAAGGATTTGGCTACCAACGAACTCTTTATGAACTAAGTTATCAATATCGTTTAGCAGAACAATATTCTAAGGTACTGGAATTATTAACGGACATATCTTTCTTAGAAACCAAATGTAATGTTGGAATGCTTTTAGATTTAATACACGATTTTAAAAGAGCCTTAACTGACTATGATGCTTCAATCCCAGCAAATGCAATTTTGAATTATGGGAATGGAATTATAGCCAATCGTACAACTTTGCAAATTTTATATCAAGCGTTAATGCAAAATTTTTCTTTTTTATATGAGCATCCTCAAAGCATTTTCCAATGTCTTTGGAACAGTTGCTATTGGTATGATGCACCAGAATCAGCTTCCTATTATAGGGATTCTTCAAATGTTTCTAAAGCAGAAAATAAAATATACTTGCTCATGGAACAATGGAGATCTATTAAAGAGAATTCCGAACAAAAGTTACCTTGGTTCAAATCATTACGCCCATTAGAATATCATGTAAATATTCCTATTGTTTCTTGGCAAGATCATGAAAAATCAATCACATCTGTAGCTGTTAAACCAGATGGAACAATTGCAGCATCAGCTTCGCAAGATGGAAATATTATTTTCCGACATATCCCAACAGGAAAATTTTTGAGAATGTTAAGCAACAATGCTGAAGAAGTTCGGCAAATTTGCTTCAGCCCTGATGGAACAATATTGGCCTCTGTTGGACAAGATACAAAAGTTCGTCTTTGGAAAACAAGTACAGGCGATTGCATTAAAATTCTTCACGGACATAAAATGCCTGTAAATACTGTTGCTTTTAGCAATGATGGACGAAGATTGGTAACCGGAAGCGAAGATGCTATTCGTGTATGGGATACTATGTATGGTAGAAATTTATTCACCATCAATGACAATCTTCCTAAAATTAATTGTTGCCTGATTACCTATGATAATCATAAGATTATTGCTGGTTTAGCGAATGGAAACATTCATATATATAAATTGGAAACTGGAATCTTATCTCATCAATTTAAAGCTCATTCTCAAGCAATATCTGATATTATGATTAGTGATGACCAATCTTTTCTTATTTCTGCTTCAGAAGATAAGAATATTTCTGTTTGGGATTTGCATAGTCTTAAACACCTGTTTACTTTAACAGGCCATACAGAAAATATAAGTGGAATTGATATTACAAGCGATAGTAGTAAATTAGTCTCTTCTTCTCAGGATGGAACAGTTCGTTTATGGAATCTTTCTAATGGAAAGAACATCAAAACTTGGGGTGATTATGCAACTAATTTTACTTGCTGTCGATTTCTTCCTGATGGAAAAAGAGTTTTAGCAGGAACTGCATCTAGCCAAGTTATAATATGGGATACATCAATAGATATGCTTCAGCTTTCCAGCCATACAAGCAAAATCACAACTTTGGCAACTACATCTCAAGGAAATTGGATTGCAACAGGGGCAAAAGATTGCAGTATTATTTTGTGGAACAAACATGGCCAAGTTATCCGAACATTTGAAAATGGTTTAACTCCTATTACTAAGCTAGCATTTTCCAGCAATGAAAAATATTTAATTTCCATAACCCAAGATGGAGCAAATACAATTTGGGATATAGTTACAGGGAAAATTGTTGAAACTTCTGAAGATTTCGATATATCGGACGACAATACATTTATAGAAAATTCTCCCTATATTGTAAAAACCGATTATCAAAGCACAATTCTTCTTGATAAAACAATTCAACAACCACTTTTATATTTCCCTCAAATCTTACAAAATATCAAGATTTTAGACGTAGGCGTTCTTATCGGTCATACTTCTGGAAACTATATCGCAATTTTGAAAATTTTGTAAAATAAAAAATCCCCTAAATGGGGATTTTTTTAGACTAACAAGTAAATTAAATACATTGCAACTAAAATAGCTCCTGCGACTAGTGCAAAATCCAAAAATTTTAAAATTAGAGGTTCTTCCTTATTTGTAGGAGGAGCTTTTTTTATTTCTTTTCCCATAATAGAACTTATTGTTCGAGTGCTAATTTCAGCAGAGTCTTTCTTTTCTTCTTTATGAAAGCTACCAGATCGTAAAGGAGGACGAATAATAATTTCCTCTTGTGCAATTTTTGAATCAACAGCTTTAGGCTTAATTGGTTGAATAGGATGAACAGCAGGGCGGCGGTTACTAGGACGTTGTTTTGTTGGCACTCGGTAATCATTTTCTGTCCGCACTTCATCAAATATATCTTCTTTAACAAGCAAGTCTTTTTCATCATGAGGTTTATTAGGTTGCTGCGTTTTTCCATCAACAGTATTTTGATTAGAAATTTCAATTTCTTCATGAGTAAAAACCTTCGGCGTATATGGTGGAGTTTTTTCCAATATGTGGTTTGGTAAATTTGCTGGAAATGCTGGCAATTCCAATCCTTTTGGAGTATTGGCTAATATATTTTCGTCTTTTTTAGAAATGGATAGATTTTCTAATGGTTGCGGATAAAGTTTTAAAGGGGGAGGGGTAGGATTTTGTATATGGTCAATAGGTGATGGAGTAAGATGTTCTGTAAGAAAATCAGAGCCTTCTGATTGAGGAATAGAATTTAGAGGTGAAGATAAATTAGAGGAAGATCTAGTAAAATTTGATGGTGGTAATGGGAGAAAATTTTCGGGTGTTGTTAATGGAAACGGAGAAGGAATATCTGGTATAGGCAATGGTAATGGAATTTCGATCTTTGATATAAGTGGTGGAGGTGGCGGAAAATCAGGAATAGGGTTATTATTTGGTATAGAATTATTATTTGCTAAAAGATTGTCATTTGGTGAAGGGTTTGGTGGTGGAAGAGAATTAGGGGGAGGCTGTTGTTGTATAGAATTACGAGTAGTTTTTCCTTTTTGCAATAACTCTTGAAACTGAGGACTTGGATATTGATATTTTTTAGGCAAGACACTTTGTAATGCTTCTACAACTTGTTGTGCTGTTTGGTATCGTTTTTCTGGTTGTTTTTCTAATAATTTTAAGCAAATAGCCTCAAGTTCTTTAGGGATGTCTGGTTTTATTTCACGCGGATTCCTTGGTTTTGCTGTACGAATGAGTTGCATTAATTGTTTTGCGTTGGGATTATAAAATGGTGTTTTCCCTGTTATTAACTCGTACATAACAATTCCATAAGAAAAAAGATCGCTACGATGATCAAGTGGAGGCTTATCAATCCTATCAGTAGCTTGCTCAGGGGACATATAAAGTGGTGTACCAATAACGACTTGTGTTTGAGATATAGAATCTTGAAAATTCTTGGCTAAGCCAAAGTCCGTAATTTTGACTTGGCCTTGTAAAGTAATCATAATGTTGTCTGGTTTTATATCTCGATGGATAATGTTCCGATCTTTAAGGGCTTGCAACGCATCAGCAGTTTGGATTAAGATTTTTATTTTATCTGTAAGAGGATATTCTTTTCCAATAAAACTGCTTAGTGTTTTTCCTGGAACATATTCCATAGCAATATATATATCTCCTGCTTCTTTTCCATACTCATATAATGTAATAATAGAAGAATGTTGCACATGCCCAATGGACTGAGCTTCCCTTTTAAAAAAGCGTTTTAAGATATCTATTGTTTCTTCATCGTTATTGACTGTTTTCAGTACTTTAATAGCAACTTCTCTTTCTAAATCGTCATCCATTGCTCTGTAAACAACGCCCATATTACCTTTGCCAATTTCTTCAAGGATTCTATATTTCCCATATTTTTGACGTTGACGTCCAATAGGAAAAGTTTGGCGATGCTCTTTTTGCATAATCTCTTCAATATTGGTAGGACTACCACAAGAATTACAATATACAAAAGAGTCATTACTTTGGACAATATTTAATTCTCGGCAATGTTGACAAATGAAAGAATGACGACGTAATTCTAATATCTCTTGAATTTGTTCATTTGAAAGGCATCTGCTATCATCTAAAGCAAGCAAAAGTCCCTTTTTTTTGGTATATGGATTTTCAAGTACTCGTTCAAGCTGTTCAGCCTTGAGATAATTTTTCTTTAAACAAATTTGGGATATTAAAAATTCATCATCTGTAATTTTTTTTTCATCCAATAGAGGCATAAAATTTCCTCCATGCTTGAGAAATGTAACTTTCATCATAAATTTTGTCAGTTTGAGAAATTAGTAAAATTTATGTTCTTTTTAAGCTAGATTCAAATTCCATAAAGGCTGTACGAATGTTGGGATAAGTTTTATATCGTTCGCTAATTTCTTTTAATTTATTATACCAATTATTCATATCTTCAGAAAGTTGCTTATGAGCATTTTCTAGTTCTCGAAATGAATTAAGTTTCCTTTGATATTCTTCATAGATTTTTTTGTAATTTTGAGCAAGACTATCTCGTTCCTGTGTCAAAGCAGATATCTGTTTATGTATGTTCTCTAAACCATTTTGATTTGCAAACGTAGTATAGTTTTTCTCAAGAATTTGATACTTTTGGATAAGATTTTGTCGATCCGCTATGAGTTGGTGATTCTCATTTTGAAGCTGTTGATTACTGATTTGAAGTTGTTGATTTGAAGCTTGAAGTTGTTGATTTGAAGCTTGAAGTTGTTGGTTAGCAACTTGTAATTGAGTATAATCGTTTTCTAATTGTTGAAAATTAGTAGAAAGTTTTTGGTATTTATATTGGGTTTTAGAAGCTTCTTGTGAGCTATTTTCTTGCAATTCTCTAACCTGAGTTTCTAAGTTTTGAGACTTACTTTTTAACTCTCTATTTTCAACTATGATGTTTTCTTTTTGAGTAGAAAGTTGACGATTTTCTTGAGAAACTTGATTATATCTTTGAGTAATTTCTTGATTTTGCTGAGTTAATCTATTGATCGTTTGTTGTAGTTCGTGCGTAGATTCATTCAATCTTTGTTGCAATTCTTGTTTTTGTTCAGAAATAGTTTTAATATCTTTTTGTGTTGACTCTAGTTTTTTTTGCAAATCTTGTTTCTGCTGAATAATGGTAGTAGATTCCTGCTTCAATAACTCTAACTGCTTTTGTAAATCTTGGTTTTGTTGCTGAAAATTTTGAGTTTGATTTGTTATCTCTTGATATTTCTTTTGTAAAACTTGGCATTGATTATTATTTTCTTGAAATTCTTTAAAAATGCTATTTGCTTGTGTTTGAGATTTTTCTAATTCTTCAGAAAGAGTTGCTAATTTTTTAGCATCTTGTTCCAATTGTTTTTGCTTTATTTGATTATCTTGTACTAATAATTCAATCTGATTATTTAAGAAATTAACACTTTCTTGTAACTGTTGATTAGATTGCTGTTGCAATCTAATTGTATGAATTGCTTCTCCATTTTGTTGAATATCTTGTTGAATTTGCGGAATAGATTGTTGAAGTACCATCAGTAATTCTTGTTGGATTTTCTGCAATTCTTCTTGGCATCCCATTGGTAATATTTTATCTTTTTTACAAGGTATCGACAGCAGTGCTGCTTCCATCGCTTGTATTTGGAGTTCTTGAGCGTGAATGCTATTTTGAAGACAAGAAATTTCTACATTTTTTTCTTCAATTTTTGATTGAATTTCTAATTCATTTTTTTGAGCTATTTTCTTCTCAATATTTTGTTGATGGCGATCCAAAATATCAAAATCAGCAATAGATTCTTCATACCTAAAAGCAATAGATTGATAAATTTTTAATAATTGGAAAAGATACACCGTTTCAATATGTTCTAAATTAAATCCAGTTTCACTTACAAAATCATCCAATACTAAAGTTTCTCTCTTTTCATAAGCCTTTATAATTTTGTTTTCGCTGGGGAGTTCCCACCGTTTTCCTAACGCGTTTTCAGATAAAATACTTCTGCTTGTAATAAGGAATTGCTGTTTATTTTCTAAGTGTGAAGAGCGATACCATTCTTTAATAAATTGCCAATTTTGAACATTTTGTCCATATATTTGCTCAATTATCTGTATTAAGCCAATTTTATGTTTTTCTATCCAAAATTTCATTTGTTGGGTCGCTGTTTTTGATACAAAGTCTGCATCTTGTAAAAAGATTAAACTGTTTGCAATTGTAGCAATAACAAGATTTAATGGGGTATATCCAGCTCCACAATCGAAAATAATATATGCGTAGTTAGATTGTTTTGCTTTGAGCAAGAAATCAATCATTTGGCTAAAAAGAGAGATTATATTTTGGGAAATGTTTTTTTGGGTGGGATGATGTGGTAGAATGGCAAGATAATTTGCAACATTTAAAAAATTTGGAATAGATTTAGTAAATGAATGGCCTTGATTTATTACTTCTTCTAAGTAATTTTCTTTATTTGAAAGCCAGCTTAAAAAATTTCTTTCAGAAATTTCATTATTAGAAGCAGCATTAGGTATTAACCATTGAGTTAACCCTGCAAAGTTTTCGTCCACATCTACCAGTAAAACTTTAATCTTTCTTAATGCGATAACTTTAGCTAAATTAGCAGCAAAAAAAGTTTTGCCAATTCCATCCTTAGCACTAAATAACGCAATGGGGGTTGTGATTGTTACCATAGTAATTCCTGATGGCTATTATAGCAATTGCTTTTGATAGAGAAAGATTATATTTTCCAATCTGGAACATCAGCTTGGAAAGAAAGCAAAATTGCACGAGCTAGTTGAAAAAATTGTCGTGTCCAGCAAATTGAGGAATATGATTCAAGATCATAAAAACATTGCCAATAAAATTGACAACGTGATTGCTGAGACTGGTTAAAATTATTTAAGTTTGGACATAAACATAGAGAATTTTTTTCAGAGTTTACCATATTTTGGAAAATCAAATGTGGAATTTTAATTTGACGGGAAATACCATAGCTTAGACAATTTAGGTACTCAATATATTCATTTGTAATGTTAATTATATTTGGATTAGAATTTGTAATAAATAAAGATAAATCAAAAAATTTAATTATCTCATTATATTCTAATAATTTAGATGATATTGTATCTAAAATAATAATATCAATAGTATTTTTTATATTGTCCAAAATGAAAGAAAATTTTTCAGATGAAAAGTTACTGGGTTGTTTTTTTTGCCAAAAATATGGCGGTTCTCGGTAATAACTTGGAATTAAATATAAAGCAGGATTTTTTTTTATATCATCTTCTTTTATGTTTTGAGCAAGTATAGGCCATACTTTTTGTTTAGAAAAATCTTGCGTTGTTAAAACTGGCAAAATTAATTCTGTAATCGGAAACTGCTCTGAAATAGAGTTTTGCAAAAATTGTAAAGGAGTATCAAAAGGAAATTTCCAATGCTTTAAGACTGCTTTTGCTCCGAAAAATTTTCTGGTAATTTCTTGATAACAAAAATCAAAATCCCACAAAATAACTCTGTACCCTAATAAATATAGAAAATAAGCAAGATGGGAAGAAAGAAGTGTTTTTCCCATCCCATCTTTTATACTTAAAAAACTGATAATTTTTGCCATGCTAAACTACTTTTTAAATTGAACTTGTCGAAGCCATTCTAATAGTTTAATAAATAATGTTCCTCGTCCTTTTTCATTAAAAACTTCATGATAAGCTCCGCGAACTAAATAAAATTCTTTTTGAGTACTTGGTAAATTTGAAAAGAATTTTTGGCTAATTTCGGGGTTTGCTATAGTGTCTTTTTCTCCATGAAAAATTAATGTTGGAACATTGATATGTGGTGCGGCTACATGTATTTTTTTTACAGCTTTTATCAATTCTACTATCCAATTGGCATTCATAAAATGTTGGATATAACGATCGGTAAGATATTCTTCTATGATTGGTTCATCATGAGTTAACATATTTGGATTTAATGGATTAGCTAAATAGAATCCAGGATAAATATTTCGGATGATTTTTATCATCAAATATTTTAAGAATGGGATTCTTTGAGAAAATCCAAATAATGGGCCGCTTAGTACCATTCCTTGCACTGCAAACTTTCCCCAAGCGGTAAATATTGTCGCAATTAAACCACCCATACTATGACCGAGAAGAATAGGAGTTGCCATTTTTTTATGACGTTGTAAAAAAGCGTAAAAATTTGCTACATCTACCAAGTAATCTTCAAATTTATGAATATATCCTCGTTTTCCTTCTGAACGACCATATCCTGTAAGGTCTAAGATAGCAGTATTATAGCCATTCTTTGCAAGGAATGTACCTAATTCTTCGTACCTTCCCCCATGCTCAAATCCTCCATGAATTATAATAAAATCACCTTTGCATTCTTGGGCTATAAAGCGGCGATAAAATAGCCATCTCTTTTCAGAAGCAAAAAAACCTTCCGCTTGAATAATTGTACCTGTTTTAATCATAACTTTTTTCTTATTTGTTTAGGTTAGAGAAATGTGTTAAATTAAATTTTATCAATAGCTAATTTAACTATAGCTTTAGTTTTTATTTCTGTCAAGAAAATTTGAAGATTTTGCTCTTAATAGCAAATTTTTAAGAAAAAAAATTATAATATGAAAGTGGTTGTTCTTTCTCAAGAGTTTTTTTATAAAAAAGGAAGTGTTCTTTTTAACTTTCTTTTTTTTTGTTGAAAAATTCTATGAAAAGAATAAAATAAAAACTATTATCTAAGCTAAGTTGCTATTGCCACGCCTGTGGCATGGAGAAACTCATTTTTTTATATTTTTTGTTTTTAAAGTAACACTTAACCCTATTTTCCAAAGGTTCATTACGAAGTTAAACACTATGGAAGAAACCCATTTGAATAAAATTCAGCAGGCTGCTAAAAATGGCGAATTGGCAATTATTTTAGGTTCTAAAATAGCCAATGAAAACCCTTGGCAAGAGCTACAAAGTAAATTTTGGCAATCTTTAGCTACTATTATGCCAGATTACTCTAAACAAATTGAAGAGATTCAAGAACGAGATTTACCTCCTGAAGTATTTTTTCGATTATTATATGCTAATTTAGGGCATAATGTTTTAGACATACTTCGAGAGTTTAATTGTTCTTCGGAAAATTTTTTTCACAGAAAAATTGCACAACTTATTCAACATAAAAGAGTTGCTTTTCTTGGCATAGCAGCAATAGACAATCGTTTTGATATGGCTTTAGAAAACTTTAAATTGGTCGCCGAGCAAAATTATACTATTTTGTCACCAAATGTTGAAAGTGTTGCAAAAAATCCATCTACCAATGCCACAAGTAGTCCTGCAAGTACATCTGCAAATATCCCAACTAACTCAGAATCTTCATCAAATCATAAAAGTATTTCTATGGCAATAGATGTTGAAGATAATTCCCCTACATCTACAAATCCTTCTGAATCTTCAATCACCCCTGAAATTAAAACTACTGTCGAATCTCAAAGTTCCTCTGAATCAAGTACAGATAAACTAAGTATACCAGAATCTTCTGAAAAGATTGCAAGTATATCCGAAACACAAATTTCCACCGAATTAAATGTATCTGAACCCAAAATTGCTTCAGAGCTTAAAATTTCTGCTGAGCTATCTACAAGTTTTGAGTCTAAAAATGCTGAATCTCTTGCTAAAGAAAATCTTTCAGATAATAATCCTATTACATATATCAAATGGCTTAATGGAAAAATTAACAAACCTCAAAGTCTTGAGGAAGTTCTAAATGTTCCCCAGCAACAATGGAATTATTTAGAAAAACAATCTGTTGAGTTTTTCCGTAAACTTAAAAAAGTTTCTGCCATTTTAGTTATTGGAGCTTTTCCTGGTGATTTTTGTTGGCGTGCTATTTATGGTAGTTTACTTGATATTGCGAAGAAAAATATTCCGATTTATTGGGTAACAAATCATGAATTGATTCCCTTAACACATATTACTTCAATTTGCAATGGTGCTTTGCTCAAAAAATCTCCCAATGAAGTTTTAAATAGCTTACTTGAGGGAATAGAAGATTCTCAAGCTTTTGAAGAAAAAGTTTGGAATCGAAATTGGGATTATCTCCCAGAGTTTATTTCTCAGGCCCAAAATCAAATTCAATGGTCATATATCATTGCATTGTTTTTAAATCAAGTTTGCAGTCGTAGCCATTCCTTGCAAATTTTAGATTCTTTGCAAAAAAGTTCTTTAAAAGAACAAAAGTATACTTTAACCGCTTTATGTCATCGTAATATGGGAAAAATACTTTTTGAGCAAGGATTTATTGAAAAAGCAATAGAAGAACACCTTAAAGCTGTTAATCAATGGGGATTAGCAAAAGAAAACATCCCAATGGCTGAAGAATATACTCTCTGTGGAGATAACTATTGGAATGGTTCTTCCGGAGAAAAAGCAATTCAATATTATGAAGAATCTTTATCAATTTATCGTCAAGCTAAACATATCCAAGGGATTGCAGATGTTGCAACGAAATTAGCCCAGTTGTATGATGCTCAGGAAGAATATGAAGATTCTCGTGCATATTATCTTGAAAGTGTGCAGGCGAGACAAGAACTTAAAGATATTCCTGGGGAAATTACCAGTCTTATTGGATTAGCAAATTCTTTAGTAAAAACCCAATCTTGGGAAGATGCAAAACAGACACTTCAAGCAACAATTCACCTTGCTCAAAGCTATGATGATGCTTTATCTTTGGGAGAAGCTTATCAAATGTTGGGGCTTATTTACACAATTGCTCAAGATTATCTTAAAGCCAGAGAATATTATGAAAAAGTTTACAATCTTTACCAAAATGAACAAGATGAGCTTTCTTTAACTTTTGTATATTGCCATTTAGGGCATGTATGCGCAAGATTAGAAGATTATGAACATGCGATTAAATATTATGAAAATTCGATGGATTATTACGAAAAAATTGGGGATTGGCAACACTTAGCCGCAGTTTATACAAATCTTGGACTAATCTATTCTAATCGTAAAGAGTACCGACTTTCTGAAGAATACTTTGCAAGATGTGAAGAAATCTTTGCAGCATTAGGTGATGTTTATAATCTGATTCGTACCCATACAAATCTTGCTAAAGTTTATAGCGTTCAAGGACAAACAGAACATGCTATTGAATGCTATCGTGCAAATATAGAAATGCTAACTCAATTAGGTGAAAAAGAAGATTTGGCAGCTAATTTTGTAGCTGTGTCTATGGCATATCTGCAAAATAAAAAACTTGACGACGCACTTCAACATCTTCAAAAAGCATATTCTTTATATACAACCTTAGGGCTAGAAGAAGAAAAACAAGAAACTTTACAGATTATTAAAGCAATTGAGGCAAAGAAATCTTCTTTGCAATAAAAAATGATAAATAAGTCGCTTCTTCGTCTTATTCCTTCAGTTAACAAAATAGTTTATGATCTTCAAGTTGAAGAGCATTTTACTCATTCTTTTTTGACAAGTTATGTTCGCGATTATTTGAAAAATTTACGAGATAAAATTTCCTTAGATGAAAAAAGTTTCTCGGAACAAGATTTAGAATACCAGAAGATACTTCAGGGTATAAAGAATGATCTTATTAGCAAGAAAAATACAAATATTCGCAAAGCTATCAATGCTACAGGAGTTATTCTTCATACCGGACTAGGCCGTGCAGTATTACCAGCAGCAGCTATTGAAAATTTAGTTCAAAATTTAATGGGGTACTGTATTTTAGAAATAGATTGTAATACTGGTGAAAGAACTATCCGCGATGTAGCAGTAAAAGATTTACTTTGTATTCTTACAAATGCTGAAGATGCAACAGTTGTTAATAATAATGCTGGTGCTATATTATTAACATTGGCTTCCTTAGCAAAAGGAAAAGAAGTTATTGTAAGCCGAGGACAATTAGTTGAAATTGGAGGTTCTTTTCGTGTTCCAGAAATAATGTCCCAAAGCGGAGCAAAACTAGTAGAAGTTGGTTGCACTAATAGTACACATCTTTCAGATTATGAAAATGCTATTTCAGAAAATACAGCGGCAATTCTTTTTGTACACACTAGCAATTTTAAAATTGCTGGTTTTAGTAATGAAGTTCCGCTTGAAAATTTGGCAGACTTAGCACATAAAAATAATTTGTTACTTATTGAAGATTCTGGCTCCGGAGCGATATTAGATTTTTCTTCATGGGGATTGCGTGGGGATCCAATTGTCCCGCAAAGTTTAAATAAAGGTGCTGATGTCGTTACTTTTTCAGCAGATAAATTATTAGGAAGTTGTCAAGCTGGAATTATCTTAGGAAAACAATCTTTATTAAAGAAGATTCGTAAGCATCCTTTAGCACGAGTATTACGTGTAGATAAGCTAACTCTTTCTGTTTTAGAGGCAACATTGCAATTATATACACAAAACCGGCATCAAGAAATTCCTACCTTTGCTATGTTAACCGAGGATATAAAAAATATTCGTAATAATGCTGAAAAATTAGCAAAAGAAATTGCAGAAAATTGTGAATGTATTGAAATAAAAGTTGAACAATCTCAAGCTATGGCTGGAAGCGGCTCATTTCCTACACTTAATATTCCCAGTTATGCGGTTATGATTAAAACCAAAATATCTAGTTTTGAACTTGCAAAAAAGATGAGAAATTTACCAATTCCTATTTTTACTCGACTAGATAATGATTATATTATTATGGATGTAAGAACATTGCTGACAAATCAAATAGAAGTTATTGCAAAAAGTTTACAAGAAATTTTACATAGCAAAATTTGCTAAAAATGTTTTTATCCTTCGTGATACTTTTCCAAAATAGCTATTTATACTAAGCATTTAGCTTATGGGTTTGGGAGGCATTTTATCTTATGGATACCGACATGGATATCAAGTTCGAGGAAACACATCATACTTTTGATAAGATTGGCGAAATATTAAAAATTCGACCTTGTGGCCCTATTGATCCTAAAACAATCCCGGCATTAGAAGCTAAAGTTTTAGAATCATTCCAAAAGGGAGATCATCGGCTTGTTCTTGATCTTTCTGAAACACAATATTTCAATAGCACAGGTCTTGGGCTTTTGATCAATTTGGCCCATCGTGCAAGTCTTTTAAGCGGTGGACTACGTTTAATCAACGTAGCAAAAAAATCAAGATTTTTATTTTCTATGCTGGAAATTGAAAACTATGTTCTTATTTTTGATACTTTAGAAGAAGCTGCAAAATCTTTTGAAAATACAACTTCTACAAATACTACAATTACCAAAAAATTTGGGCCGCTTGCACCACCATCACCACTGTCTCCTCCAACAGCGTCATTTATATTGCCACATTCGACAAATCCACCGTCTAT
>CAZPDM010000016.1:12017-62550 GCA_964585305.1 uncultured Planctomycetota bacterium | reverse complement strand
AAACTTGAGTATTCGGTGGTTTTCCAAAAATTGTAGAACAACCACAAAATAGCTTAGTTTGAGTTGCTAATTGCACATGCACTTCTAATCCGATAGTTAATTCAAAATCATCGAACATAATACACCCCTTTTTTATTTGATATTCTTTTATTTTTTGTTACAATAACTACAAAAAGTTAAAAAAAAAATATTTTTTTAAATACTTGAGGAATTTTATGAAAGAGTTTTTTTTAAAGTTCATAAATAGTATGAGATTTTGGCTAATACTTATAACATTTTTTATAATAATTTCATATATTTTTTCTATTACAAACGATTTTGCATTAGATGATACTATCATTTTAAACGCTGATTATCCACGATCCTTAAATGATAGTTTATCCATTTTTCAACATCCTATTACTTATCGAAATATGAGTTACTATCGTCCTATTACTTTTATTACTTTTAATATAGATTGGACACTTTGGGAATATAAAGCTTTTGGTTATCATATAACAAATATTATTTTAGCCTGTATCAGTGCTTGTTTCATATTATTTTGGTTATCTAAAATTTGGGAAGTACGCTATGCAGGATTGTCTGTGCTTATATTCTCTTTATTTCCTGGCCATTCAGAAGCAATTTTAAGTATCTATAATCGCAGCCAAGTTTTATCTAGCATATTTATTTCATTAGCAATTTGTCTTACGCTAAAAATCTTGCATCAATATTATGAGGAAAAAAATAAAGAAAACAGCTCTTTAAATACTCCTTCTTCAATCGTTAACAATCCAACAACAGAAGAAAAATTTTACCTTACAAATTCTATTTTAATTGTCTTAGTAAGTTTATTCACTTTGCTAGGTTGCTTATCTAAAGAAAATTCACTTATTATACCAATTTTATTATTTATTATTTTTTTTCTATATAAACAAGAAATATATTCAAAAACTTTCCCTTGGAAAATATTATTTGGACTTGGATTGGGACAGATAACCGCAATTTCTATTTATATCTTTCTACGCTATCAAACCTTAGGAATTCTCTCTGTTCCGAATGTAGATGCTTTTGTAACACCAGATAATTTTTGGCTTAGATATGTAAACCATTGTTATATATTAGTAAAATATTTTATTCTACTTATTTTTCCCCATCCTCTTAGCCCAGATTACCCTTTACTGCCTATGGCAAATCATATAAATTGTTGGATATTTCCTTTTATTTTTATTTTTTCTTTATGGGGGCTAATTCATCATAATTTCAATATTCGTTTACTTAGCTTTGCCTTTTTCTGGTTTTGGATCAATCTTTTCCCCGTACTACATATCAGCCAATTGCAAATAGCCATGGCAGATAGAATGCTATATCCAGCATCTTTAAGTTTAGGGATAGTCCTTAGTTTAGGGATAAAACAAACATATTCCAAATTTAAAAACTTATCAATACCTTTAATCTTTTGTGTACTAGCCATTTTATTAGGAGGGTATTTTTTTAAAATATTCTCTTATAGTTATATTTGGAAGAATAGCGATAGCTTATGGGATTATGCTTTACAACAATTTCCTAATAGTTATAGATCTTTAATTTATCAAGGAAATCGCGCTGTTCAAAATAATGATTTTGTTCTTGCAAAAAAATATTATGATAATGCTCAACAATCAAGCCCAAATCGAGCAAATCTTGCTTTAATTTATCAAAATCTTGCATATATTTATGCTCAAGAAAACGAATTCGAAAAAATGAAACAAGAGCTTGAAAAGATATTAGTATTATATCCTCATGATCGTGAAGCAAATTTCATGTTAGGAGATAGATATTTGATAGAAGAAGATTATTCTAAAGCATCTTCTTATTTTCAAACAATTGCAACCCCATATAATCCATGGGATATTGGTTATTTAGAAATCATGGAAAAATTAGCTTATTGTGCAGAACGAATCAATCTTTGGGAATTGGCAGCAGAATCTTACAGTATTATTTTAGAACGCGCCCCACATCATCCTCGTTTATATTATTTTTACTATCATTTAGCAATTGTTTACCACTATTGGAATATTCCTAATTCTAAAAATATCTCAAAAGAATGTTATATACGTGCTAAATTATTAGCTCCTGCCAATATTAAATTACCTCCATTACCAGAAAATTAAAAATATTTGCATTCACTGAAAAAAATATTAAGGATTTTGCTTTTATGTATAAAAATACATTTGTTGATCTTCTATGGCAACGCTCCCAAAAAATACCAAATAAAACTGCATATATTTTTCTCAAAAATGGAGAATATGAACAAGGCACTCTAACATATAAGGAATTATATGATTCTGCTATGCACATTGGGAAATGGCTATCAAAAAACTATCCACAACAATCTCGTATAGTTCTAGTATTCGAGCCAGGATTGGAATTCATCAAGGCCTTTTGGGGTTGTCTATTATCTAATATGATTGCGGTACCAGCATACCCACCTGATTTAAATAGCCATCGAAAAGGTTTTGAACGACTCATTACTATCCTTCAAGATTCTCAGCCCTCAGCAATATTATGCAGCAAACTTGTTAAAAATATTTATCATACAATTCTTGCTCAACAAAAACTTAGTAAATGGGTTACTAAGTTATTATCGTTAAAAATTTTTAGTACTACAAACAAAGAAAATCAACCTTCTTCAATTGTATGGAAAGATATTAACGAAATTTTTTCAAGTTCTTCTCTTGAAGAAGATATAACATTTCCTCAACCACAAAATTTAGCAATGCTACAATATACATCTGGATCAACAAGCCAACCTAAAGGCGTTATGTTGAGCCACGAAAATATTTTGGCTAATGAAGAAATGATTCAAGAAATATTTAATCATAATGAAAATACAATTATAGTAAGTTGGTTGCCAGTATACCATGATATGGGTTTAATTGGAAATATGCTTCAGCCTATTTATGTAGGGGGAATTAGTATTCTGATGTCGCCCATAGCTTTTTTGCAAAAACCTTTACGTTGGCTTCAAGCAATTAGCTTTTATCAAGCGACAACTAGCGGCGGCCCAAATTTTGGTTATGATTTATGCATTCGAAAGATTCGCACAGAAGAACTTGCTAAATTAGATTTATCTTCATGGAAAATTGCTTTTAATGGAGCTGAGCCTATCCGTTGCCAAACTTTAGATAGATTTGCAGAAAAATTTTCACAATGTGGTTTTAGTAAATATAACTTTCTTCCTTGTTATGGATTAGCAGAAGCATCTTTAATTGTCAGTGGAAAATATGAACTTTGCTCTACAGAGGAGCAAAAAAATAAAAAAGAAAAAATAAATCAAAATGTATATAATTCAATTGTCTGGCAAAATAAAAAAATTGTAAGTTGTGGAAAACCAGCTCCACAAACAAAAATATATATTGTACAAAATCCTGAAAATAATTTTAGAATAGAAGCAAAAGAAATATTAACCGAAAATACAGTAGGAGAAATTTGGATACAAAGTCCTAGTGTAGCACAAGGATATTGGAATCGCAAAGAAACTACAACCGAAACATTTGCTAGAAAAATCCAAGGGTACGAAGGATATTTTTTACGTACAGGAGACTTAGGATTTTGGAATAATAAAGAATTATATATTGTAGGAAGATGCAAAGATTTAATCATACAACACGGACGGAATATTTATCCACAAGACTTAGAGGAAATCTTAGAAGAAAATCATCCTGAATTGAGACCTGGTTGTGGCGCAGCATTTTCTTTTGAAAATGAAGTAGAAGAAATTGCTATTGTTTATGAAATACGACCAGAAATCGACAAAAAAGGAATCGAATATCTGCTTGAAAATATGCACCATACTATTGCTAAAGAATGCCAGATACAAGTAAGCACTATCATACTAATTCCAGCACATAATATTCCTAAAACAACTAGCGGAAAAATCCAAAGACAAGCTACTAAAGAAGCATTTTTTCAAAAAAAATTGACAATACTTGCAAGTAAGACTTGGCCAAATATTGAAAATATTGAAGAAACAGATAGTCTTATAACTAAAGAAATTTTTCCTCAAAAAGTTGAATTAGAAAAATCTTTTGAAAAAATTTTTTCCCAATATTTAGGAATATGTATAGAAGAAATTTCTCTCAATAAAACTTTATTGGATTATGGAATAAATTCTATAACAAGTTTGCAATTGCAACAAGAATTGCAGGAAGAATGGAATATTTCTTTAGAACTAAATGAATTATTAAACTGGAATTTATTAGAAATAAAAGAAAAAATACTGCAAAAGAAAAATATACAAAAAGAAAATTTGATCGAAAAAGATGATGATGAAACACAAACTTTTAAACTAAATAAAAATACGGAAGAAAAAGATGACGATGAAACACAAATTTTTAAACAAGAAAAAAATTTAACAGAAGATCAAAAATTTGTCCAAACACAAACTTCTTTTATGGCCACTTTCAATCAGCGAGCTATGTATGTTCAAGAAATCGAACATCAGTCTCATCATAAAGACACCGGACTATATAATATATCATCGGCTTTTCGTATCATAGGAGACTTGAAAATTTCATCCTTCCAAAAAGCATGGCAATATCTTATTCAAAATTGCGATGTTCTGCGATCTTATTTCATCTTAGAAAAAGAAAGATTATGGCAAAAAATAGCACCATTTGTAGCTAATACAGATATTTTAAAAATCATAGCCATATCTGGAAATATTAGTGAATGTTTGCCTAAATATGCTTTTAAAGCTTTTGATTTATCAAAACCTCCTCTTTTACGTCTTATACTTATTCCAACAAAAGAAAACTGCTATATATTTTTGTTTGTAATTCATCATTTAATATCAGATTATCGTTCTTTAGAAATTATTTTTGAACAATTTTGGAATATTTATAATTCTTATAACAAAAGTAAAGAACCTCAAAAAATAGCAAAATTAAATAACTTTTTTGAATATGCGACTCTACAAAATGACTATATAAAAAAGCTTGAAAATAACTCAATTTCCTATTCCAAATTTGCTCATCCAGAAATATTAGATTTTTCTATATTTGGAAATCGGTTTGAAAGGAATGACCGCAAAGGTTGGCAACAACAATTAACACTATCGGAAGAAACTAGCAAATTGCTCTTACAATTTTGCCAACAAAAACATATTACTGTAGCTTCTGTAATGCTAGCAAGTTTGATGATATTATTGGCACAACAAATACAACAAAAGAGAATTGGCATTGGTTGCGCAACAATAGGACGAACAAAAGCAAAATTTCAAAATACCATTGGGTATTGTATGAGTCCTCAAATTATTACAGAAGATATTGATCTTAATGAATCCCCCAATGACTTTGCTTATCGACTGCATCAGAAAATATTAGAAATATTAAAACAGCAAGATTGCCCTTTAGCTTGGCAAATAGAAAAAAATCCTATCCAACGAAAACCCGGCTATCCTCCACTTTTCCAAGTAATGTTTATATTTCAACAAAGTTTTTTAGAAGATAATAATTGCGGACAATATTTTCAATCATTAGCTTTAAATAGCGGAGAAATAAATTTTGAAATTTCTGGGTTGCAACTTTCTGCAATTCCTTTTTTTCAAACAATTACTCCCTTTGACATAACTTTAACAGTTTCTCAAATTAACAAAAAAATAGTATCAAATTGGATCTGGGCAAGCAATATATTTTCAAGTACATATTCTTTATCTGAAAGATGGAAATATTTGCTAGAAACTTGGCTTAAACAATATCATCAATATCAAAAAATATATGAATTACCTAAAATGACATCGGGAGAATTTTCCTGCCAATTGAGTCGTTCGTTAGTTAATTACGAAAAAAGCCCTCATACATGGATTTATGTCAATGATATTATTCTTTATCGTTGCCGCCAATTTGAACAAAAAATAGCAATACAATTTAACCATATCGCAATAACATATCGTCAAGTAGCTACGTTTATGATAGAAATAGCAGAGTTCCTGAAAAAAGAAAATATTGGTACTGGTAATATTGTTGGAATATATTTAGATCGCGGGTGGGAAATGCTAGTTATCATGCTAGGTATTATGCAAGCTAATGCTGCATATTTACCTCTTGATCCTAATTTTCCCAGCAACCGACTTGAATACATGATTAAAGATGCTAAAGTATCTTTAATTTTTACAAGCGAAAAATTTGAAAAACATCCATGTATAGAATCATCAAGAAATAATCAAATTAAAATCAGTTACGTTGATCATTTAAATGAACAACGTAAAAATATGGTAAATCTAAATAAGAATAACATATTAGGCTCCACTGCAGCAAAGGCTTATTCTTTCGATTGTGCTTCTAACCTAGCTTATGTACTATATACCTCCGGCAGCACAGGAAATCCTAAAGGAGTAGAAATTTCCCATCAAGCACTTAGCAATAGTTTGTGTGGCTTACAAAAACGTTTAGGCATATCTTCCAAAGATATATTTTTAGCAATAACAACTTTATCTTTTGATATTGCTGAGCTAGAATTGCTATTGCCTTTAATGTTTGGAGCGCAAGTTATCATCAGTGATTATGATACAACTCGAAATCCTGCAAAATTAGTTGAGTTGATGAACAACTCTCATGCAAGTATTATGCAAGCAACTCCAACAACCTGGCGAATGCTGGTTCAAAGTAATTATCATTGGAATAGAAAAATAAAAATACTTTGCGGTGGGGAAATAATGTCATACCCATTAGCTAAAGATTTATTACAGAGAGGAGATTCTTCTGTCTATAATCTTTACGGACCTACAGAAACCACAATATGGTCAAGTATGCAAAATTTAGAAAATCTCTATCTAGGATTAAAAGAAGAGTTTGCTAAAAATATCAATGTTGGCTATGCAATTGCAAATACAGAAATTTATATACTCGACTCAGAATTAAGATTACAAATTCCTGGACAAATAGGTGAAATTGCTATTGGCGGCTATAGTTTAGCAAACGGTTATCATAATAATCCAGAAGAAACTGCAAAAAAATTTATCCCTAATCCTTTTTACCAATCACTTCAACAACTCAAGCAACATGCTCTAAAAAATAGCAAAAATTTTAAAGTTGGCTCTAAACGACTATATTTAACAGGCGATTATGGACGTATTTTACCAAGTGGTTATCTAGAAATTACTGGCCGAAAAGATCAGCAAATCAAGATACATGGGTTCCGTGTAGAACTTAGCGAAATTGAAAATTGTTTACTAAAACATCCTGAAATAATAGAAGCTTGTGTTGTTGTGCCAACACATATTTATCAACAAGATATATATTTAGTTGCCTATCTCAAATATAGCAAAAATTGTACTTTGACAATTGATCAAACAAGAGCATTTTTGATGCAATATCTTCCCCAATATATGATTCCTAGTTATTTTGTAGCATTGATAGATTTACCCAAAACACCTAATAATAAAATAGATCGCAATGCTCTATCAGAATTGCCATTAGAAGAACACCAATTTCCTAATAATGTATTAGAGCCATATCATAATGCCACAGAAGAATTGCTATCAAATATCTGGGAAAAAGTTCTTAATCAAAAAAATATTTCTAGAACAGCAGATTTTTTCTCTTTAGGAGGTAATTCTTTAAATGCTATGAAAGTAGCGGCCCAAATTCACAAGACATTTGGAATTGAAATAAACCTTGGAGAAATTTTACAACCTACAAAACTTAAAGATTTTGCAATTTCTCTACAAAAAAAATTAGAAAATCGATATGAATTTTCTGAAAGTTTTTGCATAGAGAGAATAGAGTGCGAAAATAGCTTAGAACAATATGAAACAAATACAAACAAAAATGAAATGTCTGACTCATATCTTAGCGAAACAACTCTTTCGGTAAGTAAGCAAGATAACTATATTCATAAAAAAAATAAGAAGATTTCTCTTTCTTGGGGCCAATATCAATTATGGTTTTTATATCAAACTGATATTGCTATGGCCTATCATATTTCTGGAGGTTTTGAATTTGATGGAAATCTTGATTTAATACGTTTGGAAAATGCGTGGAAACAGATTATTCAAAAGCATAGCACATTAAGAAGTATTTTTCCTAGTTATCAAGGAGAACCTTTTTGTCAAATTTTATCTATATCAGAATTTTCACATTATATAAGACCTAGTATAGATATTTCTTCTCTTTCTCTAATAGAACAAGAAAAACATCTTTCAAAAATTTCTAAAAATATTCAACAAACAGCATTTGATTTAACCAATGGCCCTTTAGTACGTTGGCAAATTGTTAAAATATCAGAAAAAAAACATTTCCTTTTTATTACCTTGCACCATTTAATTTGCGACGGATGGTCATTAGATATAATCATGGAAGAAATATGTCAACTTTATAAAAAGAATTCTTCTGATATCCAGATAAAAACATCTGTCTCTATTGCCACAACAACTTCTTTTGGATATTTCGATTTTGTCAAATGGCAAAATTATCTCTGTGAAAAACAAGCAGGTAAAGAAGCCTTAACTTATTGGAAAAATATACTCTCTGGAGAATTGCCAATATTAAGTTTGCCTTACGATTATCTTCCTAAAAATAAAAATGTTTTAGCTCGCTCTATTTCTCAAATAACTTTTGGAAAACGAGAAAAAATTTCTCTTACTCCAAATTTAACAAGCCAACTGAAAAAATTAAGCCAATCTCAAAACGTCACTTTATTTATGTTGCTACTAGCAGGCTGGGCTGCTGTACTTCAAAAATATTGTGGACAAGAAGATATTCTTTTGGCAACTCCTTTTGCCAATCGTTATCATCAAGAGTTGCAAAATACTATTGGCTATTTTGTTAATACATTGGTATTACGATTTAATATTCAAACTCTACAAAATTTCTATGAGCTACTCAAACAAACATCAGAAATGATGAAGAAAACATATCGCTATGGAAAAATTCCCTGGGAATGGATACATCAAAAATTAGACCGTAGTCATCAACCTAATATTCAAGTTTTTGTCAACTGGGTTAATTTTGATGAGCAAAAATTCCAATTACCTGACATAACAACAAAAGTTTTACCAGCAGCAGAAGTAATTCCTAAATTTGATTTAAATCTTTACATTTACCCCTATCAAGATCATTTAGATCTAGAAATTATTTACCCACCCAATTTATTTATGGACACGACTATTCAAAGAATGTTGAATCAATATAAAAACTTTTTAGAGTTAGCAACTCATTCTCCTAGTACACCAATCGGGAATATTTCTCTTTTAAGTAAACAAGAATGCCTGCAAATTATTGCAAATTTTAATGAAAATTTACACCATCCTTTAAAATTCGGGACTAAAACAGAATACAATTTAATTGGAGAAACAGTACATGATTGGCTAGAAAATAGCTTTTGCCAACATAGCAATCATGTTGCGTTAGACTGGAAAAATCAAC
This sequence comes from uncultured Planctomycetota bacterium, assembly GCA_964585305.1. GTDB lineage: Bacteria > Planctomycetota > Uabimicrobiia > Uabimicrobiales > JABWCH01 > CAZPDM01. Next base: position 53,164 of record CAZPDM010000016.1, on the reverse strand, counting down.
AAATTAGCTATTCACAATTGGCTAATATTCGCAATACCATTGCCTGGAAATTGATTGACGAAAATTGTTCCAACAATTCGTACATCTTGAAAAACCCTCGTATAGCGATTTTACTTCCTAATAAAATTAGCTTTGTTGCTAGTATGCTAGCTATTATTCAAACAGGGAATATTTTCGCGCCACTTAATCCTGAATTCCCAGAAATTCGTCTTGCTAAAATTCTTGAGAAATTGCAACCTAGTTTACTTTTAACAGACTCCAGTTTAGAAAATCTAGCGAAAAAAATCATTCCAGCTTCTTGTAAAATAGTATGGATCAATACTTCAGAAATAGAACAATTTCTTGAAATACATTCCCCAAATTTACCATTAAATCTGCCTCATCCCGAACCATGCTATCTTTACTTTACTTCCGGATCAACTGGAAATCCTAAAGGTATTCTAGGAAAAATCTCTGGATTATCTCATTTTCTTCGCTGGGAAATAGAAACATTACCTTTTCATACAGACATACGAGTTTCTCAAATTACATTAGCACATGTTGATGTTATGCTTCGTGATGTACTAGCTCCACTTTGTGTTGGCGGAACAATTTGCATACCAGATGAACCAAATGATATTTTAGATATTCCTAAATTATGCAAATGGCTTACAGATAAAAAAATTGAAGTCTTGCACTGTGTTCCTTCTCTATTTTCTGCTATTATAGCTACTAAACCTCAATTGCCACAATTATCAAGCCTACGATATGTTCTTATGGCTGGAGAAATTATTAATGTTGAAGATATGGCTTATTGTTTTCAACACTATGAACGACAAATTCAAGTATATAACCTATATGGAGCAACTGAAACTAATTTAGTGAAATTCTTCCATGCAGTACAAACTAAAGATTTGCAACGTGGATTTATTCCCTCTGGAAAACCAATGACTGCTGTACGAGCCATTGTAATTAACGAAGCTAACCATATTTGCGCCCCTGGAGAAATGGGAGAAATGTACATAAGAACTCCATATTTATCATTAGGATATTTTGATGATGTAGAATTAACTTCTCAAACTTTTATTCTCAACCCTTTTACCATCACTCCTGATTCCAAAGATATTATTTATAAAACGGGAGACATCGTGCGCCTTTTAGGAGACAATTCCTACAAATTTTTAGGACGTAAAGATCACCAAATTAAAATTCACGGATTGCGCATGGAAACTACAGAAATTGAGCAAATCATTGCAACATTTCCAAATATTCAACAAGTAATAGTAATTCTACCTCAAAAAGAAACCAACCTTGTCGCTTTTATTATAGCGGAAAAGCCAATTGACACTAAATCTCTAGTAGAATCTTTAAAACAGCAACTTCCTATGTACATGATCCCTAGGCATTTTATCTCTGTTAAGTCATTCCCTCGTTTATTAGGAGGAAAACTAGATCGCCATCAACTTCAACAAATATATCAAGAATATTGCAATCAACAAAAAGACGCTATACAAGAAATATATAATATTCAAAATAACAAAAAAAAATCTAGCCATTCTAGTTCAAATTCTATCATAGATGCAGCTGATAATAATGAATCAAATATATCAAAAAATGTAGATTTAAAAAATGAAAATAAATTATTAACAAAATTAGATGCGGCAAATATGCCAAGCAATGACATTGAATCTTGTTTATGTCTTATTTGGCAAGAAATTTTACAATGCCCAGTTGGTATCCATGATAACTTTTTTGAACTTGGCGGACATTCTTTGTTAATTACTCGAGTGCTAGCATTAGTAAATGAGATTCTTGGAATTCAAATTCCCATCCGTCTATTTTTTAACTCGCCAACTATCCATGGTCTTGAAAATGCTATCTTAAACACTCAAGAATTTGCTTCGCAACGTACACAAATCTTAAAATTGGCCACATTATTCGTTCAAGCTAGTGAAGCAGCAGAAAAGAAATAAAAAAATCGTGTAGTACTAAATCAAAATTAGTACTACACGATTTTTAAAACTAAACTTTTCTTCTTTTCCAAGCAAAAATAGGTGTTGCCAACCATTTTAATAACTTAAGTTTATAATAATGAGTATACCATGAAAAAGATTGGGGAAGAAGAAAACGGCAATCATCAGGCGTCATCACTAAACTCACTTCTAAGTTTGGAGCCATACCTATCGGAATTCCTTTTTTTATACAAGATTCTGCAACATAACGTAAAACAGTAAGCATATCTTCTTCCAAAGGACTAGGATGATCCTCTAGTGAAGTGTGTAAAAGAGGTCGAAAAATACATACAGTTGGAAATGCTCCACAGCTGGTAATATAGTCAACTCCAGCTAATGTATCAGAAATAGGTTCAATGCCGGCTATAATTTCGCCAGAAACGCTACCTTTCATTGTTCTTTTTGCTACATATTCTAAGGCAGAAAAAAAATGTTTTTGCCCAACATATTGGCTCTTACCAGGTAGATAACGATTAAAATATTCAGGATTATGAAATTCATAGCAAAAAGAAAAATGATCTACCCCAGCTTGAATTAAAGCATCATATTCAGATAAGTCTGCTGGAGGAATAGTTTGAATTCCAATTAAAACTCCAACTTCCTTTTTTAATGCCTGAATATATGGAATCATTTGTTTAAGATCATTACCTTGTTGATAACCGCTATTCAAATGTACAAAAGTGATCCCTGATTTTTGTTTTGCCATTTGAGCAACTTCAATAACATCTGCAACAGTTTTTTCTTCTGCTTCATGTACTCCAACATTTAGGCCTGTTGCACAAAATTTACATGCTTGCGAAGGAGACATTGTCCAAAACTTACAAGTGTTTCCTAAATATATTCCTAGATATGTCCCTTGCATAACTCCAATCTTGGACATGGCAATTCCACGACTTGTTTTTTGCATATACCATTCAGGAGGAGAGATCACCTCAACAGGTATTTTTTTCCCAATATTTTGAATCTCTATATAAAAAGAATTTTCATCTGAAAACGCAAGTTGATATGGGGAATTGACAACAAATTTTTCCTCAATAGGAATATTCGCCCAAAAATTTTTCTTAGGGGCATGAACTTTAATTTCTAAGCCACTTCCTAAACCTGCTCTTCTTTTTACCAGCAATTCTTTTAAGCCTTTCGCAGACTGAGTAAGACGAAGGCCTTTACAATATAAAGAAACTATAAACTCAGCAATTTCTTTTGTGTTTTGAAATCCTTTCAATATTTTTTACCCTTTCTAGGATTTATAAAATTTATTTATTTTTTTTCTTTTTTTGATTTGTTAGAGGAATAACAACAGGTTTAGATTCATTGATTATTTCAGATGAGGTTGGATTTTTGAGAACGAATATGAGCAAAACTAAACCACCTAAAAAAAACGGTGTACTTAATATCTGCCCCATTGTGATATTTAAATAAGATTCTACAACAGGAACTTGGTATTCCTTGAAGAATTCAACAAAAATACGACCACCAAAATATGTTACTAGAAAAAGAGCAGAAAGCAAACCTCGTGGCCGCTTTGTTCCATAACGACGATCTGCTAAATATAGAACTAAAAGGACTACACAACCTAAAATAGCTTCATATAGTTGAGAGGGATGACGTGGAGAAGGATTTAATTCATACCGTGGAAATTTAATAGCCCAAGGAACATCTGTAATGCGTCCTACAATTTCACTATTAAAAAAGTTACCTATACGAACGGCTGTTGCTCCAACACCTGCAGAAAAACTGAAACAATCACAAACATCTAAAAATCGAATATTTTGAATACGATGATAGAAAAAGAGTACAAGCAAAAGTGCGATAGTTGCTCCGTGGCTTGCTAATCCACCTTCATAGAATTTTAGAATTCTAATTGGATCTTTTAAATATATATCAGGTTCATAAAACAAACAATGTCCTAATCGAGCACCAATAATAACAGCTAAAAACGCCCAAATAACGAAATCTTCTGTTTGTTTTTCAGAAAATCCTTGGCGTTTAGTTTGCCATCTCCAGAGCAAATATCCAATAAAAATTCCAATAGCAAAGATAACTCCATAATAATGGATTTTAAAAGGGCCAAAATTTACCAATACTGGGTTAAAATTCCACACCATCCGTACAACTCCTTAAAAAAATAAAATTTTGCTTGCTAAAAGTATTTGGACTATAAAAATTCTTAGTCCAAATACTTTTGACAACTTACTTAATAGTCTGTCAACTAAGTCTTTTGACATCCAACTGTGAGGAATTGAACCCGCCGCTGCAAATTTTCTTTCGTTAAAGCCTTCATTTATAAGCAGCGGGTTAATTCCTACCATGCACTAACGTGCATGGACTAGTAGACTAGGATAAGGAAAATATGTTCAGCAATTTAGTTGACAACTTACTTAATTACAGCAAGATTAGTGGAAAATTCTAGGAAAAAATTGACATTTTCTTATTATAAAGTTATAATAAAAAGTCTGCATTTGGAACTTAATTGTAAAAAAAAATATAAAAAAATCAAGAATTATTTATAACAGAAAGCAATATAGCTATGAAACAAGTTCTATATTTAGCATTTCTATTTCTGATTCTTTTACCAGGATTTGCACAAAAAACAAATAAATTTATTTGGGGAATTTGGTATAACAGTTATCAAAAACCATATATTACTTTTCAGGAAAAATATGATAGTATATTATTTATTGAACATTTGGAACAATTTCAAAAAATGGGAATCAATAGGATTTATTTTCTAGTTAAATTTCCAACAGGCCATGTATTTTATGACAGTAAAATCGCACCCAAATATCCAGGATTAGATTGGGATCCTCTAGCATTTTTAGTAAAAGAATGCCATAATCGTCAGATTGAATTATTTCCCTATATCAATATTTTCCCAGAAGGGGAATATAACGAAATAACAAAAGAACATGATATCATTGGCCCATATTTAGAAAAATTTCCCCATCATGCAATGTTAAGCCAAGAGGGAAAAATCTACGGCTGGGCTAGCCCGGCTGTAAAAGAAGCTGTAGAGTATGAATTATCTATTCTTGAAGAAATTGTAAAAAACTATGATATCGACGGAATACAATTTGACCGCATTCGATACCCAGATAATAAAGTAGATTATCATCCTGAATGTGTGGCACAATACCAAAAGATTTATCAAAAACTTCCTACACAAGAAGACTATACTTGGACATTGTTCCGACAAGAACTACTTACAAATTTTGTAAAACAAGCACGTGCCAAAATTCTGGCAATCAAACCCAATATTCCTATTTCTGTAGCTGTTTTCCCACGGCCGCAAGCAGCTCCTATCAATGAATTGCAAGCATGGTCTAAATGGTGTAAAGAAGGATTATTAGATGAAGTAAACCCTATGTCATACTATCGAAATATCGAACTATTTGAAAAATATGTGCAATATGAACTTGAAGTAACTCCAGCAGATTTGCCATTTTTATCCGGAATTGGTGCACATATTATTCCCGATCCTGATATTATGGAGAAACAAATAGATTTCGCTCTTTCTCGAGCCGTTCAAGGGATTGTTTTTTTTAATGGATATTTCTTATTAGAACCAGAAAAAATTAAGGTACTTCAAAAATATACAATTAAATGATCAATGGAGAATGAATATATGGAGTCCTCAGAAAATTCCAGCAGCGATCCACCAAAATTATCTGGCAATTTAGAAAACAAATCCAAAGAAACAGCAACTCAGGCAGCTTCCAAACTTATGGAACGGTTGCAAATGCTTAAAGAGCAAAATCAAATAACTACTCCTAATAAACCTGAATTGCCAAAGCTACAAGAGCCACAAAATCCATCTGCACAAGCTAACTCAAAACTAATGGAACGCTTGCAATTACTTAAGGAACAAAATCATTCAAAGTCTCAAGAATCGCCTAAAAAAGATACATTGGGAAAAACAGCACGTTTAGATATTTCAGAAAATTCTTTAAAAGAACAAAAACAAAAAAAAGAAACTCAAAGTAAAGTAAAACTTCCTATAAAAATAGAAGATATAATCGTTCCCAAAACTAAAGAAAAAGAATCAACGGCTAAAACAACTGCAACAGTTTCTTCTAAAACAAACCTTCCGCAAGAAGATAATGCAAATGTTGATAAAAGATCAACAGATAAAAAGCCTTTTGCAGCAGTAAATGCTTTAGGAACAACTGCCCGTTTAGATATATCAAATTCTTCCTTAAAAAAGGATAAAAAAACTCTTCCCTCTCAACCAGCATCCTCTATTCAAACTCCATCTAATAAACCCGCGTCCTCTAATAAACCTGCTATAGATAGTCTAGGAAAAACAGCACGTTTAGATATCTTAGATCCTTCTTTAAAAAGAGGACCAGGAAAATTGCGTTCCCCTGATTTAGCTAAAACATTAGAATCCCAAATTTCTAAAGATAAAGATGTTGCGGCCAAAGATAAAGAATTAGGGAAAAGTACAGTTGTTACTATTTCTGAAGAAATGGCACGTATCAGAGAAGCTTTAAAGGAAGGCGTTATCAAAAACGAAGATGTGATAGAAGTTTTTTTAGCCCATCCTGAACGCTCTTTAAATGCCAACCAATCACTTTGGGATTTTTTCTTAGAACGCCATTCGATTAGTAAAACTCAACATACTGAATGGAAAGAAAAAAAATTTGAGAAAACCAAAGTTGATGTTTTTCATAAAGCAATGAATAATGATTTAGAGTTAAGCAAAATGCTTTTGGATTATAATTTATTGCCTCGTGAAAGACTCCAATCCCTGTTGCTTTTGCAAAATTCTTTAGGAAATGTAGGATTATCATTTTCTTTAGAAGAACTCATCATTAAAGCTAAAATTATGTCTTGGGATATAATTGCCCCGTTATTGGAAGAGTGTAAACGTCGGAAAGAGACGAATATTAACGCTATAATAGAACAAAGTCTATCCGACTTAACAACACAACCTAAAAAACTTCCCACTTGGCAAGAATTAAAAACAAGACGAGATTTCTGGCTAGGGATCGTTGCATGTATTTTCTTTTGTATTGGAATTTCTTTATGGACATCACCAAAAAAATCTCCTCGCATTACAAATGTTGAGTCTCCTTCTGAGAATACTAATATAACTCCAAATATAACAAAACCTCAATCAGAAACAACTCCAGAAATTACTACAAGTTTTCAAACAGGAACCAATTCCTCAAATTCTAGCACAAATCCTAGTAAAAATATCCCAAGTGTTACTGTACAACTCACACCAAATGATTCTCAAAAAGAAAATACTTCTAAAATAGAAGCTCAGTCCGATCCTACTACAGACAAAAAAAATGAGCCAGTAAAAACGAATATCATTTTCCAAAATACTATCCCAATTGTCCAACAAGAAACTCTTATCCTTCAGGGGAAATTAGAAAAATATTTACCCAAGGTTTTTTATGTTAGAATATGGGATTTAGATAAAAAAATAAAAATTGCTGAAAAGAACTTACCTTTATCTCAATCTATACAAATTGTTTGGCCAGGAATATTTAGTACAATATTACCAGGATTTTATTTTATTTCTGTAGAAGAATTGCAAGATATTCCGCTTTCTCAAAAGAATAAAAAAAGATCTGATTATATTTGGATATTTTGGATAGTAGGATCTTCCAATGAAATAAAAGCTCGCCATCAAAAATATTTCCAAAACATTGGAGAACGCACTCAAATTTGGCTTGGTCTATTCTCTCAACTTCAAGAATATATTACTAAAATCAACGAACAAACTCCTGAGACATGGGCTAAATTCAGTAAGAATTTTATTAAAGATTTCTACAAGCTTCAATCTATTACTAAAAATTCTTCTTATGTTGGAATAAGTTATAAAATAGAAGCCGAATTTACTAATATTCTTCAATATACTCAGCAAAATTTTCAAGATGCTCAAAATTGGATAAATCGTAAAACTTTAATTAAGCCTAATACACAGAAAATACAAACGTTGAATAATTTTTATAAACAATGGCAGTTAATTATAGTACAAGAGCAAAAACGTTTAGAAAATTTGTTAATTTCTCGTAAATAAAAAAATTTGCACAATAACTTTGTGCAAATTTTTCATCAAAAGTTCAAGAAAGAAATGCTATGGGAATTTGGCAAAAATGGAAGCAAAAGATAGAGCAAGAAATACAATCTCCAGAAAATCTGACAAGAATCGAACAACTTCGGCCTAAATTTAATGAATTAGGGTATGATAATTGGGGAATGAATCTTGAAACTATTCAACATACACTTGCAGCATTACGTTGGTTGTATGAGCAATATTTCCGCGTAGAAGTTTATGGAATTTCACAAATTCCCACACAACGGCTAATGCTTGTTTCCAATCATAGTGGTAAATTGCCAATTGATGCAGCACTATTAGCATACACACTTTTTAGATATGGTACTCCTCCAAGATTATTACGCACCATGATAGATCGCTTTATGCCCAGAGTACCTTTTTTAAGCACATTTATGATCCGATGTGGACAAATTCTTGGAGAACCTCATAATTGTAGAACTTTATTAGAGAATGAAGAATCAGTCCTTGTTTTTCCAGAAGGAACAAAAGGCTCTGGAAAATTATTTTGGAAACGCTATCAATTACAAAAATTTGGAACAGGATTTATGAGAATTTCCTTGCAAACACATACGCCCATCATTCCTGTAGCAGTAATTGGAGCAGAAGAAACCTATCCTGCTTTTTATAATTCAAATTTTATAGCACGTTTATTAGGAATTCCCTTCTTTCCTATTACACCATTTTGGCCTTGGATGGGAATTTTAGGCGTATTGCCTATCCCAACAAAAATTAAAATATACTTTGGTTCACCACTCATATTTGACGGAGACTTCGATGGCCCAGAATATGAAATCCAATCCAAAGTAAATATTGTTCAAAATCAAATTCAGACAATGATTAACGAAGGGCTACAACAACGAAAAAAAATTCTTAGTTAATTATAGAAAAAATTTCTTTAGTTATAAAATCTTCTATAGTTGCAACAACTTGAATAAAATTTGATTTTTCTATAAATTGCTTAAAAAAACTGTTAGAAATCGTCAAACTATTACTACTTTCAGCATTTACAAAAACTGTAAATATTTTTACTACAATACGACGATTTAAAATTATGAGAATTTTAACAGATATTTTATTAGAAAAATGATTCGTACAAATTATTTTATATGAAGTTAACGATCTATGATAAGAAACATCCCAAATATCAGGTGCTGGAATTTTTGTTAAAAAATATGAACAATCATCTTCTAGTATTCGGACTTTTTTATGTACCTTAACACGTTTTAAATTATGTTGAAAATTAATACGCGGAGCTTGACGCCAATTTTTGTGATTTTTTTCTTCGCTATTACATTGATAATACAAACTTGCTATTTGGGTATCACTTCTTTGCATAATAAAGTTATTGCGAATTAAAGAAATAAAATCAAAAGGTACTCCTAAAAAAAAAGTATTTAAATTAGTAATATCAACAGGAATCCATAACCCATCTAAAAAAATTTCTGCAATAGCATGTAATATATCGGAAACTTTTGTCTCTTCTATAATAATGCCAATAATCAATCTTGCTCCAATTTTGTGGATTCTTAATAAAGCAACAAATAAACTCGAAAATTCCGTACAATCTCCTTCATGCTTCAAAGCTGCATATTCCGCTCCAAATTCATTCGGCTGAAGTTTATATTTTATTGTTTTTTTTACTAAATCAAATGCTTGTTTGACAATTTCTAAAGGTTTTGATGCCGTGATTTTTTTTGCAAGAGCCTGAACTGCTGGAGACTCTAATTCGATTCCCTTTTCAGATTGTAAAAATCTAGAAGGAGGAATTTCCCATTCTGCACAATTTTCTGAAAAAGCATGCTCATCATAAAATACTTGTAAAGATTGAAAAATAGTACAACAATGAAAAATAAACTTCTTTTGATTTACTTGTGCATCTATGGCTAACCAGGAATTCCCATAAAAATCTGTTGTTTCAAAAGCAGGATGATTACATCGAACTTCATGTATAATTTGTCGGAAATTTATTGTTACAGGAAGAACTAAAAAAATCGTATAGGGAAATTGATAATTATTATGAAAATACACAGTACAAGTGTAATCTAATTCCCATTTTCCCGGGGACACTCGTAATATTTCATTTTGTTGCAAATAAAAACCTCCAAAACTAAAATATTTCTTACAAAAAGTGCTTGTTATTAAAAGAATAAGCACAGGAGAAACTCCTGTGCTTTTAACTTAGTTAGGAATGTTGGATTCTACCCATTTCTTTAAATCAGCTTTGGATAGCCCACCAATTTGTTTAGAAATTTCTTTCCCATCCTTAAAAATAATCAAGGTTGGAATAGATTGAACCATATATTGTTCTGCCATTTCACCTACTTTATCTACATCAAGTTTATACATATCTACTTGGTCTTTTTTTTGATTGCTTAGTTCTTCTAAAAGTGGTGCTAATTTTTTACATGGTCCGCACCATTCAGCAAAAAAATCTACCAAAACAGGTTTAGAACTTTTTAAAACTTTTTGAGTGAAATCATCTTTGCTTACAATTTCTTGCATAGCATAAATCCTTAAAAATAAATAGGTTGTATAAAATACTTTCAAGATAGCTAAATAAGCTACCATTTCGTATTTTTTCTTTTTTTGAGTTTTAACTCATCTGGAAAGTTTTTATCAGAAATTTCTATTTCATCCTTCAACCCAAATAATTTAAGCCATTGATTCACTTCTGTAGGAGCTTTTGGAGAACAAGGCTGGCCAGAATCACTAGATTTCCTTTTAACGTTGGATTCGTACCAACATTTAATGAAATCTTCTGGAGAAACAATCTTACAACGCAAGGATTTTACTGCCCGTGCAAGCCCACGATCTGCTGTTACAACCTCAACATCATTTAATTCTTCACATAATAAAAGAATTTTTTCATCTGCCTTTCCTGCACAAACAGCATAATAAATTTCAACACCTTGAAATATTGTTTTTGATGTGTCAAAAAAATTATCTGTTTGCCCATCAAAAACTAATATAACCCGTTTTATATGATTATAATAACGATAGTTAGCAATTTCTTTAATAAGATGTTCTCTTTTTTCTTCTAAGGTAATCCCTTGAGCTGGCCAGTGTGAATTAAATAATAAATTATAGCCATCTATAATAAGTATCATGCGCATTAAAGTTAGTTTAACAATTTTTGATAAAATTACAAAGGATTTTTTTTTACTTTTCGGATATACTACTTTTCTTATTATTTGAAATAAGATAAAAATAACAATGTCTCTATTATAATATATCTCCTTTAAATTTTCCAATTAAATAACTTGCATTCTCAAAATATTCATGTTAAATTATATAAAATACTAGATTTTTTTTTAAAAGTTAATATTCTACCTTACTAGGTATCCTAAAGTTAATAACTAACAACCTCAGTTAGGTATATATTTTTTGTTCTAAATTTATCCCTCAAAAATAATGGTTTTATATGAGCGAAAATAACATCTATCAAAATATACTTGAAAAGATATATGGTAAAGTTCCATATATAAAATGTCTTGTTTTAGTTAATATAGAAGGAGAAATTTTAGCTACTAAAATGGAGCATAATGAGTATGGCGTTGAAACAATCGGCACAGTAAGCTCTTCAATTTTTAAATTATTAGAAACCATTTTACAAGATTGGCAAAAGAAAAAAATTAGTAAATTTATAACTCGTAATGACTCTAAAGTAGTAATCCTTCAACAAATTTCAGAAAATTTAATTTTTGTTGCTTTAGGTGATACATATAAAAACAGCTCTGAAATATTGTCAGATATTGAAAATTTAATTCAACAGATTGTGTTAAAAGAATAAAAATTAAAAAAATTTTTCTGCCCAAATTGACACCAACTTAGTCTATCTCCTAATTTATCTATTTATTTTTCTTTGAAAAAACTTATGTTATTAAATCACATTTCTTAGTAACGAGAGTTTTGTAATATTAGGTGATTGCAAATAATAGTTAGAAAGGTAGAACAAATTTGTTTGCTCAAAAAGACAAAAAATATATTTTACTTGTTGATAACTTTCAACAAGTATGCAAAGTTACACAGTCTGTTTTGGAAAAAGCAGGGTATAGTGTAATATCAGTATCAAATGTTCGGGATGCTTTAAAAATAATGCTTAGAAAACGACCTGATATGATTATTTCTGAAATTGAGCTTCCTGAAATCGACGGAATTCACTTTTATAGCAAATTAAAGAAAGGGAAAGAAACACGAAACATTCCCTTTGTTTTTATGACAAGTCATGATATGAACAAGTTAAAACCACTTAGTACTGTTACTAAAAAATATTATGATTTGATCATCGCAAAACCTATACAATGGAAAACTGCTTTAGAACAAATTGGAAAAATGTTACAAATTCGTGAAAAAATGGCAGCAAAAGCAATAAGCAAAGCTCCTCCAAGCAATAAAGCAGCTCAATCCCAAACAAACCAATCACAAATAACAAATAACCAACAACAACCACAATCCAATGGCAGAATAAAAACCTCTGAGATGAAAATTACTAAGACAAGTAGCACAACTCCTAATCAACCTAAAATATTAGAGATGAGAGAATCTAGTACTTTTATTTTAAAACGAAAAAAGAAACCATCTTCTCCAACAAGTAATAATCCTTCTTGGCAATCTACTAAAAACTTTAGTGCCCCTATTTGGACTTTTGGAACAAAAGAGCTAGGAGGAAAAGGATTCGTTTCTCACATCTTTAGCTATTTAAAAAAAGGTAAAAAGGTAGAAAATTCTCCTCTTCAATTTCAACCAATACAATTTGAACAATCTGGATTACGTGCTCAAATTCAACAAAGAATTGTTCAAAAAAATATTATAGAAGAAGATATCTTAAACGATTTAGATGTAGAAGAAGTTCCCAATTCTTATTATACTGTTTCAAAATCTACAAACGCAATTCCTCCTGCAAGTATAGAAATTGAACCTGATTTGATTGAAGAAGTTACTGAATCACAATCTGATGATACTACTGAAGAAGTCCAAATTTCAGATGTTATTCATACTTCCAAACAACAAAAAGCTATGCAAATTGAACTATTAGAAGAAACTCCAAACACATCTAATGAAAAAATTTCTGATACAACGCAAAACGAAAATAAATCAGAAGCAATTAGTCAGAAAGAATTAACACAATCATTAAATTCAGATGAATTAAAAATTACTGATCAATCAGATAAACTAGTTGATAATCAAATAAAAAATGAGGAACGATTAGAACTGGCTGACAAAAAATTTGAGCCAACTACAACTGAACCAATTTCTAAAATTGCGGATGAATCTTCATCTGAATTACCAAATATTTTCAAAAATTTTCCTCATCTAACAGAATATCAAATTCAAAATTTTAGTAAATCTTATCAAAATAGTAATATGAAAGTTCCTATGTCTGATCAACAATTCGCATTTTTAAGCGAATCTGTTTTTGTGGTTGGAACAGCAGGGTTACAAATTTTTTCGCTAGAATGTAAAGCAACAGAAGTGTTACTAGAATGCGAGCAAGAACAAATTATATGGATACAAGATGATGCTCAAGAAATTTGGGCAATGGGTATTGCTCCGCTCAAAAAATTTTGCTAATTTTATCTTCAATATTTAATCATCAATGCTTTTTGGGGCTTAAGTTTAAATATAGAACAAATATTTTTATATTAGGGAAAAAATTATAAGATTTTTTCCCTTATTGAAAAAAGATGCTAAATTTTTCTGAGCAAATAGAAAGGATGTTGCTAATGGGAGAAATATTTGAAAAATTGTTGCTGGAAAATGAAATATTAACAGAAGAAGAACTTCTGCATTATAAAAAGATGTTAGCTCAAAATCCAAAGAAAAAAACTCTTGGAAATCTACTCATTGAAAGAGGTCTAGCCACTTCAGATGTTATCAAAAAATTTATAGATACAGAAAATGAAAGCATCAAAAAAGAAAAATTAGCTAAAAAAAGTCAACTCGATCAAAAGTTATTGCAAATAGTTCAAGAGCTAGGCTTGGTAGAAAAAAGAGATATTGCTTTGTGTATTAAAGAACAAAAAGATGCAAATCTAGAAGGACGTCTTATATTTTTAAGCGATCTATTTTTATCTAAAAAATATCTTACTAAATATTTAATAAAAAAAATAGTATTTTCTAAACATGATAATTCTATTATCTTAGAAGATTCTGTTCTGAATATTCCACAATATCTTCGCGATCGATTCCTTGGAAAAATTATTCTTAAAAACAATATTTTAGATGGCGAGCAGTTTTCTTTATGCTGGGAAGCATTAAAACAAGCCTGGCCAAATAAAGGATTAGCAGAAATTATTCTTACCAAAAATTTGCTTAGCGAAAACAAAATTAAAATATTATTGCAAGTTTTAAAAAGAAATTTATCTCACAAATATCCCTTTTTTGATGCACAAATTAGAGATTGGGAAATGGCAAAATTACTAGCCAAGCGGCAATTTCTTTCTGCCGGACGTCTAAACAAATGTCTTATGCAACAATTAGATGCTATCAAGCATAAACAATATATTTCTCTGCGAAAAATTTTAGTAGAACAAGGATATTTATCTGATTATCTTTTTGACGCTATCTTAAAATCTTATGGAGCTTTAGTAAGTTATGAACCACCAGGAGTCTTGGTTCCAAGCGAAGAAATTAGTATATTCCCCAAAGAAGACATAGAAAAAGCTATTAAAGAAGCTAAATCTGATGTTCATTTGATTATAGAAGAAGATGATATTGCTACATTAAACTTACGAGAAGAATTCTTAAAACAAGCTGAAGTAACCAGTGAAATTATTGAAATAAACGATTTTGATATTGATATTGAAGAAGAAGAAAGCAAACCTAGTTCAATTAAACCTAAGAAGGATGAACCTGGAGATGCGATTTTTAAGAACTTTGAAACGGAAGAAAAAGTTTTAACACCAAATCAAATCTCTTTAGTCCAAGAAGAAAAAAATGAAGATTTTTTAGATATTGATGTAGAAGATGAAGATCTTGATATTGATTTAGGGGCTGATGCAAAAGAATTTGTTGCTGAAGATTTCTCCGATCATCTTCGAAAGATCGAACCCGTCAAAATGCCTCAAGAAGGAAATGGGACTATTCCTTTCGAAACAGACAATATTAACGATGACTCCAATGATGAAAATATGCCTAAAGAAATACAAAAATTAGAAAAAAAGACAAAGAAGAAAAATACAGAAATATAAAAAAATATATATTTTTTTGCATCACAAGGAAAAAATATGAGACAAATAGTAATTAGTGTTTTTATTTTTTTTTGTTTAATTATACAAGCAGAAACAATTTCTGATGTAATTCTAAGTCAAAATCCAGTTGCTTATTGGAAGTTTGACGAAACCACTGGAACTACTGCGATTGATTCATCAGGACACGGATATAATGGGACTTATGTTGGAACTGTTTCACTAGGAACTGAAGGAATATCTGACAATAGTACAGCGTTCTCAATCAATGGTGGCGGATATATGTCAGTTAGTGTTCCCATTACAGCAAGTTTTAGCATTATGGTTTGGGGGAAATCAGCAACAACATATTGGAATGATTATGGCTGGCTAGCTAGCAGTCGCGAACCAAATGGCTTTATTATTCATCCCAACCCCAGTACAAAATCAGTAGGAATGTATCTCATCAACTCTTCCAGTGGAAGTGCCCATACTGGATTTGGAGGTGTTACCCCCGAAGATATTACAGAATGGCATCAATATGGGATTACTTATGATGCAACAACTCATCTAGCTTCGGCTATTTTAGATGGGCAGATTGTTGCCACAGAAACATATACTGGAAATCGAGTAAATGATACTCTTACTATTTGGTTTGGAAGAGATCAATATATATCTCGGTATGGAAGGGGAAGTATTGATGAAGCAGCCTTATTCAGTCGAAGTTTAACATCTGAAGAAATCTGGGCACAATATCAATCTTCTCTCAATACGCCTGAACCACAAACATATATATCTTTAGTTTTGGGGTTAGTATTTGCTTTAAAAATTTTTAAACAAAAACAATAAAATTAAAGCCTCTCTTGTAAGAAGAGAGGCTTTTTCTTGAAAACATACTCTAGGCCATAAATGAAAGGCTAGCAAATTTTTAAGGCAGCTTTTCTTTTAAAATTGGCAAAATATCTGTAGCAAACTTAGTTAAAATTTTAAGGTTCTTTTCTATATCGCCATCAGGCATTACAATAGAAGTTCGAATTAGAGCTAATCCACCTTTATGTTTATGAAAAAAATTAAATAAAGCATTCGCTTGATGAGAATAGTAATCAGATGTAAATTTGTCTTCGAATTTGTACCAATAAATTACTAATTCTTGAGAACGTCCGTTATAGACAACTAGTAAGATTACATCAAAACCAGGAGACAGAACGATTTTTTCATGCCGCATGATTTCCCATCCCATACCATTATAGCAAATCTCAGGAGGATGCGCAATTTTTCGATTTGAAGAAGCTGAGGCGACAACAGAAAGCAGTACAGGAAGTTCATTGTTACTACGACGGTAATATCTCATCAAAATATCACTTGTTTCTAACACTTGAATCGTACGTTCGTTGATAGGGAAATCTAATGCAATTTCCCATTCTCCGAATTTTGTAGGAATTGCTTGTGTATAAGACTTGTTTTCTATAATAAAGTCTTGATACAGATATTGAAAAGAAATCCAACAAGTAATAGACAACAAACACATTGCTATAATATATTTTTTCCAAAATATCTGAGAAATAGGAAGTTGTAAAAAACTTTGGTAAGCTATTTTAATAGCTTCTACTAAAGAATCTAAAATTCCTTTTTCTTTTTTTAAAGAAGATTCTTTTACAATGTCTTTATTGACTTCTATATTTTTCTTTTTATCTTGCAATAATACATAGATCACCCAAAGTGTAATCAAATCTCCAGCAAAAAGTAAAAAGCCTGAGCCATCGTGAATAATTGGGTGAGCGGCCTTTTCTGATCCCCAATGATACGTTATAATCCCTAGTAAAACTATTCTTAAGGTGTTGAAAACAAAAGAAACAGGGAATAAACATAATAACATAATCCCTTTTTTCCACCAGGATTCTTTGATCAAATATACAAAAGGTAGCCCTAGTGCAATTAAAGATAATAGAGAACGCAACCCACTGCAAACATCTCCAACTAACAATTTCTGGCCTTCTGAGAAATAGATAAAACTGCCTACACGAAGGCCAATATATCCGAAAAGATCAAGCATAATAGTTGCAGCTTCCGTTGCCAAAAGCTTTAAGGTCAAAGTAATTTTGATATCCCAAATCGAAGGAAAAGGGAGCATTAAAAAAAGATATAAAACAGGAAACCAAATTTCCCGCAAAAAATTCATTCCAAAAAATAATATAAGAATACCAGAAAAAGTAATGATTGTTGAGATTCCAGAAGTAAAGTGAACACGAGAAATTCCACTAAAACAGTGCAAAAGCAGCCCAAAAAGTAAAAAGGCTAGCCCTAACCAATTTCCTTGAAATTGGACATTTTTTATTTTATCCTTTTTCTGATATATTAACCAAATTGAAATCAATGGAATCAAAAATCCATGAGAGGAATATGAGTCAGCGGCAGTCCATTTTTGGTACATCCATACCCAAGTGCTATGATAGTTGAGTACAAAAAGTAAAAAAATAGAAATTAGAATAAAAAAATTGATATATTTTTTTAAATTCATTTTTTTCCCTAATATAAATTTAATTTTTTAATCTTCTTTTAGTTTCATAGGTTTAATAATGAAGAAAAGGAAGAATATTTTAACTCATTTCAATCAATCTTCAAGAAGTTTTCAAGGATTTTTATCTATTTATGCTTGACTTTTTTAAAGAAAATGCTAATTTAGATATTATCAGATACTAAACTATTTGTTATGCAATTTTACTAATATAATCTTTCAAAGGATGAATGTATGCACTCTTCAATCAATTTTTTTATTTTGCTTCTTATTTTAAGCATATATTCAGGTGTTCTTTCTCAAAATATTCCAACAATTTTTGTTCATGGAAGTCGTTTTGAAGAAGACAAGAAAGTAGCTTCTAACCTTATGCAGAAAGAGATACCTACGATTTTATCAACAAAAACTTATTCATTTGTTACAAACCTAGAAAAAATCAAAACAATTTTAAAAATTCTAGAATATAAAAATTTTTGGAACTCTCGATTTACCAAGGAAATACCATTGGAAGTATATCCAATGCTACAAAAAGAAAAAATTTCATATTTAATAGTTTTTGAAATAAAACGTAGTACAAAAGATAAAAAAGAAATTCAATTCAATTTTAAAATTTTTCATATAAATTCTCAAAAAAATGAAATCTTTCAAACACAAAATACAAATTGGGGAAAAATTATAAATGATTGGTCAACTTTTTTCAAAAATTCTCAATTTTTTAAATTATTAGAAAATAAGTCCTCTGCAAAAACGCCTGAAATTACAAAAAACCTTGAGCAAAAAGAACCCATCAAGTTAATGAACATAGGGTGGTTCGGAGAAACAATGCCAGAAGGAATAAAAAAATCAGGGATTTTTGGAGAGTATATTTCTGCTTTTGATAAAAGCATAATGCTATACATTCCTAAAGGTACTTTTTATCGCATTCAACATATTATTCCAAACACATATTTAAAACTCGAATTGGCTGAATTGGAAGCCTTTTATATCGATAAATATGAAGTCTCCAATGAAAAATTTGTTAATTTTTTGAATGCCAAATCGTTAAAAAATATTCAAGATATTATTAAATTAGATGGTTCTTCTATTCTTCAAAAAGAAGGCAAATTTGCTGTTAAAGCCGGAGCGGAAAATTACCCTGTGGTTCAAGTATCTTGGCATGGAGCAAACGAATACCTAGCCTGGGCAAAAAAAAGTCTTCCTTCAGAAAAACATTGGGAAAAATGCTACTGTGGAGGATTTTCTACACCTGATTGGCAAAACAAAGAAACTCCTATCAAGTTTAAACAAAATCCGAAATCACAGCAAACGAATCCCCTTTCTAAAACACAAAAATTTCTTTTCCATACAGCCAATCTTTCAGGAGATGCTGATGGATATTTAAGCCTAGCACCTATAGATGCTTTTGACAATCTTGACGAATCTCCTTATAAAGTCTCTCAGCTTATAGGAAATGTTTGGGAATGGTCAGAATCTAATAGCGTTGAATTTTCTCATTTAAAAATTGCTAACGGCGGAAGCTGGGGAAGCAATTCGGAAAAGATAATAACACATATCGCCTTAGAGCCAAATACTTGTTCAAATGATCTTGGCTTTAGAGGGATCATATACAATTTACAAAAATAAAACTATTTTTTTTACTATCTTTCTCATAGTAAAAAAATATAAAAAAACAAAAAATAAAATTTTTTTTTGTTGAAAATATATTATCTTTTTAAGATAATATATAGTTGTTAGTACGACTTTTTTATTTACAATAATTTTTTGGAGATTGAGGATGGAGAATGCCAATCTGTCTAATCATTCTGTAGCTCAAGAATTAAATAAATTGAGCCAGGAAGAACAAGATCTAATTTTGGCTTATCTTTTTCTAAACTATTCGGAATTAGAAAGATATAGCGGAATTCCTAGAATTCGTTGGAAAGCTAAAATGGATGATATTAGAAACAAACTACAAGATTTAGTTTGTTTTCGTGCTGGAAAAGTTTCCACCGAACTTACTCGAGTATATTCCGAGTTAGTAAAAGATATAGAAAATTCTCAAGGTTTAGGAAGAGTGGAACATTCACGAGATAATGACAAAGAAATACGCATTTCTCACTTCCATCAACGTCCACAAACCTCAACGCAGGAATTAGCAATTGCTTTAGAATGCTACAATCCTCCGGGACGAGGTGCATTATATGAAACTTATACAGAAGAAGGTGTCCGTGTTCGAATTAAAGCACTTCCATGCGAAATTCGCATACACCTTGATCCTGAAAAGATGAGTGACGTTGAAGTTCCTAAATACAATCTTGCTTTTGATTACAAAAGTAGTGAGATTGATGATCTTGACATAAAATTATATGGTTTTGTTCCTTCCGGAAATATGACACTTTTCGCTACTTATCGTTATGAAAATCTTAATAAAGGCTTTTGGAAAGAAGTCGTTGTGGCTCCATTACCAAAAGATTTAGTACAAATTGTGATTGTTCCTAAACAAGAAGGTATTTTCCATATTACCCGTATGAGATTAATACTACCTACCAAATAGGAATAATAAAAAAAACCCAAAAAATCCCCGCAATGCGGGGATTTTTTTTAGTTATGAGATTTCTCAGAATCTAAAACTTTTCTTACTTTATCTGACAATTCTTTCATAGAAAAAGGTTTTTGAACAAAAGCCATATCTTCATCTACCACTCCATTATGTGCAATAACATCACTTGTATAACCAGACATAAACAAAGACTTAAGATTTGGAATTATTGATGTTAAATAGTTAACCAAATCTTTTCCATTCATTTCAGGCATAACAACATCAGTAATAAGAAGGCGAATATCTTTATTATACTCTCTGGCCATACAAATAGCTTCTTTAGGAGTAGCCGCAGTTAAAACATTATACCCTTGTCTTTGTAGCATGTTTTTTGTCATTCTAAGTATTGCAGAATCATCTTCAACAAGTAGTATTGTTTCATTTCCTTGTGTTATTGTAGAAACTAGATTATTCATAGAAAATTGGCCAGTTGTTCCTAAATACCGAGGAATATAAATATGAAATGTAGTTCCATGGCCAATTTCACTGTCCACACTAATTGCCCCATTATTTTGCTTTATAATGCCATAAATTGTAGCTAAACCTAACCCAGTTCCCTTTCCAACTTCTTTCGTAGTAAAAAAAGGTTCAAAAAGATGCTCTAGAGTTGTCTTATCCATGCCAATCCCAGTATCACTTATTAGTAATAGAACATAATCTCCCGGAACAAAATCTGTATGAGAATTACAATATAAAGAACTTAACGAAACATTTTCAGTTTTAATGTTTAAATTTCCAATGCCTTGAATTGCATCTCTAGCATTGATTGCAACATTTGCTAAAATCTGTTCTATTTGAGTAGGATCAACTTTAATTGGCCATATATCATTCCCAGGTTTCCAAGATAAATGAATATTCTCTCCAATAAGGCGTGCTAGCATTTTTAACATTCCTTCAACAACTTCATTTAGGTTCACAACTTTTGGAGTAATATTCTGTTTACGTGCAAAAGTTAAGAGCTGTCTTGTTAATTCAGCAGAATGTTTAGCAGCTTTTTGAATTTCTTGTAAATGAAAATATATCGAATCTGAAGAATCTATCTCTTCCATAGCCAGTTCTGTATGGCCTAAGATTACTCCTAACATATTATTTGAGTCATGCGCAACCCCTCCAGCAAGCCTTCCTACAGATTCCATTTTACGAGCCTGTTGAAGTTGCGATTCTAATAATTTCTTTTCACTAACATCAATTGCTGTAGTGGTAAAACATTGAGGCTTTCCATATTCATCTTTTACAAGCATACCTGTCATAAGCATAGTAAAAGAGCTTCCATCTTTCCGGCAATGTTCCACTTCTTGCGCATTAAAACTTCCTTCTTGCACCAATTGGTTAAGTAATTTTTCGACATTATTAAGTTGTTCTTTTGAATGTAGAATACGCAAATTCTTTCCAACCAATTCTTGAGAATCATATCCATGCGCATAAGCAAAATATGTATTAGTATAAGACACCATACCTTCTAAATTTGTGATTGCTATACCAAAATTGGCATTGTCAAATATGGCCTTAAACTGTCGTAAATCTTTTTCTGCCTGCTTTCTTTCCGTAATATTACGGACTATTCCCCACATATATTTAGGAACACCTGACGGTAAAAATACTGTAAATGCTTGGATTTCAACTGTAATAATATTATTATCTTTACGAATATACTCTTTTTCATAAATACCAGAATAACCATCGTTTAAAAGACGATATTTGAGAATTTCCTGATCTTCCCATAAACGCCATTTTGGAGGGGTAATTTTAGAAAAATCTTTTAATTGTTTTAATTCTTCAACAGAATACCCAACCATTTCACAATATGCGGCATTTGCATTAAGAAAATGGCCTTGAGTATCTACCACTACAATTCCATCTCGACTGCCTGTAAATAAATCTTTATACTTTTGTTCGCTTTCACGTAAAGCTTCTTCTGCAAGTTTGAGATTAGTTATATCAAATTCAATACCATC
Source organism: uncultured Planctomycetota bacterium (assembly GCA_964585305.1). Classification (GTDB taxonomy): domain Bacteria; phylum Planctomycetota; class Uabimicrobiia; order Uabimicrobiales; family JABWCH01; genus CAZPDM01. The sequence continues at coordinate 30,889 of CAZPDM010000016.1, read as the reverse complement.
CCAAACACTTACACCATCTGATACTAACCTTGGACAAGACACAAAGCAAGACCAACGAATTTTTCCATCTATCCCAAAAATTCTAGCCTCTGTTTTAAAAACTGAAAGTGATTGATGAGCAAGTTCTTCCTCTTGCAAAACTCGAATTTGATCGTCAGGATGAACTTTCTTATAAATTAAATCAGAGTTTTCCATACCTTCTTCTGGAGTAATTCCATAAAGACCTTTAACAGCATCTGCTAAATACGTAAATTTTCTTGTCCCATCTTTAAATCGTGTGATTTGATAAATCATCCCATTGACCAAATTATTACTAATATTCTGAATCAAAATTTCTCTTTCGTATAATTTTCTTTGTGTTTCTTTATGTTTGGTAATATCTCGAATGAATGTAATAAATCCTCCTCCACCAAAAGTATAATATTGTACGTTGACCTCAACATCAAGAATATTTCCATCTTTCCGGCGATGTTTTGTTTCAAAACGAGATTTTCCTTGCTCTATAATGCTTTTAATACGCTCGCTTATCTCCTCTGGAAGCAAAACAACTTCTATATCAGCTATCTTCATCGTTAATAATTCTTGCTCGCTATAACCGATTAACTTGCAATAAACATTATTTACTTCTAATATATTTCCTTTACTATCTATCATTGCAAAACCGTCCATAGCTGTTTCAAGAATCTTATAATGCTGACTTCTGTCGATTTTTTCATGGTAATCCGTCATAAGTTAAAACCCCAAAATAACTAACCTATCATTTAATTCGTCAAGGGATCTGCCAATTTCTGCCCTTCTTGCGCAAATTTGCTATAACCAATATCTTCTTCAGAGCCATCTATTTCTAAATTTCTTTCTATATCAACATGGCCATCTAAAAATAAGAAATTGACAAGTCTTCCCCCTTCATGATTTCCTGATGATTGCCAATCATCCGAAGCAGTAGTAGTAAGCGTTGACCCGTGAAAAGGTTTAAAAATTCCAGGATATTCTTTTTGTCTTTTATTTTTTCGACCGGAATAGCTTGTTGTATTTTCGCTATCTCCTTCATCTGCTGTTGCTAAATTAGAAATTTCATCATTTGTTGAAGGGCAAAGATATATTTTTTCTTCTGATAGTATTTTAGTTTTTCTCAATTTGGCTAAAAAGCCTGCACCATTAGCATCTGGGAAATATATTCCTCTTCCATAATCAGAACTATAAAGATATAGACATTTTCCAAACTGAGCCAAATTCGCTTTGCACTTCGATTGATTAGCTTTCTCTCTTACAGAAAGTAATGCAGGCAATAATAATGCTACTAAAACAGCAATAATAGCTAAAATTACCATTACTTCAAATATTGTAAAACCTCTTCTTTTCATCATTTTTTCTCCTCCCTAGTTAAAAGAATAGAAAAGATTTGCACAGATAAATCTATGCAAATCTTTTTGTATTTTTCTATTCTTATCGTAATATCTTACGAGTATAGCAACCAACAAAGAGAGCAGTTAAGAATATCCCAATCAAAGATTCTGTCATAATAAAAAACTGAACTTTTTCATCAAAAGAGATTTCTGCCTCTGGATTAGCAGTAGCAAATGTCATTGCACTAAAATATATCCAATCAAAAACTAAAGCAGCTTTACTATGTTGCTTCAACATTTCCTGATTATGGCAAGGTAACATAGCCCCAGATACCCCATAAATAGCCGCAAAACCTAAAATCACAACTAATGCAAGCAACATCAAACGGAACGGTCTTACTCCATAACCAGTTCCCCAATCTACCAATTTCCAAAGCATATTTTGAAATAAGCAGCTAAGAGCTTGAATTTGGGAAAAAGGTTTATCGCGACTTTCGTGGAGTTTTTTCTGGCGTTCGGCATTTAGTGTAACAATCTTTTGAACATCAACTAATTCTTTCTTTCGAATTTCTAAGGTTTGGAGATTTTCTTCATACTTTTTCTTGGCTTCATCTAAACGATCTTGAATATCTCGAGTTTTTTTTCCTTCATTAGGCGACAGTTCATTTAACTGAGCTTCTATTTTTTTTATATGTTCTTGAGAAGAAGCTAAAGCCTTTTCTGCTTTTTCTAAAGATTTTTGTGCATTATCAGCTAGAACTTGATCATTTTCACGTTCTTCAGGAGGAACATCATCTTGGACAGCAAGAATCGGCTTCTTCAATAAAGAACGAACCGATTTGTCTGTAAAAGATTTTCGATCATTCACACGGTAGCAATAATATGCCCAATCTTCTTCATCAAATTTTCCACGTTGATGAAAGCTTTCCTTCAAAATCAGATATTCTTCTTTTACCCGCATATAGTGCTTTTTATCAGCTTGATTAGCCACTTGGCCTTCATAAATCAAACGCCCTTCAATTTGATCACGCTCTACGACTACAACATCAATTACAGCATGATAAAATGATATACCCTGATCAATGGCAGCATCAGTAAGATTTAAACGACGATTGATATTAGCTAAATCAAAGTTAGCATATTCATCAAAAACTGCTTTAGTAAAATCAAGTTCCTGTGTGCAAAAACTTCCTTTAAACGTAGTCCCTTTTTTGAAATGACTTTTCTGAAAGTTGATTTCTTCTGCAAAATAAGCATTTTCAAAGTTGGCATATTGCTCAAAGATAATGTTTTCAAAAACAGCCTTGCGATAGAATAAAGCATTTGTAAAGTTTGCAATACCTTCAAATCTCGCTAAATATGTAAGCGATTGCTGTCTTGGGCTTTCTTTACTCCGACGATTACGTTCACGCAATGTATTAGTATCAAAGCTAAAAAAAACTTGGCCTTCAAAGGTAGTATTTACAAAGAAAGCATCTTGAAAATGGCTCCCTAAAAACCAAACAGAACCACGAAGAGTTGCGCGATAAAAATCTACAGATTTATTAAAAACAGCATTAAACGAAATACGCCCACGCCCAAGACTTTCCATAAAAGAAAAATTAACAGGGCCATTAAATATAGTACCTTGGCAAATTATCTGCCCGCCTAAATGAAGCTTTTCACAATCCAAGAAATCGTGGAAAGTTATTCCTCTCCAGCTAGCATCTTCAAAAAAAGCATCTGCAAAGAAAACCTTATCTTCAAAAATACTACCATCTAATGCTAACTCGGCTTCAAAACGGCTTTGAGGTAAAGCAAAATGATTCTTAAAAGTACAATTGCACCAAGTTGAGTTTTGTTGAAAAGTACATGCACGGACAACTAGTTTATCTTGAAATAAAGAAGTATTCCAACGGAAATTTGCTCGAAAGTTATCTTTTTCTAAATCAATTCGGGCTTTACTTGTTGTATTTTCTAAGGCAAAATCGCCAATAATATTAGAATCTTTTATTTGGAAGCAACCTGATGTTTGAAAACCTTCGCCACGAATCGAGCCATGGAAAGTACAAGAAAGGAAACTAGTCTCTCCATTTATTTTAGCACTTTGCAACCTAACAGTATCGCCCAATTCGCAAGATTTCAAAGAAAACTTTTTTTCAACATTTATACGAGAAAAATTTATATCATCTTTAAAAGTACAGTTTTCAAGTAATAAACTTTGCTCAAAGTTACTATTTACTGTACTCAACCCTTTAAAAAATTGAACCCCTTTTATATTAGCAGTTTTTTCAAAAGTACAGTTATTAAAAACCACAGCATCATCAAAGTGAACATTTGCAGTAAGCGCGAACTCTTTTTCAACACGAACATTTTCTAATTGAATAGATTGTTGAAAAGATGACAATGAAAAATCTAAACTTCCAAACACACAATTTTTTATAATAATTTTTTGCGTATAAGAAAAAGGTTGAGAATTAGAAGAAAATTGAAAACTTTGGATATATCCATTTTCCAAAATCTTACCTTGTCTTAATATTTCTAAAGCTTCATCTGCATTTAAAATTTGATAAGTTCTATGATGCAAACTTACAGTATTTTCAGATGCCGGGGGAATCGGTTCTGATTGTGGAGTCTTCTTTGCAATATCAGGGTCTGGTAAAGATGCTTTGGAATTTTCAGAATCTTCGATCATAAAAATATTCTCTTTCTTTTTAAGTTGTTAATTAACTGCCATTTCCTTTAGGTTGTTGGTTTTCAGAAGAATCGCTTCTTTTAATAGCTTTACTTCCTGTTTTAATAACCTGAGAAAGTATCCAACTATCTGACATGCGAGTCCATATATATTCTCCAGGTAATACCTGCGTATGCTGGCGAATTACACTTTTACCACTATAGATATACGCAATACTATAACCACGGTTAAGAACAGAAAGAGGAGAAAGGGCTTCAAGATGAATTTCAAAATTATGTAATCGTCGATGTTCCCATTCCACACGCTTAATCATTGCACGTTCAAGCCTTCCAGCAAGATGCTCCAGTTGTTGCCGATAACGTTGGCTTCTAGCTAACGGTTGTTGTTTATCTAAACGATTTTGGATTTCTGAAAGCTCCAAACGTTTTTGCTGAATAATTTTACTTATTAAAGTTTGAAGAGATTGAGCCAGCATATCCAACCGTTGTCCTAGATGATGAATCCGATCGGTAGGCTTAGCTAAAGCTCTATGCGTTGCTAACCGATCCACAGTAGCACGTGCACGATGTAGATAGTTTTGCATAACAACATGTAATTGACGTTCTTTAATATTTAATTGTTGCAAAATTTGATCTAATCTTGGAACTACTAATTCCCCAGCTTCACTAGGTGTTAACGCTCGACGATCTGCAACAAAATCAGAAATAGTAACATCAATCTCATGGCCAACAGCAGAAATAATTGGAATACGACTATCAAAAATTGCTTTTGCTACAACTTCTTCGTTAAAAGCCCAAAGGTCTTCTAAACTGCCACCACCACGACCGACAATAAGAACTTCTATATCTTTCAATTGTGGATGTTGATTGATGCAATAAATCGCATCCGCAACTTCTTGAGCTGATCCATCCCCTTGTACTCTTACTGGATAAATAAGAATAGTAATACGCGGAAATCTTCGTAAAATAACGTTAATAATATCTTGAACCGCAGCACCAGTTGGAGAGGTAACAATCCCAATTTTTGTAGGCATTGTTGGTAATGCCTTTTTATGCCTAGGATCAAAAAAACCAAGAGTTGCCAATTTACGTTTGAGATTTTCAAACGCAATCAACAAAGCACCTTGCCCACGAAGCTCCAGACTATTGATGCTAATTTGATATTTACTTTGCGGGCCATAAACAGTAAGCTCTCCATGAACAAGAACTTCGATACCATCTTTCAATGGCGCAGAAATGTTCTTCGCATTTCCCCGCCAAATTACTGCAGCAATTTGATTTTCACTATCTTTTAATGTAAGATAAATATGGCCAGAGCTATGGTATTTTAAATTGGATACTTCACCAGTAAGCCATACATTACCAACTCCTTCAATGCGCTCTTTGATAATTCGAGTGATTTCTGAAATAGTATAGCTTTGTGCTGATTTGCTGGGATTTTCTTCAACAAATAGAGGAAGTTCTATTGACATTGTTATGCCTATCCAAATAAAATTGCTATGAAAATATTTGCGTTTTCATAAAAAAATGAAATGGATCAAAGCAAATATTTTCTCTCGAAATAAATTTGTTCAAAACTAGTCTGGATATTGAATTTTACTTTTTTCAACCCATAATCGCACAGTTTGTTCCATTTTTAATAAAGCAAGCATATTTTTAGAACGTTTTAATAATTCACTTTCGGAAAGTTCCTTTTCGCCTGGCTTTCTTTCTGCCACAACAAGAAGATGCAATCCCCATTTACTTTTGATGGGTTGACTTAACGTTTTCTCTGGCAATTGGAATCCTACTGAAAGAATCTCAGGAAATTCATCTACAACAGGAGGTAACCAACCTAAATGTGTAAGAAAACCACTAAATATCGTTGAAGCACTCCAACGAGGAACCCAGCCTAAATCACCCTTTTGAAATTTATTTGATTTATGATCAGAATATTGAGCAACTTTTTCATCAAAATTACTCAGATCTGGTTTTATCTCCTGACGTATTTGCCAAATCTTTTTTACAATTTCGGCTTCCTTTTCTTTAGTAAAAGCCTCCATTGTTTCTAAATCCACGCCTGCAAGAAATAAATGTTTTAATCTAATCAATCCATCGGAAAGCGCGAATTTTTCTTTCTGTGCAAAAGAACGAATTTCTTCATCTTTAAGATGAGAATTGATAATAAACATCCGCAACTTAGTAATCAAACGAATACGTTCTTTAAAGATAGCATAATCAAGACGATATTTCTGGCAAATTCTTTCACGCAGCATAGCTTTAAATTCTTTAGTATTGATAATATCTTGCCAAATTTCTAATAATCGCTTCATATCATCATTCGATATGACACGAAATTCGGCCATTTTAAGCCATTCTCCATGTTTTTTCTGTAAGACTGTACTTTTAGAAATAATAGATTGCAAATCTTTGATAAATTTCAACTGATTTTTTAGCCCCCATTCTACATAATAAATCAAGAATGGCTGAGCATAGCGATCTGCATCTTCTTCATATTCATCAGTATTATCAATAGTAACATTAACTTTTTTTAGATATTGTTCAATGACTTTAAATAAAACCATCTCTGAAAGATAGGCTTTTGCAACTTCATCTTTTAAATCTTCAGCCCCTTCTCCACAGGATTTTATTAAAACATCATTCAATTCTTTTTGAAAAATATTTTCGCCATTTACTGTAGCAACAATTTTATTTTTTTGAGCAAAACAAGGAAAAATAAAACATATAAGAGTCAGAACTAGTAAAAATATTTTCATTACATAATCCTTTTTGCGATAATATTTATGTCGGCTGAAAACAGCCGACGTAAAGACTTAAAAATATTCACCAATAGCTTGGCCAAGTTGTAAATTTTGATTAATTTGTAAAGAAGAGTCCCATTGTATTTTATGTTTGGGGAATAACAAAATTACAGTAGATCCCATTTCAAAACGTCCCAATTCTTGGCCTTTTACAATTGGAATATTATTATAATAACGATGAATTGGAGAAGGTTTGTGTATAGACTCCAACGTATTATCATATACAACTTTAATTTTTCCAACTACTGTTGCCCCAACTTTGATTACTGCAACATCCCCAATTTTAGGATGATAAAGAAGAGTAAGCAATCGCTCATTTACAGCAAATAAATTTTTTATATTATTTACTGCAAATGGATGAACGGGAAACAAACTTCCAGGAACATAATAACCTTCTTGAATAGTTCCTTCCACGGGAGTATGAATACGATGATAATCACGAGGGCTTAAATAGATAGTAATATAAGTCCCCCCTTGAAATTTAACTGCATATTCAGCTTTTGCAACTAAATCTTCTAAAGAATATGTCAATCCTTTAGCTTGAAATAATGTCCCATCTACTATTTCGCCATAAGCACCAATTTTACCATCTACAGGTGAAACAATCTTACAAGCAGATGAATCAATCGGACGACATTCTGCGCGAAGTTTTCGTATGAAAAATTCATTAAAGCAGGTAAAATCACTAGGTTCAACCTCTTGAGTATTCACATGATAAATTCGTACGAAAATACGAATAATAAATTTTACAATAAATTTAGGGAAATGACAGTTTGCTAATTTTCCAATAAATACAGTTAAAAGATTTTTAGGAAGCAATTTTAAACAAGTAAGATGAAGAGTTGTTAACATTTTTGTTTATTCCCAATCATTGAAATCATTAAGTAGATTTTTAACAGGAGCGAATTCGAACAAAAGTATTGCCAACCTGTAAATACTGATCTTCTTCACAGCGAAATGGGACTTTCTCTCCATTTCGGACAAGTATACTCGTTGAATGCTCACAATTAGCATCTGCAAACAACACTATTCCATGTGTGCTACCGATATCCGCAATCCAGGGAACTGTTTTGTCTAAAGAAAAGTGAATAGCAAGGTGTTGCCTAGAAAGACAAGGATCTCCTTCTACCCAAAGACAATTTATATCTTGGTTATTTTCTTGTTTAACTTCATGTTGAACTGCAAATTTTCCCCAAATAGATTTCATACTTTGCTTACTTGTTTCAGAAAAAAAATAATCATTTTCTAATAAACGGTTCGGGGAAATTTGAGATGTGTTTTGTAATAATTTTCTCCCTAAAATAACAACAGTTGGAGGTCGAAGGATGAGTTTAAAAACATTTTCATATTTAGGAATCCAGGCTAATAGCTCATATTGAGGACTTAATTTTTGTAGATTTTCGAGAGATTTGATAGGTGGGATAATTATAGGTAAGGACCGCGTTTGAAACTTTTGTTGAACTTGAAGTAACACATTAACAAGACTGCGAAAATTTTGGAACCTCTCCTGTGGATTAGGATTTAAGCCGGTTCCAAATATTTCTTGTAAATTGGAAATTTGATTTTGTGAATAGCGGCCAATAAGATGGTGAAAAGTAACAGTACTAAAGGGATATTTAGGTAATTTTCCACTCAATAAAGATAACAAAACCTGGCAAACTAAATAAGTTAATCTTGTAATATTTCTACGCCAAAAGCGATCATATTGCATTTCTGGAGGGCTATACCGAGATTCCTCAGAAATATAGGGATCATTTTCATCAAATGATCTTTCTGTTGCAATAAAGATTTCATTTTCATGCAACCAAAAAGCTGAAACAGCATGAGGAATCTCAACGTAATATTCGGGAAGAATGTCATCCATCTCTCGAGCCAAACGCATCGCCCACTCTAAAGCTTGAACTGGTTCAATAGCTTTGTTTTCAAATAGTGGGCGATATAAAGCACGATCCAGATTTCCTATAATACGGTTCAACGTACATCCTTTCTCTTTTTTGCAGGCATTTTTGTGGATCGATACATAGAATTTGGCTCTAAATTTTCAGCTTTCTTAAAATCTTCACGAGCTAAAGCAAGATTAGGATTACTTTTTTCTTGATAACAAATTGCACGCTTTAAATACGCAACTCGATCTTTCGGATTGAATTCAAGGACTTTAGTAAAATCTTCTATTGCCCGATCATAACGATTTCTACGCATATAACACATAGCTCGATTAAAAAAATGGACAGGATTTTCCGGCTCAAGTCCAAATGATTTTTCAAAAGCTTCATCACTTGCTTCATACATTTTCTTTTCATTTAAGATCAATGCTTCAAAATCCCATAAAAGAGGGTTGTCAGGAGACAAACTTTGAGCAGTTTGAATATCACTTAAGGCAGATTCCAGATCATGAACAAAAAAATATGCTTCGCTTCGAGCTTGATATAATGAAGCACTCTTTCCTCCACGATTGATTGCTGCAACAAAATCATGCATTGCAGAAGCATAATCCCCCTGCTCCAGATAAATTCGTCCGCGAGCTTCAAAAACTTCTGGTTTTAAATAATTATTCAGAATCGCTTCTTCTATATCTCGCATAGCATTTTGTTGGGCACCAGATTGAATCAAAAATTTAGCACGAGTCCAATAAATTTTGCCTTTTTCAACATTAACATTTTTACTTATAACCTGTTCCAGAATTTCCAAAGCTTGCCGGTACGCACCCATATTACGGAAAGTAATTGCTTGTTGTAAAATAACACGATTATGCAATTCTTCCACGTCCATATCTTGATAACCAAATTCTATAGCATTTTTAAGATCATCAATAGCAAGCCCCCATGCTTTTCTTTGAATATATGCTAATGCACGCAAATAATATGCTGCTCCAATGTCTTCTCCCATGTTAATGCAGGAAGAAAGATGTTGAAGAGCCTCATCAAAGTTTGTAGTCTCCAATGCTTTTTTTCCCAGCATAAGAGTTTCTCCACCTTTGATTTTATTTTCCGATAGCAATTTTTCAACTTCTATTAGCTCTTTTTCAGCATCATTTTCTTCTGAAGAAAATTCATTAGAATCTGAAGAAAGCTCTTGAATTTCAACAATTTCTTCATCTTTTCCTAAAACTTTATTAGGAGGATTTTCTTGATTTTCCCTAATAGCTATAGGAAGAGAAATTGGCGTCTCAGCAGATACAACAGTTTCTGGATGAATTGCTGATATAGGAGATGGAGTTTCCGCCAAAGTTTCTGCAGAAACAGGCACAGCTGTTGGTAAGTCGGGATCTTCCATTTCCAATACCTGAACATCATCTGTTTGGATATTTTCAGATGGAACTTCTTTTTCTAATGAAACTCTTTCTAATTGGTCATTCATTTGAAGATTATAAGATTCTTCAAGCTGAGCATCCTGAATCTCTGCCACTTCTACAGGCAATGGTTCAACAGCATCCAACACCTCTGGCCAATCATGATTTTCTTCTGCAAAAATTTTTTCAGGATCCGGAGAAGCCCACTTTTCTTGCAAGTATGATGATTCTTGCAAATCTGGGACTTCTTGGGCTTCTTGAGCTTCTGCTGGTTCGCTCAGAATTTCTAATTCTGGGCTATTAGAACTAGCAACTACGGCTTTGCTATTTGCTACAGGTTTTGCAAATGGTGCAGGTTCATGCTTCATTACAGAAGGAGAACTTTTAGTGCTAGTTAAAGACTCCTTTTTCTTAGCTGCAGTACTCTGTTCAAGTGCGTTTTTTGTAACTTGCCCTACAGTATTTGATTTAGCAGAAGATGGAACTTTTCGGAGAGTTACATTTCCTTGAACTGGAGGTTGATTTATTTTTCTTGTAGTATTTGATTGTGGTTGTACTGCAATTCGTTTGGAAGTTCCCAATTTATCTTTATTTATTGTTTGTTGAGTATCCACATCCATAGGAATTTCGGGAATAATCATTTTGGGATTTTGCAAAATTTCTTCCAAACCTACTAACTCTGCAGTAGGCTCTGGCGGTTCTTCGGAACTTACGCTCATTCTATCTTTTGTTTCTTCAGGAAAATTTGTTTGCTCAGGCAGATCGGGAACATCAACAATAGAATCATTGGTTCCTTTCCCTTTGATTTCTTTTAATTTCTGTTCCAAAATTTCCAATGCCGGAATTTGAACCGGTTGCCCACATTTTGGACATTTTCCTGTCTGGCCTGCAAATTTCGTGGATACTTTTACCCGCTTACCACAAGAAGAGCAAAGCAATCGAATTAAATCTTCAGCTTGTTTTCTAGTTTGCAAGCTTATCCCCTTCCAAATTTAAATCTAATCCATTCCATAGCTTGTTCATAATTAAAAATATTTCCATCTAATTGTTGTTCTTCTAATTCCAATAAGATGGTATGAAAAATTGGCCCAGGTTTAAAGCCTAAACGTATAAGATCGTTTCCTGTACATAAGATTTTGGGATGAAGATCACTTTCGCTAAATTCTTGTAATTTTTGTTTACAAAATTCATATACGGCAAGGCTACTTTGAGTAGCAATACATTGCCAAAAATATACATCAAGCAATTCACGAAAATTAGATATGCGCAAGAAACGTTTCAATTGTGATTGAGACATGGTAAAAACTTCTGAAAATTTAGGATAATATTCAAATAGTAGAATTATTATATCAATACTTTTTTTAGGAAGACAAAGTCTTTTTCCAATATCTTCAAACTTTACTTTATTAACAATACGATATTTTTGTAAAGGATGCAACAAAACTATAAGAGCTATTTCAAAATTTGGTAAAATTTTAGCAGTTTCTAATATATTTGAAATTTCTTTAATATATATATAAGTATTTTCATCATTATATAACTCAGGGAAGATAATCTTTAATATTCCAGTTTGATCTAAAAGTTGAACAGCACGTTTAGGATGTGGCGATAGCATCATAGCAATCAATTCATCTCGTATTCGTTCTGAAGAAACTTTTATAATATACGAAGAAAACTTTATTAAAGCATCCCAAGTTTGCTGTTCAATAGCAAAATCAAGCTGACAAGCAAAACGGATGGCACGCATGAGTCTTAAATAATCTTCCGAAAATCGTTCATCTGGATTACCAATAGTTCGTATGACTTTCTTTGCTAAATCTTCTTGACCTTGAACATAATCAATAATTTTATCTGTAGTTGGATCGTAAAACAATCCATTTATTGTAAAATCTCTTCGCAATGCGTCTTGTTCTTCATCACCAAAAATTACAGAATCCGGACGTCGTCCATCTTGATATTGACCATCTTTTCTGAATGTTGCTATTTCAAATATCTCAGAATCATAGATGACCTTAATTACTCCAAATTGTGCACCAACAAGAATAGTATAACGAAAGATCTTTTGTACTTGTTCAATTGTAGCATCACTTACAATATCATAATCTTTTGGTGTTCTTTGCAATAAAAAATCGCGGACACATCCACCACAAAGATAGGCCTTATAGCCTTTTTCACGCAATTGATAGACAATAGCAATTGCTTTTTCTTGAGAACTATTCATATTTTTTTTCTATAGATTCAACAATTACAATATCTTTTCCAGCTCGAATAATTTTTACTTCAGTACCCTGAGGAACAAATAATCCTTCTGTTGTAGCAACAATTATTTGTTCACCAATTTGTACTTGTCCTTTCGGTTCTAAGCAGGTATACGCAATTGCTTTTTTTCCAATAAATTGTTTCAACCCTGATTCATTACTACTTGATTCAGTATTGTCCTCAAAAACTTGCCAAATATAAGAGCAAAAATATACAATAGCAAAAAATACCATAATAACAATAAAAATTCCAGCTGCATTTTTATAATCTTGCTGCCACATCATCCCACAGCCAATTAACATAATAATTCCACATCCAATACTAATTGCTACTAAAAATTCTTTGGGGGCAAATATTATGCTTAAAATCCAAACAGTAAGCGCGAGAAAAAATATAGTACTTGGAAATAGCCAAGGCATAATTTTTTTCCTTTACAATTGAATTTCATCTCCATCATTACGAATAAAAGCAAGAACATCTTTTGGTAAAGTTTGTAAAGCCTCTGATCCAACATGTACTAATGCTAAAGCCTGAGTTTGTAATCTGGAACGATTTGCTTCAATTTCTTCCCAGGAAAGATGGTAATCAGATGCAAATTTTTTTTGGTTAAATTTACATTCTAAAATGGATAATGTTGCACCTTGGCAAAGTTTCGGAATATTTTCATTCCATTGTGTATCGCCAGAAATAGCAACTAAGATATTTCCCATTTGAATACGATATCCTAAAGCAATGATATTTCCATGCTCCATAGGTATTGGAGTTATCATAACTGAACCATCTTGGAAAATATCACAAGAGCGGAAGGGATGGAATTCATGGAATTTTCGTTGAAATTTAGATTTTGGATTAGGATATAACCCTGGATACGAAAGATCATAAGTCTTTTTAAAATGATCTTCTATATTCCTTGGCCCAGCATAAATAATTTCACGTTTTCTTTTAAGAACACGATCAAAAGCCAAATCTAAAAATAATGTACCAAGAAAATGATCTCCATGAAAATGTGTAAAAAGAATTGCATCCATCTCTGGAATTTTCCCATTTGGCCAGCGATTTTGTAACAAATATAGTGTAGTTGGACCAAAATCTATTAAAAATATATGGGAATTATATTCAATCCATAAAGACTGATGTGCTCTTCCTTGGTTATTTAAAGCATCACCAGTACCAAGAAAAACTAATTTTGGACCATTATAAGGCATAATAAATTCCTTTATAGTTTGTTACTTGACATTTTTATCCAAACTTTTTTCATCATTTGACAGTGAATATACTAAAGATATGCCAAAAATAAGAGTAATTGAATCAGCTATATACCAATTTGTAAAAAAAGGATAAATATTACTTAAAAAATATTGGCTCTTCCATAATGTACCATAAAGAAAGGAAATTTCCAAAGGAATTTGCAGTAATACGTGTAATAAATGCCATAAAAAAAATCCTGCGCATCCTAAAATTGCCCAACCCATTTTTTGATAAGTTTTATATTTTATAATGCTGAATATAATACCCAATCCCCATAATATTAAAGGGAAAACAACCACAAGCATATCTGCCCATGTCCAAAATAAACAATCTTGAATATTATTCACCCATTTTGAACGAATTGGATAGGCTCCCATAACTTTCAAATTCAAATTATTTTTATAAATATTTTTTTGCAAATTTGATAAAGAAGCACCGATAAAAATATTTTCTTCCTTATCAGAATTAGAAGGTTGTTGAGGTAAAGCTGCAGTTGTTGGAATATTTGCTGATGTCGGAGCGGTTGTTGTTGGAATATTTGTTGCTACAGATGTATCTGGCGTTGATGCTGGAGCGGTTGTTGGAGTATTTGTTGCCACAGGTGTATCTGGTATTACCGGTGTTGATGTCGGAGCAGTTGTTGTTGGAGTATTTGTTACTACAAGTGCATCTGGTGTTGATGTCGGAGCAGTTGTTGTTGGAGTGTTTGTTGCTATAGATGCATCTGGAATTACTGGCGTTGATGCCGGAGTAGTTGTTGCTATAGCTGTATCTGAAATTGGTACAGTATTTGCACCAGACACTGTTGTTGCGACAGGAGAAGTGTTTGTTACTGGAACATTTGGCACAATTGGAGAACTATCTTTTTCTTTATGAGCCAAGGCTTCTTGATTTGCTTTTTCTCGGGCAGATAAAATCTGTTCGATTTGTCTTTTAGAAACTTCTTCTGCTTCTGCTTTTTCCCAATTTTCATAAGTTACAGCAGGAATTATAACAACTTGCTCAGGAGCATAATTTCCCAACGCAACAAGAGCATATTGACGTAAAGTACGATAATTTTCCCATGTTTCTTTGGCATAAACACGTTTATTTTGAGTATCTCCTAGAACAACTATAGGTAAACTGCGAAATCCTAATTGATTTACATAATTTCGTTCGTAATCATAGCAAAATTGGATTGTTTTCCCCAGCAAAGCCATTTCCTTGAAATATTTTTCTTGAAATTGCTGATATGCTTCAGAAATGATTTCCCAATCGCTATAAACAACAATAACCTGAAGAGGTTCATCTCGAAAGCTATATGCTATTTCTTGTATACGTTGGGCAAATTTAGATTGAAAGCATCCTGTATCTAAAAAGAAAAATATTTTTGCTTCTTTTGGAGAAATAGAAATCACCTCATTTTTTTCAGAATATAAAGGAACGCTAGGAAGTTGCTGAGATTCAGCAACTAAAATTACAAAAAAACATACTAGCAATAATATATTTTTACACATAAATTCCCCTTTTTTTTAAAAGTTCTTTCTTTAAGAGAAATTGAGATAGTGATGTATTTTGTTACAACTCATTTGTTATATGTGTGTTATGTACTAAGAAAAATTTTTTGTATTTTTTTCTTGACACTTTCTTCTGTATTGCCTAAAATGCTTGCTAGCAACTGTATTTTAACTTCATTTATTATTATAATAACTTTTTTTATAAAAAAATGCAAGTACAAATTGGGAGTAGAAGGGTCCTGGTGGATCTCGCTGGCTTCAACCCAGTATGAAGGGCCGTAATACGTCCTTGGTGGGTTCAATTCCCATGTACTCCCGCCATTTTATCAAAATTTTTTGATAGAAAATATCCCTATCTTTTTCCACCAAAAAAGAATAAGAATATTTTCTTATAGAAATTTTTGTTAAGTTTTTCTTTTTTTAGCATGAATTAGCATTATTCAGGAGGCCAAACATTAGCACTTCGATCTATCCTAAGCGGGGAATGCCATTTTCCATAAAAGATTATCCCGCTCATATTCAAAAAATCTGGCAGGAAAAGTGTCGTTCAGTTGATGAAATTGTTGCTCAGCTTCCTGCAGTTTTTTCATTCGGCTCATCTTTTTTAGGCGCACAGCCTCGTGCTTTTTTGCGTGCATTGGGAAAAAGAAACGATTTTCAAAAAATTGATTGTTTTTCTGCTTTTTTCCTAGAACCATATCAATTTCTCAGTTTTCCCAATACTACATATCGCACTTTTTATTATGGTCCTATTGAACGGATGCTCCAAGATGTTGTGCATAAAACTGTAGAATATATACCAAAACAATACACTCAAATAGATCGTTGTATTACTGCATACGACCCCGAATATTGCATTCATAGTGCTACAGTTCCAGATGCCGAAGGTTATGTTAATATAGGATTAAACAGTGCTGCGGATGAACCATATTTAAGAAAGGCACTCAAAGACCCTAGCAAAAAAGTTATTTTTGAAATCAATTGCTATACTCCCTGGGTTATGGGTGATCCTAATCTTGGCGATCATAAAATCCATCTTTCTGAACTTACTTACGTTTATGAAAACCACGAACCACTGTTTGAATTACCACTTATACAACCTAATGAAAAAGAAAAAAAAATAGCTGAATTCGCAAGCAAATATATTAAAGATGGTTGTACTTTACAAATTGGTATTGGTGGAATTCCAAATTATATTGCAACTCAAATCACCGATCGAAAAGATTTGGGAGTTCATACTGAAATGATCTCAGATTGGGTTGTTGATCTTGCAGAAGCTGGTGTTATCACTAACCAACAAAAAGGCCATCGGACTGGCGTAAGTACTTGTGCTTTTGTCATAGGAACAAATCGCTTATACGATTGGATCGATCATAATCCTAAACTCTGGGTTTTACCAATTGACGAAATCAATCATCCTCTAGTTGTTGCAAAATGTAAAAATTTTATTAGCATCAATGCTGCATTGATGACCGATTTCACTGGTCAAATTTGTTCAGAATCTATTGGGTACCGACAATACAGCGGACCAGGCGGACAATTTGAGTTTGTTCAGGGTGCCTACCTTGCAGGTGGTCGTTCTGTACTTTGCTTAAAATCCGCGGCAGAAGTCAATGGGGAATTAAAAAGTAATATTCTTCCTAGTCTTCCTCCTGGTGCTGCGGTTACAGTTCCACGATTTTTCACAGATATTGTTGTAACTGAATACGGTATTGCAGAATTACTGCATCTGAGCAAAATAGAACGTACACATGCACTAATTTCTATTGCCCATCCACAACTTTGCAATGAATTAGTAGAATCTGCTAAAAAAGTTCAGCTTTGGCAATCCTCAAAAGGTTTCGAATCTTTATCTCAAAAAGCAATTTATAAAGGCATCGGATTATTAAGCAGCATAAAGAAGCGTCTATCACTTCGATACTGGCTGCGACGCGTTTTAAAATAATTTCTAACGCAAGCCATTACCAAAAAGAGAAAGGTACCGGTATTGGTTATGTACGAATCCTACTGGAATCTCACCACCAATCCATTTCGCAATATTACAGACCGCAATTTTTTCTTTTATGGAAAAGATTATGAAGAAGCAAATTTAAGGCTTCTATATAATATTACCCAATCTAAAGGGTTATTGTTGTTAACTGGTGAAAGTGGATGCGGAAAAAGTTTTGTTACTAAAATTTTCACTCAAGATATGCTAGGGCAAGGTTATCAGGTAGCTTTTATCAGTAATCCAGACCTAGAACCTATTGAATTTTTACAACAAACATTATATGAATTTGGATTATCTTACGAGGGAAAATCCAAAGTAGAACTATTACGCGACTTAAAACATTTAGCAATGGAAACAAACAATCGCGGCAAACAGTGCATTCTTATTGTAGATGATGCACATCTTATCCAAAGTAAAAAAACTTGGGAAGAAATTTGCCTTTTGCTTAATCTAGAGCAAGATGGAAGATTTTTATTTTCCATTATTCTTAATGGACAACCAGAATTGCTAACTGTTATCGCTAAATATCCATTTTTAAAAGAACGAACCGCTTTACAATATCGTATCAATGCTCTAAACCTTCGAGAAACCGGACAATACCTAAGTTTCCGCTTGGCCCAAGCTGGTGCAGGCCGAGAGCTATTTACACTTGATGCGATAAAAGAAATTTTCTCATATTCTCAGGGAGTACCTCGTAAAATTAACAATCTTTGCGATATTGCTTTGTTGATTGGGTATGGAGAAAATGCGGTTATGATCGATCAAACTATTGTCCATAAAGCGATCGAAGACATCCAAGGAATTTCACATAATCATCTACATATTACCCATCCTAGCAGAACATAGCAATTGTTCAGCTACTTATTTTGATGGAAAATATTTTTCTCAATCTTTGATTGGAAAATCAAAGAAGAAAAACATTTTCCTACCATAATTTGGTGAGGAAAAATGATGCAATTTTCCCAAATTGTAAAAAAATGGCGCGATGATTCCCAACCATCTGCCAATTCCAAAACATCTACAAACAATATTGAAACTTATCCCCCTTTATTAGAAGTACAACCTCCAATTATTCCTCAATCACAAGAAACAAAACAAACTGAGGATGCAACTGGCGTTAAATTGCCTTTAAAGCCAACAAAAACCTCAATTGCAAATAACAATATCCCTGATGAAGTATTACGCCAAATATCCTTTTTTTATGAATCAGAATATAAAAGTCTGCTCAGCAAATTTTCTGAAAGCATTCAACAACTTCCAGAAACATTGCCAGTAGAAACAAAGAAAGAATCACTAGAAGCTAAGGTTACTGTTGTTAATACAATCTCTGAGCCAACCACACCAATCCTAGCAACTACAATTTCCTCAGCAAAAGAACCTATAATAACACCAGAACCTACAATCCCAACTCCTGTAGTTAATACAATTCCGACACCAATTGAAGTAGCACCCGCAAGTACAATTTCTGTGCCTAGCACTCCAATAAATCTAAAAAGAGAAACTCCAGCATTTAATTCTAAACCAAGAAGCGAAAAAATTCCTCTTCGAGAAACTACAGAATCACACCGTTATTATACCCCTAACAAACGCCCAATTTCCAACAATCGTTCGCAAATATCTAGAGAATCTCAAACAGCTCGAGAACCCTTAACTCCGAAAGAAGTTCCTCTCTCTTCAACAGTAAAAGAAACTCAAATTCAAACAAAAGATACTCAAATAAGCAAACCTATTTCTCAAATTACTAAAGATACTCCTCAAATCAATAAAGAA
>CAZPDM010000016.1:2220-11917 GCA_964585305.1 uncultured Planctomycetota bacterium | reverse complement strand
GTTTCTCAAATTACTAAAGATACTCCTCAAGTCAATAAAGAAGTTTCTCAAATTACTAAAGATACTCCTCAAGTCAATAAAGAAGTTTCTCAAATTATCAAAAACACTCCTCAAGTCAATAAAGAAGTTTCTCAAATTACCAAAGATTCTCCTCAAATCAATAAAGAAGTTTCTCAAATTACCAAAGATTCTCCTCAAATCAATACCAATACAATTCCTAAAACACAAGAAATTCC
This sequence comes from uncultured Planctomycetota bacterium, assembly GCA_964585305.1. GTDB lineage: Bacteria > Planctomycetota > Uabimicrobiia > Uabimicrobiales > JABWCH01 > CAZPDM01. The sequence continues at coordinate 11,681 of CAZPDM010000016.1, read as the reverse complement.
CACCCAAACTACTACCACCCCATCAGAAAAAAGCATCAATAATGGGACAGCAGCTTTAGATTTTTGGTGTGGAATCAGCCCAGTACCTGAAGAAATTCCTCAAGTAATACCAGACACCAAAACTAAACCAGCTTTAACACTACCTACCCCAAAAACTACTGCAAACGAACCATCATCAAATAATCTTGATGCAGCATCTTGGGATCGTGAAATGAGAGATTTTACAAAAGGACTTTTTGAAGAAACTTTACCAATTAAAGAAAATCCTGCTGAACCTCAAAAAATGCCACAAACATCCACACGAAATGAGACTTCTACAATAAAAGAAGAAACTTCTGTAGTTAAGGATGTTAAACCAACTGTTCAGACTCCAATAATTGACGAAAAAATCATTTCCAAAGATGACAAGCCTATCATTAAAGATGAGAAACCTGTTATCAAAGATGAACGACCAAAACCTTATGAACGTTATTCCAAACATGAACGTTACCCTAGAGAAGATCGCTATCGCAACGATCGGCAAAAAGAAGAACGTTATACACCTAAATCAGAACGTGCTAAAGAAGATCACATTCCCTATATTCCCTATACTTCCAATATTTCTTCATCTCCCAAAGAGGAACATTCCTCTAAAGTAAAGGAAATTCCTTCTAAAGAATCACCTAAACCTAAAGAAGAAACTCCTCTTACTAAAATTGAGGAAATTCAAGAAGAAGTAGAGTCTGAAGAAAAATTAATTTCAGAAGAACCTAAAGAAACTTGGAACGAAGAAACTGAAGTAACAGAAGAAGATGAAGCAAACTGGATGACGATGGATAGTCTTATCAAAACAATGCAAAACAACAAACCACGTAATTCAGATGATTTTCAAAGAAACCGTCGGAGAAAAAAAATAGAAACTGACCGTGACATTTCATCTTCAAATAAAAACAAAAACATTGAAAAAAAACGCTATCGTTGGTTCTAATAGATAATGTTCCTATACAAAATATAGGAACATCTTAAAAGAATTAAAAATATTTTATATAATTTTTGCTTGACTTAATTAGCATTTTTTGCTAACATTTCTCTCGTATAGCCTTTTGGCTTAAAAAAAGTATTTATCACTATGCTTAAAGTAGCATTAAAATTTTTATCAGAGACAAAAAAGTCTCACCTGCAAAATCTCTCAAGTCTTTGGACTGGAGCAAGATATATTGTTTGATTCGGAAGGACTGTAAATGCAACTCCAAAGAAGCTACATTGCTCCTCACGACATGAAAAAGCAATGGTACGTTATTGATGCCCAAAATCAAGTTCTAGGAAGAATGGCGGTAACAATTGCCACTATTTTAATGGGAAAACATCGGCCACAATATACCCCATTCCTAGATACTGGAGATTTTGTAATCGTTACAAACGTCGAAAAAGTTAAAGTTACTGGCACCAAACGACAAAGAAAAGTTTATTTTCACTGGACTGGCTATCCTGGTGGTCTTCGCCAAAACACTTTTGCAGAATTGCAAAAAAAACACCCAGAAGAACCTCTTCTTTTGGCCGTTCGTCGCATGTTACCTAAAAACCGCTTAGGCCGTCAAATGCTGAAGAAACTTAAAGTTTATGTCGGCCCAGACCATCCTCATGCGGCGCAATGCCCCAAAGTATGGCAAAATCCTAGTTAAGACCAAATTTAGAAAGGCAAATTTGTAATGAGCGAAACAGAAAAGTCTGAATTTGTATGGGGTACCGGTCGTAGAAAAACTTCTGTCGCACGCGTTCGTGTTTGTAAAGCAGCTCAAAATGGGAAAATAATCATCAATGGTAGAGATGTAGAATCCTATTTCCCTGTATTAGCACATCGCCAACTGGTACTTTCTCCTTTAACAGCAACCAACACTCTTGGTAAATATGATATTTTTGCTAACGCACAAGGTGGTGGAAGCCATTCCCAAGCTGGTGCAGTTTTATTGGGTATTGCTCGTGCCCTTTGTGAAATTGGCGGCGGTTTAGAAGAAAAATTACGTGCTCATGGTTATCTTACTCGTGATAGCCGCATGAAAGAACGTAAAAAATACGGCAAACGCAAAGCCCGCGCCAGTTTCCAATTTTCCAAACGTTAAAAATTTTTCCCCAGTAGTGCTTCCTATATTTATGTTATGGGCAAGTCTTCTGGGGATAATTTTTTATAAAGAAATAATGGTGATGTATGGATTTTCGTCCAAGAACAATTTTCTTAATATTTGCTTTAATTATTGGACTAGTTGCAATAACTTTCCTAGTTTTAGAAAAAAAGAAAATCCCACCCTTAACTGATAACTCTATCCAAGGAGCAATTTTAGATCTGGCAAACCAACCAATTTCTGGAATTCCATTTATGTTATACTCTGAAAATCCAGAAAAAAGCGATTGCCTATATACATGTATTTCTAATAAACTAGGAAAATTTTCCATCCCTAAACCAACAAATGGAATATATTATTTAGTAACTATCTTGGATAAAGAAAAAATTATTATGCCTGGAATAGAAATCCAGCCTAAAACAAATTACATAGATTTACAAATCATTTATTATGGATCTCATCCTGGCAAAAAACCTATTGAAATTACAACAACAACTAAGCCAAATCCTTCTCCTAAAAAACCAAATCTAAATCCTCCACTTTCTACACCAAACAACATATCTACACAAGGAACATTAAAGGGAAAAGTTTATGTTGAAAATAAAACACTTCTAGCAAGCGGAGTATTGGAATTAGAAGGAGAGCACTTAGATCGACAAGCACCTATGATCCACAAGGCTAAAATAACTAATGGAATTTATGAAATCAAAGGTCTTTACCCTGGAATTTATCAATTTAAAGCACATCTCGAAGGTTATCCATCTCTAGAAGGCTTAGAGGTATTTATTTTAGAAAATCAAGTGGCACAAATAGATATGGAGTTCAAGAAAACAGATATTTCTTCTTCTCAAAAAGGTGCAGAAATCTCTGTTACAGTAATCGATATAAGTTGGTCCCCACAACTTAATGCTCAAGTTACTCTTTCTAATAGAAATACTGGAGCTAGCCAAGATGGACAGACAGATGAAAATGGAGAAATTATTTTTCATAATGTTCCCCCTGGAGAGTATGAAGTAAGCGCAGTTTTTAATGGCTTAAGAGGAAGAAGTGAATTACGAGAAGATTTGAGTGCTGTTTCAGGAAAATTCGTAAGTTTAGTACTTCGTGAAACAGAATAAATCTTCAGAAAAAAAAAGACTTTTCCTGTCAAAAACTAAGATTGTATTTTTTTTGTTTGACAAATATATAAAATCACGATATTATAATAATAGCATTATTGAACGCTTTTTTTAAAGCTGTTATTAAATTTCGTGTTGGTTGGTAGATTGCAGTATAGCAATTTTTATTTGCTATGCATCTAACTATCTATATAACTTATAATTGAGCAGAAAGCAAATGCCAAGCCTAAAAATTGAAATTACAAGAAATCTTACTGAAGTCGTTGACTTAACAGGTCCCATTACAATTGGCCGTGGAAAAGATAATGATATTATTTTACTAGACGGTGTTGTTTCCAGACATCATTCAAGGGTTTATTTTGATGGTTCAGAAGTTATCATTGAAGATTTAAACTCTGCAAATGGGATTGTTGTCAATGATAACCGAGTATTAGTACGATCCTTACAAGATAAAGATGTTATACAAATTGGCAAAACTAAAATCTATTTTTCCACGGAAATTTGGGACAATCCTCCTAAAGAGGTAGATTTAATGACTCATTCCATATCAGAATTTGATATGCAAGAACTCATCAATGCAGAAGATGTTTATTTTAGATTCCCTTCTGATGATGAAAATATTAGCCAAATTTATGATATTTGCCGTCAAAAATTTGAGCTTCTGCCACTTAATGATATGGAAAAAATTAATTTGGACGCTGCTTTAAATGAGGCTGTGGGAAATGCCCAAAGACACGGCCACAAATATAAAGCTGAATTGCCAATTGAACTTCGTTATATTCGAAAACCTGATCGCTTAATTATGCGTGTTACAGACCAAGGACCTGGATTTGACTATCGTGCAGAATTACGTCGTAAAAAAGAAGGGACTGCAGTCGAAGAAGCTCGCGCACGTTATAAATCAGGTGGATATGGCGGTTTAGGGATTATGTTGATGCTCAAGTGTGTTCATAAAGTAGAATATAACCGCAAAGGCAACCAGGTAACTTTAACCAAGTTCTTGGAAGAAGCCGCAAAGAAGTTTGAAGAAGAACAAAAACGAGCTATTCAAGAAGAAGCCGCCAAAGAACAGCAGGAACAAGAGCAAGAACAAGCCACTGGCAGCAGTGCACCTGCAACCGCTGGTGATACTGGTGATATCGTAGATAGTGGCATCCAAATTTCTCCTGATGGTGATAGCGATGATGATAAACCCAAAGACGATTCTGGTTTTGTTATTTCTCCTGACTAAACCTACAGAACATTAACCTCTATAGAAATTGAAAAATAGCTATGGCGGTTGTTTCCATACGATTTCTCAAAAAAAAAATTCCATGTTATGCCAAATAACATGGAATTTTTTACTTTCGCTCAATAATTAAATCAGGCTGCTCAGGTAAAATTTTGGGGATAATTTGAATATACCAATCTTTTAATAAATTCGATACAGCATCTGGAGAATACTTGCAAATTCGTGCAATAGGATCGTCATAAATTAAAATTTCTTTTTCCTTTAAAATAATAGCATCCAGCCTCTGATCATGAGTAACATCTGCGATAATAATTTCTCCTGCTGGCTGAGAAGAAAACGGAAATGGGATAAATAATTTTCTTAATTCTGATTGATAATTCTCTATAGAATAATGCCCATAATTATTAAAAAAAACTTTGATGTGCAAATATGCTGGAATATAACGACACCAAACTGCACTACCTAGCATATAAAAAATATTTGCCTTTTCCAAGCGAATATGAACAATTTCAGGCCATCCATCACGGTTACAATCATGCATTCCTATTGCCAAAGTATCAGGATGAGAAGAAACAAGATTTTTCTGAAAAAGAAGAGCTTCTTGGGATACAGAAATTCCTTTTAAAAAGGATGGCAACTTCTCTTTTTGTTGCTGCACTTGTTTTGATAATTCTAATGTAACACGTTGAGGATCTAGAGATAAATTTTTCCCATCATTTTTAGGAATAAAGCAATTACAACTTAAGAAAAATAGAGAAATGAAAAAAAAGAATATTTTAAAGAAAATAAACAAAAAATTTCTCCATAAAAATAAATCTCCAGCCTAAGACTGGAGATTTTTTTGTTAGTTTTTAACTAAACATTATGGCAACCAAAATCTTAAATATGCAGGAATCAAAACAAGTTTGGTTGTTTTATCTAAGCAATTGAGTTTCCAGAAACCTGTGCCTTTTTCAACTGTTTCAACAACAGTAGCACCCTTCCAATAACGGGAATCGTAACGGACGGGGTCAACTGGGAATTGAATGTTGGTAAGACGAGGAGTATTGGCTGCAGAAAGAGAGAATAAATCTGGTCTGCCAATGGGGAAAATCATGGTTACACGTGAAGGATTATTTGCCATCTCACTCATGGTAAATTTGACATCTTTGGCAACTTTACCAGTGTTGATGATGAGTAGAATAAGAGTGCCACGTTTGAGATTTGTAAAAGTTTTGTTAATTTCTTGAGCTTTACCATCTGCTGTTTCTTTGCTGGCAAGCAGTTTGCCTAAATGTTGGGCATCAAATTCTTCAGGATAATCTTCTACACGGCCCATAATGGTTTGATCGCGAACTACCCAAGGAGTATACAAAGCATACAAACGTAATTTAGCATTTGCTTCTTGCCATTTGATGTTGACAGTTACTTTAGCTTGGTTTTGTTCAAAAGCCATGAAATATACAGCATATCGGCAGGTACCTAATGCACCAATTTGGCTAACGATGTTTTTGTTTGTAGGAGGAGGATCTGGAGGTTTGACAGAATTATATTGCCAAACTTCATTCATAGGTTGTGGAGTTCCACCTTTAACACCGCCAAATACCATAATTTGGGTATTAGGTTCACCATTTTGGCCAACACCAATTTGGATAAAACCAGCGGCTTGAGAATATACAGGACCATCTTTTTGAACTTGTGTCCAGGCCGGAGGTTTCTTGGATAAATCTAATTTCCAAAGATCGCCAAATTCTGTGGCAGAAGCAGCAGCAAGGGTATTTTCTGCGGCAAAAGCAAGAGGAGCTGTACTTTCAGAAATTCCACCGCCCACATACATTTCGCTGCCAACTAGCAAGTTGATGGCAAGAGAACGTGGTGTAGGAGGAACGCCTTGTGGATCAACAAAGTCCCAGCTTCCGTTTGCAATACGATAGCCAAAAGATTGCATTTGATCGCCATTAGCATTTCTGCCACCAACAACGTATGCAACACCATCGTATACAGTTAAACTATGACCATAACGACCGCCCCAAGGCATATCCGCGCCTTTGGTCCATTTGTCGCCGGCAATATCATAAACCCATGTATCAGAATAAATGGAAGCTCCGTCTGTGGTACGACCAGCAGAAACGATCAGCTTGCCATTACCAACTGCTGATGCAGAATCTTTACGTGCGGCAAAAGGTTGTGTTCCTTTTTTGGCCCAAGCATTAACATTGGGATCAAAGGAGTATACTGAATTATCAGATGCTGTACGAGAACCACCTAAAACAACCATTTTACCATCAATAGTAACGGCGTTTTGACCAGACATACCTGGAACTGCATCACCACTTGGATTAAGTTTGGTGAAGGTTAAAGTTGTTGGGTTGTATTGATATAAATCATTGGCTGGGTCAGTACGACCACTGACAGTCCCACCAAAGAGATAGTATAAATCGCCAACTTGAACCATTGTATGGCCATATCTGGCACTGGGGATATCGCCTTTCAGCGGAACGGATTGCCAGCCTTGGCTAAAGCCCAAGGCCATAAAAACAAAAAGTACTACTAAAAAAGTCAATGCTTTCATTGTTCTTCCTTTCAAGAAAGGGAAATAAAAGGCCTTCTTTAGAGTATAGCAAAAAAAACACCAATAAAGCAAGAAAAATATATTTTTTATAACTATAAAAATATAAAGCATTTATAAAAAATATAAAAAAAATTTAACATTGTTACAGTTTGTAACAGAGGAGAATAGAGTAACACTTTATTTTATTTGGAAAATACGAATACCAGAGCAAACTCCTACTTCCTCTAGCGATAAAAAACTTTCATAAGCAGGAGATACATTTTTTAAAATTGTATTAAATCGCCCTCCTTTTACAATCCAATTTCTTATTTTTTCTTTATTATTTATAGGAAATGGCCTTTCTAAACAAATCTCATCAACATTTCCCTCCATATCTGCTATTTCCCAAGCATTTAAAGGCTGAACTTGTTGACGTTGAGTAGGATAGGGACTTGTCTTGGTAGGCTGATTCAATGGATACTTTACAATTTTATTGGGATCGCTTCCCCAACTCCAACGATATGTAGAACCTGCACGAGCTGTATATTCCCAAATATTTTTTTCAGGAAGTGCAGCATTTAAAAATTTTTTCTGTATTTCTTCCATAAAAATAACTATTTCAGAATAAGTTACTCCTACTACAGGAAAACTATTGCCAATTTCTACTTTTATTCCAATATTTTCAAATAAAGATTTTTGAAATTCTATATTTCCATAAATATCAGGCATGTTTTTGCATACTGATTTCCATTGTCCAACAGATACCTCATATTTCATTGCCCAAAAACTTTCTCTTTGGGTAAAAATATTTCTATTTTCAGATATGCCAATCCACATTATTCCAGGTGGTACTCCAACCATATCAAATTCTACATTAGCATACTGAATTTTCTTAAAAGGCTCTTTAAAATAGGCCTTTTGATAAGCTGAGGAATAGCTTTGTTGGCGTTCTGGTGGTAAGCGGATCCAAAAAGGTGTTGCCATATTAAATAGCCAACCTGCGGTTGCATCCCAATGCAGCATTTCCTTAAGTTCGCTGCTGGGAATTTCTCTGGCAATTTTTTTCAACCAATCTAATTTGCTATTCTGATTATTCAGCAAGGCTTCAATTGTAAACAAATTCCATTTTAATATTTCTAAGAAATTTTCTTTGACATGGTAAGCATCCCCTAAATCTTTTATTTTAGGTGTATTGCTCTGTGGCAATAATGCTACAAAAGAATAATATCTTGCATTGGGCCAAGGATAAAATTCTTTCTCACTAGGGTTATCCATCCCCATTGGCCAAGGAGGGGTTTGCGCCCAAAAAAATCCTTCGCGAATTTTTCCTAAACTTTTTCCTTTTTCTTTAGCATTTTCAAAATATCGCTCGGCGTTTTTTAAATTTTCCAAATCTCCCGTAGCCAGCCCTTTATCCATATATATCAATGTTTGCAAAAGATAAAGTTTACAAAGTTCAGAATCTTCTAATTTTGAATTTTTTTTAGCCATTTCTATTGCAGAATCGAGATTTTTAATAATTGTCTCAGACAGATCCTGCGATGAATTTTTATTTCCTTTTAACTCCTGCTGAATAAAATAGGTACATGCTAACATCCAATGAGTTTCAAACAATTTATATTCTTCTAATGATTTATGGAACTTAGCAAGTGCTTCGGTAAACTTATATTCGTGGAACAACGTACATCCGGACTCATACTCTGCTGAAGCCAAACGTTCTTGAGTAAGTTTTTGCTTTTCTTCAATCAGTCTTTGATTTTCGAACATGCTCATCAAAGCTACAAACATCGCTATAACTGCAACAAAAAGCATGATAAACAAACCTGTCAAAATTTTATTACGCTGCATCCATTTTACAGTCAATTCTAACAAATTCGGAGGACGTACGGAAACAGGACGATTATTTAAAAACGCATCAATATCTTTTGCCAAATTACGTGCACTGGCATAACGACGCCTTGTATTTTTTTCCAAACATTTCAAACAAATTGTTTCCAAATCCCTGGAAATATCTGGATTTAATTCCCGCGGTGGAATAGGATCTCGTGTGGCCAATTGGGAAAGGATATTGATGACAGTCTCACCTTCATAAGGTGTACGTCCTGTAAGAATTTCGTACAAAATTACGCCAAGCGAATAAATGTCCGTACTGCGATCTATCTTTCGCGAGCCATCGGCCTGTTCTGGAGACATATATTTAGGCGTACCTAGAACCTGACCATCGCGGGAAAGGTTAATATTTCCCTCTCCTAAACTTTTTGCCAAGCCAAAGTCCATGACTTTTGCAACGCCTTCATGAGTAATCATTACATTTGCCGGCTTCAAATCACGATGAATCACTTTTTGCCGATGAGCAAAATCAATTGCTTCACAAGTTTGACGAAAAACATCGAGTTTATTTTTTAACGGACATAACTTATCGGACATCATATCATTTAAAGAACGTCCTTGAATAAATTCCATCGCAAAAAATAAACGCGGAG
>CAZPDM010000016.1:0-2120 GCA_964585305.1 uncultured Planctomycetota bacterium | reverse complement strand
CCTTTATTTGTCATTACATGCTGAACACGTGTAACTTGATCCGCTTGAGAGGACAATATTGTGTCCATCCTCTGCCATTGCCTTTGATCGTTGGAAATCAAATTATTCGATCGCAATTTTCCTAGATTCCAATATTCAAGCAACTGTTGTTGCGTAATTTGATACACTGGCCCGTTCTCATCACCTTTAATAAACCAGCTCTTTTCCTGTTCCGACATAAAAATTCCTTTGCTGAATTTATTGATAATAAAAAAATTTCTTGCAATTTTTTTTAAATTTAGTTTAATTTACAAAGACTAAAATTATTTTAAAAGGAGCATTTTATGATCCGTTTCATTTTATTAGCTTTAATCATTATTGTACTAGCGACTGCTACTACTGGTTGTAGTTGTGGATGCAACAAAACTGGTCCAGTTATTGAAGAAAATCCACAACCGATACAGGCTGATTCCACAGCAGACAAAACCACAGATCCACTCAATCCTAGCACAAATGATTGTGGCTGTGGACGAAAATAACGATTTAATCGCTTTTATCTATAAAATTTACTAAAATTTGCCAAAATTTCATAAGAAATTCTGGCAAATTTTTTTTGCTTATTTTTTCTTTTCTTCGTGATATTCCTGCTCAGTATTAACCGCCCAGATATTATCTTTTGTTGTAATATTTTGCGCAATATTTTCTACAGCAATCATTGCAGTTACCATAGAATGATCCTGATTATTATACCGATGCATTCCATTACGACCTACTAAAAATAAATTACTGAACTGATCTGTAAATTGGCGTACTTTTTCAAACTCGTTGTATGTTCCAAAATAAGCCGGGTAAGTTTTTGGCATTCTCAAAATTGTATGATCTAAAACCTTATCACGTTCGATAATATTGACTTTGACCAGTTCATCGATAGCAAACTGCATAAACTCAGCATCAGATTTGCTCCAAAGAGGATCGCCTTCATTACAGAAATATTCCAAGCCAATCCAAACAGTATTTGCATCTTTGACCAGATACGGACTCCAATTATTAAATATTTGCAATCTGCCTACGCGGACTTCTGGCTCCTGCATATAAATCCAGTTGTCTGAAATAAGTTGGTTTACAGATTTGTTATTCTTTACTTTCAGTTCTTTCAACAGCAATCCGACTGTAATAAAATCGCGATACATCAAGCCATCGCTAATCCGTTTAATATCTTCCGGAACTGGAACATCAAGTGCTTGAATAAGCTCTTTGACAGGCATAGTAGAAAAAACATAATCACCTTTTATAGTAATCTTTTCACCTGTTTGCTGATGCTGAAAAATAACTTCTGTAACTTGTTTTTCTGCACAATGAAAACCAACTGCTTTATAATGTATATGAACCTGCCCGCCTTTTTCTTGAATTCGTCGGGCAACTTCTTCCCAAAGCTGTCCTGGGCCATATTTGGGATACATAAATTGTTCAATCAAACTTGTTTCAATATTCTTTTGACTGAGAGAATTGCTTCTCCGAAAAATACTGCGAATCGCATGGAAAATAGCTTTGAAAACAGACAGCCCTTTTACACGTTGCGCTCCCCATTCTGCAGAAATCTGCTGACAAGGAACACCCCAGACTTTTTCTGTATAATCCTTGAAAAACGTACCATACAACTCTTTACCAAAACGATTGATAAAAAAATCCTGTAAAGAACGTTCAGGTTTAATCGGAAACATCATCGCAAGCGTATAACTTATTCCAATTTTAAAAATGCGCCAAAGGCCAAGATTGCGAATCGTATTAAAATTTAAGCTAATAGGATAATCAAAAAATTTTCGCAAATAAAATATACGCGACAAACGCTTGCGAATAAGCATAACTAAACTATCTTTTTCGGGATCCGGCCCTTCTGGACGAGCTTGAATAGTACGACTTTGATTCTGATAAAAAATCGCCTGTTCTGGATTTTCATTTTCATTTACACGCTGCAAAGGTTGAATATTCAACCACCAATTCATTACCCTGTCAGATTTAGAAAAAAAACGATGCCCGCCAATATCAATCCTATTTCCTTTATAATTGACAGTTTTGCAAATACCGCCAATATCACCAGACATTTCATAAACAATAGGAATAATATCTGTTTTTTCCAGAAG
>CAZPDM010000015.1:31146-63341 GCA_964585305.1 uncultured Planctomycetota bacterium | reverse complement strand
TATATCGAGTTACAATTATTGCTATATTTTTGCTTATTTTTAGCTGTTGAAGCCCTTCGATTATTACAAAATTAAATTTTTTCCTATATATATAAGCGGGTAAATAATAAACTGTGTTTTTATTATTCCCCGCTTCTACGTGAATGCTTGTTAAGTCAATCTATCAACTTGCGAAAGAATTTTCTTTACCATTTATTTTGATGAATGTTGGCAGCATCGTATTTGTTTTTGGGTTTTTCAATGCCAACAGGATGACCGAAAGGAATGACGTTTAAAGGGATCACGCCTTCAGGGATTTGGAGAATTTTGCGAACATGCGCTTCACGATCTTTCATAGGATAAACGGCTGTCCAAACCGCGCCAAGTCCTATAGCTTCTGCAGCAAGCAGGATATTTTGAGAAGCAACAGAGCAATCTTGAATCCAGAATGCAGCTTCTTCACCAGGCAGACATTTTTCTAAAACTCCACAAACTATAATAGCTGCAGGGGCTTGTTTGAGCATCTTAGCATAAGGTAATCCTTCAGCTAAGGCATCTAACTGTGCCCGATCTGTAACAACAATAAATGACCAGGGACGTTTGTCCGCAGCAGTTGGGGCCGCCATAGCAGCACGAATCAAAATATCAATTTGTTTTTCAGTAACTGGCTCGGGTTTATATTGACGTACACTTTTGCGTTGGTGAATAACAGTCAAAGCACTGCCGCCCTCTCCATTACCTGAAAAAACAGGAAGGTGAGGTTTAACAAGGATCATAATAATAACGACTAATAAAAGGACTATTACAGTTTTATAAAACTTCATGTTCTTATTCTCCTCTTCTTCAGCGTTTAAAACTGGAACTTTTTGAACTTCACTTGATAAAGTCGAAGGTTGGGGTTTATGACTAAAAATTTCTAAAAACGCCCCGGTTGGGCATAGAAAACGACACCAGAAACGTGGAAAAAATAGTGAAACAACAAGAAAAAAACTTGCCATTACCAAAACACCAATGGACGCATAACTCAATAAAAATGCCGAAAATGGTTCGGTATGAGTTAAGTCAAATTCTAAGCCGATTACTAATAAAATTACTAATACTGCTAAAACAACTTCGCGAGAATGTTTGAGATAACGCAGAATTTTTTCCGAAAGTTTAGGCCTTTTGGAAAGTATTTTGCCAACTAATTCTTGAGCAGATCCATAAGGACAAAGTACAGTACAATAAAAGGGAACGTTGGTTGCTAAAGCCACACCAATTGCTAAAAAAGCTATGAGAGATAAAAGCGGAATAACAAGTACTGGAATGCCATTGAGAAGCCATCGGTAAAAAATAGCCAGCGAAAGCGCGTAGCCATTTAAAAATCCAAGAACAATGACGTTACTTAGCAATAATATAATGCGATATTTAGCAAATTTTTTAGGCCAAGTAAAACTCAAAAGAGCAAACACTACAACTAAAACTCCCAAACTTTGATAAATTAGTTTCTTCCAATTAAAATCTGTAGTTTGAGTCACATTGCTGGCACTTACTAAAGCTAATCTTTCTCTCACTGTTTGGACAATAGCCGAGCTTGTCATTGTAGCACCGCTTACTGCATCCACTTTTTTTTCTAAAGCCTGTGGAAGAGCAAGCCCATCCCATTTTTTCATAAAGCCTTGAGCAGTCAAATCTGCAACAAAACTTTCTGACTCTGCATTAGCTAAAAGACGGATGGCAATAAGTTCTTGCTTTAAGTTGCAAGCAATTAAAATAGGCACCGGCCCGCCAAAACCGCTGATATGATCCATATATGGCGAGGTGCCGATAACATAGCCCAAGCATTGCTTATTTTGATCATAAACTTCACCCCATTTCTGAGGATCGGGAAATAATTCAAAAGAAGCTGCATCAGGAAATATAGCTTGAACATCCTGAAGAGTTGGTTCAATACTAACTTTGTCCCGAAATAAAGCAGCAATATCTTTATATTGAACAAATATCGCCAATAAGACTAATGCTAACACTATTAAAGGAAAAAACTTAGCAATAATGTTATTCACATATTTCACAAAACTATTCCTTTTAAAAAGAACCCCATGTATAAAAATCTAGTTGGTTCTTATATACGAAAGAACTTCAATATTGTATAAAAAAATTTTTAGAATAAGCTAAAAAAATAAGAAAATTTTTTAAGATGAAAAATAAGATTACTCAACATAAGTACTAAATGAATGGACAAAAGTTTTTAGACTAAAAAATAGGCCAACTACGTGTTTGAAATTCAACTGTGAGGAATTGAACCCGCCGCTGCAATTTTTTTCGTTAAAACTCGCTGTCTATAAACGGCGGGTTAATTCCTACCATGCACATCCGTACATGGACAAGTTTATTAAGCTAAAGTTCGTATTGAGATAAGATTGTACAATAAATTCTTAGTCCAAATACTTTTGCCAACTTACTTATATAGCATAATAAAGAAAACAGTTAATAAAAAAACAGAGATAATTTTCATATTATCTCTGTTTTTTTATTATAAAAATATTATTATTACTTATTGTTCGTTGTTTTGTTGGTCGTTTTAGATGGCTGAAGTATTTTTGTTTTAGGTGTATCTGAAGCTTTTTTTTCTGTGGATGTTTGTGGTAGAGCAGGGGATTTTGGTTGTTCTTGTAGAGAAGAATTTTTTTCTAAATCTGATTCTTCTAAGACTCTAAAACTGGCTTTAGGCTCTGTCCGAGTAGAAGTATTAGAAATAACGCTTGTTGAAAGATTTGTCATAATATTTTTATTTGTGGTCTCGGTTGGGGAAATTGATGTTATTTTGTTTGGATTTTTTGTGCTTTGAGTTGTAGAAGCCATATTATTTTGATTGGATTGTGCAGGGACATTTAAATAAGAATGCGCAATATTTTTATTGGAATTGATAGAAATTGGAGTTTTTTTAAAATTGTTATAGGCAGCAACAAAATGAGTTTGATCTAAAAAATAGACTGTAATACCTATACTGATAAGTAATATCTTAAAGAATATTTCCCAATGTTTTCGAGAATTTTTTGCTACTAAATTCATATTTTTTCTCCGAAAGAAAATTTTAGAGAGTATCTCTTTTTTTAAATTTTGCTTTCTATCGAACTTCTTTTTGAAGTTTTTCAATACTTGCTTTTATATAATGACTTCCTGGATGACATTTCAAAATTCCAATTTTAATAGGGATTGGAATGTATTGATATTTCTGAATCATATCTAAAGCAAATTCCTTATCGTTATTGTGATAAAGTTGGGCATAAATTTTAGGATATAATTGCGTTGCATAGCTAATGATGAGTTTTTCTAATAAAGCAATTCCTTTTTTTCCAGCTTGATTAGATAAATAGATTTGAATTAAATAAGACAACGCCTCTGGATACAATTCCAATTGCTCAAGTTTTGAAATACTTTCAAAAAATTCTTCAGAATAAATTCTTGCAAATTCTTCCGGGGTCCGTCGAGATTGGCTGAGTAAAAGTTGAAATCCATATTGTTGATTTTTTCCTAAAAAGTTTACAATAAACTTTTGTCCAATCTCTGTTAGATTTCCTTTAACATAATTTTCTACCAGATAAAATAATGCTTGCGAACACCAATTTTCTATCCAACGTGGAGAAGATGATGGACGTAAAATTTTTGCATCTAGTTTTTCTGGCATGTTTCGATTGTGTAAAACACAAATCTTCTCAATTTGCGCTGGTTCAATCTTGTTTTCTTTAACAAACGCACTTGTTTTTGTAGAAAATAAATGTGCAACACATTCGTCGCTTAGTTCTTGTAAGTATGCAAGTAACTTGGGTTCTGTGGCTGCTTTTTGAAAAAGTTGAAATGGGTATAGCCAATTCCTTTTTTGACAATTACGTCTATTGATTCCTTTTTTTACAAAAAATAAAAAAAACATTTGTAAAATTATAATGACGATTAAAATTCCAATTGAGGTAAATAAAACATCATTTATTATTTCTTGCATATACCATCTCTCTTTAGCTTATATTTTGAGATTTTTGAGATTTAAGAACTGAAAATTTTTCTTCTATTTGGCTAATATGAACATTTTGCAAGTCTAATGGACGTTTTTTTTCTAACCAGGTTTTTAAATGTTGCAAAAATGTTATAGGAATAGTTTCCCCTTTTTTGGAGTTATAAGAAAAACTATCTAACAAGTTAGATATACTCCCTTGCGCAGCTTTTACTAGTAAGCGACAGAAAATTTCCCAATATTGGGATTGTGCATATTCTGCAATTGTACATAAAGATTTTACATGCAAACCAGAAATATCAAAATCTTCTCCGCTTTGACTAATGATTTCTGCTGCTTGAGTAAGTGGAATTTCCATTCCTAAAATAGGTAAGGCATCTTGGTCTTTTTGAATTGATTTTCGAAGCGATTGTACCTTTTGGTGATGTTTTTGGCTAATATCTCTTAGCAAGGGAACTATTTCTTTTGTTAAACTACTACGAATCATTGGCTGCAAAGCTACAAGCGCAAAATCCATTTCTCTTTGCAAATTTCGACATTTATAATCTAGTAAAGATAAATCTTCTTTACAACGAGGCGGAAAGGCATCTTGGAAAATATTTTTTATCAGAAGATTTTGATAATTTATCAGTGTTAATTTAAGGTATTGTTGTTGAATTTCTTCTGTTTTTAAATACTCATTTATCCAGGGTTTTAAACTATGAAGATATGGAATTTTCTGAGCATCAGAAGGAATTTCTTCTAAAGAAAAATTCGCAAGATTTTGGGTTAGATTTTCAACTAACTTTTCTCTGGCTATATTTTGAATTTCTGCCATTTTTCTTCTGATATAAATTCTTGGACTCCAATAAACAAAAAATACATCATACATAAGCCAAAGTAAAAAGAAAAATACTATGCCAAGTACAATATAATCTTCCCAAGATTGCGGCTGTCGTATTTTATGATAATAAGAAATATAAATTAAAAACATAATTTTTTCCCAAATAAGAAAGTTGTCAAAATTATTTGGACTAAGAATTTACTATACATTCCTATCTCAATACTAACTTTAGCTAAGTAAACTCGTCCATGCACATATATACGGTAGGAATTAACCCGCCGCTTATAAATAAAGGCTTTAATAAAAAAATTGCAGCACCAGATTCAATTCCTCTCAATTAAATGTCCAAAGACTTAGACATAATTTAGTCATCTCAATTACACTTGTCCATGCACGTAGTGCATGGTAGGAATTAACCCGCCGCTTATAAATAAAGGCTTTAATAAAAAAAATTGCAGCACCAGGTTCAATTCCTCTCAATTAAATGTCCAAAGACTTAGTTGACTGACTATTTAGACATATATTTTTTATTGTACGCTACATTTTTAGCATATACAAGAAAAATTTAATTGATTTTTTTTTTATAACGTGGCAAAATGGAAAAGATAAAATTTAAAAATTTTTTTTTCCGTTAAAAATAAAGGAGCATAACTTGCAAAAATTTTGCCTAATTTCCACAATAATTGCTTTTGTGATTACTTTAATATATAAAATTACGATTCTTGGTGGTTTCTTAACTCCAGAAACAAGCCCTTTAGTTAAAATAGGACTAGAAAATAATTTTCAATTAGATTTGCTAATTTGCTTTGTTGCCACCTGGGTTGCTTCTTATTCTTTTTTATATTCTAAAAAAATATATACACAAATTTTATTAGCAATGCTATGGGGAGCTTTATTTGGAGCGGCATTGGGAGCTTCGTTTGGAAAATTACTTGCTCCTTTAGGTTTGATCTTCATCAATCTTTTGAAGATGATTATTATTCCTCTTGTATTTGCATCGCTTATTATTGGAATTTTAAGCCTGGGTGATGTCAAAAAGATAGGAAGAATTGGAGCTAAAACTCTACTTTATTTTACCATAACAACCATTTTTGCTATTAGTATCGGGTTATTTCTTGTCAACTTTATTCAACCTGGGAAATATCTCTCTCAACAAGACCGACAAAAATACGAAGAATTATATAAGGAAAAAGTTCAGGAAACTTCTGCTAAAACAAAAAGTTTAGATGCAAAAGAATTGTTTATCAGCATGGTACCAACAAACCCTATCAAAGCTATGGCAGAAGGAAATATGCTTGCCATAATTTTTTTTGCCATGTTTTTTGGGGTTGCCTTAACAACAGTTCATATAGAAAAACGAAACATTACGCAAAAGGTTTTGGAAAGTGTGAATGAATCCATGATCCAGATGGTACTTTGGATTATGCAAATCGCTCCTATCGGCGTATTTTGTCTTATGGCAGAAACAAGCTCTAAGACAGGACTCTCTTTTTTACGCGCACTTCTTATTTATACTTTAGTTGTGCTTACAGGTTTTGCTTTACAGATTATTATTGTTTATGGAGTTCTATTACGTTTTTTTTGCCATTGTGGGCTTTTAAAATTTCTACGCATAGTATGGCCTGTTGAAGTCATGGCATTTTCTACCAGCAGTAGTTCCGCCACATTACCTTTTACTTTAAGATGTGCAGAGCAAGATTTAAAAGTTCCCAAAGAAATTTCCAGTTTTGTTATTTCTTTGGGCGCGACAATAAATATGAATGGGACAGCTCTATATCTTGGGGTTGCGGCTGTTTTTATTGCTCAGGTTTTTAATATTTCACTCACTTTTTCCCAGCAACTGGCTATTTTAATAGTAACAACTCTATCCGCTATTGGAACGCCTGGAATACCAGGAGGAAGTATTGTATTTCTAGGATTGATTTTAGATATGGTTGGAATTCCTACATTAGGTATTGCCTTGGTATTTGGCGTCGATCGTATTTTAGATATGTTCCGTACAACAATGAATGTCATGGGAGATCTTACGGCTGCTATCTATGTTAATGAAACTGAAAAAAATAAGCTGTTGTCTATACAAGAATCTACAACAAATACCAATTAAGACTATTACTGAACCAACAAATCAAGGAATTTATTATGTATATTGATTTTCATGAAACTATGATGCAAATCCGTGCATTAGTTCGAATTTGTTATTTTAAGCCAAATGGCTGGAGAGAAATTGTAATTGGAATGATTGCTTTAGTATTTGCGCCGCTAGTAATTTTAATCTGTTTACTTTCTAATAGTAAGCAAAAATGATTATTTTTATAAAAGAAATCTGCATTGCGTATCAAGCAATTCCGCAGATTTCTTTTGTGGAAAATTTTTTATATAGGCCAAAATTTGTAAAAAAAGTAATAACTAAAAGTGCCTAATATCGCGCCAATTGTATTTACCATAATATCCCACCATTCAAAAAAACGGTTGCAATATGGCTGATAAATTTCAATTGCTATACCGTATAAACATACTCCTGCTATGCTAAGAAAAATAAACTTAAATTTTTTGCTTGTTTGTTGATTTTTTTGAGAGTGTATAAATTGGAAAACTAAACTTCGATAGCAACATGCTGACAAACAAGTATAAGCTAGAGTATGCAATACTTTGTCTTGAGAACGCATATATCTTGGAATATCAACAGTACGTGTAGAGAGATAAAAGATTATTCCAGCGCAAATCAAAAATGGCAACCAAATATAACACCAATGCAATGTTTTTTGCCATGTTGGACGAATAGAAAGTTGACTAAAATTATCTGTTTCCATAAATACCTATCATTAAGATTTATTTGTTTTTCAAATATCCAAGTCTTGTTTCAATAAAAAAATATGGGAATTCCTGTCCAAAACTTAAATCAAGCCCTTTTCGGTAGGCTGTTTTTGCATCTTCTAATTTATTTTGCATTTCATAGTATAACCCTAAATAAAAGTAATGATCGTTTTCTGCGTTTGGTAATTTACTAATTCCTAAACATTGTTCAGGCGTTTTTTGATTCAAAAATAAATCTAAATACTCTGATTCTCGTATATCAGTCAAATAATTTTGCCAAGGAATTTGTTGTGCTTTTTGCCAAATTTCTTGTGGATTTTGCTTGTTAAAAAAGGCTATAATACCTTGCAGAATCATTGCTCGTAATCGTAACTCCGGAACACGTACACATTTTTGAATAATATCGTCTAAAATAATACTTGCTTGAGAAAAATTTTCTTGTGAAAAATAAATCTGGGCGGCCAACATTTTTGCATTCCAATAGTATGGCCAACCTTCCGGAGTTTTATCTAAAGATTCTAAATTTTTCAAAGCATTTTCATAATCTTTCGACTCAAAAAGAATACGGCTTTGCAAAATTTGATAATGATAATTTTCTTTCTGTAAATCAATATTCCAAAGGGTTTGTTTTTTATAAGGCTGTAAAATTTCTTCTATATGTTTGTGGGCAAAGTAATATTTTTTTTGCGCAAGTGCTAAATTGATAAATCCGTTTAAAGCATTTACTTTACTTTGTGGATTTTTATAAAGTTCTTGATTGATTTTTTCCGCATTTTCCCAATCTCTTTTTAAGAATAAACTATGCGCCAACCAAGATAATCTTCTATTAGCATCTTCAGAAAGATACTTTTCTAAAGTTTTACAACTTTCTATAGCTAATTCACATTCCCCATTTCGCATCCACAGAGAAATCAATTGCATTAAAATTTGAGGAATAATAGGAAAATTCATTGCTTCTATAGCATTGTTATTTTCAACGTTTTTTTGATTTTTCTCATATTCCTTCTGAAGATTTGTTAAATAGCTTAAGCTATCTTCAATTGGTAATGTTAATGCGTAAAGTTGTTGATAAAAAAATCGCTGTTGTTCTTCTTTTGTAGTATCAGCTAAATTTTTATATTTTTCTTGCGCGTGAATTCTTTGCCCTAATAATTGTTGCATCTCTATCCAATTACGATGAATTTGAAAAGAAGTTGGCGTAAATTCTAGGAATTGCTCCCATGCATGAGCAGCGTCAGAAAAATTACTTTGCATGATTTTCCATTCTGCATATATATCATAAAAATCGGGAAATTTTTGAAATGATTCCCCATTATCTTTTTGTAAAATTGTAAATTGTTCCTGAATTTTAGCATGATCTCTCTGAGCTAAAGCTATAGGTAAAAGACTCAATCGGATTTCAGTTATTGTAGGGTCTTTTTGTAAAACTTCCTGGTATAACTTATAAGCTTCTCCAAATTTCCTCTTGGTTTCTAAAATTCGAATATATTGCCTTAAAATATATGGATCTGTTCTCAAATTTTCATCTTGCCAAAAAATATTTATATGCTGCTCTGCCTTATTCAAACAATAATGCCTTTGCTGTTCCGAAAGTTTTGACAATTGAGATAAATATAGATTGATAACTTGAAATCGCCCACGATGATATTGTGGCTCTTTTTGTAAAACATTTTCTAAAATTTGTACCGCTTGTATAATATCCTGCTTTTGTAAAGCATTTTCTAATTGTTGATCTATTTCTTTAGGATTGATACGTGGTTGCGCCATATCCCAAATAATAATACCTCCGGCTACTAAAACAATCAAAGCTAACCACCAACGACCAAGTTTAAGCATATTTATATTCCTAAAAGAAGTTAAAAAATATTGTATTTTTGATATTGATATAAGAGAAAAAAAAATTGAAAAAAGATTAAAAATAGGTTAAGATAATCGTTTAATCTTATTAAGATTACGACTTTTTATCAAAAAAAATCAACATATTCTTGTGAAAATTTTTTTTTGTAAGGATTTTTATGAAAAAAATTTTAGTTACAGGTGCACTGGGCCAAATTGGCTCAGAATTGATAAAAGAATTAAGGAATAGGTACGGGCAAGAAAATGTTATTGCTAGTGATTTTCGTACGCCCGCGGATAATATGGATTCCTGGAATCCGTTTGAATTTCTAGATGTAACCAAAAGAGAAATGCTTATAGAAGTTGTGAAACGACATCAAATTGATGTTATTTATCATTTGGCTGCCATTCTCTCAGCAGTTGGCGAAAAAAATCCTCAACTTGCTTGGAATGTTAATATGGGCGGACTTTATAACGTTTTAGAAGTAAGTCGAGAATACAATGTGAAACAAGTTTTTTGCCCAAGTTCTATTGCTGCATTTGGCCCTAGCACACCTAGAGATAATACACCACAAAATACTATTCTTCAACCATCAACTATGTATGGCGTAACAAAAGTTAGTGGTGAATTGCTTTGTGATTATTATGTAAAACGTTTTAATTTAGATGTACGAGGAGTTCGATATCCTGGAATTATTAGCAGCGAAACTTTACCAGGTGGCGGAACTACTGATTATGCTGTTGCAATTTTTTACGAAGCAATTAAAACTAAACATTACACATGCTTTGTTCGAGAAACTACAATATTGCCTATGATGTATATGCCTGATGCAATTAAAGGTTCCATAGATTTAATGGAAGCCGATTTTAGTAAACTCAAACATCATTCTAATTTTAACTTAGCTTCTATGAGTTTTTCAGTAGCAGAATTAACAGCAGAAATTCAAAAACACATTCCAGAATTTGTTTGTGATTATGTCCCTGATTTCCGTCAAAACATTGCGGATTCTTGGCCTAAAAGTATTGATGATAGTGCTGCACGTGAAGAATGGGGATGGAAACCAAGCTATGATTTAGCGACAATGACTAAAGATATGCTTGAAAAACTATCTTTGCGGCATTATCAAGGGAAATTATAGTACTGAATTAAGAAATGCGCAAATAAGAAATTTGCGCATTTCTTTTTAAAAAGGATATTCTTCTATGTTCATCACAGCTACCAATAATGAAATTATACTTAAAAAAGTAGGTGGAACTGGGTGTATTTTTTTTCTCTGTTTAGTCTTTTTTTATTCAATTGCTATTTCAGGATATATACCAAAAGAATTACACATCTTTGCATTTATTATAATTTTTATTATTAGTTCTATATTAAATAATCAAAAAAAAATTATTATTTCCAGCTTGTCTGATAACATTATTATTCAATCCTATGGTTTTCGATTGACTGAAAAATTTCCGTTCCATCATTTTAATAAAGTCAAAATTTATCCCATAAAAAAATCTAAATTTGATATAATGATACAAGGAAGTAGGAAAAAATTATTGATTGGATATTCTAATAAGGATATAGTAAAAGTACGTCATTTAGCTTTAGAAATTGCAGAATTGATGCAAATAGAATTCGAAGATATTGAAACAGTTTCAGTATACAACACTGAAATGCCTATATTATATAATAAAGGAAATCTTGAACGACAAGGGATGTCTTTGCATCTAAAACTTCCTAGAGTAATTCATTGGGGGTATAAATTATTAGTTATAGGGCTTATTTTGTTAAACTTTTTTTTCACAATTCCCTTTTTACGCGGAGTTGCAGGGATTTTACAAATAATTATTGCCTTGTCAGTTATTAGTTATTTTTGGTGGATAATGTATATCATTTTTTTTGGAATGTGGATGACAGCAGGTCTATTTGTTTCTGATGTTCAAACAATAAATTTTCTTTCGCCTATCTTTATCATGCCCAATTCTATATTTTTACTGCTATTTGCATTACTTTTATATAAGAAACCTTTACAACTTTATATCATCCTAACACCTAAAGAATGCAAAATATATAAAATATTTTTTGGAAAAAAATACGGAGAAAAAATTTTAAATATGAATACAATTTCTAGAACTCAACTTAATGATTGTTTATCTTCTTATCTAAATAGTATGGATTATCTTAAATTAGAAAACTATATTTTATTTACTCATAAGGTAGAATGGCTGGAATGAAAACTTTTCTTTTTTCAAAAAAAATCCATCAGCTTAAAATTAAGTTGATGGATTTTTAAGTTAGAAAACTATCTCCGAAAACTATAATTTTTCAACTTTAACAGCATTGATTTTATATGCTGGAGTTTCAGAGGTAGGATCAATCTGGGAAGAAGTGAGAACATTAGCAGGGGCTTCGGAAAAATGGAATGGGATAAAAAGAGTTTTTTCAGGAACATGTTCTGAAATATGAATTTTGCCCTGTAAACTTCCACGACGAGAGCTAACTTTGATCATTCCGTTTTCAATAACACCAAGACTTTGTGCATCGATTTGATTCATTTCAATAAATAATTCAGAAATATAATCTTTAGGTGTACTACGTCTGGTCATACTACCAGTATGATAATGGTAAAGAATACGGCCTGTAATTCCTAAGAATGGGAACGCGTCATCTGGCCATTCATGGGGTTTTTGCCATTCACATGGAGAGAATTTAGCTTTACCGCTAGCACGTGGGAACTTCACTGAATGCAGAATTGGCGTTCCTGGATGATCTTCTGCTGGGCACGGCCACATAAGCGGACCATTATCCAAACGTGCATAGTTAATACCATGATAACTGGGTACAAATTTGCTAACTTCTTGGAAAATATCTTCGCTCTTTTGATAATTCCAAGTCGCGCCAAGTTTATTAGCAAGTAAAGTAAGAATTTCCCAATCTGCCTTAGCTTCACCAGGAGCTTGAACAATTTTACGAACACGTTGAACAGCTCGGCAAGTATTAGTAAAGGTACCATCTTTTTCTACCCAACAGGCTGCAGGAAATACAATATCTGCAAGTTGAGCAGTTTCAGTTAGGAAAATATCCTGAACAATGAGCAAATCAAGATTTTGTAAAGCATGGCGGACGTGATTGGTATCAGGATCGCTAACCATAGGGTTTTCACCAATGATATACAATCCTTTGATTTGCCCAGCACCCGCAGCTTCAATCATACGAACAACAGTTTTACCAGAAGTTAGTGGAAGGTCTTTCCCCCACATATTTTTAACTTTTGCCTGGACTTCTGGAATATGATGGCGTTGATAGCCAGGTAGCCATGTTGGGACGCATCCCATATCACAAGCACCTTGCACGTTATTTTGACCACGTAATGGGTTTACTCCCGTACCCGGTCTGCCAAGCATTCCACATAATAAAGCAAGATTGGCAACACTACGAACATTACTCGTTCCATGAATATGCTGTGTAATGCCCATAGTATAGAAAATAGCAGAGTTCGGCCCCTTGGCATACATTCTTGCTGCCTGGCGAATAATATCCGCAGGAACTCCAGTAATTTCACTGGCTTTTTCAGGTGTATATTGAGAAACCAGTTCTTTAAGTGCTTCAAAATTTTCTACACGTTCTTCAACAAATTGCTTATTATATAAGCCTTCTGTCAAGATAACATTCATCATACCATTTAATAATGCAACATCTGAGCCACTACGTTGTTGCATATAAATATTAGCATGATTTGCCATTTCAATTTTTCGAGGATCGCAAACAATAAGTTTAGCACCCTTTTCTTTTCTCTCTTTAATAAAAGAACCAATAACAGGGTGTGTTTCTGTAGTATTTGATCCAATAACTAACATAACATCTGCGGATTGAATAGAATTATAATCATTGGTCATCGCGCCGCTTCCTAAGGTCTCAACTAGACCTTCTACTGTTGCGCTGTGTCAGAGATGCGCACAATGATCAACATTGTTGGTTTCAAAAACTTCGCGGCTTAGCTTTTGAATAAGATAATTTTCTTCATTGGTGCAACGTGCGGAAGAAAAAAATCCAAGACTGTCTGAACCAGTTTTATTTTTAATTTCAAGTAATTTATTAGAAGCAAATTCTAAAGCTTCTTCCCAACTGGCTTCATGTAAAACTCCTTCTTTACGAATTAAAGGCTTTTTCAAACGGTCAGGGCTATTAACAAATTGCCAGGAAAATCTTCCTTTTACGCAAGAACGGCCTTTATTTAAGCCTGTCTTACTTTCATAGTCGGTTGTGATATTAGCAATCTTGCCAGTTTTTTTGTTTGTATGAACAAAAATTTCGCAACCTACACCACAATACGAACAAATCGTTTTATGTTTTTCAATTTCCCAAGAACGGCCTAAACCTGCAGATGGGGCTTCGTATAATGCACCAACCGGACAATTTTGAACGCATTGTCCACAAAAAGTGCAATCAGATTCTTCAATAGTTTTTTGAAGGGGAGGATTTACAATAGCTTCGATTCCACGATGATGGAAATCTATTGCATGATAATGAGAAACTTCTGAACAAGTACGAATACAACGAGCGCAAAGAATGCACTTATTCATATCCCGCACATAAAATGGGTTAGCGTTTTCGATTTTATTTTTGCGGTTAGTTTTTCCTAAGTCTGCATAACGAGAAGATTCTATACCTAATTCGTAAGCAACATTTTGCAATTCACAATTACCATTGCGTTTACAGGAAAAACAATCAAGTGGATGGCGAATAAGAATGAGTTCAACAAGGGCTTTGCGAGCTGTAATAATATCTGGTGTTGTTGTTAAAATATTCATGCCATCGACTAACTCAGTTGTACAAGATGGCAGTAATCTTGGGTTATTTTTGATCTGTACCAAACAGAGACGGCAAGCACCATAAGGAGCTACAGCCGGATGATAACATAAAGTAGGAATGTGAATGTTGTTAGCTTTCGCAGCTTGTAAAATCGTTTGCCCTGCTTCAACAACTAATTCTTTTCCATCAATAATTGCCTTAATACTCGGCATTTCTGTTCTCCAAATTTTAGCTATAAAGCACATAACTAAAATAAAAAATTACTAAGAGCAACACTCTTAATTTATAATCTTGATTAAGACTAATTTAAGGAAATAGCTATCTTTTTTCCTATAATAATTTTTTTTTCAAGATAGCTATTTCCCGAATTAGTCTTAATCAAAACTATTTTTTAAGAGAGAAAGGCTTTTCCCAAAGTTGTTTGTGCATAATATCAATTTGTTGAAGTTTATATTGATAATTATTTCCTTCAGAAATATTGCGATCAAAGTAGCTGTATTCTCCCGCCGCATTTGTTAAAATCATCAGAGGAGTAATATTTTGAAAAGGTTGGTTATTTTGGGATTTCCAAAGATAGAAACCAATAATATCTTGTGATGAATTCTTCCATTCAATAGTAATTCCAGAATCGTTTTTAACAACCGAAATATCGGATAATACTTTTGCTTCGCTTCCTTGTTGAACACAAATAGAAGTTGGCCCTGTTAATCCAGCATCTTCTCCTGCAATTTTGCGAATAGGAGCAACATTTCCTGAATCAGTTTTATTGAATACAAGAATGGAATTGTTTTTGTAGCTGACAGCAAAAATTTCTGTATCAGTTACCCATATTCCAAAAGCAAGAGTTAATTCTGTATTAGCTCCCATAATTTCTCTTACAGGAACAACATTATTACCATTGGCATTTTCTCTAAAGACATGAATACCATTATTTGATACGACAAAAATTTCGCCA
Organism: uncultured Planctomycetota bacterium; assembly: GCA_964585305.1. Taxonomy (GTDB): domain Bacteria; phylum Planctomycetota; class Uabimicrobiia; order Uabimicrobiales; family JABWCH01; genus CAZPDM01. The sequence goes on along the minus strand of CAZPDM010000015.1, from coordinate 48,145 downwards.
TCTACTACAGAAATTCCGTGTGGAATATCCATATTAGCTGAAGTAATAACCTGTGAGGGGGCAACATCATTTGAGCTATTTTGTCCATACACAGTAATACTATTACTTCCTCTATTGGTAACGAAAATTTTATTATTTGTAATAAAAACGCAAGAGGGATTATTAAGCTGTGTATTTCCACCCATAATAGAACGTTTGGGCGCAATATTTCCTGTATCGGTTTGATTGTATATATTTATGCGATCGTTATCTGGACTGCTTACAAACATTTCTCCATTTACTATAAAAATGCCTCCAGCACTTCCATTTAGCTGAGTCATATCTCCTTGTATTCTGCGTTTATAACTAGCATTTCCATTTGCTTCACGATCGAATACAACAATGCTACCTAGTACGTTTGTAATAAATAATTCTTCTGCTGTAGTGAAAATTTTTTCTGGGCCGTCAATTCCAGTATTCGCACCGGCTATAGTACGAATAGGGACAACATTTCCAGAATCATCTATGTTATATACACTAATGCTCTCCGGAACTTTATTGCTACCTTTAGCTATGCTACTTGTACAATAAATATATTTTCCTTTGGAATTTGAATCCTCATCAAAAGGATCGCTACCATCATTAGAACAATTATTGACTAAAGTAAAACATGCAATTAACAGCGAAAAGAAAATACAAGGTACTATAAGTTTTTTAATTTTCATATCCCCTCCTAATTTTTAAAAAAAAAAATGATAATAATAATAGTGCTAGCATAAAAACAATCAAAGATAAGATTCCCCATTTTTGATAAAAAGTAGGAAAAACTTTTTCTATGGGAAGTTCTATATCAAGAATATTTTGTTGATTGATTTCAATTTGGCGACTTTCAGTTCCATTGGGATAAAGCACGGAAGTAATACCAGTATTTGTAACTCGCACAATAGGAATTTGAAATTCTATTGCTCGAAATCTTGCAATGAAAAGGTGTTGAAATGGCTCATCTGTATTGCCAAACCATGAATCATTTGTGATATTTATAATAAAATGTGGTGTTTGGGAATCGTGATGAGTCAAGTATTTGCGAATTATTTCTGGAAAAAGAATTTCATAGCAAATAGAAGCAATAAAATTTACATCTTTCTTTGTTGTGAAAATTGGAAAACTTTCGCCTTGTTTAAAAAAGCTCGTACGTACATATTTTTTTAAATAATAATTCCAATGTCCGAAAGGAAAAGTTTCTCCAAAGGGAATGAGTTTTGTTTTATGATAAACTTCTTGAATTTTTCCTGAGGTAAGAAAAAATGCTGCATTGTATATATTTTCAAAGTCAGAAAATTCTTTTCCTTGAACTTGATCCATCCCTCCGAAGAACAAATCTGCATGAGTATATTGATAAATCTTGTTTAAAAATTGTGGAATATGTGATGGGTTTTCTTTTAACTTTTTAGAATTAAGGAGGTAAGGGAAAGATGATTCTGGCCAAATAATTATATCGAGAGGTTTTTCTGAAACATGCAGGGTTAAATTTTGATATATTTGCAGTGTTTCTAACTGCATAGAAAGGGTGTTTGACTTTTTTTTAATATTTTCAATATTGGCTTGAACTAATCGTAAATTTAAGGACTCTTTTGAACTAGTAGGATATTTAAGTGGAAAAAAAATGCTAACAAATATAAAAGGAAAAAAAAGAAATATTGCTAATATGTCTATCTTTTTTGATTTTATCCATGTTATAAAACTTAGAGCAAACCAAAATGTAAGAAAGGAAAAAAAAGAAAAACCAAATATTGTTGCTAATTTCAAATATGGCGAAAGATGAATAGCCATATACCCTGTATGGTTCGGAAAGATCTGAGGAATAAAATAATCTAGCAAAGTAAGAATCGTTGAAAACAATATATTACGCGAAATAAAAGAAAGTCGAATTAAAAAAGAAAACTTCTTATTTATAACATAAAAAAATAAAATACAAAGTAAATATTGAGGAAAAACAAAAATTATAAAAAATAATCCAAAGATATGATTCCATGGGAAATGGATATTTCCAAACTCTTGTAATGTAAAAGGAATCCAATTATAAATTATAAAATATGCACTTGCTGAAAAATTAAACCATGCAAAAACATCTTGTTTCCAAGATTGTTTGCTATTGAAAAAAGAAAGTTGAGAAAAAAATAACGTCATTCCAATAACAGGCCCAAAGCCAAAAGATGATAAATTTTTATGTGGAAAGCCCAGCCCATAAAAAATGCCGCCTAATAAACATAAGAAAAATATCTTAGCCATAAGATAGCCAACCTTTTTGCCATAGACAAAGAATGTCCATGCTTAATGCAACCAGATAGTGGAGCAAGATTCCTCCAAAAATTGTATTTGTTCGAAGAGATAAAATTCCTAAAATAAATCCAGCAAAAATGGAAGCAAATGCTTCAAGGGCAGGTTTATGAAAATGAATCATCATATATGGCGCAAGGCATACAAAAATAGATAGTATTCCAAATTTTGCTTTTATTCCATGAAGCATAAAACCGCGAAAGAAAAATTCAAGAGCAACAAACTGTAATAAATAAAAGATTTCCCAAATAAATAAATCAACCCATTTTTGAGGATAGCGATACATGGGATAGGAAGTTTTAAAGGAATCTGTATAAGAACACGCAAGCAAACCCCAAAAAAGTAGAAAATATAATAACAAATAAAGTTGTAAATGAAGATTTTTCAGGGAAAAACCAAAATTTTTTAATGACTCACGAAATAAAAATCGACAAGTTAAAGCAGGAATAAGAAAATAAAATAAAAAACATGTACAAGCCCAAAAAATATATTTTATTAAAGGTGTCAAACTTTTTCCAAATTTTGTTGTTCCTACATAACTTATCCAAAGTTTGGTTACAGAATATTGAACTTCAGGATTAGATGCTACAAAATTTATTCCCCAAAGCATGACAGTAGAAATAACGAGAGTCAAAATTGCTTTATGAGAGGGAGAATATTTTAATGATAATGATGGAGAGTCATCAATATTTTTTTGAATAATTGTGGTTTGTTGAGAAATCCAATTCGAAATCTGTTGCATACTAGGCATAATCTTTTGTCCCAATCATAAAGAATATTTTCCAAAAATTCAAATAGTTAAAAAATAGTTAAAAAAAATTATAAAATTGGACGCAAAATATTTTGCGTCCAATTTTTTCTATTTTTTTCTTTAAGCTACTCTGGTTTCTTTGATAGTCTTTTTTTAACAGTTTCTAAAAATCGTTTAGGATCAATAGGTTTTTCCATAATACTATCAACTGGTAACCATGTAGAATCTGGTTCAAACCCAAAAGGAAGATTCATTTCTTTACGAATACCGGTTACAAGAATAATCGGAATTTTTTTCAACTCTTCATTTTGTGAAACTTTACGGCTTACTTCGAACCCTTCGGTTTTAGTAGCCATCATTACATCCAAAATCATAAGATCAGGTTTTTCTTTGGTAGCTTTTTCAATACCTTCTGTGCCATTGTAGGCAACTACAACATCATATCCTTCGGCTTCTAAAATTTCTTTATTAGATTCTACAAATTCAACATCATCATCTACCAAAAGGATTTTTTTCTTTATTTCTGTCATAAAAACCTTTCTAATGAATTCAAAAACTCCAGGGGAAAATTATTATAATTTTAATTATTGATTATTATTACTATTATCGGTTTCTATTAATTTTTGGATTTCTGCAATAAGTCGAGATGGATCGATTGGCTTTTCCAAAATACGAGTTACTGGAAGCCATTCTTCATCAGGCGAAAGTTTGCGATTCATGCTTTTAGCAAAACCCGTAACCAACAATACTTTCATTCCTTGAAGCTCTGGAGTCTTTGGAATCTTTCGAGCAATTTCAAACCCTTCAGGGCGGCCAGCCATCATTACATCAAGAACCATTAGATATGGCCGCTCTTGCTTGGCGAGTTCTAATCCAGCCTCACCATTATATGCGGTATAAACTTCGTAATTGTAGGCTTCCAATAAGTCTTTGTTAGATTCAACAAATGCGACATCATCATCTACCAATACAATTTTGTTCTTATTTAACATGGCTTACGGCCTCCCTAAAAGTTAATTGCTACTTTTTGAAACCATGATCTTGTAAAATTTTTTCTACTTGATCTGGTTTAACATCGCTATATACACGGTCATTTACCGTAACCACTGGTGCTAAAGCACAAGCCCCAACGCATCGAGCAATTTCAATAGAAAATTCTCTGTCTGGAGTTACTTGGCCTTCTTTAATTTTAAGAAGGCTTTCCAAACGTTCAAGAACACGTGGTGCACCTTTTACATAACAAGCTGTTCCCATGCAAACAGAAACGCGATGTTTTCCACGTGGAACAAATGTAAATAAATGGTAGAATGTCGCAACGCCACTAATTTTTGCGGATGGAATACGCATCAAACGGGAAACCTCTTCCAAATATTCTGGAGTAAGATAACCAAAGTGATTTTGTATTTTATTGAGAACTGGAATTAAAAAGCTTTCAGAATGTGGTTTTTGGCAGCATTCTTTAATATAATCAAGGATTTCTTTTGGAAATATTTCTTTGCAACTGCAGGAGCAAGCGCAAGTTTGGTTGTTGGAATTATCCATAACATCCCTCTTTGCGAAATTAACTGCGAACTACAGCACCAAACTTACAAACGTTTAAGCAAGTGCCGCATTTGACGCATTGTTTTTGATCAATGACATGAACTTTTTTAGGAGAACCTTGGATGCAATTTACTGGGCATTTTCTACTGCAAACTGTACATCCCACGCATTTTTCTGGGTTGATTGTAAATTTAAGTAATGCAGTACATACACCCGCAGGACATTTCTTTTCGTAAATATGGGCTTCATATTCACTACGGAAATAGCGCATGGTACTAAGAACTGGATTTGGTGCGCATTGACCAAGTCCGCAAAGCGAAGAATTTTTGATAGTTTTTGCAAGTTCTTCAAGTTTAACCAAATCTTCTGGCTCGCCTTTACCTTCGGTGATCTTTTTCAAGATTTCCAACATAATACGAGTACCTTCACGACAAGGCGTGCATTTTCCACAAGATTCACTTTGAGTGAAATCCAGGAAGAATTTTGCAATATCTACCATGCAATTATCTGAGTCGATAATAATCATACCGCCGCTACCCATGATACTTCCTGCTGCTGCAAGAGAATCATAATCGATAGGCGTATTTAAATTTGCTTCTGTCAAACAACCGCCTGCTGGCCCGCCAGTTTGTACAGCTTTAAATCCTTTGCCATCTTTAATTCCACCGCCTACATCATAGACGGCTTCTCGTAAAGTTGTTCCCATAGGAACTTCTACTAGCCCAGTATTTTTTACTTTTCCAGCCAATGCAAATACTTTAGTCCCTTTGCTATTTTCAGTTCCAATGGAACGGAACCATTTGGCACCATCCAAAATAATAACAGGAACATTATATAAAGTTTCTACATTATTGATAACAGTTGGTTTGCCCCAAAGACCAGATATTGCTGGATAGGGAGGTCTTGGACTTGGCATTCCTCGGCTGCCTTCGATAGAATGGATAAGAGCAGTCTCTTCTCCACACACAAAAGCACCAGCACCCAAACGAACTTCAATATCAAAATCAATACCGCTACCCAGAATATTTTTACCAAGAAGTCCAATTTCACGTGCTTGTAAAATAGCTTTTTCCAAACGGGAAACGGCCAAAGGATATTCTGCACGAATGTAGATAAATCCTTGTTTAGCACCAATAGCAAACCCAGCAATCGCTAACCCTTCCAAAAGACTATGTGGATCGCCTTCGATCATACTGCGATCCATAAATGCGCCAGGGTCACCTTCATCAGCATTGCAAACCATATATTTAACAGCATTTTTTTGTGATGCTGCGAATTGCCATTTTTTACCAGTTGGGAATCCACCGCCGCCACGTCCACGTAATCCGGATTCAAGAATAGAATCAATAACTTGTTGAGGAGTCATTTCAGTTAAAACTTTTGCAACTGCTTCATATCCACGAACAGCTAAATATTCATCTAAACTTTCTGGATCAATAACACCACAATTGCGTAAAGTTAAACGTAATTGTTTTCCAAAGAAATGGACATCACCAAAGAATGGGAAAAATCTATTTGCAAGACGTTCTCCCGACCAAGCATATTCCCCTAAACTACGGCCATTTTTGAGATGGCTTTGGCAAATATGTTGTACAATTTCTGGAGTTAATTTTTGGTACATTACTCCATCTGGATGAACAAATGCAACTGGGCCAACATCGCATAGACCTTGGCAAGCAGATTGAGTAACAACTACTTTTTCCGATAAACCATATTTTTGAATGCCTTCTAAGAAGGCGTCTTTAATTTTTTGGCAATCATTTTTTAAACAGCGAGCACCACCACATACTGTTACAACACGTTCTGCAGACATAGGTCCATCTTGACGTTTCATGGTATATTCTTCTACCACTTTACCTTCCAAGATGTGAGATTGAAAAATTTTTTCAATCTTTTCTGGTGTTATACGTGTGTATTTTACAGGAATTTGACGATGGGCAACAACAGTTACAAGAGGCTCAAGATCGCAACGACCTGCGCATCCTACACGCCCAATAACAACATCAAGCTGAGGATTCTTTTTGATCAGTTCTTGCAAACGTTCATAAACGGCAACTGCTCCGGCGGAATTCTCACAAGTTGCCGATCCTACAGTAATACGTACCGGAGCTTTGAACTTTTGTTCAAACACGCGAAATGTAGCCTTGCGACGCATGTCCAAGAGCTTTTCCATTGGCGTAGCCATGTTTAAATTTTCTCCTTATAGCAAGGCAAAGAAAAACAAAATTCCGTCCATTCGTTAGGAGTAGAGTTTACACTAATTGTACCACCATGAGCTTCTACAATATGTTTGGTAATAAATAACCCCAAACCAGTCCCTTTTTGTTTTCGGGCAGCTTTTTGCTCTTCCAATCGAGAGAATTTTTGAAAAATACTCCCAATTTTTTCAGGCGGAATCCCCTCCCCTTCATTTGCAACGGAAAAATCTATAAAATCTTGGTTTACCTTTGCTGTAATGCGCAATCTACCTTCATCACGACCATACTTGATAGCATTGCTAATAAGATTTTCAAAAACTTCACGGATCATATTGAGATCGCAATTTAAGGAAATTTCTTCTGTAAGCATATTCTCAAGTTTTATCTTATGACTGATAAAATCCGCATCAAAGTTTTCCAAGATAGCATTTAGAATTTCTTGTTTTAATGCAACCTTAGTTTTATTTGGTTGTAATACTCCATTTTCAATACGAGATAGATTAAGATAATGTCGGATCATCTCTACAACATGCTTAATATTATTATCAAGGTTTTTTACCGCTTTATCTTGTTTTTCGGTAAGATCTCCAAGTTTTTTCTCTTTAAGTAAGAAAATATAGTTCATCATTGTTGCAACAGGAGTTTTTAATTCATGCGAAACAAAGCCTAATGTTTCCATGTAGCTACGATTCGTAACTTTTAACGATTCATTAATTTCTTCTAATTTTTCATTTGCTTCTTTAAGATGTGTTTCACGCTCTGCAAGGGATAAAGCCATTTCATTAAAAGCAACAATGAGATTTTGTGTTTCTTTTGTAGTTTTATCTACAGGAATTTGCCCAGGATTTAAGCCTTGTCTCATTTGGTTAGTAGCCTGTTCCAAACGATGAATAGGTCTTGCTAATCTATCAGAAAACCAAAAAGAAAAAACTAAGGCCATGATTAAACCTGCTAACAAAATCCAAATATATCGAGTAAGAATAACATTTCCAATAGATTGAAAAGGTTTTTCCAATAGCCCAACATAAAGCATCCCGATAATTTTGCCCTGATAGTCTGAAATAGGATGGTAAGCTGTTAAATACCAATCATTAACAACAAAAGCACGACCTAACCAAGATCCATTTCCTTCTAAAACACAATCAGCAACTTCTTTTGAAACTCTTGTTCCCAGTGCGCGTTTTCCATATCCCATACTAATTGTTGTAGCAATACGCACATCGTACAAAAATATTGTTGCTGTTCCGACTGATGTATCTTCATCTGTCTCTGTGCTATTATTTATGTTGCCTTCCTCGTTAATAATTGTCTTTTTGGTATAAATAGCGGCTTTAATGGAATCAACAAAGTTATAGTTACGATTGAGTAAAATTCCTCCGTATATTGCACCTAATACTTGATTATGTTTGATGATAGGAGCTGCTCCAAGCATAACCATTCCACGATCTTCCACTTTTTTATTACTCAACCTGGCGCGTGGGCTTTCTTCCAACTGAATGAAAGCCTGATCTGCTAAGTCTTGATTTTCATTTGATAATTCTTCTCTTGAGAAAACTTTCATTGAGGAAACAGGTTTTCCACTTAGCACATCTGCAAAAAAGGGATCTGTAGAAGATTTATAATCGCTAATTTTGGAGGATGCTGTCCTTAAAACTACTTGGCTATCTATAGAAATAACGCTAAGAAAATCAAGTTTTAGCTTTGAGCGAATGATTTCTAAGCGTTTACGAATATCTTGGCTTGTCCAATCTTGTTTTTCAGCAGCTTCTAAAATGGCTTGCTTATTTGCTGCCAATTGTAGAATTGTGCCAATTTCTTCCATTTTTGAATGGTATACATATAAAGCACTATTCATATCAAATTGGACACGGCGTTGAGCTTCTCCAATAATTCTGTTTTCAATCATTCGAATTGCAAAAAAACCTGATAAAACACCAAACATAATGATTAAAATAGCAAAACCTTTAAATAATTTCGCTTTAAGCATGTCTGTCCTCTAATAATATGGTACAGTTACAGCAAGTATTTCATCACACAATTATTTTTTGGGAAATAATTTATAAAATTTTCCTATTAAAAAAATTGCGAGGTAATTATATTTTTTTTCCTAAAGAAAATGCAAGTTTAATAAAAACTTGCGGTTACTCTTAATTGAGAATATTTTAGCAATAATAAAAAAAAAGTCAAGGAAAAAAATAAGAGGAAAATATTTGTTTTTCCATTGTATTTTTTTAAAGTTTTATTTAAAATAATTGTATTCTTTCTTTGAAAGTTTTAAATAGGTCAATTATATATAACATTTATTTTTAATGGAAAATACTTTGTTGCTTAACCTTTGATTGAATACAATCAAAGGCCGCAACAAATATTTTCCGACCTTCTAATTACAAAACTTATTGTTTTCCCAAACAAAAGCAAATTAGGAATGTATGGATTAGGGGTAATTTCTACAATGTCCAGAAAGGAACCTTTATGGGTTATATAAATTTTTCTAAAGAAAAAGGAAGCGCACTTATTTTATCTATTATTATGGGAATGGTAATTATTTCTTTTGCAGGTTCCGCAATCTATATGTCGGCATCCGATTATCGTTATAGTACCCAACAAGTTGGCAAGATGAAAGCAATGTATATTGCTGAGTCAGGATTAGCTCGCGGTGTACAGTACATGAATGCAAATTTTGCTAATAACGTTTTAACATTGGCTGTAATTGACGAGCTAGCCGATCAAAATTTATTTACCGAGGAAGCCTTTTATGCTCCCTATAATGGTAGCACTGTAAAATTAGGCGAATATACAGTTACTGTAAGACGTTTAACTTCAGATGATTTTGAAGTTCCTGAAGGTAAGGATATAACAGGCGATAAGCCAACATCTGTTCGCTATGTTTCTCTTGTAGCAATAGGATATATCCCAGATGCAAAAAATCCTAAACATCAAGTTACCATAACTTCTACATACGAAATGAGTACCCAAGTATCGCATGTTTTTGATTACTCTTATTTTGTGAATAATTGGGGCTGGCTATATGGTTCAAGTATTACAACTTATGGAAATGTTCGTGCGAATGGAAATTTTAGCTTGCAAGGCCCAGTCATCAATGGAAAAGATCGTTTTGAAAGAGTCGAAGGAAATAATTTGATTAACAGACTTGATGACAATGCCAATGGCAAAGCTGATGATGGTGGAATTTATGCGTGGAATGTAATTACAGGAAGTCCTAGCTCAAGTTCAAAGCAAGCAGTGAAATATGAAGGGAAAAAAGGCGTAAATACCCAACCTTCTATCCCACAAGAGCCTATGCCTAACCTAACTAATCTTGCTTTTTATGAAGCAAAAGCAAAAAGTTTAGATGAGCCTTCCAAAGCAGGCAGTATTAAAATCAATGGTGTAACTATTTGCGATGGCGTTCTTGGAGACAATGAAACAAAACAAAATTTATATCTCGAAGGCACGCAAGCAGCACCTATTGAAGTTACTGGAACTGTTGTGGTACGTGGGGATGTTATTCTTCGCGGATGGATCAAAGGAAAAGGCGTAATATACGCTGGAAGAAATGTTTATGTTCCACAACGCTTGCTTTATGTTAATCCTCCTAATGAACTACGGCCAACTCTTAACACTGAAACATCTCGTGAAAATCGCAGAGATCTTTGGGATAAGCAAGAATGTGATTTAGTTGGTTTATTTGCTCGTGAAAATATTTTACTTGGAGATATTAGCAATTCTACTTGGCAATCAAAAACCAAACAGTACATTGATGATACTTCAGTAATTAATGGCGTTAAAAATGATAACACAGGCTCAGAAGATGTTGGGATAGATAGAATTCCTGCTACAGGTGATGCAGGCGAAAAAGATGGTGTTTGGACAGTTGAGTATGATCCTAGCGGAAATCCCATTCCTGGTACTGGCGAAGATATTGATGGTGATGGTGCGTACGATCCAGGGATTTCAGGTAGCAATATGATGACAATTTTTGGATTAAAAGACGCTTTATCTACAGCAAATTGGGAAAACCTTCCTAGTGGTGTAACTCTTTTTAAGAATTTATCTTATTGGAATGAAAGTACCGATGATCCATGGCCATGTACAAATACCACCTCTTCTTCCTCAAAAGTTACACATTGGCCACAAATTGATGGTGTTCTATATACAAACCATTTTGTAGCTGGATATGTTGCGAATAGCAGTTATACCTATAAAAATGGAAAGAAACAAAATGGTGTAACAAATGAAATATCCTTCAATGGCTCTGTTATTTCAAGAAATGAATCTATTAATTTCAGCACAGGTAAACTTTATATTTGCCATGATGAAAGACTTACTGGTGAAGATGGAACACGGTTTAATATGGTATTCCCACGTGTATGGAATCCGATGACTCATATCTCTACAACAATAGAATAAAAATTTACTTAATTTAAAAATAACGCGTAATATAATAGCTGATTAAGCTATTTGTTACGCGTTATTTTTGGAATAAAGAGAAAAAATAACATAGAAAACTTTTTTTCATTTGTTCTTTTTTTTAAAAAATAGTAAAATCATATATTCTACCAAGCTTGTTTAAAAGGAAAATTCAGGAATAGCAATATTTTCTTAAAAAATATTTCTGGACTAGATTCGCAATTTTCCGCAATATTCAGAAAGGAAGTCCCATGAATATTTTTTTTCAAAGAAAAGGAAGCGCGCTTATCTTAGCTATTATTACTGGTATGGTGATCATATCCTTTGCTGGTTCTGCAATTTACATGTCAGCATCTGATTATACCTATAGCAGCCAGGAAATGCAAAAAATGAAAGCAATGTACATTGCTGAATCTGGTTTAGCACGCGGAGTCCAATATTTAAATGCTAATTTTGCAAATAGTGTTGTGTCTTTTACAGAAGTCGATAAATTAACAGATAAAAAACTTTTTGAAAACGAATCATTAAACGCGCCATATAATGGTAATACTATAAAAGTTGGCGAATATACTGTAACACTCAAGCGATTGACTAGCACGGATTTTCAAGTACCAACAGGAAAAGATATAGAAGGAAATACGACGAATTCTGTTCGCTATCTATCTCTCTCATCAACAGGCTATCTTCCTAGTGCAGCCAATCCTAAATATCAAGTTTCCATTACTGCTACTTATGAAATAGCTACACAAGTACCACATGTATTTGATTACGCTTATTTTGTAAATAATTGGGGCTGGATTTATGGTTCATCTATAGAAGTATATGGGAATGTTCGTGCAAATGGAACTTTTTCTTTTAAATATAATCCTATTATCAATGGAAAAGATAGATTTGAAAGCGTAGTAAATAATGATTTTATAGGACATATTGACGATAATGGCAATGGAAAACAAGATGATGGCGGAGTTTACGCTTGGAACGCTATTGTTGGAACAGTCAATACAAAAAGTAAAGCAGATCTTTACGCAGGATTAAAAGGTGCTGATACAACCCCCCCTGTTCCACAGGAACCTATGCCTAATATTAATAATTTAACCCTTTATGAAAATATGGCCAAAGATCAAAACAGCAGTATTAAAATTAACGGAGTTACAGTTTGTGATGGTATTCAAGGGGATAACGAAACTCAACAAAATTTATACCTTGAAGGAACAAAAGAAGCACCTGTTGAAATCAATGGCACTGTCGTCGTTCGTGGGGATGTTATTATTCGTGGTTGGATCAAAGGAACTGGAACTATTTATTCCGGACGTAATATATATTTCCCCCAACGATTGCTTTATGTAAATGCTCCTGGGGAATTGCAACCTACAATTAACTCGGAAAGTTCTCGTGAAAGCCGTCGCGATCTTTGGGATAAACAAGGCTGCGATTTGGTGGGATTCTTTGCCCGCGAAAATTTAGTTCTCTCTGATTTTACAAGTAGTACCTGGCAATCTGAAGTAAAAGCTTATGTAGATGACCCCTTAAACAATAACGCGGAAGATGCGGGGATTGATAAAATTCCTAATACTGATGACGAAGGCGAAGATGACGGAAAATTTACAACAGAAGTTTCTCCGGATGGTTCTATTATTCCTGGCACAGGTGAAGATATTGATGGCGATGGAACTTTTGATCCGGATGTTACAGGTCTTAATATGATGTCTGTGTTTGGTCTTAAAGAATCTCTTTCTACAACTAACTGGGCTAATCTTCCTAGTGGTGTAACCAATTTTAGAAATTTAACTTATTGGAATGAAGAAAATGACAATCCCTGGCCCAGTATAAATACCACGACATCAACCTATAAAGTCCAAGATTTTCCTCAACTCGATGGAGTATTTTATACCAACCATTTTTCAGTAGGCTATTTTTACAATTCAAGCTATACTTATAAAAATGCAAATACTGGATATACAACAAGCAGCTCAGATATTGTTATCAATGGTTCCATGATTTGTAAAAATGAGGCACTTATTGCTGGCCCAGGATATAATCCTAAAACTGGTTCATATAATAAAAATGCAAAGTTCTATTTTAATCATGATGAACGTCTGACAGCAGATGATGGGAGCCGTTTTGGTTTTACCCTTCCTCTTGTTTGGCAGCCATTAAAATTTGTTTCTTTAAGTATTAAATAATTTTTGTGAAAATAAAAAAAAACGTGCTATAATTATTGCCTAGCAATTTCATAGCACGTTTTTTATTAGAAATATAACTAGGAGGGTAAAAAATATGCATTATCTTTTACTTTTTTTATTAGCAATATATAGCAATATTTATGCACTATTTCCAGCAGATGTTTTCGAGGAAATGAAAAAAAAACCTCCAGAAGAAATGGAAAAGATTTTTCAAGAAGCCAATCATAAATATCGTACTTGGTTATTAGATATGCAATCTATTCGAAATACTACAGATTTTGTATTACGATTTAAAAATGCTGATGATGAGATTTCTCAACTTTTATATAGTAAATTTTCCGAACGCGCTCAGAAAATGCTAGCAGAACATAAAGAGAGTGATGCCCCAAGTATCAATCTTATTCGAAGAGTTTTATATGAACTCAATCAAATTATTATGGGACCTGTATTTTATGATCAAGATTTATTTCAAGAAATAGAAAAAGATTTTTCCCAAGAAACAAGAACTTTAATCAAATGGTATTTAAAAAATTATAAAGAATCTGAGGCTTTTCAATCTACAGAAGCTACTGTTCAATTAAATCGTTTTCTATTAGAAGATGCTTATAGTGATATAATCCATCCCTTGCGTCGGAATATAAAAGAAGGCAGCTTGCTTTCCCAAGCAGAACCTACGGATGGCTCTAAAACTTTACTAGCAGATGCAACTTCTGAGCAAATTCAACAGCGATTTTATGATATGTATGCTGGCAAAACTTTCAGCGCGCCTCCTAATTTTTCTGAAACCAATGTAGCTCAAGATCCTACAAAATTAGGACCTAAAGCAACTCCTAAACCTGTTGAAGAAAAAAGTGGATGGGGAAAAATCGTTATTTGGATTCTATTGGCTACAGCTTGCGCTGTATTAGTATATATAATCAAAAAAGGTTAATTACAAAAAACAGCACCCTACAAAAAAGGATGCTGTTTTTTTATTTAAAAATCTTTACTTAACATCTTTCGCCATTTTGTGTGGCTTGGCGTAGCTTCTGAATTATTTCCTGAGTAAATTGTCCTTCTGCAAGTTTCCACATCCATTGTTTTTCTACATTGGGAATGTTCATGCGAATTCTAATTTCTAACTCATTTACAGTTTCTACATTGGGTAACCCTAAAATATCTTGCATTTGAAAGATTGTATAGCGAATTTCAGGAGATAGTTCCAATACTTTAATGACTTTCCAATGCAAAGGATCTGAAGCATCGCCATTTAAGTGGAAATCTAAATAACGCTCAAAAATAGCTTTTTCAACAGGAGTACGATCTGCGGAAGTAAACCATCCCATCAAAGTTTCATTATCATGAGTACCTGGATAGCAAACAAGTTTTCCACTTGTTTGAGCATTTTCTGGCAAGAATTCATGTTTGATAAGAGCGTTAAATTTGTTCTCACTCCAATAATATAATCGATTCCAATTTTCACGTAGATGTAAGGGAAGTTCTTTTACTTTTTGTACATCTTTGATGTATTCATAGTTCCCTGGCCATACTTCATAATGAAGATGATTCCATGGCGCAAATTGGAAAACAGCCATTCCAGGAGCTTGTAAGCTGTCTCGAAGTTTAGTAACTTCTTCCGTAATAACACCTAAATCTTCTGCAATAATAGGAAGCTCTGTAACTTTTTTTCCAATTTTTTCAGCAATATATTTAAAAAGTTCAAGGTTTGGGCCTGGTTTCCAAGTGCCATATTTGGCTGTTTTTACTTTCACGCCCTTTTCATCAATATCCGTACAATTATCGGCAGGGATTTCCCAATATCCTGCAAAACCACGGAAGTGATCGATGCGGACTTCATCAAATAAATTAAATTGGTGTTGCAGGCGTTTATACCACCACTCTAATGTAATAGGATTTGGTTCTTTAGTTTCTTCATTGCTATACCATTTATAAATGGGATTTCCCCAGAATTGTCCATATTTAGGAGAAAAATAATCTGGAGGAACTCCTGCATAGCAGGATTGATTACCTTGGTTATCCAGCTTAAAAACATTCTGATTAGCCCAAACATCAGCACTATCCGGTGCAACGTAAATAGGGCAGTCCCCAATCAAAATAATGCCTTTTCTTTGGCTTGCAGCTTTGAGTTGTTGCCATTGCTCCATTAGAATCCATTGTAAGAATTTGTGGAATCCAGCATAATAATGAATTTGTTGGAAACGTTGGACACTTTCTAAATTCCAATAATCAGAAACATTCGACCATTTCCAAGATGAGACATTACTATTATGTTTGTTATGCTCTGCAATTTTCATAAACTCTTGGTAATGCTTTTCAAATGTGGCTTTTTCTTTGAATTCTAGTGGCCATTTAAACCAAGTATCATGATCCTTATCACTAAGATAGATTTCCTTAATGCCCATGAATTTAGCATAATCTTCTAACCATAATGATTGACCTTCAATAAACTTTACAAAAGCAGAATTTTTGATTCCATCTTTTTCTAAAAAGCGAGCATAGCCTTTTTGAAGTAAAGGTCTTTTCTGTTCCCATAATAAACCATAATTAATTCGGTTAGGATTTTCCCAATCAAATTTTTTGATGTATTCATCTAGCTCTGCTTGAGTCAAAACATTTCTATTAGGATTATTTACCAAATCGCCTAATGCAATATAATTGAAGCTAATTGCAAAAGCAGATGGGGAATAAAAAGGAGAATCATGAGTAATTGTTGGTCCAATTGGCAACATTTGCCAAATTTTTTGCCCAGCAGCTACCAACTGATCTAAAAATTGAAAAGCTACTTTTCCAAAGTTACCAACATCCTTAGCAGGTAAGGATGCGATTGGCATTAAAATTCCACTAATACGTTGCTTTAACATGAAATTATTTCCTTTTGCAAAACTAACTCACCCTAAAATGCTTAAAATACAGTTGGGATAAATTTCTTATAGATTGCGACTTTCGAGTTTTCCAAACATCCGTTTCATTGGAGGTTGCTCAAAGAACATAACTAAACTTTCAAGTTTAATTGCAAATCTTTCAATATAATGCAAAGATTCTTGTAATTGTTGGCTATTTTCTTCAATGTGTTTGCTGCTGTCTTCAATGCGTTTGCTATTATCAGATAATTGGACTTCCATTGTTTGAATACGTTGAAGAAGACCACGAACAGAAGTTTCTAAAGCCAAATTCCGCTCATTACTTTGTTTAAGGTTTTGCTCTAAATCTTTAATTCGTTCAGACTGTGTTTGCAAATGTGTACGAACTTCTTCCAAATATTTTAAAATATCTTCTATAGCATCTGTTTGTTGGAAGGATTCGACTACTTTTTTAATAGCATCTTGCAATACTAATTGAGTACCTTTATCAACAAAACCTGCAAATTCAGCTTCGCTTTTTATTAAGTCTTGTTCCATTCCGCTTTACACTCCTAATTTATATTTTTGTTTTGCCTTTTTTAGATGATTTAAACTTAGCTTTCTCTTCTAGTTTAGGCAAATCAGTAAGTTCTGGTTCTTTAGCTTTCTCTTCTAGTTTAGGCAAATCAGTAAGTTCTGGTTCTTTAGCTTTCTCTTCTAGTTTAGGCAAATCAGTAAGTTCTGGTTCTTTAGCTTTCT